>DATJZP010000092.1:0-60268 GCA_035498875.1 Myxococcota bacterium
TCGTTCTGCGACGCGGTCGAGCACTTCTTCATCCGCGGCAAGCATTCGGTGGTGGTGACCGGCACGCACGGCAAGACCACCACCACGAGCCTGGTCGCGTGGATGCTGACTCACGCGGGCCGCGATCCCTCGGCGCTGATCGGCGGCGTGTTCGAGAACTTCGGCGGCAGCTTCCGGCTGGGCGAGGGCCCCGAGTTCGTGATCGAGGGCGATGAGTACGACTCGGCCTTCTTCGACAAGACGCCCAAGTTCCTGCACTACGACGCGCGCACGGCGCTGATCACGTCGATCGAGTTCGACCACGCCGACATCTACCAGTCGCTCGGCCAGATCCAGGACGCCTTTCGCGAGCTGGTGAGTCAGATCCCCGCCGACGGGAAGATCATCGCCGCCACCGACGCCGAGACCGTGCGCGTGGTGCTCGAGGGCGCCAAGGCGCCCGTCGAAGGCTACGGCTTCCGCGACGGCGCGGTCTGGCGCGTCTCCGACATCGCGTTCGACGCCGAGGGCACGCAGTTCACGGTCTGGAAGCGCGACCAGCGCGCGGCACGCGTGCGCATGCCGCTGTTCGGCCGCCACAACGTCGAGAACGTGCTGGGCGCGATCGCGGTCTGCGCCAGCCTGGGAGTCACTCCCGAGCGCGCGGCCGCCGCCATGGCCAGCTTCAAGGGCGTGAAGCGCCGCCAGGAGCTGCGCGGCGAGGCCGCCGGCATGGCCGTGATCGACGACTTCGCGCACCACCCGACCGCCGTGCGCGAGACGATCGCCGCGATCCGCGCGCGCTATCCCGAGCGCCGCCTGTTCGCGATCTTCGAGCCGCGCACCAACACCAGCCGCCGCCGCTTCTTCGAGACCGACTTCGCCGACGCGCTGGCCGCGGCCGACGAGGTGATCCTGGCCGGCGTGTTCAAGGCCGAGGCGTTGAAGGAAGAGGAGCGCATGCGGCCCGACTTCGTGGTCGACCGCATCCGCCGCGCCGGCAAGACGGCGCAGTATCTCGCGGAGGTCGACGAGATCATCGAGCATCTCGTCCGCCACCGCACCGGCAAGGACGTGGCGCTGGTCATGTCCAACGGCGGCTTCGGAAACATCTGGGAGCGATTACTCGCGAGGTTGCGCGATGCAGGCAAATGAGTTGCGACGCGGCATGAACGTGATGCTCGACGGCAGGCCGTATCGAGTCATGGAGAGCGAGATCCGCACCCCCGGCAAGGGCCGCGCCTTCATCCAGGTGAAGTTCCGCTCGATCCTCGACGGCACCCAGAAGGAGATGAAGCTCTCGACCGGCGACCAGGTCGAGGAAGCCGACATCGAGTCCAAGGACATGGACTACCTCTACGTCGACGGCGAGGGCGCCGTGTTCATGGACATCGAGAGCTACGAGCAGACCACGATTCCCGACACCGTGCTCGGCGACGCCAAGCCCTGGCTCTCCGAAAACATGCGCTGCACCGTCGAGCTGCTCGACGGCATCCCGATCGGAGTCACTCTCCCCAAAGTCGTCGAGATCAAAGTCCGCTCCGCCGAGCCCGTCGTAAAGGGCCAGACCGCCGCCAAATCCTCGAAGCCCGCCGTGCTCGAGAACGGAGTCACCATCCAGGTGCCGCCGTTCATCGAGGCCGGCGAGAAGCTGCGCGTGGATCCGGCGGAGGGGAGATATATCGAGCGGGCGAAGTAGGCGCGAGCTCTGACGACCGGGTGGGTAAGAAAGCTCGATATCTCGTGCTCGCTTGTGCCGCAAGCGCCATTCTCAGCTCGGCGTGCGACTCCCGTGAAGGAGAGCTGAGACGGCGAGACTTTGTCTACAAGTTCGTGAATTCCATCATCGAAGACTCAGATTTTCATCGTCAGTACATGCTGAAAGAAGTTGCCGGCACGGAAAAATATGCCCGGCCGTACCTGACGTCTCAGTTCGAGATAGTAGATCGCGAGTACGACCCGCCCAACAACTACGAATACTCCGTTCGGTTCAGCAATCACTCCACGGCGATCGTGGCCGTGTACGAGAAATGGGGACGGATCGAGAGTGCTGATATCGTTATGAGCAACAGATCGAAGGACAAAGGCTCACGCGACTGACATCTCGCCCCGTCGACACCTCGCCGCCGAGGGCGCTACATCGAGCGGGCGAAGTAGCGACGGAGCGGTCAGTGCTTTCGCGTCAAGATCAAGACGGAATAGCTCGCAATCAAACTGACCGCTGGATAGAGCAAGAGCGGCCAGCCTCGCGAAGTCGAGTCAGTCTTGGGGCGCCGATAGCTACCGGGCTTGAGATAGAGCCAATGCAGAGATACGTCGAGACGGCGAAGTGGCCGTGGTGGTGTTCGCGCCGGCCTCCGCCGCGTACGCCTCGACGTATGCTCACGGAGCCTGACGCCATGACATAATGGTGCCATGACTCCGGCAAGTCAGGTCGATTGGCAGGTGTGATCTCTCGCTCTCTCGAAAAACGCTTCGGAAAATCGGGAGCGAACTTGATCGGCGGAGCCGCGTGCATCCCAATCGTGCTCGGCCTGCTCTACGCCTACATCCACTATTTTCCGGCTGTCACCGAAGCCGACCTCTCTCGCGTTCGATTGGAGAAGATCCGCTTCAGGATCACGCCCGACGACCTCACGATCGCGTCTGGCGACGAGCGGTATAACGCCCTTCCGCGCTTCTGGAGGCCCGGCACGACCGACGGCGATCTCGCTCACGCGCTCAAGTCGAGTCATGGGATCACGTTGTGGCTCCGCGAGGGAGATCCCCGCATCTACGGCCTGGAGGCCGGCAGCCTCACCATCGCGCCCTCGGCCGGCATCGCCGCGTACATGAGCAACCGGAGAGCGCTCTCGTGGCTGATCTACGGCTTTTCCGGCGGAGGCGCGACCGCCGTCGGCTGGGGCCTGTGGCTCCGGCACCGCGCGCAGCGCCCCGGCTGGGATCGTCGCGCCTGACGCGTGCGCGCAGGAACTGCTCCGCGGGCGAGGAGACCCTTCTCGATGACGAACCGACGCCCCGCTCCCTGACTCAGAACACGCGCTTCACGATCGGCTTGTCCGCGCCTTTGACGAGCTCGATCGAGAGCGGCTCGCCCTTCTTCTTGTCGACGATCGTGGTCTCGGGCACGTCGACCCAGTTCAGGTGATAGGTCGTGGTGTGGCTCGAGACGACCTTGGTCGGGTCGCCGGGCGCGTAGCACCAGACGGCGATCAGGGAGTCGCGGCTGAATTGCACCCGGTAGGCATCGGCGCAGTCGCTGCGGCTCGCCTTCGGTGTGTGGACGATGGTGAGCTCGGAGTCGGAGGAGCTCTTGAGCTGCTTTGCGCCGGTCTCGATGTCGTCGGCGATCGAGGTGGCGGCGTCGAAGAGGACAGAGCATGCGCAAAGGCTCGCCAGCGCGATTGCGGCGGGCAGGAGTCTCACCCGAGAAAGCTCTCCAGCGCGCGCAAGAACTCGGCCGGATGCGTCTCCTGCGGGGAGTGACCGGCGCCGGGAATCACGACGAGCTCCGCGCCCGGGATCTTCTCGGCCATGTAGCGCGAGCCGCCGAGGAAGACCTCGTCCTTCTCGCCCACGATCACGAGCGTGGGAACTCGGATCGAGGGCAGCGAGTCGATGACGCGCGCGTCGTGCTGCTTCAGGATCCCGCGCGCCGCGTGGGCCAGGCCCAGGAATCTTCCGCCCTTGGCTTCGAACTCCTGGGCCCGGCGATCGGCCAGGCGGTTCCAGCCGGCGCGCGGCTCGTCCTTGCGGTAACCGGGCCCGGTGTCGACGAGCACGAGGGCCGCCACTCGCTCGGGGTGGGCGAGCAGGAACTCGAGCGACAGGAAGCCGCCCAGCGAGTGACCCACCAGCACGGCCCGCTCGAGGCTCGCCGCGTCGATCAGCCGCAGCATCTGCGCGATCGTACGAGGCACGGAGTACGCGGCCGGATCATCCGGTGACTCGGCGGCGCCGTGGCCCAGGATGTTCCAGGTGATGACGGCGTGTTTCTGCGACAGCGGACCCACCACCTTCGCCCAGTCACGGGCGCTGCCCGTGTAGCCGTGAGTCAGAAGGAGCGTGCTCACCGCGCGTTCCGGGGCACGTCGCGGAAGGGCTTCTGCGACACCAGGTCGGGCTCCTTCGGCAGGCCCAGCACCCGCTCTGAGACGATGTTGCGCTGGATCTCGTCGGTGCCGCCGGCGATCGAGACCGCGGGGGTCGAGACCAGGATCTCGGCGATGACTCCCTCGACCGGGCTGTCGGCGCCGGAGAGCATGGCGTCCGTGCCGTGGATCAGCGTGTGCACGCGGTTGCAGGCCCGCGCGATCTCACTCGCGTAGAGCTTCCCGAGCGACCCCTCCGGTCCGGGCGGCCGGCCGGCCATGCGCGCGGCGCGGGCGCGCTTGGCGGTCCACTCCGTGGCGCGCGCGAGTGACAGGAGCTTCGCGATCTCCTGTCTCACCACCGGGTCGCGGTTCTTCCCGGTGGCTTGCGCGCGCTCGACGATCAGGTCGGCGCGGCCCGCGCGCTGCGGATACCAGGTGTAGGGCGCCATGATCTGCGCGGTCTCGGCGCGCTGCTCCTCGTAGGCGCGGCCCTTGCCGCGGCTGGTGCGCGCGGCGCGCTGCATCACGTCGAACGAGCGGCGCTCGTGCGCGAGCGTCGCCAGCGCCACCGTCCAGCCGTTCCCCACGTCGCCGATCGTGTTCGCGGCGGGCACGCGCGCGTCGTTCAGGAACACCTCGTTGAACGAGGCGTGGCCGTTCATCTGCTTGAGCGGCTTCACCACCACGCCCGGCTGGTGCATCTCGATCGCGAAGTAGGTGATGCCGCGGTGCTTGGGCACGTCCCAGTTCGTGCGCGCGAGCAGCATGCCGTACTTCGCGTGGTGCGCGCTCGTGGTCCACAGCTTCTGGCCGTTCACCACGAACTCGTCGCCGTCGGGCGAGAGCTCGGCGCGCGTCGTGAGTCCCGCGAGATCGGAGCCCGAGCCCGGCTCGCTGAACAGCTGGCACCAGGTGTCTTCGCCCGTCACGATGTTGCGCAGCAGCCGCCGCTTCAGGTCGTCGGAGCCGTGCTCCAGGATCGTGGGCGCGGCCAGAGTCATGCCGCCGCCGCCCGGCGTGCCCACCGCGCCGATCCGGTCGAACTCCTCCTGCACCGCGTCGCCCAGCGCCACCGGCAGGCCGCGCCCGTACCACTCTTGCGGCCAGGTCGGGCAGCCCCAACCCGAATCGGCCAGCTTGTTGCGCCATTCCAGGAGTGACTGCTCGGGACTCCAGTTCGCTTCCAGCCAGGCGCGAGCTTCGCGGCGCACGCTGTCGGCGTCCATCTCGGCTCCTCAGATCCCGAGCCGCTGCACCAGCAGCTCGCGGTGAAAGGTGGGGTTCCCCAGGAACGACTCACTCGCCTTGGCGCGCTTGTAGTACAGGTGCACGTCCTGCTCCCAGGTGAAGCCGAGCCCGCCGTGGATCTGGATCGACTCCGCGGCGATCTGCAGGTACGCGTCGGAGCCCTGCGCCTTGGCCAGCGACGCGGCCGCGGGCAGCTCGTCCGATGACTCGTCGGCGCAGCCGGCGGCGTAGTACGCCGACGAGCGCGCGAGCTCGAGCGCGAGCAGCATGTCGGCGCACTTGTGCTTGATCGCCTGGAACGAGCCGATCGGGCGCCCGAACTGCACGCGCGTCTTCGCGTACTCGACGGTCATGTCGACAAGCTTCTGCGCGCCGCCCACCATCTCGTTCGCGAGCAGTGCCGCGGCCTGGGCCAGCGTCTTCTCGAGCGCGTCGGCCGCCTTGCCGACCTCGCCCAGTGACTCGGCGCGCGCGCCCTCGAAGCGCAGGCGTGCCAGCTTGCGGGTGGGATCCGCCACCGTGAGCGGCCGGCGCTCGAGCCCCGGCGAGTCACCGCGCAGGTGGAACAGGCCGACGCCCTCGCGCCCGTCGGTGCCCGGTCGCCGCGCCGCGACCAGGATCCGGCTCGCGCTCTGCCCGTCGGTCACGAACGACTTCTCGCCGTGCAGCGTGTAGCCGCCGCCGTCGCGCCGCGCCTCGAGCCGGATCCCGTCCAGGTCCCAGCGCCCGCTCGGCTCGGCCACCGCCAGGGTCGCGATCGTCTCGCCCGAAGCGATTCCGGGCAAGAGTGCCTGTTTCTCGGCTTCGCTTCCCGCGTTCATGATCGCGTTCGCGGCCAGCACCACGGACGAGAAGAACGGCGCGCACAACAGCGCGCGCCCCATCTCTTCGAGCGCGATCGCGAGCTCGGCGAAGCCCAGGCCCTGGCCGCCGTAGGCTTCGGGAATGTGCACGCCGGGCAATCCGAGCTCCTGACCGAGCTGCTTCCAGACTCCGGGCTCGTAGCCCTCGGGCGTCTCCATCAGCCGACGCACCTCGCTGACGGGAGATTTCTCTTCCAGGAAGCGGCGCACGGTGCGGCGCAGCTCGTCCTGTTCTTCGCTCGGGCTCCAGCGCATGTCCGAGATTTTCGCACGGCGGGGCGTCTGGCATCCTGCACGGCATGAACCTGGCGGCTCACTTCGCCGAGATGGCCCGCAACAACGCCTGGTCGAACAAGCGCCTGCACGCGGCCTGCGCCCGACTCTCCCAGGCCCAGTTCGAGGCTCCGCGCACCAGCTTCTTCCCCACGCTGCAGGCCACGCTGAACCACATCCTGGTCGTCGACTGGTACTACATCGACGGTCTCGAAGGGGCGGGGCGCGGGCTCGAGACCCAGAGCCAGGAGATCCCGTTCCCGCGCATGGCCCAGCTCGCGCCGGCGCAGCGCGAGGCCGACCTGAGGCTGATCCGCTACTGCGACGCGCTGGACCCGGGCGTCCTGGCGCGCGAGGTCACTCTCGACCGCGGCGACGAGGGACTCACGAGCGAGCCCGTGCCCGCGGTGCTGGCGCACCTGTTCGTGCACCAGATCCACCACCGCGGCCAAGCGCACGCGATGCTCGCGGGCACGAAGGTCGCGCCGCCGCAGCTCGACGAGTTCTTCCTGGAATACGACCGCGCGCGGCGCGCGGGCGAGGTCGACCCCTAGTCGAGATACTTGCCGAGGAAGGCGATCATGCGGCGGATCGACTCCATGGCCTGCGGCAGGAACTCCATCTGCACGAAGCCATGCGGCATGCCGTCGAGCACCACGTTCTCGTGCGGCACGCCCGCGCGCGCGAGCTCGGCCACGACTGCCTTCTGGTGCTCGAGCAGCGGGTCGGCCGTGCCGCAGATCAGGATCGACGGCGGCAGCTTCGCCGCGCCGTACACCGGAGAGACTCGCGGATCGCGCAGCCGTGACTCGGGCGGGTTCTCGCCCACGTACGCGGCGATCATGGCATCGCGCAGCGCGCGCGCGGCTTCGGGGTCGGCCCCCGGCTGGTCGGGGCTCTCCATCTTGCCCAGCGCCACGAAGTCGAAGGCGCCGTAGATCAGGAGCGCCGCGCGCAGCTTGGGCGCGCTCGGGTCGTCGGCCAGGTGCGCGGCGACCGCGGCCGAGAGGTTCCCGCCCGCCGAGTCACCGCCGATCGCGAGCCGCTCCGGGTCACCGCCCCAGCGCGCCGCGTTCTCGGCCGCCCAGCGCACCGCGAATACGGAGTCGTCGAACGGGCCGGGGAACGGCGCCTCGGGCGACAGCCGGTAGTCCACGTTCACCACGAGATAGCCGGCCTCGGCGAAGCGCAGGCCCAGCTTGCGGTGCGAGCGCGGGCTGCCCGCGACCCAGCCGCCGCCGTGCAGATACACCAGCACCGGGTGGGGACCCTGCGTGGCGGGCACGAGCACGTCGGCGGTCACGCGCGCGCCGTCCAGCTCGCGCAGCAAGACGTTCTCGTGAATCGCGCCCACCTGCGGCGGGTCGCTGTTCAAGAGCACCGAGAACTGGTCGAGCATCTTGCGCAGGCCCGGGACGTCGCTGGGCGGCTGCGCGCCCATCATCTGCGCGACGAGCTTCTGCATGGTTTCCGCGTTCAAGTCGGCCATGGCGCTCTCTCCTCGTTGGGTTCCCGGCAGCGTATCCGCCGGCGGGTGGCGCCAGCAAGCGCCCCGTCGCACGCGATAGACTGCGCCCCATGAAGAGCTTCGAAGGCAAGATCGCCGTCATCACCGGTGGCGGAACGGGAATGGGGCGCGAGCTCGCGCGGCAGCTGGTCGACGCCGGCGCGCACGTCGCCATGTGCGACCTGTCGCAGGAGAACATGGCGCAGACGAAGTCGCTGTGTCTCTCGAGCGGCAAGAAGACGCGAGTCACCACGCACGTCTGCGACGTGTCGGTCGAGCGCCAGGTGCTGGCGTTTCGCGACGAGGTGGTCGCGCAGCACAAGGCGCAGTACGTCGACCTCTTGTTCAACAACGCGGGCATCGGCGGCGGCGGCAGCTTCGTGTCCGACGACCGTGCCGAGTGGGACAAGACCTTCGACGTGTGCTGGGGCGGGGTCTACTACTGCTCGCGCGCGTTCGTGCCGCTCTTGCTGAAGAGCAAGGAAGCGCATCTGGTCAACACGAGCTCCGTAAACGGCTTCTGGGCCTCGCTCGGTCCGAACTCCGCGCACACCGCCTACAGCGCGGCGAAGTTCGCGGTGAAGGGCTTCAGCGAGGCGCTGATCAACGACTTCAAGATCAACGCCCCACACATCAAAGTGTCGGTCGTGATGCCGGGTCACATCGGCACCGACATCGTCCACAACTCGGGCAAGATCCTGGGCCGCAGCCCCAAGGAGATGAGCGACGACCAGCTCGACGAGGCGCGCGCGCGCATGACCCGCGCCGGCTTCCCGGTCGGCGGTGCGAGCAACGACCAGCTGCGCCAGGCGCTGGTGATGATCGGCGACAGCTTCCGCGACATGGCCCCGATGACCGCCGCCCAGGCGGCGACCGTCATCCTCGACGGCGTGCGCAACGAGCGCTGGCGCATCCTGGTGGGCAAGGACGCGCAGGTGCTCGACACGATGGTGCGCGAGTCACCCGAGGAAGCCTACGGCGAGAAATTCATGGAGAAGCTGCAGCAGAGCGCGGGCTTCACCCTGGGTCGCTAGTCAGTCCGAGGATGCGCGCCCCGTGGCCGGGCGCGAAGCTCGCCGCGATCGCGCGCGCGACGTAGTCCTTGGCGCCGCGCACGGCGGACTCGAGGGTCTCACCGCGCGCGAGACGCGCGGTGATGGCCGCGGAGAGCGCGCAGCCGGTGCCGTGCACGGGGCCGACCTCGCTGCGCTGGCCGCGCAGCCAGAGCTTGGCGCCGGCGCGCGTCGCGAGATAGTCGTCGGGGGAGCCTGCGGCGTGCCCGCCCTTCACCAGCACGGCCTGCGCGCCCATTTCGAGGAAGATCGGGGCGGCGCGCTCTGGATTCGTCTCGCCGGTCAGCGCTTCGGCCTCGGGAACGTTTGGAGTCACCAGGGCCGCGCCGTGGATCAGCCGCTCGACCAGGTTGCCGAGCGCGCGCTGCTCGAGCAGGAACGTGCCGTCCGAGGCGCGGAACACGGGATCGACCACGCGCGGCACGTCCCAGCGCGCGAGCGCGTTGGCCACCGCCAGCACGATGTCGTCGGTGGCGAGCATGCCGAGCTTCAGCGCCGCCGGGCGGATGTCGGCGACGAGCGCGGTGATCTGCTCGGCCACCACGCTCGGAAACACCGGGCTCGTGCGCTTCACACCCTTCGTGGTCTGGATCGTGAGCGCCGTGGGTACGGCCATGCCGTGCACGCCGTGCAGCGCGAACACCTGCAAGTCGAGCTGCAGCCCGGCCCCGCCCGTCGGGTCCGAGCCCGCGATCGTCAGTGCCGTGGGGGTGGTGACATCCATGTCAGCACCACGAGACGCGCAGCCGAGTCATTCTCGATCCCGTGCACTTCGCCCGAGCCGGCCAGCACCGCCTCGCCGGCCGCGAGCGGGCGCTCCTCGTCGCCCACGCGCACGCGGCCCCGGCCCTCCAGCACGAGATACACCTTGTCGCAGCCGGCGTGGGCGTGCGGCTTCTGACTCTGGCCGGGCTCGAGGCAGTACAGGTCGAGGAAGAAGCGCTCGGTCTCGAACAGCCCGACCTTCCGGAGCTTCTCGCTCGAGAAGGCCCAGGCCGAGGCGTCCCAGCGCTGCACCTTCATCAGGGGGTGTTGACCCACTCGATGTTGGTGCCGATCACGGGCGGAGCCTCGGCGTTCAACAGCGACAGCTTGCGCGCCACCAGGCCCGCCAGCGCGCGGATCTCGCGAGCAGCCGCCGACTCGGGCTCGCCGATCATCGTGGGCTTGCCGGAGTCACCGGCCTCGACCACGTCGGGCTGCAGCGGCACGTGACCGAGCACGTCGGTGCCGAGCTCGCGCGCGGCGCGCTCGGCGCCGCCCTGGCCGAACAGCGTGTGGCGCTTGCCGCAGCCGTCGCAAGTGAACCAGCTCATGTTCTCGACGATCCCGAGCACCGGCACGTTCACGCGCTGGAACATCTGCAGGCCCTTGCGCGCGTCGATCAGCGCCACCTCCTGCGGAGTGGTCACGATCAGCGCGCCGGCGAGCGGGGCGGTCTGGCAGATGGTGAGTGCCGCGTCGCCCGTGCCCGGCGGCAGGTCGAGTACCAGATAGTCGAGATCGCCCCACTTCACGTCGGACAGGAACTGGCGGATGATCCCGTGCACCATCGGGCCGCGCCAGATCACCGGTGCGTTCTCGCCGGCGAGAAACCCGATCGACATCAGCTTCAAGCCGTAGCTCTGGAGCGGGTGGATCTTCTTGTCGGGAGTCACTTGCGGGCGACCCGAGATGTGCAGCATCAGCGGGATCGACGGCCCGTACACGTCGCAGTCGAGCAGCCCCACGCGCGCGCCCGACTCGGCCAGCGCGAGCGCCAGGTTCACCGAGATCGTCGACTTGCCCACGCCGCCCTTGCCGCTGGCCACGGCGATCACGTTCTTCACGCCTTCCAGGCCCTCGGGCTTCTGCGCGTGCGTGGACCCGCGGGTCTGCGCGGTCATGGTCACCTCGACCGAGGTCACGCCCGGCAGCTTGCCGACGGCGGCGCGCGCCTCGCCCTCGAAGCGCTCCTTCACCGGGCAGGCAGGCGTGGTGAGCTCGATTGCGAACGCCACCTTGCCGCCGTCGATGCGCACGTTCTTCACGAAGCCGAGGTCGACGATCGACCGCTTGAAGTCGGGATCTTGAATGGGACGGAGCGCTTCGAGGACGTCGCGCTCGCTCGTCTGGCTCATCGAGCCTCCTGCGCGCCGCCAGGGTCGGCGGCGGGCGCTTATGAGAGCATAGCTTTGTGCCGAAAGCTCGGGGCGGGGTGGACGTGAAGACGGCGGGCTCGTACGAGCGGATCTGGGCGGTGGTCCGCCGGATCCCCGCCGGCCGTGTCGCAACTTACGGGCAAGTCGCGCGCATTGCAGGACTTGGAGGCGCCGCGCGGCTCGTGGGTTACGCGCTGCACGCGCTGCCCGAGAAAGGCCACGGAGTGCCCTGGCAACGCGTGATCAATTCGCAGGGTCGTATCTCGCAGCGCGGGCTGGGCGGGCCCGAAGAAGTCCAGCGACGGTTGCTCGAGCGCGAGGGCGTGCACTTCGACCTGCGCGACCGCGTCGACCTGGCCCGCTTCGGCTGGACCGGAAGGCGCGCGCAATGAGCGCCCTGGCAGAGCGCGAAGTCGACTACCTGACGCGCACGCGGCGGAACCAGCGGCCGATCGCGATCACCGGCGCGATCCTGGCGCTGGTCGGGATCGCGTACCTGACCTGGGCGATCCACCGCTACAGCCCGCTGGCCGATCCGCGCAAGGACAGCGGCTTCGATCGCCCGGTGGCGGAGCTCGGGAGCCTGTTCGAGCACGCGCTGTTCGTGGTCGAGAACGCCACGCCCGAGACACCGACCGAGCGCCGACTCATGTACGGGCTCTCCCGCAACATGCAGTTCTCGTCGGGAATCATGGTGCTTCAGATGCGGATCTTCCTCGGCACGCTGACCATGCTGGGCGGCCTGATCATGATGACCGTCGCGGTCGAGCGGGCCCGGCTCTTGCGCCTGATCAAGCGACTGGAAGAGCCGGAGCATGGGTAGGGTGCCCATGCGACCACAGGCCGGAGCATGGGTAGGGTGCCCATGCGACCATAAGTCACGGGACCTCGGCCTTGAAGAAGGCCGAGAGGTCCTGACCCGACACGCGCTCGCTGGCGCGCTCCACGCGCTCGGTGGTGAGCACGCCGCCTTCGCCGACCAGGATGCGCACCACGTCGTCGAGACTCTTCTGCTCGTGAGTCGCGGCGCGGATCTGCTGGTCGAGTGAGCGCAGCACCGTGACCGCCCGCGCCGTGCCCGCGCCCGAGACCACCTTGCTGCGCAGGTGGGCGGCTTCCTTGCCGCGCTCGGCCTGCAGGTCGAAGGCGTGTTGCAGCCGCTCTGGAGATACCGTGCCCGAACGCCCGAGCAGCTGCAGCGAGTAGTACTGCGCCAGGCCTTCGATCGCCCAGTCGCCGTCGTTGCCGGGCCGCAGGCCGAGCGCCGTGTGCAGCACCTCGTGCAACAGCGGGCTCGGTCCGTCCTCGGTGATCAGCGGGCGGTGGGCGTGCAGGAAGAGTGAGTCGGGCCCCGACAGACCGCCGTGCCACATCGGGTCGGCGGCCGACACGATCAACAGCCGCTGCGGCAGCGAGCCGAGGATCCCGCGCAGCGTCGGCAGCGTCCAGTGCATGAGCGCCAGCATGTCCTGGCGGCGCACGCCCTGGGTGCGCGGCCCGGCGACCGCGACTTTGACCCCCGAGACCTCCTCGCGAATCACTCCCAGGTCACCCGCGATCATCCAGCCGGTGGGGCGGCTGAAACCGCGGCGCCGCTCCTCGACCTTGTACTCGCCGCTGCGCAGCTTGGGGTAGGGCACCGCCAGTGACCAGCCGTCGGGCAGCCGCACCGCGAAGCGCGTGCGCGAGCGCGCGCCGTCCTCGACCCGCGCGCGCGCCGAGGGCACCAGGTCCTCGCCGCGAAAGATCGCCCAGTTCTTGGCGCAGCGGGCGTCGTAGCGGCGGGCGTCGCGCAGGTGATCGATGCGGAAGATGTAAGTCAGCTTGCCGCCGGTGCGCGGCGGCAGCCAGGTGACGTGGGCGCCCTCGGTCTTCACCTCGCCGTCGCCGCGGAACAAGAGGTGGCGCTGCGGATCGATGCGGAAGCGCAGCTCGGCGAGATTCTCGGCGCCCTTGCCGACCTCGAGCGTGACGTGCGCGGCGCGCTCGGTCGGCACGATCCGCGCTTCGACGTGGAAGTCGTAGCGCGGGTGCTTGGCGGGCGGCGGCGTCGCTTCTTGTGCGGCCAGGTCACCCGTCCACACCAGCGCTCCCAGAAGCGCGAGCGCGCGCCAGCGCCGGCCGCCAGTCACTGGAGCTCCCCCGAGCGCGCGCGCCGGGCGATCTCGCGGCCCAGCGCGATGCGCTCGGCCCAGCTCATCTCGGGCTTCACGCGCCGGTCGACCTCGGCCAGGCGCGGCACCAGGCCCGAGCGGTTCGCTATTTGGATCGCCAGCCCGGGCCGCGCATTCAGCTCGAGCACGAGCGGGCCGTGGTCGTGATCGACCACGACGTCGGCGCCCACGTAGCCGAGCTGGGTCTGGTCGCTGGCGCGCACCGCAATCTCGAGCACGCGCTCGAAGCTCGGGATCGCGCGCGCCAGCACGGCCTGCTGCGTGTCGGGGTGCACCTCGACTGCGCGGCCCTCGCAGACCGCGAAGTTCGTGACGCCGGAGTCGAGCTCGACGCCCACGCCGACCGCGCCTTGGTGCAGGTTCGCGCGGCCGCGCGAACGGTGCGTGGGCAGGCGCGTCATCGCCATCACTGGTACGCCGCGGAAGACCACGACGCGCACGTCGGGCACGCCCTCGATCGAGATCGCGCGCAGCTCGGAGTGCACGGTGAGTCGCTCTTCGGCGAACGCCACGTCGGGCTGGCCGCCCAGCGCGTAAGCGCCCGAGATGATGCTCTCCGAGTGATAGGAGAGCGCGCGCCGGTCGATCCACTGTCCGCCCGTGCGCAGGAACCAGTCGCCGTCGCGCTCGTGCACCACCAGGATCCCGTTCCCCATCGCGCCGTGCGCGGGCTTGATCACGAACGAAGCGTGGCGGTCGAGCTGGCGCAGCATCTCGCGCACCTCGGAGTGAGTGCGCGCCACCGCTAGCACCGGCGCGGTGGCGATGCCCGCGCCGCGCAACAGCCGCTTGGTCTCGAGCTTGTCGTCGACGCTCGGATAGTGCTTGCGCCGGTTCCAGCGCGAGGTGTACTCGGCATTGCGCTGGTTGATGCCGAGCACGCCGCTCGCGCGCAGCCGCGACCAGAGACTCACGCCGTGCCGTCCTCGCGCGCGCGCGCCAGGCTGCGGAAGCGCCACAGCTCCGAGGCGCGGTAGCCGGTGTAGCCGCCCAGCCAGACCAGGAGTCCCATCACCGAGATCACGAGCTCCGGAAAGCCGAACATCAGGTGCTCGAGCGTGGTGATGCGGAAGATCGGGTACACGCAGGCGGCCGCGAAGGTCGAGAGCGCCAGCCGCCGCACCGCCGAGGGCAAGCCCTCTTCGGCGGTGGTGATCGAGAAGCGCTCGATCAGCATGGTCATGATCACCACCGGAAACAGCACGCTGGCGTAGAGGTCCTTCACCTCGTAGGTGCGCCCGAGGAGTGACTGGGCGGTGATCGCCAGCACCACCAGACACAACAGCACCCCGAGCCGCGGCACCAGCAAGAGCTGGAGTCTCTCGAGCAGGAGCCGCGACACGATCCCGAGCGCGATCACCGAGCCCACCAGCCCCAGCCCGAACGCCAGCGGCAGCTCGCGCAGCGCCAGCGAGATCAGGAGCGGCATGAACGTGCCGAACGTGCGCAGCCCGATCACGTTGCGCAGCACCGCGATGATCAGCGCGCCGATGGGGAACACCAACAGGATGCGCAGCGCCTCCTGGGAGCCCACGGGCAGGCGATAGAGCGAGATCGCGGCCAGGATCGGGTTCGAGGGCACCATGAACGAGGCCACCTCGTTCGCGCGCAGTGACTCGCGCAGCACGCGGTAGCGCGACGACATCGCCTCGAGGCCGGTCTCCTCCACCAGGGTCGAGGCGCCCGTGCGCAGCAGCAGCAGGTCGGGCGGACGCGAGCCGAAGAAGCCGAGCGACGGCGACAGCGAGAGCCACTCTCCGCCCGCCCAGGCCTCGGCCCAGACCGCCTCGCGCGCCTCCTTCTGCGCGCCCAGACGCAGGCCCGCCGCGATCCGCGCCGGGTAGCCTGCAGCGCGCAAGAGCGCGATCAGGAGCCGCGCCTTGCCCGTCTGACTGCCTTCGCCGGCGGCCAGCGTGAGCAGCGCGTCGTCGCTGCCGGTGCTGGCGGTGAGGACCTCGTCGGAGACGTAGCCCAGGAGGAGCCGCATCTGGCCCAGCGGGTCACTCGGGTTGGCGGGCGCGATCCGCGCCACGAGGTCGCGTACCTCCGGCGCGTCCGCCGGGAAGCGCGCGCTCGACTTCAGGTAGGTCTCGCCGACGTCGGCCGGCGGCGCCTGGCTGAAGTCCGTCGGCAGCGGCAGCGGCTGGTCGGAGAGCTGGACGCGGAAGGCGTGAGACAGGTTGTGGTCGCCGTCGAACTTGCCGCTCCACACGCCGATGCGCTGGCCGGTCTTCTCGGTGCGGATCGTGAACACCAGCCGATCGTTGGTCTGGCGCTCGTCGAAGATCTCCTGCTGGGTGTCCGAGTCGGGCAGCGCGGTGCGCACGCTGCCGCGGTCGCCGGCGCCGCGGGCATCGATCTCGAGCTCCACACGCCACAGGTTCTCGAGGTTCGAGGGCAACACCGGAAGGTGTAGGACGAGCGTCTTCCAGCCGAAGATCAGAAGCCCGATCACGAACAGGATCGTGCCCGTGACGCCCGCGGCGCGGTTCACGCGCGAGCCTCGGCCAGCGCCAGAGTTGCACGACGAGCGACGAACCCCCCGAGCCGCATGCCGGCCGGATTGCAGCCTTAAATCCGAGGCGCCGCCAGCTTGGGGGTTCTAGCCTTAGGGTCGCGTGGGCACCCTACCCACGCCTAGCCTTAGGGTCGCGTGGGCACCCTACCCACGCCTAGCCTGAGGGTCGCGTGGGCACCCTACCCACGCTCCAACTACGCGTCGAGCAGCGCCATCACCGCCGCGGTCATCTGCGCTTGCGGGAACACCACTCCGGTGTCCTGCAGGTGCATCGCGCCGATGCCCATGGTGAACATCGACTCGGCGGCGCGCAGCGGATCGAGGTTCTTCTTCACCTCGCCCTTGGCCTGCGCCTCGGTGATCAGCTTCGCCATGCTTTCGGTGATCTTGCGGAACACCTCGGCCCAACGCGCCTTGAGCTGCTCGGAGCGGCAGATCGCCTCGGACAGGCGGTGCGTGGCGATCGGGTACTTGCCCACCACCGGCCACTCACGGTGCACCACGTAGCCGGCGAAGCGCGAGACCGCCGAGCGCAGGTCGGTCTCTGCGCCGTTCTGTCCCAGCACGGCGGCCAGGATGCCGGAGAGCGCCCAGTCCATGACCGCCACGAAGAAGTCCTCGCGGTCCTTGAAGTGCACGTAGAAGGCGCCGCGCGTGTAGCCGGCGCGCGCGCAGATCGCGTCGAGGCTCGGCGCGTCCAGACCGTGCTCGACCAGCTCGATCAGCCCGGCGTGGAGCAGAGCCTGCTTGGTGGCTTCCTTCGACTCGGCGCGCGACCTGCGGGGAGGCCTCTCGGAGGAGACGTTCTGCGGCTGCATGAATTCCTTCCTGATTGAAACTGAGACGGGCTCTCATTACCACGCGGCCGCGGCCAGTTTCAAGAAACCTGCCCGGACGGACAGGTCACTTACTCGGGGCTGCTCTCGAAGCGGAGCTGCACGTCCTGGCGCGGATAGGCCAGCTCGATGCCCGCGCCGCGCAGCGCGTCGAGCACGGCGATCCCCAACTCACTGCGCACCTGCGCGCCGACCTCGACCCGGCACCAGACCTGGAGCTGCAGCACCAGCGCGCTCTCCGAGATACGCGTGAACAGCGCGACCGGCGCGGGCAGTGACAGCACCTCGGAGCGCCCGCTCGCGGTCTCGAGCAGGATCGCAATCACTTTCGAGACGTCGCTGCCGCGTGCCACGCTGACTTCGAGATCGAAGCGGCGCGCGCGGTCGGCGAAGGTCCAGTTGACCAGCTTGTCGGAGATCAGCGTGGCGTTGGGCACGATCACGTCGGCGCCCTCGCCGGTGCGCAGCGTGCTCGAGCGGATGCCGATCCGCTTCACCTCACCCGAGAGACCGCCGACCTCGATCATGTCTCCCGTCTGCATCGGCCGCTCGAACAAGAGGATCAGGCCGGAGACGAAGTTGTTCACCACGTTCTGCAGGCCGAAGCCGATGCCCACGCCGAGCGCGCCCGCGATCAGGCCGAACTTCGAGAGATCGACGCCCGCGGCGCCGATCGCGATGAAGAAGCCGGTGGCCAGGATCAGATAGTGGAGCCCCATCGACACCGCGGCGGGCACGCCGCGCGGCAGTGACAGGTGCGGCAGCACGTCCTCGTCGAGGACGAAGCGCACGAACTGCGAGAGCAGGATCGAGACGTAGACGGTGAGCCCGAACGCCAGGAAGTTCCCCAGGCTGATCGAGATCGTGCCGATCTGGAACTGCGCCTGGAACACGTGAGCCAAGAGCCCGCGCGCGCTGGTCTCGAGACCCACCACGCGCAGCGAGATCACCCCCCAGGCGATCACGCCGAGCCAGCGCTGGGCGCCGTTGATGCGCCGCCGGATGAGCTCGCCGTTGCTGCGCACCGACTGCAGCTTGCGCAGAAAGTCACTGCGCAGCGCGGCAGTCACGACGCCGCTCGCGAAGCGCACCAGCGCGTAGATCGCGATCCCGGCGTAGATGCTGACCAGCACGCCGCGCAGCATCAGGCGCGACACCAGCACCAGCCCGACGACGTTGAGCAAGAGCGCGGCCACGCAGACCGCGAGCGCGAAGCGCACCACCGGCACCGCGATCGGCCCGAGCACGCCGATCGAGCGCAGCCGCGCCGCGTTCTGCGGCCGCTGCGCGTAGACGAGCAGCCAGATCGCGCCCGCGAGCTCGGGCAGGATCAGGAAGCGTTCGACCGTGGGCACCGCCGCCAGCACGCCGCGCACCGAGTCGTACACGAACAGCGCCGCGAGGCCGACGACCGCGGCGCGCATGTCGCCCACGAGCTCCACGGGCAGGAGGCGCAGGACCGGGATCAGCAGCACCAGCGCTTCGGCCTCGCCCAGCACGCCGGGCGCGCGCGGCAGAATCCAGGTGGTCCAGACCACCGCCACCACCACCGCGGCCGAGACCGGCCGCTCGAAGATGCGCGTGGGCATGGCCAGCGCCGGATCGGTCTGCGCGGCCACCGAGCGAGTCACGCGGCGCCGGGCCGCCATCAGCGCGCTGAACGCGCAGACGAAGATCGTGAGCTCGAGCTGCAAGCGCGCGAGTGAGAGCGTGAGGAACTCGTGGATCAGGTCGAGCTTGCGGTCGATCGCGGCGCGGATGCGCTCCGGCACGAAGGCCGCGTCGCCCGACGGCGCCCAGGCCTCGCCACGCCACAGCGGCGGCGCGTCGCGGTTGAGCAGCCGCTTGCTCACGTCGTCGCGCTGCTGGGCGACGCGGTCGACCATTCCGTTCACCACCAGCTCTTCGTTGGCCACCTCGTCCTGCAAGGTGAGGATCCGGCTGCGCTGCGCCTGCAGCTTGCGCTCGGCCGAGGCGAGCATGTCGAGTGTCTCGGCGATGCGCTCGCGCGTGGCGGTCGGCAGACCCTCGTTCTCGGGCGCGCTGCGCGTCGCCTCCCAGAGCTCATGCTCGGCGTGCAGCGCCGCGCGGTCGGCCTCGATGCGTTTGGCGCTGCGCGTGAGCGTGAGCTGCGAGGCATTCAGGCGCTGCATGCGCGTGCGCCACTCGTTGTCGAGGTCGTTCAACGCGTCGAAAGTGGGCGCGTTCTCGAGCAGCGCCTCGGCGCGCGCGGTGCGTTCGCGCAGCTTGGCCGAGGTCTCGGGAAGGCTCGCCTCGATCTCCTGCTCGGCCTGATCCTGCGCGTTGGTGTCGAGGATGCGCTTCACCAGCACCTTGGCGTCCTCGGCGCGAGTCACGATCTCGGGCGCGGGAATCACGCGCGGCGCGGGTGGCGCTGCGAGCGCGGCTTCGCCGGCGGGCGGGGCGCTCGGGGCCGGCGCAGGAATCGAAGCCTTTCCGGGCACGAGATCCGCGCGGGCGCCCAGCGCGGCGCCGGCCAAGAGCGCCCCACAGAGCAGCGCGGCGAAGGTGCGGAGAGCCCGAGCCCGCGTCACGCCCCCAGTCTACCGCGTGGCTCTTCCAACCGGAGCTGCACGAGCAGCGCCGCCGCGAGCTTGAACGCGATCGCACAGGCGAACACCGCCTGATACGACCAGGCCGTGGCGATGACTCCGCCCGCCAGCGGGGCGATCACACCCATCGCCTCGGTGGTCGAGTTGGCCGCGCCGATGCGCAGCGGCAGGTCCTCGCGCCGGCCGAACTCGAGCACCAGGTTCTGCTGGCCCATCATGAAGCCGCCCGAGCCGGTGCCCACGGCCACCATCACCGCCAACAGGCCCGCGAAGCTCTGGGTCACGAACAGTGCGAGCGTTGCCGCGCTCCAGAGACCCAGTGACCCCAGAAACACCGCGCGGAAGCCCATGCGATCCGCGACCGTGCCCCAGAACAGGTTGAGCACGGTCGAGGCCAACAGGAACGCGGCCGTGAGCTCGCCGAGCTCGAGGCCGCCGATGTGCAGGCGCTGGCCCGCGAACAGCACGTAGTAGGGCATGGCGATGCGCCCGAAGCTGCCCAGCACGCAGGCCACGAGAAACACGCCGAAGTTGCGGTCGCCGCGCACCAGCGCCGGCAGGTCGCGCAGGCGCGCGCTGACTCCGGTGCGCTCGCGCACCTCGGGTGACTCGGGCTCGCGCAGGAACCACATCGCCACCAGCCCCAGCTCGGTCAGCACGAACGCGACCAGGAAGGTCGTGGCGTAGCCGTTCCCGAAGGTGTTGTTCTGCACGAAGTACGCGCCGGAGAAGAAGCCGACCGACGACGAGGTGATTCCCGCCAGCGCGTTGCGCAGGCCCGACAGCCGGCCGCGCACGTCCACGGGAATCACCTTGGCCATCAGGAAGTTGAAGGCCACGCCCTGCATGCCCATGAAGAAGCCGAACAGTCCCAGGAACACGCAGATCGCGGCCAGGTTCTGGCCCGAGCCCAGGAAGAAGCCCGCCAGCGCCATGCCCAGCACCTGCAGGCGCACGAGCGTGCCCACGCGCAGGGCGACCGGCAGCACGCGCCGGCGGTGCTCGATCACCGTGGCCGAGAACAGCGGCGAGAGACACTGGCCCAGTGACTGCGCCGAGCGCGCCACGCCGACCCAGATTGCCGAGCCACCCGAGATCGCGTGCACGTACTCGGGAATGAAGGTCGGCGCGGTCACGAGCCGGAAGCCGGTCTGCCCGAACAGCCCGTGGAAGAGGTGCGCCACGTAGTTGCGGCGCAGGTGCGCGCGGACCTCGAGTGCGAACGCGGCCTCGCTCGCGACGAGCTCCGCGGCTTCCGTCTCTTCCGCGAGCTCGACCGCCTCACTGCCGCTCATCGGGCAGCGGAGGTTACACCAGCGACCTCAGTTTCGGGTCACGACCAGCTTGATCGCGGGCTCCGGCCAGGCCTCGGAAGCGGCCTCCCAGTCGACGACGCGCGTCGTGACCGCCTCGGGCTGCAGGCGGCCCGCTTCGACGAGTGGCAACACCTCGGGCAGGAGCGCGGCCGCGTGACAGCGGCCGATGAAGCAGCGGGCGCCCAGCGTGTACATGCGGCCGAGCGGCACGGACATGGTCCCGCCGGGGTAGAAGCTCACGCTCTGGTAGATGCCCTCGGGCTCGACCGCGCGCAGCGCGTACTGCAGGCCGGCGGGCGAGAGTCCCGCGTCGACCACGATCGGCCACGTGCGAGGCCGGGTGGTGAAGTCGGTCTCGAGCGGCACGGCGCCGAGCTTCTCGGCCAGCGCCAGCGTCTCGCGATCGCCGCTCGCGAGCGTGACTTCCGAGGCGCCGAGCGCGAGCGCCGCCTGCACCGCGTAGAGCGGGATGCTCGGCGTGCCGTGACTCGTGATCAGCACGGGGCTGCGCGGGTTCGTCTTCAAGTGGGGTGCCACCGCCCGGTAGCCGTCGAGCACGTTGTCGGACATGCTGGCGAGCGAGGGCGCCGAGAGTGACTTCGAGATCGGCGCCAGCATTGCCTCGGCGAACGGCACGCGCACCAGATCCGAGAGCGCGCCGCCGTACTCGACCCCCGAGAGCGGCTGCATGCCGTAGTCCGAGAGCACCGGCATGCGCTCGCACAGGGCGGTGAGTCCCGCGCGGCAGCGGCCGCAGCGCCCGCAGCTGACCTGGAACGACAGCACGCAGCGCTGGCCCGCTGCGAGCCCGCGCACCGAGTCACCGAGCGCCACCACCTCGGCCACGCACTCGTGGCCGAGCGCGAACGGCTGCGTGATCGGGAAGGTGCCGGCGACCAGGAAGCGGTCGATGTCGCAGCGCGCGACCGCCAGCGGGCGCACCAGCGCCTCGCAGTCGCCCTGAACCCTTGGCTCTGGAACGTCGCGCCACTCGAGCACGCCGGCAGAAACACACGTGAGCTGTCTCATGCCGGAACGCTGGCACTCACTCCAAGCTCGCGCAAACGCTCATTTTTCACCTGCGCATGCAGGAAACGCAATCAGGGCTTCGGGGCTCGGCAGAGCTGCTCGACCCGCGCGAGATCCGCGTAGAACTCGGCCTCGCAGGTCGGATCCTTCTTGTTCTCCTCGTACATTGATTCGTAGATCTCGCCGCAGACCTGCATCGCGCAGGCGTGGGGGAGCGCGAGATTTTCGTTGCCGTTCGCGTCCCGGCACGGCTTCTGGCCGCAATAGACGTCGAGCATGCAGCGGTACTCCGCCCGGAACTTCTGCGCGTCGCGCGCGTGCTCGAGACACTTGATCTCGGCCACGCGCACCAGCACCTCGAAGCTGGGCGGCATCTCTGGGTCGAGCTCGAGATCGGCCGCCGTTCGAAACAGTCGCTCGGCGCGGGCGAGCTGGCCCTGGTCGAGCGCAGCGTCGCCCTCGCGCACCAGTTTCTTGTATTCCTTCAACTGGGGCGCGGCGTTGGGATCGTCCGGCCCCAGCAGATCCACGCGCTTCGCTGTCGGCGTCGCGGCGCAGAGCAGCGCGCCCAGGGTCAGCGCGCTAGTGACTCCGATTCGCCTCGGCGAGCTTCGCCACCAGCCAGCTCCGAAACGCGCCGATTCTCGGGTCACGGAGCTCCTCCGGCCGACACACGAAGTGATAGGTGTCCGGAGAGACGACTTCCAGCTCGAACGGCTTCACGAGCTTGCCTTCTTCGAGCCGGCGGCCGACCAGGATCGGCGTCGAGAGCGCCACGCCCTGACTCGACTCGGCCGCGGCCAGCGCCAGGGCCACGTGGTCGTAGCTCACGTTACGCCTGGGCTCGATGCCCTCGATGCCCGCGGCGCGCAGCCACTGCGGCCACGCATCCGGCGTCTGCACGCCGTGGATCAGCGTGTGGTTGGCCAGATCCGAGGGCTGGAACAGCGGTGGCTCGCCCGACATCAGGGCCGGGCTCGCGACGGGGAAGAAGCGCAGCTCGAGCAGCGGCTCGCTGTGCAGGCCTTCCCACGGTCCGCGCCCGAAGCGGATCGCCACGTCGACGGGATCACGGGCGAAGTCGGCGTAGCGCAGCGTGGCTTCCAGCTCTAGCGGAATCTCGGGATGGTCGTGCTCGAAGTCCGGCAGATTCGGGACCAGCCAGCTCTCACTGAACGACTGCAGCGCCGAGACGCGCAGCGGCCGGAGCTTGGGCGAGAGCTCCTCTTGCGCCGCGAACAGCCGTTCGAGGATCGAGTCGACCGTCACCAGGTAGCGGCGCCCTTCGTCGGTGAGCTCGAGGCCGGGATTCAGGCGCCGGAACAGCTTCACGCCCAGGTGGAGCTCCAGGCCCTGGATCTGCCGCGACAGCGCGGACGCCGAAAGGTGCAGCTGGGCGGCCGCGCGCTTGAAGCTCAGCGTGTGCGCGGAGCACGAAAAGGCCCGGAGCGACGCGGTCGGGGGGAGATCGCGTTGCATACCATAAGTGTTACTCAGCAGCGACGAGAGTGGTACCGAGCGCGAGCGCGCGCTCCGCCCGCGCCGTCGTGCCGAGCAAGAGCAGCCGCCTGGGGCCGAGCGCCCTGCGCAAAATTTCAACGCCGGCGTAGCGCCGCGCCCGCTCCAGCACGGCTCGTTCGGGCGCGTAGCCGTCGACCAGGGCCTTCTCGCAGGCGTCACACAGAGCGCTGTCGCGGGCGCGCACCCGCTGCACGTGCACGTGGGCCAGGGCCAGCCCGAGGTCGAACGCGGGGTCGCCCACGTGCGCCGTCTCGCCGCCGACGAGCCGCGGGCGCTCGCGCTGCACCCACACGTGCCGCGCCGAAGGGTCGCCGTGCACGAGTGACTCGCGCGACGCCTCGAAGCGGGTGCGCAGCTCCGCGATCCGCTCGCGCAGGCCGCGCGCGGCCAGCGCGTCGTCGGCCAGCGCGCGCAGCCGCGGCTCGATCGAGAGCTCGCCGGGCGCGAAGGGCAGGTCGAAGAGCGCTTCCGCGTGGCGCCGGCGCAGCTCGTGGCTCGGAAAGAGCGGCACCAGCAGCGGTGCCTCGTTCGCGGTGGTGCGGTGCACGGCGCCGAGAAACTCGCCCAGCGCGAACAAGAGCCCCGGCTCCGCCCGGCCGGCATCGAACAGCGCGTCGAGTCTCTCGGCCGGGCGGACGTCCTCGAGCACCAGCACCTGCGCCGGCTCGTCGAAGTGGATCGATTGCGCGAGCACGCGCGCCTGCGCCGGGACGAGCCGGCGCAGCGCCTCGCCGTAGCGCGCCTGGACCACGACACCGGGCCCCTGCTTCACGATCGCGCTCCGGCCGTCAGCGCCAGTGACTCGCCGGGTCCCGGAGCCGCGGCCGTCGTCGGGGGGGTCCACGCGCGCGGCCGCGGCCAGAAGCACGCCGCGCGCCTCGAGCCACGCGGGCAGGGCCGCGTCGCCGAGCGGGCTCAAATCGTGGTGACGCTTCCGCCGTCGACGGGCAGCACGGCGCCGGTCACATAGGCGCCCGCGCGCGAGGCGAGATAGATCGCGGTGCCGGCCATGTCTTCCGGCTCGCCGATCCGGCCGCGCGGGTTCTGCCGCTTGATCATCTCGCCGAAGCGCTCGAGCGTGGCCTTCATCATCTGACTCTCGAACGGGCCCGGCGCAATCGCGTTCACGGTGATGTGCTGCGGCGCGAGCTTGCGCGCCAGCACCCGCGTCATGTGGTGCAGGGCCGCCTTGGCCGCCGAATACGCGTAGGTCTCCAGGATCGGCACGTGCAGGCCGTCGATCGAGCCGATGTTGATCACGCGCGCGGGGTCGGGGTGAGTCGCAGCTTTGCGCAGCATGGGCAGGAGGTCGCGGGTCAGGAAGAAGATCGACTTCAGGTTCAGGTCCATGACCTTGTCCCAGCCCGCCTCGGGGAACTCGTCGAGCTCGGCGCCCCAGTTCGCGCCCGCGTTGTTCACCAGGATGTGCAGCCCCGACTCGCGCTTGCCGAGCTCGCCCACGAGCTCGGCCACGCCCTGGGTCGTGGCCAGGTCGATCGCGAACGCCTTGCACTCGCCGACCTTTCCGAGCTCGCGCTCGGCCGCCTCGCAGGCCTCCTGCTTGCGCGAGCAAAGATAGGTGCGCACGCCGTTCTCGACGAAGCCGCGCGCGATCATCATGCCGATCCCGCGCGTGCCGCCGGTCACGAGGGCGACCTTGCCTTTCACCGAAAACAGCTCGTCGAGCTTCATCTGCGTCTCCCTGGGGTCCGGCATCCTACCCGAACGCGGATGTAGAATGGCTTTCAAATCCTGTTCAAACCCGGAGGCAGGGATGCCGCAGTTCTGCAAGACCGAGCGCGACGGTCACGTGTTCACGGTGACCATGAACCGACCCGACGTCATGAACGCGTTGCACCCGCCGGCCAACCGCGAGCTCGCGGCCGCGTGGGACGAGTTCGAGAAAGACCCGGAGCTGTGGATCGGCATCATGACCGGCGCCGGCGACCGCGCCTTCTCGGCGGGCAACGACCTGAAATTCCAGGCGGGCGGCGGTGACATGGGGCACCAGCCGCGAACGGGCTTCGGCGGACTCACTGCGCGCTACACGCTCAACAAGCCCGTGATCGCGGCCGTGAATGGCGTCGCGATGGGCGGCGGCTTCGAGATCGCGCTGGCGTGTGACCTGATCATCGCGTCGGACAAGGCGGTGTTCGCGCTGCCCGAGCCGCGCGTGGGCCTGGCGGCGCTGGCCGGCGGGCTGCAGCGCCTGCCGCGCATGATCCCGCTGAAGCAGGCCATGGGCATGATCCTCACCGGACGCCGAGTGAGTGCCCAGGAGGGCAAGGAGCTCGGCTTCGTGACCGAGGTCGTGGCGCACGACGATCTCGTGAAGCGCGCGCGGGCGTGGGCGGATCAAATCCTCGAGTGCTCGCCGCTGTCGGTGCGCGCCAGCAAGGCGACGGTGATGCAGAGCCTCGACATCGCGGATCTGCGACACGCGATGGACAACTCGCAGTACGAGGCGATCCACGAGATGACCTACAGCGACGACTTCGTCGAGGGACCGAAGGCGTTCACCGAGAAGCGCAAGCCCAACTGGAAGGGGAAGTGAGTCATGAAGCTCCTCTGGTTCCACCTGATGCCGTACACCGACCTGCCGGACGACTTCACCAAGAAGCACGCGTCGGTGTGGGTCGACATCGACTCACGGCTGTTCGACGCCTCGAAGGCGCACGCCATGTACAACGACTTCATGGACGAGCTCGAGTTCGCGGCCGAGATCGGCTTCGACGGCGTGTGCGTGAACGAGCACCATCAGAACGCCTACGGGTTGATGCCGTCGCCGAACATCATCGCCGCCTCGCTCGCGCGCCGCACCCGCGACGCCGCGATCGTAGTCATGGGTAACTCACTCGCGCTCTACAACCCGCCCACGCGCGTTGCGGAAGAGTTCGCGATGCTCGACGTGATCTCGGGCGGGCGGCTGGTGGCCGGCTTCCCGGTCGGCACGCCCATGGACACGGTCTTCTGCTATGGCCAGAACCCGAGTCAGCTGCGCGAAAAGTATCTCGAGGCGCACGACCTGGTGATGAAGGCCTGGACCGAGCCCGACGTGTTCGCGTGGAACGGCCGCTTCAACAAGCTGCGCTACGTGAACACCTGGCCCAAGCCGCTGCAGAAACCGCACCCGCCGGTCTGGATCCCGGGCGGCGGCTCGATCGAGACCTGGCGCTGGTGCGCCGAGATGGACTACGTGTACGCCTACCTGAGTTACTTCGGTTACAAGCTCGGCCAGGCCACCATGGACGGCTTCTGGGCCGAGATGGATCGGCTGGGCAAGGACCGCAACCCCTTCCGCGCCGGCTTCCTGCAGTTCGTGGGCGTGGCCGAGACGCGCAAGGAAGCGCTCGAGATGTACCGCGAGCCCGCGGAGTACTTCTTCAACCGCTGCCTGCACGTCGACGCGCGCTGGGCGAACCCCGCCGGCTACTCGAGCGAGGCCACGATCCGCGCGCGCGTGGCGTCGCAGGTCGTCGCCGCCGCCACCAAGGCGAGTGACTCGGTGGCGTACGGCCCGCCGAGCTTCGAGGAGATCGTCGACAAGGGCTACGTGATCATCGGCAGCCCCGACGAGGTGGCCGAGCAGCTGCGCGAGGTGGCCGTCAACATGAACGTCGGCCAGCTGATGATGCTCCTGCAGTACGGCAACATGAACAAGGAGCTGGCCTTCCACAACACCGAGCTCTTCGCCAAGCGCGTCGCGCCGCAGCTGAAGTCACTCTTCGAGGACAAGTGGGAGGACCGCTGGTGGCCGAAGCCGCTGGCGCGCGAGGACCGCAGCGTGCCGCGGCAGGTGGTGGTGCGATGAGCGCCGCCGGAGTCAGCGAGCGCTTGGTCAAGG
This sequence comes from Myxococcota bacterium, assembly GCA_035498875.1. GTDB lineage: Bacteria > Myxococcota_A > UBA9160 > SZUA-336 > SZUA-336 > VGRW01. The sequence continues at coordinate 26,990 of DATJZP010000092.1, forward strand.
TGGGCGGTGAGTCGGTCCGCGTCTGGGAGAAGGGCAAGGGCGAGCCGCTCGGCTATCTGGCCGGGCTCGGCGGGTTGCTCGAGTGGACGCCGTTCCTCGACAAGCTGGCCGAGCGTCGCAGGGTGGTCGTGCCCTCGCTGCCCGGCTTCCCCGGCGGCGGGCAGCTGCACCGCCAGCTCGACACGCTGGCCGACTGGGTGATCTGCACGCTCGACCTGCTCGAGGCCGCCGGCCTCGACGGCAAGGATCTCGTGGGTCACTCGATCGGCGGCACGCTCGCCGCCGAAGCTGCCGCCTTCTCGCGCGCGTCGGTGAAGAGCCTCGTGCTGATGGCACCGTTCGGCCTGTACGACGAGAACGACCCGCCGGGTGATCCCTTCAACCGCCGCGCCAACGAAGTCGCCGCGCTCTTCTCGAGCAAGCCCGCGGAGTTCGCCAAGGCCCGACTCACTCCGCCCGCCGGCCTCTCGGCCGACGACGCCACCGAGTGGACGATCGTGCAGATCCGCGCGATCGAGGCCGCCTCGCGCCTGCTCTGGCCGCTGGGCGAGCTCGGCCTGTCGAAGCGCCTGCACCGCATCACCTGCCCGGTGAAGCTCGTCTGGGGCGCGGAGGACCGGATCATTCCGGCGAGCTACGCGAAGCTCTTCGCGCAGAGACTGCCGAGCGCCACGGACCTGCAGATCGTGGCGGGCGCAGGTCACGCGCTGGACTTCGACGCGCCGGAGGCGGCGGCGAAGGTCTAGGCGCGCAGCCCGAGCGCGTCGATCTCCGCGAGCGCGCGCGCGTCGAACGGGCCCGCCGCCTCCGCCGCGAGACACTGCGCGAGCTCGGCGCGGTTCTTCACGCCGAGCACGACCGTGTCGACGTTCGGCATCGACAGCGCGTAGCGGTGGGCGACCTGCGCCGGGTCCTCGCCCCAGCGCTCACAGAGCGCTCGGAAGGGCGCGGCGCGCGCGTAGTCCTTGGCGTCGGGGTAGTTCGGCGGGAGCGCGTGGTCGATCTCGCGCGTGAGTGCCCCGGCCTGCACGGCGCGAATGCCCATCGTGCCCGCGCCCGCGCCCTTGGCGGCGCGCGCGATCTCACGCGGTTGCGCAGGCTCCGCGTAGCGGCGCAAGCCACCGGGGCTGTCGAGCAGGTTGGTGATGACCTGAACGACGTGAGGCCTCGGTCCGTGCTCGAGCGCCGCGAGGATCGTGACTGGCACCCCGACGCCGGTGATCCCCCAGGCGCCGATCCGGCCATCGCGCACGAGTCGGTCGAACGTGGGAACGACTCTCTCGCTGTACAGTGACCACGTCGTCGCCGCCTGGTCGCGCCGATCGTTTCCGTGGGCGTACACGTAGTCGTCGGCGCAGAGGTTCGTGTGCAGGAAGTACACGTCGACCCGCTCGAGCTTCATTGCCGTGAGGCTCGCCTCGAGTGACCCGACGATGCGCTTCTCGGCGTCTGCATGCGGCACGGTACCCAGCGCGCATTTCGAGGTGATTCGCACGCCCTTGGGCAGCCGGCCGCCGAACGCCTCGCCAATGAACTGCTCGCAGTTCCGGTACATGGGCGCGGTGTCGAGCAGGTCGATGCCCGCGTCGATCGCCGCGTGCACGGTCGCGAGCGCCTCGTCGCGGCTGGTCTCGCCCCAGATCTGACCGATGCCCCCGCCGCCCAGAGTCAGCCGACTCACCGGCCCGAGCCGCCCCAACGGCGCCGTATCCATGCGTGTCTCCTCGGCGCGCAGCTTACCCCAATCCGACCCGGTTCTCGTATCGTTCCATCCGCGGAGGATTGCAACATGAGAATCGCGCGAATGATCGTGGGCGGCGTGATGGTGTTCTTCGGGGCGGTCTGGATCGGGCAGGGCCTGGGCTACGTGGGCGGCAGCTTCATGACCGGCCAGATGAAGTGGGCGTACATCGGCACTGCGGTGCTGATCGGCGGAGGACTGCTCCTCTACAGCACGCGGCGCACGGCCTAGCCTGTAATCCCGGGGCTGCTCGAGACCTTTGGAGGGGTCACCCCAACCCACAAAGGAGTCTCTCGATGTCCGTACAACTGCTCGTGATCTATCCGCCGCCGAAGGACCCCGCCGAATTCGATCGGGCGTACCACAACCAGCATCTTCCATATGCAGGGCCCCGCCTCGTCGGCGCGACGGGAGTCACCACGAAGCGCGTTCTGGGTGCGCCGGGCGGCAAGCCCTTCGCCTACTGGATCTCGGTCGTGGAATTTCCGAACGCCGAAGCGGCGAAGGCCTGCGCACAATCGCAGAGCGGACGTGAGGCGCTGGAGCACGCGGCCTCGATCTCCTCGGGCGGTCCCCCGCAGTTCCTGTTGATCGACGACGCTGCCTGAGGCGACACACTCCCCGGGGGACGCGCTGAGCTGCTCAGCGCGCTCCCTCGGCGGGAACGGGCCGAGCCGACACGAGACACTGCTGTAGCCGCTGTCTTGCCCGGAACAGCAGCACCGCGACGTGGCCGGCGCTGGTGCCGAGCTGGCGCGCGACGTCTTCGCCCGGCACCTCGTCGACCAGCCGCAGATTCACTACGGCGCGCTGCACTTCGTTCAGAGTCACCATGCAACCGAGCGCCAACGCGTGCTGCTCCGCGAGCGCGACGAGCTCGTCGGCCGACGGGCCCTCGGCGCCCAACTCCTCGTCGACGAGGTGCGGCTTGGCGTAATCGTGACGCCGGCGGCGGTTGCGCGCGATGTTCCGGGCCAGGATGGTGAGGAGCTTCGCGGAGTCTTCGGGCATGCCCACGAGCAGACGCGCCTGCGGTAGCTGGAGGAAGCTCACAAACGCCTCTTGGACGCAATCCAAGGCGTCCTCCTCCCGCACGCCTTCCCGCTGCACGATGCGGGCGAGGCGACCGCGGTGTCCGTGGACGAGCTCGCTGACCCAGCCGAAGAAACTCTCCTCCAGTCTTGCAGAGCGGGGCATCCGGCCTCCTTCTCCCGGGAGTGATGCCGCTGAAACACCGGTAGATACGATCAATGGCGATACGAGACGAACCGCTTCAGCTTCCCGGTCATCGCGTCGCGCGGAATCGCATCTGCCCGGGTCAGGGTGACCTCGGGATCGGGCAGGCCGGCGCCGGCGAGCGCGCTGCGCAGCGCAGCGCACAGCCGCGAGCCGTCGAGGCTCTCGTCGCAGGTGGCCACGAGCTCGAGCCCGCGCGCGGTCTGGCGCACCTGGTAGTCGGCGATCTCGGGGTGCTTCAGGAGCACCGCGCGCACCACCAGCGGGTGGATCTCGATCGTGCCGAAGCGAAGGATGTCGTCGCACCGGCCTTCGATTGCGGCGCGCACGTGACCGTGCGCGGGCGAGTCGGGCGCACGCGTGAAGCGATCTTCGAGCCGGTAGCGGATCAGCGGCTGGAGCCGGTTCGCGAGATTGGTGATCAGCACATGGTCGGCGTCGACGATCTCGACCAGACACGTGTCGCTGTTGAAGGTGAACACGTCGCCGTCGGGCTCCGTGCCGCCCATCAAACCCTCGGTCGTGCCGAAAACGTTCAGCACCGGTACGCCGAAGCCACTGCGAATCACGGCGCGCAGCTCGGGAGTCAGCATCTCGCTGGTCGTGACGATCTGCCGGAGCGAGAGATTCAAGTGGCCAGCCGCTTGCTCGCGCGCCAGCCGTCCGATCAGCGTGGGATAGCCGATCAGTGAGTCGGGCTGCAGCGCGTCGAGCCTCGCTGCGATCGCGTCGAGTGACTGCGTGACGGGGACGCTCGTGATCTCGACCGGGCCCGAGGGGTCGTTGCACGCCGCGGCCAGGCCGGTGGAGTGCACGGCGCTCGCCGCGGCCACCATCGCCACGCGCACGCGCCCGGCCGCGCGCGGCGGCGCGTGCATCAGGATGGCCCGGAACGAGCCGCCACTCACCTCCGCCCAGGTCGCGGCGTCGGACACGAACACGCCGCGCTGGCCCGAGCTGCCGCCGGTGGCCTGTGCGAGATAGCGGCCGAGCAGCGGCACCGGATCGCGGCCGGTCCGAGCCAGTGACTCCTCGACCTGCTTGCGGTCGAGCGCGCGGTCGGTGAACACGTCGTCGAGCGCGGCCATGAGCTCGGCCTTCGACACGGGCTCGATCCGGACGAGGTCGGCGAGCTCGAACCGCGCCAGGTCCAGGCCATGCAGCCGGCGCGCCCAGAACGGCGAGTGTTCGGCCGCATGACTCAGCAGCGCGCGCAGCCGCTGCGTCTGTAGCGCCGCGAGCTGCTCGCGGCCAAAGCGCGCGCGCTCGAAGAGCTTGGGCGCGATCGTCCGCGTCGCGGCCCGCACCTGCTCGACCAGGGCGTTCACGACGCCGGCTCCGCGCCGAGCAGGCGCTCGAGCGCGCGGTCGATCACGGCCTGTGGGAGCGGCGTTTCGGACTCGCGCTCGATCACGAGTCCGGCGATCAGCGCCAGGACCAGCACGGCGCTGTACCCGGCCGGCTCGGCGAGTGACTCGCTGGCGCTGCCCGCGAAGATGGTCTCGATCGTCGCGCGCACGCCGGCCAGCGTGCGCCGGTGCAGCTCGGCGTAGCGCCGGCGCAGCTCGGGATCGCGCGCGGCCTGCAGCCGGAACTCGAGCAGCACCAGCGCCCAGTCGCGCTCGGTCTCGGTATCGCGCTGCGCGGTCGCGATCATCGCCTTCATGCCGGCCGCGCCGTGCGCACGCTTGGCGATGCCCTCGTTCTCGGCGGCGCGCTCGGCGATGCGGCGGTCGAGCAGGGCCAGGAACAGGTCGGCCTTGCTCTCGAACTGCGAATACACGACGCCCTTCGAGAAGCCGGCCGCGTCGGCGATCTGGTCCAGCGTGGCGGCGCCGTAGCCGCTCGAAAGGAACACCTTGCGTGCGGCGGCCAGCACCTGCTCGCGGTTGCGGTGGACCTGCTCGGCTCGGGGAATTCGCTTTTGCATACCAACGGTATTCTAATACCATCGGTATTCTAAGATCAATCCTTCAATAGGGTCGGCGCAAGAGCCGCAACCCCGGCGAGCCCCAGCTGCGCTCGAGCTCGAGATTGCGCTTCTCGCTCACCATGCGGAAGCCGACCTTCTCGTAGGCGGCCTGCGCGGGGTCGTTGCCGATGAAGAGCCCGATGTCCGAGGCCGGCGCGCCGCGCTCGCGGCCGCGCTCGAGCGCCACCGCCAGCAGGTCGTTCACCAACCCCTGGCGCCGGAACTCGGGCCAGGTGGCGACGTTCTCGATGATCCAGGTGCGCGGCGGGTGGGCCGGAGTCACCGTGAAGAAGGTGGCGTTGCGCTCCATGCCGCGCTGATGGTCTTCGGGCGAGCGCCCGAGTCTCTGGTCGACCTCCGACATCGCCACGCCCAAGTCGGGGAAGTTCAGTTCCTCCTCGAAATATCCACACAGGGCGGCAGCGGGACGGCCCGAGAGCTCGGCCACCAGGAACGCCGAGTAGTGGAACAAGTGAGGGCGGCTCGTGACTGCCAGCGCCTCCAGGTAGCGCAGGCACTCGGCCTCGGGTTGGTCGAGATAGTAGTCCCAGAAGCCCTTCGGGAGCTGCGAGCGCGCCGCGGCGAGGCACGTCCACGCCACGAATGGCGCGTGGTGCTTCTGTCCGTCGACGATCCGGAAGCCCATCGCGCAAGCGTACGAACCGCGAACGCACGCGGTCAAGCGCACCAGAGTGAGTGAGCCGGATCACGCTGCCGCGCGCCTCCCCACCAACTCCGGACGCAATCGTCGCGGAATCCGACCGGGCCGTGCGCGAAGCGACACGCGTCGAGTCGTCTCAGGCCAGCACGCCCAATCTCGGGCGGAGCTTCTAGGAGAACTGACTGATGCGAAAGAACAACTGGATCCGGACGCTGCTTGCCGTCGGATCGATGAGCGCATTCTCATTCCCGGCGCTGGCGGGCGGACTCACTCCGGTGCCGGTGACGAATCCGCGCGTCGACGGATTCGCGCGCCCGAACATCCTGTCCGTGGAGCTGCAGGAGGTGATCGCGGCGCAAGGTTCGGATGCGCTCGAGAACCCCACCGCGAACAACCCGTTCTACGGCTACGACGGCGACGGCCCGATGCTGCCGCTGGCGGGCGACGTGCAGACCACGACTCACAACGTCGAGGCGACCAAGACCGAGCCCGACAAGAACACGTACCTGGTGCTCGACCACGTGAAGGGCGCGGATCCCAACTACGACTACGGCCACCACTTCCTGTTCCAGGGCCACGAGCTCGCGGTGACCGATTCCAGCGATCGCGCGCTGAGCTTCATCTCGCGCATCAACCTGGACGCGGACGGCGCGCACCGAGTCACTCTGATCGCCGACCACGACACGAACGGCGCGCCGATCTCGACGATCGACGGCTCGACCTGGGATCCGTTCGCGCAGAAGCTCCTGTTCACCACCGAGGACGCGGGCGCGCCGGGCGTGTACCAGGCCACGCTCGACCTGCCCTCGACGGTCGACGATCTCTCGACCGCGTTCGGTCACGCCGGCTACGAGGGCATCCAGAACGACTCCAGCGGCAACGTCTGGCTGGTCGAAGACCAGAGCGGCGCCGCCGGCGCGGTCAACAAGCACGCCAAGCAGCCGAACAGCTTCATCTACCGCTTCGTGCCCAAGGACCCGCGCAACCTGGCCAAGGGCGGCAAGCTGCAGGTGCTGAGCGTGACGTCGCTGGCCAACCCGGGTCAGCCGATCGTGTTCCACCCCGGCGCGGCCGACGCGGACATCCTGTCGCAGGACGTGCACGACCTGCACACCTTCGGCAACACGTTCCACGCCCGCTTCATCACCATCCACGACACCGCCACCGACACCAGCGGCAACGTGTTCGACGCGAACGCGCTGGCCAAGGCGGCGGGCGGCACGCCGTTCAAGCGCCCCGAGAACGGCGTGTTCCGGCCGCTGAGTCAGTTCACCGACTTCTTCTTCTCGGAGACGGGTGACACGAACGTGGCCAGCGAGGCGGGCGCCGCCTTCGGTGGCTTCGGCGGCATCTTCAAGATCCACCTGACTCGCCCCGGCGCCGACACCGGCCTGGTCTCGCTGTTCTTCCTGGGCAGCCCGGGCATCACCGGCCTCGACAACTGCAACTTCCTGACCGCCACCGACGTGGTGTTCGTCGAGGACGCGGGCGCCGGCGTGCACCAGTCACGCAACGCGCTCGACTCCGCCTACTCGTTCGACGTGCGCGCCGACTACTCGAAGGCGGCGAACGTCCCGACCCGCATCCTGGCCGAGGGTCGCGATGCTTCGGCCACGATCGACGCCTCGCTCGCGGCGGCCGGCAACGGCTTTCAGAACGAGGACGACAACGAGATCACCGGCTTCCACGTCTCGGACGGTGACCCCGGCGTGAATGGCATCCTGGGTGCGAAGCTCCCGCTGCCGTTCGTCGGCGGCTGGCGCGTGTTCTACACCGCTCAGCACGGCGACAACGACACCTGGGAGATCCTGCCGACCCGCCCCAGCATCCTGGTCGACGTCGATCACTAGGAAATGACTGCGGCGCCCGGAGAGTTGCGGCGTCCTACCCGCAGCTCTTCGGGCCTGCCGCGGTGCCGATCGTCTTCACGCGCATGCCGGGCGCGAGCTCGGGCTTCGGCGTGCCGACCCAGTCGAGCTGCAGCACCACGTTCTGGTCCTGCTTGCAGCCCCCGCCCGAGGCGGCCCGCTGACACAGGAACACGATCTCGCCGGGCGCGCTCGCGATCACGCCCGTGGCGGTCGCGCACTCGAAGCCCTCGCGGCGCAGCCGCACCACCGCCGCCTGGCCAGTGACTCCCGAGATCGACAGGCTCGAGACGTACTCCTTGAACGCAGCATCCGAGTCGAACGGCGACGCCTGGAACGGTGAGCAGCCGGCCAGCAACAGGGCCGCGCCCACGACCCGCCTGGAGAGCTTCGCGAAACGCATCGCGCGATTCTGACACGGCGGGCAGCGATCTGAGACCATCCTGGCATGAGCCTCGAAATCGACCTGTTCTGGTCCTTCCGCAGCCCCTACTCGTATCTGGCCACACCGCGCCTGATCGAGCTCGAGCGCCACTACGAGCTCGAGATCCACGTGCGACCGGTGCTGCCGATCGCGGTGCGCATCGACGGCTTCTTCGATCGGGTGAACCCGCTCTGGCCGCCCTACCTGCTGCGCGACAGCTTCCGCATCGCCGAGTCACTGGGCCTGCCCTTCGCCTGGCCGAGCCCTGATCCGATCGTGCAGGAGTTTCCGTCGCGCAAGGTCGCGAAGGACCAGCCCTACATCTACCGCCTGACCCGGCTGGGCGCGTTGGCCGCCGAGCGCGGCTTCGGCCTGCCGTTCCTGAACGAGGTCTCGCGCGTGATCTTCGGCGGCACCCGCGGCTGGCACGAGGGCAGTCACCTGGCCGACGCGGCCAAGCGCGCCGGCGCGGAGCTCGCCGAAATGGATGCCGCGCTGACTGAAGAGGCGTCGCGGCTCGATGCCGTGATCGCCGCGAACCAGGCGGCGCTCGAGAAAGCGGGTCACTGGGGCGTGCCCACGATGGCGTTCCGCGGCGAGCCCTTCTTCGGGCAGGATCGAATCGAGCTCCTGGTCTGGCGTCTCAAGCAGCACGGTCTGGTCGAAAGGAGCGCGCAGTGAGGGCTCTGGTCTGGGCGGCGGCGCTCGTTCTCGCCTTTCACGCGGCGGGCATGAGTGAGTCGCCGCCGCTGCCGAAGGACAAGATTCCGCAGCCGATCCGCGATGCCGTGGCCGCGCCCGATCGCCCCGACGCCGACAAGGCGCTCGACCCGGGCCGGCAGCCCGAGCAGATGCTCGCCTTCTTCGGCATCTCGCCTGGGCAGAAGGTGGCCGACCTGTTCGCGGGCGGCGGCTACACCACCGAGCTGCTGGCCCGCGTCGTCGGGCAGAACGGCCGGGTCTACTCGCAGGAGCCGATCTTTCCGCCCGAGCTGAAGTCGATCGAAGACAGCTGGCAGCAGCGCCTGATGCGCGAGCCGATGGCGGTGGTGTTTCCGGTGCACAAGAACATCCCGGACGACGGCTTCCTGCCCGCGCCCGACGGCTCACTCGACGCCGTGGTCATCAACATGAACTACCACGATCTGGTGCTGCGCAAGGTCGATCGCGACAAGCTGAACGCGGTGGTGTTTCGCACGCTGCGGCGCGGCGGCGTGTACGGAATCGTCGACCACAGCGCGAAGCCCGGCAGCGGCGATGCCGCGCTCGAGCTGCACCGCATCGACCAGGACTTCCTCACGAAAGAGGTCGAGAAGGCGGGCTTCAAGCTGGCGGCGGCGTCGAGCGCGCTGCGCCACCCCGAAGACGACCGCAGCTGGAGCACCTCGCCGCGCACGGCGGGCGAGAAGCGCGGCACCAGTGACCGCTTCATGCTGCGCTTCGTGAAGCCCTAGCGCGCGCGCCGACTCAGAGCCGGGTGTCCGCCGGCGCGTGCTCGGGCTTGCGCCGGAAGAACGCGGGATCCGCGCGCCACGCCAGCGACATGAGCACGAGTCCGGTCGCGAGCGACAGGATTCCGATCGCGAGCGGCAGGCTCACGCCCAGCCAGGGCAGGCCCGACTCCGAGTGCGCGGGATCGGACAGGTCGATGCACGAGCGCACGAACACGTAGCCGAGCCACACGAAGCCCACCAGCGGCAGCACGCCCGCAAGCAGGAACGTGCGCAAGTCGTTGAACAGCGCCTTGCGGAAGTAGACTGCCGACGCGAGCCCGGTGAGCCCGAGATAGAACGAGATCGCCAGACCGGTAGCGGTGACCGAGTCCTGGATCACGTATTGACTCGCGAGCGGCAGCGCGATGCACCACACGATCGAGATCCCGCCCATCCACAGCGTCGAGACACCCGGCGTGAGGTAGCGCGGCGAGATCTCGCCCAGCGAGCGCGGCGCGGCGCCGTGCGCCGCCATCGCCAGCATCGAGCGCGTGGCGGGCAGGATCGTGGTCTGGGTCGCGGCCGAGGCCGACGTCAGCACCGCCACGATCAGCAGCTTGTCGAGCCCGAACGGCAGCACGTGCGAGCCCAGCGCCGACAGCACGTCGTCGCGGTTGTCGGCCAGGAAGCGCGGCCCGTGCACGGCCTGCGCGGCCACGGCCACGATCAGGTACAGGCCCAGCAAGAGGAACGTCGACAGGATCGCGGCGTGACCGGGCGTGTGCTGCGCGCGCTCGGTCTCCTCGTTCACGGCCACCGCCGTGTCCCAGCCCCAATAGATGAACACCGCCGTGAGCACGCCCTCGTTCAGCGCCGAGGGCGTGAGCGCGAAGGGGTTGAGCCAGGCCAGGCTCGGCACGACCGAGTCAGGGAACTCACCCGCGTACACGCGCACCAGCGCCACCGCGGCGAACACGGCCAGGACCAGCACCTCGGCGCCGAGCAGGAACCACTGCGTGCGCGCCGACACTTCGATTCCCACGTAGCAGAGCCAGGTCATCAGCACGACCCAGGCCACGCTCACCGCGGTGACCGCGAACGGGTCGCGCGCGAGTGTCTCGGCGCCGAACAGGCGGAAGCTGTACTTGCCCGCGATCTGGCCCAGGCTGGCCATGATCAAGAGATCCGCCGCGAGCAGCGCCCAGCCGGCGATCCAGCCGGCCCACGGGCCCATGCTGCGAGTCACCCAGGTGAAGGTGGTGCCGCAGTCGGGATCGACCCGGTTCAGCGAGTAGTAGGAAGCCGCGATGCAGAGCATGGGCAGGAACGCGACCCACAGCACCGCGGGTGACTGAGTCGCGACCGACGACGCCACCACGCCGAGCGACGCGGCGACGCTGTAGCCGGGCGCGGTCGACGCCACGCCGATCACCAGGCTCGACAAGAAGCCGAGCGCACCGACTTTCAGCCCCTTCTCGAGGGGCGCTCCCTCGGGCGGGGCGCCCGCGCGCTCCAGCTCCGCAACCAGCGCCATGCCGCCACGCTACTGGACGGTGGCAGCGCTCGCCATCAGTTCGCCCAGTTCACCCACTCGTCGTCGTCGCGCCAGGGCTCGGCCAGGCTGTGGTCGATCGCGGTCGGACCCTCGATCAGCGCGGGCCAGAGCGGCGCGACCATCTGTGAGTCGAGCTTGTCGAGCTCGGCCTGGACCTCGGCCAGCTTGTCGGGACGAGTGTCGGCCAGGTTGATGCGCTCGGTCGGGTCGCTCTGCAGATCGAACAGCCAGAGCTTCTTGGGCCGCTCGGAGCTCTGCAGCTTCCAGCCGTGCCAGAGGACCGAACGGTAGTGACCCGAGCGCCAGTAGATGGCCTCGCGGGTGCGCGGGTCGGGCTCCCCGCGCACCCGACTCACCAGGTCGACGCCGTCGATCACGCGGTCGGTCGGCAGCGGCGCGCCGGCCGCGGCCGCGGCGGTGGCGAACACGTCGACGTGCGCGACCGGCTCCTCGTAGCGCACGCCCTTGGGCAGCCGCGCCGGCCAGCGGGCGAAGAACGGCGTGTGCACGCCGCCCTCGAAGAAGGTCAGCTTCCAGCCGCGGAACGGCTTGTTGATGTCGGGCAGGCCGATGTAGTTCGCCCCGCCGTTGTCACTCACGAACAGCACCAGCGTGTCGTTCTCGAGCCCGTCCGCGCGCAGCGTGTCGAGCACCTTGCCCACGCCGCGATCGAGCGCCCGGATCATCGCCGCGTACACGCGCAGGGTGTGGTTCTGGATGCCAGGCAGCGCGTCGTAGTCGGCGCGCGCGGCCTGTAGCGGCGTGTGCGGCGCGTTGAAGGCGAGATACAGGAAGAACGGACGGTTCTTGTTGGCATCGATCGCGCGCGAGGCCTCGCGCGCCAGATAGTCGGTCATGTAGACGTCGGGCGTGAAGCGCGGGCCGCCGTCCTTGCGCACGGCGAAGGCCAGGTTCGCCCACAGGAACTTGTCGATCGGATCGAACGCCTGCTGCGAGCCCACGCCGCGCGGGTCGTCGGGATCGAGGAACATCGAGGCGCCCGCGTAGAAGCCGAGATACTCGTCGAAGCCGCGCGCCTCGGGCCGCATCGCCGGTGCCTCGCCCAGGTGCCACTTGCCGAAGCCGAGCGTGCGGTAGCCCTGCTTGCGCAAGAGCTCCGCGAGCGTGATCTCGCTGGCCGGGATGCCTTCCTTGTCGAGCGAGGGCACGTCCTTCTCGCGCTCCGAGAAGTAAGTCGGCTTGCGCGCCGCGTGCTCGTTGAAGTGCGCGATCAGACGCATGAAGGCCTTGGGCGCCGGCGTGAACTCGAAGCCGAAGCGCGTGGCGAAGCGGCCGGTCATGAGCGCCGCCCGCGACGGCGCGCAGGTGGCGTTGCCGGCGTAGCCGCGCGTGAACTCCACGCCGTCGCGCGCGAGCGAATCGATGTTCGGCGTGGGCACCGCGCCGTCCGCCACGCCGCCGCCGCGCCAGGTCAGGTCGTTCCAGCCCAGGTCGTCGGCCACGATCACCAGCACGTTGGGCGGGCGCGGTCCGGCCGCGCGCGCGGCCGGGCCTTCCTGCCAGCGGACCTCGTGGAAGGGCCCGATCGGGTCCTGCCAGCGCCCGATCCAGCCGGGCACGTGCAGGATCAGATACTCGCGCTCCGCGTACAGAGTGACCCCAGCCAGCACGAGCAAGCCCAGCAGCACGAGTCCGACGCGGCGCATCTCAGCCTCCCACGCACTGAGTCACGAGCGACGCCGCCAGCGCGAGCGCCAGCGCCGCCACCACGCGCGGGCTGAAGAACAGGCGCGCCGGCGCGATCGGGAAGGCCAGCGTGTTGGCGATGCCCGCGTGCTTGTAGCCGTGGATCGGCGCGAACATGGGCGCGGTCGCGAGCTCGATCAGGTCGCGCCGGCTGCGGTAGCGGATGATGCCCGCAAAGCTCCAGCCGGGATTCTTCTCCACGCCCCAGGCCTCGAGATACCCGGCGGCGGCGCGCCCGCCCAGCGCCGGGTGACCGCCGCGCCGGAACAGCGCGCGCAGGAACGGGCCCGTGTATCTCGCGAGCACGTCGGCGGCCGGCGCCGGCGGCTCGCCGCCCGGCCCGCGCACGGGCTCGGGCTGCAGCCGGATCAAGTTCACCATGAAGAACTCGCCGCCGTCGTCGCTCTCGAGGAACGCGCGCATGCGGTCGCGCCGCTCGGCGTCGCCATCGAGCACCGCGACCTCGGGCGCGAGCCGCGCGAGATAGTCGTCGACCTCGGCCTTGGTGAGTCGCGGCCGGAAGCCGACGTACCAGGACCAGAAGCCGCCGTAGAGCGCGAGCGCACCGAGCCAGACCGCCAGCGTCGTCATCGGTTCATTATGACAGTACGAGTGCCACATTCAAGCCGTTTCGCCTTGCTGACTCGGCAAGGACCGTGCCAGAATGCGGGCATGCCGGTGCGTATCGTAGTTCGAGAGAGCGAGAGCTCTGACGGCCGCGCGCGGCGCAGTCAGCGCAGCCGTCACGCGATCGTGAGCGCGCTGTTCGAGCTGATCGGGGCCGGCGACCCCCAGCCCACCGCGCAGCGCGTGGCCGAGCGCGCGGGCGTGGGCCTGCGCAGCGTGTTCCGGCACTTCGCCGACGTGGAGTCACTCTACGCCGAGCTGAACGAGCACGTGCAGGCGGCGGCGCTGCCGCTGCTGCGCGATCCGCCCGACTCGGGCACGCTCGAGCAGCGCGCGCTCGAGGTGGTGAAGCACCGCAGCGCCTTCTTCGAGGCGATCTCGCCCTACAAGCGCGCCGGCGACATCGCCCGACACCGTTCGTTGTTCCTGCAGCGCCAGCAGGCGCGCGTGGTACGCGAGCTGCGCGAGCGGCTGCTGCGCGCGCTGCCCGAGCTGGATCGCGCGCCCGAGCCGGTGGTCGAGGCGCTCGACGCCGCGCTCTCGCTCGAGATCTGGGAGCGGCTGCGCCGCGAGCAGAAGCTGTCGCGCGAGCGCGCCGCCGAGGCGATGCGGGTGGTCGCGCTGGCGCTGCTCGCGGCGGTCACTCGGGCGCGGAGCCGCGCGCGATGAGCAACCCGGCGCTGCGCATCGTGGGCATGCCGGGGTCGCCGTACAGCCGCAAGCTGCGCGCGGTGCTGCGCTATCGGCGCATTCCGCACCGCTGGGTGCTGCAGCGCTCGCCCGAGGGCCGCGACCTGCCGCAGCCCAAGGTGCAGCTCCTGCCGCAGCTCGTCTCCGCCAGCGGCCCGGGCGGCGCGCTCGAAGCGCGCATCGACTCGACGCCGCTCCTGCGCGAGCTCGAGTACGAGTATCTCGGGCGCGAGATCGTGCCCAGCGATCCCGCGATCGCGTTTCTCGACGCGCTGCTCGAGGACTACGCCGACGAGTGGCTCACCAAGGCGATGTTCCACTACCGCTGGTCGTACGAAGCCGACATCGCGCGCGCCGCCGCGATCCTGCCGCGCTGGGGTCAGACCGCCCAGACCGAAGAGCAGGCGCGCGCCATGGGCGAGCTGTTCTCGAAGCGCCAGATCGACCGGCTGTGGGTGGTGGGCTCGAACGAGACCACGCGCGAGCTGATCGAGGCCAGCTACCTGCGACTGCTGGCGCTGCTCGACGCGCGACTCGTCGAGTCGCGCTTCGTGATGGGCGGGCGCCCGGGCGCGAGTGACTTCGGCCTGTACGGCCAGCTCACCCAGCTTGTGGGCTTCGACCCCACGCCGTCCGCGCTGGCGCTCGAACTGGCGCCGCGGGTCGTGGCCTGGGTCGACTTCATGGAAGACCTGTCGGGCGTCGAGCCCGAAGCGGAGTGGTTCTCGCGCGACGCGCTGCCGGCGACCTTCCGGGCGCTCTTGTGCGAGGCGGGCCGGGTCTACGCGCCGTTCCTCTTGGCGAACGCCGCGGCGCTGGCCTCCGGCAGCGACCAGGTCGAATGCACGATCGACGGGCAGCCGTGGACCCAACGCCCCTTCCCGTACCAGGGCAAGTGTCTCGAGTGGCTGCGCGCCGACCATGCCCGGCTCGGGCCCGACGATCAGCGCGCCGTCGACGAGTCACTGGCGGGAACGGGGCTCGAGGCGCTGTTCGCTCAGTCGAGCTGACCGGTCCGCACGTCCTTCGAGTCGGCGGGCAGCTCGACCAGGAGCCCGTCGTCGCCGAGGATCCAGTCGCCCTTGCGCACGTCCGAGACGCCGCGCGTGAACACGCGCTCCATGAAGCCGTTTCTCGGCGAAGGCGTCAGGTGGTAGAACACCAGGAGCTTCACGCCGGCCGTGTTGGCCTCTTCCGCCGCATCGACCGGCGAGGTGTGATACGAGGGGATGTCGCCCATGATCTTCGCGACGCGCGGCCGCCCGCCGTCCCTGCCCGCCTCGCCGATCATCGCCACCAGGTGATTCGCCTGCGCCTCGTGCAGGAGCACGTCGGCGCCCTGCGCCGCAGCCACCAGCGACTCGCTCTTGGCGGTGTCTCCGCTCACGACCACCGACCGGCCCTTGTAGTCGAAGCGGTAGCCGTACGCGGGCTTCACGGGATCATGGTGGACGGGGAAGGCGGTGATGCGCAGGCCGTTCTCCTCGAGCACGACCCCCGGGGCAACCGGGTGTGGCTCCATGACCGCGCGCTCCGGCGGGATGAAGTCGGCGCCGTGATGAGTGACTCGATAGCCGGTATCGAGCGCGTACGCCTCCTGGAAGCCCGCGACCACGCGCTCGACGCCGGGCGGACCGTAGACGGCGAGCGGACCGGGTCGGCCCGCCACCCAGCTATTCAAGTTCAGCTCGCCCAGGTCGCCGATGTGATCCGAATGGTAGTGAGTGAAGAGCACGCCGCCGATCTGCGCCAGGTCGACCCGCAACAGCCCCAGCTTGTTCACCGAGCCGGGGCCGGTGTCGACGATCCAGAGCTTGCCCGCGGCGAACACGGCGACGCAGGCTTTGGCGCGCGTGGGGTGGGGCAGCGGCGAGCCCGTGCCGCACAGCAACACGCGCAGCGCGTCGTCGCCGAAGAGTGAGCTGGGGCCGGTGGCGACCAGCCGCGCCAGCGCCGCGCGCATCACCGCGTCCTGCACGGCGGGCACCCGCTCGGCGACCGCGACCCCGATTCCCAGGATCACCGCCAGCCCGATCGCCCATCGCACCACGCGCCCCATCGAGGCCTCCGCCGCGGGCGCCGGCCCGCTCGCGAAATTATGGCATATCAAGTGTCAATTTGTCGCGGGCTAGAATGAGCGGGGAGGGCAGGATGGTCCCGGTCGCGTGTCTCGCCGTCTGGTTCGCGGTCTGGGCGCTGTGTGCGATCTCGCCTCAAAACCGCAGCGACTGGCTGCTCGAGAACCTGCTGAGCTTCGCGACCGTCGGGACGCTCGTCGCCACCTTCCGGCGCTTCCGCTTCTCCGACCGTTCCTACCTGCAGATCACGTTCTTCATGCTCCTGCACGCGATCGGCGGTCACTATACCTACGCCCGGGTGCCGCTGGGTGACTGGCTGGAGGACGCGTTCGGCCTCGCCCGCAATCACTTCGACCGCTTGGTCCACTTCTCGTTCGGCCTGCTCTGGGTGCGGCCGCTGCGCGAGCTGGGCTTCCGCAACTCGCGGATGGGGCCGATCGCGCAGCTCTACTTCAGCGTGGCGGGCATCGGCCTGTTCAGCATGGGCTACGAGATCCTGGAGTGGCTGGTCGCGGCGATCGTCGACCCGAGCGCGGGCACGGCCTATCTCGGCACGCAGGGCGACGAGTGGGACGCCCAGAAAGACATGGGCGCCGCCCTGGTCGGGGCGCTGGCCGCGTCGCTGTTCCAGTTCGGCCGGGACGGCCGAGCCACGACCAAGTGACCGCGCAGGCTCAGCCCCGGCCGGGCACGCGCTCGAAGGTGGGAATGCCGGCGGGAATCTGGTGGAACGGCTGCTTGTCGATGGTGTAGATCGCCATCTGCGGGCCGCCGTACTGTTTCGGATCGTCCATCGTCCCGACCTTCAGGATCACCGCGCCGGGAACTGTGGGCGCGCGGGTCAGAATGTGAGTCCCGCAGTCCGGGCAGAACTCGCGAGTCACCGCGCCCTGCAGGTCCTTGCGCGCGAAGCCCTTGGGCGTGCCCTTGGTGTACGAGAAGCCGGAGAGCGGCATCGCCACGATCACGTTGGCGTCGCCGCCCGAGAAGTACTGGCACTCGCGGCAGTGACACTGACCCTTGAACAGCGGGTCGCCTTCCGCCTTGTAGCGCAGACCCTTGCAGTAGCAGCCCCCTTCGATCTTCATCGCGCGCTCCTCCGTGCCGGCTCTCCCCGCACGCGCGAAGCTTATCCGATCCCGCGCCGCGCTGTACGATCCGGCGATGCGCGAGCACGTGCTGCGAGTGAGTGTCGCGCTGCGCCGGCCGCGCAGCGAGGTGTTCGCGTTCTTCGCCGACGCGGCGAACCTCGAGCGACTGACGCCGCCCTCGCTGCGCTTCGAGATCGAGACGCCGCTGCCGATCGAAATGCGCGAGGGGGCGCTCGTCGACTACCGGATCCGGCTGTTCGGCGTGCCGATGCGCTGGCGCACGTCGATTCGCAGCTGGAACCCGCCGTACGAATTCGTCGACGAGCAGCTGCGCGGCCCGTACCGGCTGTGGATCCACACGCACCGCTTTCGAGACACTGCCGAGGGCGGCACGCAGATCGACGACCAGGTGCGCTGGGCGCTCCCGCTCTGGCCGCTCGGCGAGCTCGCCCGGCCGCTCGTAGCGCGCCAGCTCGCGCACATCTTCGCGTTCCGCGAAGCGCAGGTGCGCGGGCTGTTCGGCTCGGGTGCCGCTTGACCGCGGGCGCGGGGTCTGGTGGCATCGCCCGCATGATCAAGCGAGTCGGCGGCAACCTGACCGTGCGCAAGGGCGAGGCTCCCGAAGCCAGCCTGGAGCTCGAGCGCGAGGGCTACGCGGTGCTGCGCGGGGTGCTCGAGCCGCAGCTCATCGAGCAGCTCGGCGAGGAGATCGCCCAGGCGTTCGCGACTTACCCGCCCGAGCGCGGGCGCGGCGACAAGTCGGAGTTCCGCTACGAGATGCTGAACCGCGCGCCGGGCTGTCAGTCGGCGGTCGGGCACCCCGGAATCCTGTCGGTGATCGAGCCGCTCCTGGGCGAGGACTGTCACGTCATCGCCAACACCGCCTGGTGGAACCCGCCCGAGTTCGGCGGCGGCCCCTGGCACTGCGACGCTGGCCCGCACGTGCCCCGGCCCGAAGGCGTGCCGTGGGACGAGCGCATCCCGTACCCGGTGTTCGCGATCGGCGCGCACCTGTATCTGCGCGACTGCCCGCTCGAGTGCGGACCGACTGCGGTGATTCCCGGGAGTCACCGCTCCGGCCGGCTGCCGCCGTTCGAACGCATGAACGACGAGAACCTCGAATACGAAGGCCGAAAGCCCGTCGCGCTGACCGCGCGCGCCGGTGACGTGGCGCTGTTCGTCTCCGACGCCTGGCACCGCGGCATGCCGGCGCGGCCCGGCGGCACGGGCCGCTTGTTCCTGCAGGCGCACTACGCGCGCCGAGACCTGGCGCAGCGGATCCGAACCACCGCCGACGTCCATCATCTGTCGTCGGAAGCGGTGGAGCGGATCCGCTCACCCCGCGAGCGCGCCCTGCTCGGGCTGCACACGCCGTATTTCTACGACGGTTGACTCGCCGCGCCAGTCACCGTCAGTCGCAGGTCGGCAGCGGATCCGGGAACACCGTCTTCGCCACGTTTGCGTCCCAGCAGTTGCCCTGGCCGGTGCCGTCCCACGGCAGGTCGACGGCGAACACGGACTGGATCAGCGGCGACGGGTTGTGACCGTTGCCCAGCGCGATGTTGTGGTCGACCTGGTTGTTGTCGGGGTTCGGCTCGATGTCGAGCGCCGCGCACTGCTCTTCCGAGAGCTCGTTGCCGACGCAGAAGTTCGCGACCGCGATGCCGTACGAGTCGTTGTTCAGCACCAGGTTGTGGTCGATGCGGTTGTCGTCGACCGCCAGCGCCAGGATGCCCGTGCCGACCGGCACGCCACACACTTCGTCGTTGGGATCGGCGCAGGTGTTCTCCTTGTTGTTCGCCTGCACCCAGTTGTGATCGATGCGGTTGTGGTCGTTCTGCTTCACGTCGAGAAACGGCAGCGTGAAGCTCAGGATGCCGCCCGTGTTTCCGGTCGACAGGTTGTGATCGAGCCGCACGTCCGAGCAGTTCTCGATCTCGAAGCCGCTGACGTTGCCGCGCGCGACGTTGCTCTCGACGTGCACGGTGCGCGACTGGCCAATGTAGATGCCGGTGTCGTTCGAGCCGGTGGCGACGTTGCCGGCGATCGTGCCGTGCGTCGAATGCGACGGGAAGATCCCGTACTCGCCGTTGTCCTCTGCGGTGTTGAGGCGGACCGAGAAGTGGTCGACGCAGAGCAGGAAGATGCCCTCTCCGCCGAAGCCCTTGACCGTGAAGCCACTCACCGCGGCGCCGGCCAGCCGGCTCGCGTCGGCGTCGAGACAGGTCGGCGCGTCGACGCCGCTCGGCACGAACACGATGCCCTGGTCCTGGTCGCCCGCGTTCTCGAGCACCACCGCCTTGTGCGGGTTGGGCTGCCCCTGCAGCGTGATGTTCGGCTTGGTGACCACCACCGCGCAGGTGTGACTCGCATCGGTCGGGCAGGGCGAGCCGGCCTCGTGATACGTGCCCGGCATCACCTTGACCGTGTCACCGGGGCTGGCCTGGTCGACGGCGGCCTGGATCGAGTCACCGGGGTGGACCACGAAGGTTCGCGCACCGGCGGCGGTGGCGAACAGAAGCGAAGCGGCGGCGAATGCGACGACGGGGCTGCGCATGCGGACTCCCTCCTTGTGTGTCGCACCCTACGCTCGCCGTCGACGAAGGGTCAACCGCGGCGTGTCACAGACGGCGCAATTTTCTCCAAGCTTTCGGTTCGCGCGCTCGCCATGATGGCGCCGAAGGAGACCGAAGCATGACGAGTCTCAGCGGCGGCTGTTGCTGCGGCGCGATCCGCTACCAGCTCGGCCGAGACCCGCTGGTGATCCACGCGTGTCATTGCAAGGACTGCCAGCGCATCACCGGCAGCGCGTTCGTGACGAATTTGTGGATCGAGCGGAAGTACGTAGAGCGCAGCGGAGCCGAGCCGCGCGCGTTCCTGCTGCCCGCCGGCACCGGCAAGGGCAACGAGCTGTCGTTCTGCGGAACCTGCGGCACGACGCTGTGGAGTGACTACCGGGTCGTGCCTACGCCCTGCCTGTTCGTGCGCGCGGGTACGCTCGACGATCCGAGCTGGGTGGTGCCCGACGTGCACATCTACACGCGCACGAAGCTGCCCTGGGTGCGGCTGCCCGAGGGAGCGCGCGCCTTCGAGGCGAGCTACAAGGTCGACGACGTGTGGCCTCCGGAGAAAGTGACGCGGCTGCGCACGAATGCCTAGATGAGCCGACGCCAGGACCGGAACGAGCTGGTCGAGCATCTGCTCGACCGCCTGACCCCGCTCGGCCGAGTCGGCGCGGCCCGCTTCTTCGGCGGTCACGCGCTCCGGCTCGGCGGCGCGCAGTTCGCGTTCGTGATCGAGGGAGTGGTCTACCTGCGCTGTGACGCCGCGCTCGCGCGCGAGCTCGAATCATTCGGCGGCGAGGCCTTCCGCTACGAGACCCGCGTGCGCACGGTGCGCGTCGCCAGCTACTGGTCGGTGCCCGAGTCCGAGCTCGACGACGACGAGCGCTTCCTCGACTGGGCGCGGCGCGCCCACGCGGCCGCCTCGCTCAGAAGAAGATCGAGCCCGAAGGCAGGCCGAGCAAGACGCGCGAAGCGGGCTCGATCAAGGCGGGTGACACCATGATGTGTTGTCCCACGACGTGCACGTCGCGCATGCGCCGCTCGAGCGGGCTGCCGAGCGGATTGGCGGCGGTGCCCGCGGCCGCGTGCACGATCTCGACCGCGCGCGCCGACGCGCTCACCGCCTTGCAGCAGGCGAGCTGCACGAGCGCGCGTTGCTTGGCGGTGGGCTCGCGCCCGGCCAGCACCTCCGCCCACAGCTCCTCGACCGCCTCGAACGCGAACGCGCGCGCCGAGCGCAGGAGTGTCTCGGCCTCGACGACCGACTCCTGGGCGAAGCGGCGCTCGCGCAGCGGCGCGCGCATGCCACGCGGCACGCGCTCGGAGGCGAGCTCGATGAACGCGTCGAGCGCGCCGCGCGCGATGCCCGTGGCCACGCCCAGCTTGTTGTAGGCGAGCCGGCTGAACGGCGGCATGCGGAACAGCGGGCCCGTCTCGTGGATCGGTCCGCGCCCGACCCCGGTGGTGAAGCGCTCGGGCACGAACACGTCGCGCAGCTCGACGTCGTGACTGCCCGAGCCGCGCAGCCCGGCCACGTGCCAGGTGTCGAGCACCTGGAAGTCGCTGCGCGGCACCAGCACCTCGACCGTCCGCTCCTGGCCCTCGACGATGCACTGACCCCAGAACCAGTCACTGTGCTGGCAGCCGCTCGCGAACGGCCACTGACCGCTCACTCGGAACCCGCCGGCCACCGGCGTGGCGCGGCCCAGCGGGTTCAGCGCGCCGCAGAAGATCGCGTCGGGCTGCTTCGCGATCACCTCTTCGGCCACGTCGGGCCGCAACAGCGCGCTCGCGAAGCCGAGCACCTCGATCCCGATCATCAGCGTCCAGCCCGCGGCGCCGTCCGCCTCGGAGATCGCCTCGATCGCCAGGATCTGCTCGCGCGGCGCGGTCTCGGCGCCGCCGACCGTGCGAGACACCGCGATCCGGAACAGCCCGGCGCGCGACAGCGCCTGCACCAGATCCAGCGGCAGCGTGCGGTCCGCTTCGGCGCGCGCCGCGAAGCCCGCCACGAACGGGCGGAGCTCGCGGGCGCGGGTCACCAGCTCTTCCCCGGACGCCGCCCCGGCTCGTGTCATGCTTCCATCATACGCACCTCTGGTGACAACCTTCATGGAGCACCGTTCGCGAGCCTGGCCGTCGCGTGCCTCTGCGCGTGTTCGCCGCTGCAACGAGGGTGAAGCCTACTTGAGGCACACCGCCTCCACGTTGTTGCCATCGGGGTCGATCACGAACGCCGCGTAGTACTTCGGGCTGTAGTCTTTGCGCAGGCCGGGCTTTCCATTGTCTTTTCCGCCGTGCGCGATCGCGGCTTCGTAGAAGCGGTCGACGGCGGCGTGACTGGCGGCGTGGAACGCCAGGTGCGCGCCCGGTCCCTTCTTGCCCTCCGCGGGGTAGAGCCAGAACGCCGGCGCGCCCCTCGGGCCGAGCCCCGCGCTCGATTTGTCGTGCGAGCCGAGCACGTGACCCAGCGCGCCGAGCGCCGCCTCGTAGAAGCGCACGCTCGCGTCCAGATCCTTCACTCGCAGTCCGATGTGGTCGTACATGAGTGCCTCCTCTTGTTGAGAGGAGATGCTAGGTGCGTGCCCGGGCGGGGTCTTGGAAGATCTTGCTCAGCCCAGGGCGGGCAGCAGCGCCTGCAGGCGCTCTTCCACGATCGCCCGCTCGCCGCGAGCGGCGCGCCGGAACGCACCGGGCGAGACGCCGGCGGCGCGGTGGAAGGTGCGCACGAAGTTCGACAGGTCGCCGAAGCCGACCGCGAAGGCGATCTCGGTCACCGAGCGTTCGGCGGCGGCGAGCTCGCGGGCCGCGCGGCGCAGCCGCGCGCGCAGCAGATACTGGTGGGGAGTCACTCCCAGCACCTTGCCGAACAGGCGCAGGAAGTGGAACGCGCTCAGGCCCGCCGCGCGCGCGCTGGTCTCGAGGTCGAGCTCCTCGTGCGCGTGCGCGTCGATCCAGAGCGCGGCTTCGATCGCGCGGCGGCGATCGCGCGCGCTGGCGCGGGTGGCGCGGGGGCCGCGGCCGAACAGGCGCAGGAAGCGCGCGGCCAGCCACAGCCCGGCCTCGTCGAGGCCGGCATCACTCTCGCCGCTGGCGGCGGCTTGCAAGAGCTCGCCCAGCACCACCAGCTCGGACAGCGGCGGAAGCGCACCCGCACCCCAGCCCTTCGCCGACTCACCGAGTGAGTCGACGAGCTCCGGCGTGGGGTGCACCACCAGACACTCGTCGCCGACCGCGTGGTCGTGCGTGCAGACGTACTCGTCACCCGGCCGGCCGACCAGCACCCCGCCCGTGACCAGCTCGAACGACTGGCCGCGCACGTGGTAGCCGAAGCTGCCCTTGCGCACGTAGGCCAGCGAATAGCCGTGATGGCGCTCGGAATAGGGCGCGTCGCCGTGGCTCGCGCTGCAGCAGTACTCCTCGATCCGGAGCGGGCGGGAGTCGTGCAGCACCGTCACCGGCATGACTCGAGATTCTAGCTCGCTTGCGCCCTCGACCGCACGCTGCAGGCGCTCGCCGATCCCACGCGCCGCGCGCTCCTGCAGCGCCTGTCGCAGGCCGAGTCGCGGGTGACCGAGCTCGCGGCGCCGTTCGCGATCTCGCTGAATTCGGTCTCGAAACACATCCGCATGCTGGAGCGCGCCCGGCTGGTGCGGCGTCGGCGCTCCGGGCGCGAACACTTCCCGTCGCTGACTCCCAACCCCTGGCCGAGGTCGCCGCCTGAATCGAGGTGCAGCGCGACCTGTGGACGAGCCGGCTCGAGGCGCTCGACCGGGCGCTGCGCGCCGAGAAAGGGAGACTCATATCCTGAGTGGCATCGAGCGCGCGCTGGCGCGCTAGAAGCCGGCCGCGCGCCACAGATACCAGGCGGCGACGGTGCGGTAGGGCGCCCAGCGCGCGCCCAGCTTCGCCAGCTCGCGGGGCTTGGGCAGCGCGCGCTTGCGGTAGGCGACCGCGAAGCCCCCTCGGGCAGCTGCAGGCCCGCGATCCCGCGCCCGGTCCAGGCCACGCCGCAGCGTCCGAGCGCGGTGTCGAACAGCGCGTAGCCCGAAGGCTCGCTCAAGCTAGTGACCGAACACCTGCTTCAACAGGTCGGTCGAGCGCGCCACCGGGTCCTTGCGGATGCGCTTCTCCTCGTCGCCTACCACCGTGAACAGCCCGGACAGCGCCTTGTCGGTCACGTATCCGTTCAAGTCGAGCTTGGGCGCGGAGACGAACGGCGTCGAGGTGTACTGACCCACGAGTGACTCGTAGAGCTTGGTCACGCCCACGTTCTTCATGGCCTCGTCGACGATCGGCCGGAACTTCGCCGTCAAGGGCGCCGTGGTCTTCTTCTTGAAGTAGGTCGTGGCCGCGGTGTCGTTGCCGCGCAGGATGCCGGCGGCGTCCTCGAAGCTCATGCCCTGGATCGCGTCCACGAACACCGGCGTAGCTTCACCCGCAGCCTTCTCGGCGGCGTGATTCATGGCCACCTCGAGCTCGTCCACCTGGCTGCCCATGCCCACCGCGCGCAGGCCGGTGGCCATGCCCTCCAGCTTGCCCGGCAGGGGGATGCGAATCTTGGGGTCGTTCAGGAACCCGCCGTCCTTCGAGGTCGCGCTCACCGCGCGCTCGGTCGCGACCTTGAGCGCGTCCTTCAAGCCGGACGAAGCGGTGGCATCGGAGAGCTGGGTGGAGTAGGCGACGATGGCCAGCGCGAGAGCGACGGTCCGAATCATGCTCCGAGAGTATCAGGGCCCGGCAGGACAGGCGCCCCCGGCCTCGAACTCGTCGCCCGTGCGCAGGCTGATCTGACAGGGCCGGCCATCGATCGCGAGCTGGCCGCTGCACACGCCCTTGTAGGTGTACCGGCTCGGCGCCACCACGTACTTGTCGCTCTCGCTGCAGAAGAGCGACCCCGAGACCAGGTGAGTGCCGGCCGGCAACAGCTGGTGGACGCACTCGCCCTTGCGCTTGAAGCCCTGGTCCGTCATCGGGCCCGCCACGCTGCAGCCCGCCTCGCTCGACAGCACGCACACCAGCAGCGAGTCACAGCGGCGCAGCACGCGCAGCTCGCGCGGGTCGGTGCCGAAGACCAGCAGGTAGTCCGAGACACTCGGGTCGTTCGCGTCGACCCCCAGGCAAAGCGCGATCAGCGCCTCGTTCCCCGCCTTGCCCTTGGCCAGCTTGTCGTCGCTACTGTCGACGCAGCTCACCTTGCTGGTGACTTCGAAGTCCGCGCGGGCGGTCGGAGCGAAGGCGAGCAGTGCCCACGACACCGCCAGCGCAGCGCGCCTCACGCAGGACCTGCCATGGCGGGATTATCCGGTGGCCCTCGGACCTGTCAAGGCAAGCAGGTCACACGAGCGAGCTTTCAGTCAGTGGACGCGCGAGCGATGCGTGGGCCGATCGCCCAGGATCGTCGCGCGGTGCATGATCCGGCGCTGCGGCAGGTAGTCGTTCACGGCGTAGTGCTGGGTGACGCGGTTGTCCCAGAAGGCCACCGCGTTCGGCTTCCACTTCCAGCGCACGAGATACTCGGGCTTGGTCACGTGCTCGAAGAGCATTTGTAGAATCGCGTCGCTCTCCTTGCGCCGCAGCCCGACGATCTTGTCTGTGAAACCGTAGTTCACGAACAGGCCGTCGGCGCCCGTCTCCGGGTGCGTGCGCACGACCGGATGCACTACCGGCGGGTGCTCTTCCACCGCCTTGGCGTGCTTCTCGGCGCCCGCGCCCCTGGCCACCGTGCCGCGCGCCGGGAAGCCGCGCGCGAAGTCGTGCACCGCGTCGAGCGTGTGCAGGAAATCGGCGAACGGGCGAGACAGTCCCTCGAACGCCGCCTGCATGTTCGACCAGATCGTGTCTCCGCCGTCCGGCGGCAGCAGCTTCGCGTACAGCACCGCGCCGAGCGGCGGCGTGTCGATGAAGGTCACGTCGGTGTGCCAGGCGTCGTTGTCGGTCGGGTTGCCGGCGTGGTTGTCCAGGATGAAGAGCTCGGGCGCCTCGGGCACGCCCGGGTAGAGCGGGTGCGTGTGCAGGTCGCCGAAGCGCGCCGCGAAGTTCCGCTGCTCGACCGGAGTCAGGTGCTGGTCCTCGAAGAAGATCACCTTGTGAGCCAGGAGCGCTGCGCGGATCTCGGCGATCTCCTCGTGCGCGAGCGGCTTCGAGAGATCGACGCCTTCGACTACGGCGCCGATCGTGGGGGTGAGCGTGCGGAGCGGGAACTTGCGCGTCATCGCGAGCCTCCGCCGGCATTGGACTCCATTCGCCCCGCCGCTTCAACGATCCGTCCGGTGCGCCAGCGCTGCGGGATACAGCGCCGAAAGCAGCACGGCGCCCAGAACCCAGGCGCCCAGCAGCGCCAGCCGCGCGGCGTCGACGTGCGTTTCGACGGGCAGGCCGAGCTCGTCGCGCAGGATCCCGAGCATGGGCCGCGCCACGAGCGCCCCGAGCGCGCCGCCCGCGAGGAGTGACCCGCCCGCGATCAGCGCCGCGTCGGCCAGCACCAGCCCGGCGAGCTGGCCCGGCGCAGCGCCGGCCGTGCGCAGCAGCAAGAGCTCGCGCCGGCGGGCCGCCACGACCCCGAGCAGGAGGTTCGCGATCGAGACCCCGCCGAGCACGAGCGCGAGGCTCACCACGCCGAAGAGCAGCGTATCGAAGCGACCGGCGAAGGCGCGGGCGCGCTCGAGCAGCTCGCGGTTCTCGGTCACGAACAGCGGCTGGGTGCGATAGGTCGCGGCCTGGATCGCGTCGACGACCGGACGCGAGTCCGCGTCGGTCCAGAGCTGCAGGCCGGTGGCGCCGGGCCGCTGCCAGAAGCGGTCGAAAGTGGCGAGGTCCATGTAGACGATGCCCGCGGGCCCGGCCAGGCCGTAGAGCTCGCCCGCGATCTTGAACCGCTGTGGACCGCGCGGCGTCGCGAGCTCGAGTGAGTCGCCGGTCGAGAGCGCGAAGCGCCGCGCGAACGCGGTCGAGACCGCGATCTCGCCGCGCGCCAGGCCGGCGTAGGCCGCGGCGATCTGCGGCCGATCCGCCGGATTGCGGTGCGCGAGCGCGACGCCGGCTTGCCAGGCGGCCAGAGTCACTTCCTCGCCGCGCAGCAGGACTGTCGCTTGGTACTGCTCGCACACGTCGCGCACCCCGGGCACGCGCCGGACCGTCTCGACCGCCTGGGGCAGCATGAGCAATGGGGCGCCGTCGCTGAAGGGCGGGTTGGGAGACACCCAGATCGCGTCCGGGTAGCGGCTGCGCACCAGCCCGACCAGTGTCTCCCCGAAGCTCGCCGACAGGATCAGCGCGCCGGAGGCGAAGCCGACCAGACAGCTGATCGATGCGACCGCGAGCGCCGTGCCGCGCAGCCGCGCGGCCAGGCCCGTGCCGAGCAGGTGCGCGCTGCCCGGCAGGAAGCCGCTGGCGCGCTCGCGCGCGCGCGCCAGCAGCGCGAGCCCGGGCGAGACCGAGCGGCCGGCGAGCGCCGTGCCACAGAGCAACACGACGACCAGCGCGACCCGCGGCGGGAGACCCGGAACGAGTGCGGCGCCGAACGCGCCGGTGGCGAGCCCTGCGAGCTCCAAGCCCCGGAAGCGTGCGACGACCGGCTTCTGACTCGCCGCGGAGTCACTCTGCTCGTCGAGCAGCCAGCGCCGCGTCGCCAGCCGCGCCGGACCCACCGCTCCGGCGAGCGCGCACAGCAGGCCCGCGCCGAGCGCCAGGAGCAGCGTCGTGCCCGTGACCCGCACGTCCGAATCCCGAGTCGAGCCGGCGCTGAAATACTCGGACACCCGGGAGAGCGTGGGCACGAACCCGCCCGCGAGCGCGCGCCCGGCGGCGAAGCCGAGCGCCGTGCCGAGCGCCGCGAAGGCCAGCGCGTCGCCGTGGACGAGCCGGCGCACCTCGCGCGCCGAGAAGCCCGTCGAACGCAGCGTCGCGAGCTCCGGCAGGCGCCGCTCCACCGCGGTCGAGATCGCGGAGTAGGAGAGCAGACCCGCGACCGCAGCGCCGGTCGCCGCGATGATCCAGAGCGCCGCGCGCAGCGCTCCGAGCGACTGGTCGAACGGCGAGGCGCGCAGCCCGGTGCGGCGCACCGTGGCCGCCCCTGCCAGCCGGCGCGACAGCTCGCGCTCGAGCGCCGCCAGGTCGGCGCCGGGGGTCGGCGTGACTTCGATCCGGTCCACCACGCCCGGGCGCTCCACCAGCGCCTGCAGCGCGTACAGGTCCATCACCGCCACCTGACCCGCGAACGCGCGCGCCAGCCCGCGGTCGGCGAGCAGCCCCTCGACGCGCAGCGTGCGCGGCCCGAGCGCGCTGGTGACCTCGAGTGACTGGTCGAAGCTCGCGCCCGTCTTCTGCGAGACCAGAGCTGAGACCACCACCGCGTCGCCACGGGCCAGGAGGAGGAGCGGGTCGCGCACGGAGACACCGCGCTCGCGCAGCGTCGCCCGGTGACTCGTGTCCTCCTCGAGGAAGTCGATGCCCAGCACGTGGATCGGCAGCCGTGCCGCGTCGACGCCGAAGGTCGCGAGCAGCATCGGCGAGGCCGAGGCCACGCCGGACACGCCCCGTACCTCGCCGACCCAACGCTCGGGCAGGCCCAGCGTGCCCGACACGATCTCGAGCTGCGCTGCCCCCGCGAGCGCCTCGGCGGTGCGGTCGGACAGCGCCTCGACCGCGCGCGAGGCGAGCTCGAGGCTGGTGGCGAGCGCCACGCTGGCGGCGATCGAGAACACCGTGATCGCCGCGAACGCGCGGTTCTGGCGCAACGCCGACTGCAGTCCCAGCAGCACGCCCACCGGCACGGGCCAGTCTCTCGCGCTCACGAGTCAGCTCGCCGCGGCCAGGCGCTCGCTCGCGCGGTCGTCGCGAATCTGGCCGTCGCGCAGCTCGATCACGCGATCGGCATGGGCGGCCGCCTCGCCGTCGTGAGTCATCATCAGGAGAGTGGTGCCGCGCTCGTCGCACAGCTCGCGGAACAGCCGCAGCACGCTGCGCCCCGTGTCGCTGTCGAGGTTCCCGGTGGGCTCGTCGGCGAGCACGATCACCGGCTCGGCCACGAGCGCGCGCGCGATCGCCACGCGCTGCATCTGGCCACCGGAGAGCTGCGCCGGGTCGCGGCGCTCGAAGCCGGCGATCTCGAGCCGCTGCATGAGCCCGCTCACGCGCGCGCGCAGGCCGGGCATGCGCGCCCCGTCGAGCAGGAGCGGCAGGGCGATGTTGTGCTCGACCGAGAGCGTGGGCACGAGGTTGAAGAACTGGTACACGAGCCCGACGTGCCGGCGCCGGAAGCGTGCGGCGTCGCTTTCGGAGAGATTCGAGAGCGAGACGCCACCGACGCGCACCAGGCCATGCGTGGCGCGCCGCAGTCCGGACAGGATCTGCAGCAGGGTGGTTTTCCCGCTACCGCTCTTGCCGCGCACGATCACGAACTGCCCGCTCGGGATCCGGAGCGACAGACTGCGCAGCGCAGTCACCGCCGACGCGCCCGACCCGTAGACCATCGCGACGTCCTGGGCGAGAACGGCCGGCGGTGACTCGCCTTCGCACGGAGTGGTGTTCATGCGTGGAGCGAGCGGGCTGCAAGGCGCGTGCAAGCGGAAGCGGGGCGCGCGGCGCGCGCGGGGCTCCGCGCGCGGCGGGACGCCGGCCGGCTTCGGCCAAGGGCCGACCGGATCGGGCCGCTAGGCCAGTGGCAGCCGCTCGCCGAAGACGATCGCGTTCCCGGACAGGTCGAGCGCCGTGAACTCGCGGAAGCCCCACGGCTGGCTCGAAAGCGCCCCGTTCGGGTGCACGACCCCCGCGCACCGCAGCTCCTCATAGAGGGCGTCCACGCCGCGCACGTTCACGCGGCAGGCCGTCCACAGCGGCAGGTTCGGATCGTCGACGCGAAACAGGTGCAGCTCGAAGTTACCGCGCGCGACTCCCGCGTAGTCGCGCAGCTCGAACAGCTTCTGGAAGCCCAGCCGCTTCTGGTAGAAGTCGAGTGCCGCCGCCAGGTCGAGCACGGGGAAGCGCGGCACGGCCTTCACCAGGCCCGGCGGCGCGCTGCGCGCCGCCCAGATGATCGCGGGAGTCACCAGGCCTCCCGTCAGCGCAGCGATCGCGGCCTTCCAGCCCAGGAAGCCCGCCAGCGAGAGTGACTCGGGTGCCGCCACGCGCAGCGCGAGATGTGCGGGCACGCCGAACGCCAGCAGCCCGAGCAGCCCGCAGACGCCCGCCTTCGCCAGCGCTGGCAGCGCCGCGAAGCGCGCCGTCGCGCTGCCCGGTGGATCGACGCGCGCTGGAGCCCAGCCCAGAGTCACCTGGTGCTGTACCGCCGGCGCCACGATCAGCCAGGCGCAAAGGGCGATCAGGAACGTCGAGATGTAGGCGTCGGCGATTGCGCCCGCCGAGCCCGCGATCGGCACCACCGGTGCGAAGCGGTACAGCCATGCGCCGATCCCCGCGCCGAGCAGAGCGTTCAAGAGCGCCGCCCGCAGCACCACGCCCGACAGGAGCGATCGAGTCATGGCCGCATTCTACGCCGCCGCCCGGCGCGCAACGCGAGCGCAGCGCGCGCGCAGGCTGCCGAGTCACTGCGTCCCAGTTGCGCATCGCTTTCCGTCGCCGGCTCGCGGGTACGCGACTGGCGCTCAACTTCGCGACTGGCATTGCCGAACCAGTCTTTGACGGCCTGGGGGGACAGCAGGAGATTTCTGGATGAGCGGACGGCGGACCCGGGCCACCAGCGTCGCCGCGCTGCTCGTTCTGGCGACCGTGGCCCACGCCGGGCCCTCCGCGCAGCTCAGCAACGTGACGGGACAGGTCGAAGTGCAGGCGCCCGATGCGCCCGCCTGGCGCGCCGCGCAGAAGGGCGAGGCGCTCGCTCCCGGCAGCGTCGTGCGCACCGCCCCCGGGGCGCGCGCGGAGCTGGCGCTCGACGGTGCGACCGCGCGCCTGTATGCCGAGTCCGCGGCGCGGGTGCTGGCTGCCGGACGGGGCCGCGGGCTCGAGCTTTACCGCGGCGCGGCCCTCTTCCAGGTGCAGCCGCGGGCGTCGGATCCGTTCCAGGTCGAGACCCCGAACGCCGTCGCGCTGGCCAAGGGCACCTCGTTCACGGTGACCGCCGACGGCGACGGCTCGAGCGTGTCGGTGGTGCGCGGGCTGGTGGGCGTGCGCGAGCCCGGCAGCCTGGCCCGCGAGTTCCTCGTACACCCCGGTTTCGGCGTGATCGGCGGCGCCGGGCGTCCGTTCGCGCTCGGCCTCCTGAATCACAAGGGCGATCCTTGGGAGGCTTGGTCGCACGGCGCCGCGCCTTCACGCCCCATGCGGCGCGCCACCGCCGGCGCCGCGCCACCCGCGAGCCGCGAGTCGGTCGAGTCGTTCGGACCCGAGGACGACGACCTCGCGATCCGGCTGATCGAGGCGCGCGGAGTGCGCCACGTGCGGATCGTGGGCACGGCGGGCATCGACGCCACCTTCACCAAGAAGGACCTGGGCCAGGTGCTGCGCGGGAACACCGCGCTGCTCGGATCGCCCTTGATCGCCACGCTGCACGAGCGCGGAGTGACTCCCAACGCCTTCGCGCGCCAGATCCTGGATAACTTGTGATCGCGTGGGCACCCTACCCACGCTCCAGGGGGGTGCGGCCGGTCTGGTAAGCTCGCGCCATGCGACTCAGCAAGCTCTCGCGTTCCGTGGCCGGCCGGGCCGTGCTCGTGACCGGCGCTGCCAGTGGCATGGGCCGCGCCACCGCCCATCTGTTCGCCGACGAAGGCGCGCTGGTGGCCGTGACCGATCTCGACGCCGGTGCGGTCCAGAAGGTGGTCGACGAGATCACCGGCGCGGGCAACCAGGCGCGCGGCTGGGTGCTCGACGTGGGCAGCGACGCGGCGGTCGCGCGCGTGGTGCCCGAGATCGCGCAGGCCTTCGGCCGGCTCGACGCCGTGGTCAACAACGCCGGGATCGCGCGCTTCTCGCCGATCGACGGGCCCGACTATCCCAAGCTCTGGGACGAGTCACTATCGGTGCTGATCACCGCGCACGCGCGCGTGATCCGCGCGGCGTTGCCGTTCCTGCGCAAGTCCGACGCCGCGCGCATCGTGAACATCGCCTCGACCGAGGCGCTGGGCGCCACCAAGTACGGCAGCCCCTACACCGCCGCGAAGCACGCGGTGGTGGGACTCACGCGCTCGCTCGCGGTCGAGCTCGGACCCGAGAAGATCACCGTGAACTGCATCTGCCCCGGGCCGATCCGCACCGGCATGACCCAGGCCATCCCCGACGACCAGAAGGCCGTGTTCGCGAAGCGCCGCACGGCGCTGCTGCGCTACGGCGAGCCGGAGGAAGTCGCGCACGGAACGCTCAACTTCTGTCTGCCCGCGTCGCAGTACATCACCGGTGCGGTGCTGCCCGTGGACGGAGGTCTCACGATCCGCAACGCCTGAGAGGAGACACTCGGATGAATCTCTTGACTTGGCTCGTGCTCGGTCTCGTCGTCGGAGCTCTCGCGAAGCTGATCATGCCGGGCAAGGACGGCGGCGGCATCATCATGACCACGCTCCTGGGCATCGCCGGCGCGTTCGTAGGCGGCTTCATCGGCTCGCTCGTGGGTCTCGGCTCGGTCAGCGAGTTCAGCGTCGGCAGTCTGGCGCTGGCGACCGTGGGCGCGCTGCTCCTGCTCTGGGGCCACCGCCAGCTGAGCGGCCGAGCCGCCTGATTCCGATACACTGCCCGGCGTGCGAGCAGAGCCACTGTCGAGCCGCGTAGCGCTGGTCACTGGAGTCTCTCGGCGCGCGGGCATCGGCTTCGCGATCGCGAAGCGGCTGGCTTCGCTGGGCGCGGACCTGTGTCTGCACGCGTTCGCACCGTACGATGCGCGCCAGGCCTGGGGCGCCGACCGCGACGGCCCCGAGGCGCTGGCGAAAGAGGTCGCGGCGCTCGGCGTGCGCGTCGAGTCACTCTCGTCCGATCTGGCCGAGGCGGATGCGCCGGAGCGGCTCGTCGCCGAGGCCTGGAGCCGCCTCGGGCGCGTGGACGTCGTGGTCGCGAATCACACGCACAGCCGGAGCGGCGGGCTGGAGGAGCTCCGCGCCGAGGAGATCGACCGCCAGCTCGCCGTGAACGTGCGCGCGACGCTGCTCTTGGTGCAGGCGTTCGCGGCCCGGCACGACGGCCGTGCCGGCGGGCGCGTGGTGCTGCTCACCTCGGGTCAGGACCGCGGGCCGATGACCCGCGAGCTGGCCTACGCCGCCTCGAAGGGCGCGCTCGCAAGCCTGGTCACGAGTCTCTCGGCGCATCTGGCGCACCGCGGCATCACCGTGAACGCGGTGAACCCGGGCGCCACCGACACCGGCTGGGCGAGCCCCGAGCTGCATGAGGAGATCCTGAGTCGCGAGCCCCAGGGCCGCTGGGGCGCGCCCGACGACGCCGCGCGCCTGGTCGCCTGGCTCGCCACCGACGACGCGCGCTGGGTCACCGGCCAGGTGATCCACTCGACCGGCGGCGGCCCCTAGCCCAGGAAAGCCAGCGCGGCGCGCGCGAACGGCTCGGCGGCTTCGAGGAAGATTGCGCCGTGACCCGCGTTCGGCTGGACCCAGAGCGCGGAGCCGGGGATGTGGCGGTGGAGCTCGACGCCCAGCTCGACCGGGTAGAGCGGGTCGCGGTCGCCGTAGACCACCA
>DATJZP010000093.1:0-74422 GCA_035498875.1 Myxococcota bacterium
GCTCCACGACCCAGCCGTAGGTCTCGCGGAGGATGTCCATCCAGGGCCGTGCGCACAGCACTCCCATTCCAAATCCCGCAAGCGACGCGATGACCCCGATCACTGCAGCATCGGCAAGTACCAATCTAACGAGTGAACCTCGATCCAGGCCTGATGCCCTGAGTAGCGCGAAATCACGTCGCCGCTCTGCGATCACCCCGATGAGAAGGATCGTGACTGAGAAGCCGCCAAGAAGGGCGAGGAGACCACCGACTGCGCTCACTACGTCGGTCAGTCGCGCAAGCTGCTCGCGATTGAGTCGTCTCAACTCCGTGGTATCTGTGAAGAAGAGATCTTGCGAGGAGACCCGACTCCGGATTGCGTCGATGACCGGTCCCTTCTCGCCATCGATCCAGACTACCGCGCCCCAAGCGCCAGCTCTGTTCCAATGGAGATCGAAGATCCGGAGATCCATCAGTAGTAGCCCAACTGTTCCGCCGAAGTCCTTGAAGAGACCCTCCACGGGGAGCCGAACGGGGCCTTGCGATGAGTCTAGCGTCAGCTCATCGCCGACGTTTACGCCGAATCTCTTTGCGAACTGAACTGAGACAGCGATTCCACCCGCTTCCAATTTCTTTGCCAGCTCGAACGGCGACTGACCGACGCTGGTCATATCACCCTTCGAAGCAACGACTGACATGGTCTGAGCGATGATCGGGACCTCCTCCCCCCGGAACAGCATCGTCCTCCCAAACCAATACTGTTCATCGATGGCTGAGACCCCGGGAGTTGCGCGTATCGCGCGCATCGTCTCCGCAGTCAACAACTCTTGGCGCTCGCCATCGAGTGGCGGCCCCGCGGTTATGAAGGTTGCATCCGGATAACGAGCATTGATCCAATCATCAGAAGCATCCTCCATGCTGGCCAGCATGAGCGCGGTGCAAATGAGCGCTGCCAAGAGCCCGGCGAAGGCAGTTACAGCCACGGCGAAGCTGAGTGGCCGTGCGCACAGACCACGTCCCACCATGTTTGCCAGGCGGGGATACGGCTGCTGCACCCAGGATAAGGTCGACCGCAACAGACTTGGATAGCTGGGTGTCAGTGAGATCAGGAAGGCCAGAGACGAGGCGAATAACGCAGCGAGGCGGAATACCGCAGGCGGATGAAAGAGCCAGTGAAAGAAGCTCGCCGCTGCGAGCACGAGCAGCACACCTGGCAAAATGAAGGCTCTCGAAGCGACTGTTCGCGTGTGGAGGTCGACGTCGAGACTATCCACAAGGAATCGCTTTCCAGCGCGGCGTGCTGGCGCAACGCTGCCGGCCAACGCACACGATAGACCGACGACGACAGCGAGCACGAAGGTGAATGGACGAGCGGACAGCTCGACGAGGTTCTCCCCCGACGGAAACGCTGAGAAGGCTGAGATCCTAGCGAACACGGGTCGCGCCAATAGCAGGCCTCCGCCGACCCCGAGGAACGTACCGATCGACGCAAGCAGGCTCGCCTCAAAGAAGACCCGTCTCTGGACTCTTCCTGCGCCCATACCGACTGCGCGCAACGTTGCAAGCTGACGACGCTGGTGGTCGACCCACTGCATCATGGAGGCGTATGTCAGCAGACCAGACACTGCGATCCCTGCGGCGGCGATGATGAATACGCCGATCCGCAGCACATACAGGACTTCTTCGAAGAACTGACTTCGAGTGGTCGACGGCCGTACGGTTGCAACTCCGCTGAGTCGCGTAGAAAGCCGCGAAGCGAGCGCGTCAACGTCTTGACCCGGCTGAGGGACGACATCGATCCGATCGAACCACCCCTGTCGATTCATTAGTTTCTGGAGCGCGTAGACATCGGCCACTGCGACTTGCCCCCCGAAGGCGGCGGCAATCCCTCCGGCGTTGAGAATGCCTTCGACCGACAATTCAGCGGGCGTTCCAGCTGCGCGTACCTGTAGCTTTGGCGATTCTCCGCGCTGCCAGCTCGCTTCCAGTCCCAACCGTCGCAGCAGCTGTTGAGTGACTACGATCGAGTTGGGCTGGGCAAGCAGTAGAAGGGGATCGCGTATCTGAACTCCATGCCGCGATACCGAGTTGGGTCGGACTTGTTCATCCGCAAGAAAGTCCAGACCGATGACGTTGATCACGAGCCTCTGTTCGGCAAGGAAGACTCGCGCTGACATCATTGGCGAGGCGGCCAGGACACCTTGCTCGGCTCGAACATCGTCCAAGACGTGCTCCGCAACTCCTACCGAGCCTGCGGATATCTCCAGCTTCGCCGAGCCGATCATCGCGCGCGCAGTCTGCTCGACCTGAAGCCCTGCGCTCCTCGAACTCATCTCCATTGCGGTCGTCAGCGCGACGCTCGAGGCGATCGAAAGCACGGTCAGGATGGCGAGCCATCCTTCGGGGCCTCGCAAGGTTCGCCAGAAGAGGCGGATGCTCAGGGGCATGTCCCGAATGGTCGGGTCCACGTTAGTCATTCGTCGAACGGCGCGAGGTCTGACTCGATCTTGCCGTCGAGCAACCTCACCATGCGGTCGCAATGATCGGTGGCGCTTGGGTCATGCGTCATCATGACTACGGTCAGTCGGCGCTCTCGGCAGAGCTGAGTGAGCATCGAGAGGACGAGCGCGCCGTTGGCCTCGTCGAGATTGCCGGTTGGCTCGTCGGCGAGGACGAGACCTGGCTCGTGGATCAGCGCGCGCGCAATGGCGACGCGCTGCATCTCACCGCCGGAGAGATCACTGACCATTTGCCCGGAGCGCTTCGGGATCCCCAACCTATCCATCAGGGCGTGCACCCGGGGTAGAGCGGTTGACAGGCGCTGACCGTCGATCATCAGAGGCAGAGCGATGTTCTCGACCACGTTGAGCACTGGAACGAGGTTGAAGAACTGATAGACGAGACCGATGTGTTGGCGCCGAAAGCGCGCGGACGCCTTCTCGGGAAGTGAGTCGATCTCGGTGTCGCCGATGACGACCCGCCCCCTAGTCGGGCTGCGAATGCCGGCGAGCGTTTGGAACAGAGTCGACTTTCCGGAGCCGCTTCGGCCTCGGATCACCAGAAATTGCCCGGCTGGAACCTCCAGCGAGACCTTGTTCAGTGCGTGAACGCTTCGCGAGCCTTGCCCGAAGATGACCTCGAGGTCCTCCGCATAGACGGAGAGCCCCTGGACGGGACGATCCGGATTCGCGGCTGGAGCTGTCGATTCGGGCTTGTTCTGCACTGTTCGAGCCTGACCGATCGCGCTGACTGAGATGGGCTCCAATCCTCGCATACCTCGCTGAATCTGAGCCGACAATCTAGTACTCGGTAGTCTTCAGCTCGCACGCAGCCGGAGAGAACTGATTGCGAAGCGGTCCACACGAGGACTCCCTCTGGCCTAAGACCATGCGCAAGGATCGTTCCTGCGAGATATGCAGGGGATTGCCTCTGACTGGGCAGAAGACTTCTGCGTTCGCCAACTGTGGCGGCCAATCTTGTGCTCGGCTCGGCGAGGGTGACTACTCCTCGCAGGAGCCCACCACCCGTTCCTCCGGACACCCCGCCCCGATCGGCACCCCGATGCACAGCTCCAGGTGCTTCGTCGACGGGTCGGTCCGAGTCACGTACTCGCGCAGCGACGACTCCAGCATGAACACGAGCCGCCCGCGCATCCGATCGCGCACGGGGTGGTCGTCGAAGCGCGTGTTGGCCGACCACAGCGCGCCGATCGATTGGCCGACCAGGCCCACGGTGCGCAGCACGCTGGGGCGCAGGCCGCGCGCGGCCAGGTAGCACTGCACCACGCGGCGGTGGCTGACCTGGGCCTGCGCGGCGCCCACCACCTCGAGCACCCACTGGTTCGAGTTCTGGTAGCGGGTCGAGAACGGGAACGCGACGCGGCTGTAGCGCGGGGAATGCAGGCGCGCGGCGGTGCCCGAGACCAAGAGCTGAGCCATGCGCTCTTGCAGCTCGGTCGAGGGCGCGAGCAGCGACACGCGGTACTCGAACGGGTCGTCGCGGAAGAAGTCGAGCAGTGTCTGGCGATACAGGTGGCCTTCGCGGCCTTCGGCGGTGTTCAGCACCTGGTGTACGCGCCAGCCGTCGCTCTCGCGCAGCGCGATGCCCACGTGCGTGTAGCGCGGGCGCTCGTCGTTCTCGAAGCGCAGCTTCGACAAGTCGGAGCCCACGCGCGCAACCAGCGCCAGCCGACTCGCGTTGGCGTCGAGCGCGCGCTCGAGCTTCGTGGCCATCTCGGCCTCGCAGGCCTCGAGCCGTGCCAGCCGCGCCGGCGTGAGTGGCGGCACGTTGCGCGGGTGACTGCTGAAGCTGCGCGCCACGGGCTCGAGCGGGGCGGCCGCCATGCTCATCGCTCGAGCCGGGCTCCGGCGGCGTAGTACAGCGTCTCGAGCGCCGGCAGGATCACCCAGTCGGCGTTCGGGAAGCGAGTCACCATGAAGAAGCCCCAGATCGAGAGCACGGCGCCCACGTACTGCGGGTGGCGCAGCACCGAGAACGGGAACGCGCTGCACCACGGCACGTGCTGGCCGAAACGCGCGCCGTAGAACACGCCGGTCTTGCCCAGGCGCAGGAACACGCTGCCGTTCAGCAGCTGCCCCAGCACCAACAGCACCACGCCCAGGAAGCGCGCGGGTGAGTCGGCGGGGTGGGCCAGCAAGTGACCGCCGCCCCACCAGTAGCACCAGCCCAGGAACACCGCGACCTGCAGGCCCTTGAACGCCCAGAACACGGCGTGCAAGAGCTCGACGGGCTTGCCGATCGGCACGTGCTCGAGCCGCGCGGCCAGGGCGCGGAAACGCTCGGGCCGGCGCCACACCCAGGCGTAGGTGAGTCGCTCCAGGCTCAAGAGCAGCGCCGCGGCGACGAAGATGGCGAGCTGCGCCGTCATGCGCTGCGCGCCACTCCGAAGCCGAGCCAGCGGCCGCAGGCGCGAGACACCGGGCCGGTGTAGGCGAAGAGATCCGTGATCGGGTCGGTCACCAGCTTCACCAGCCAGATCATCGAGTTGCGGAACCCGAACTGGAAGGCGACCAGCGCCGCGTGACCCATCACCACGCTGAGCGTCAGCACGAACCAGCCGAGCGCCACATCGTTGAGCGCGGGCTTGGTGCCGTTGCGCAGCGCGTACAAGAGCGGCAGCCCCAGGAACGCCGCCACCACGATCGACTTCGAGCGCGTGGTGAAGCCCAGCAACAGCTCTTCCTTGTCGTGACACGGCGGCTCGATCACCGCGTGCCCGAACTGGCGCACAAAGAGCGCGGACAGACCGAGACACATAGACAAGGTCAGGTCGACCGGCAGCCAGGCGTAGCAGAACAGGAACACGCTCGAGCTGAGCACGTGACCGGCCTGGTTCACGATGTGACTGTGCGAGGCGATGTGGTCGTCGTGCTTGCGCTGCATGATGTCGCGGTAGAACTTCGCGGCGAAGCGCGGCACTCCCACGAGGCTTCCCACGAGCTCACGCACCAGCGCGCGGCGCATGCGGCGCTCGAGCCCGGGCTGGTCGGCCTCGGCCGGCCACCAGCCGTCGCGGCGCATGGCGTCGGCCGCGCGCACCAGCCGGTGGCGCAGGTCGTCGAAGTCGCCGGGCTCGAAGTCCAGACTCACGAGACAGCGGCCGGTGCCCACCCACGACAAAGTGAGTCCCTCGGCGCGCAGGTAGTACTGGAGCAGCCAGTTGTATCTGCCCGGCTGCGTGAAGAGAACGGTCCAGATGGTGGCGCTGCGCACGACCCGCAGCGGCAGCTTCGCGTGCGCCAGGTCGCGGTTGGTCTCCTGCGCCCAGGCGCCGCAGCGGGCGTCGGCGTCGGCGTACAGCGCGTCGGCCTCGCCGCTCGTGATCCAGGTCAGGAACTCGTTCATGGCGCCCATCACCAGCGGGTGCGCCGAGAACGTGCCCACCACGTAGGCGATGCGCATGGGCAGCTCGGGGTCGAAACGGCGCATCAGGTCGCGCTTGCCGCAGACCACGCCGATCGGCATGCCGCCGGCCACGGTCTTGCCGTAGACCACGAAGTCGGCGTCTACGCCGAAGCGCTCCTGCGCGCCGCCGGGCGCGAGCCGGAAGCCGCTGTACACCTCGTCGAGGATCAGCGGCACATTGGCCTCGCGGCACACCCGGCGCAGCTCGCGCAGCCAGGCGCCGTACGAGTCACTCGAGCTCTCGGTCTTGCGCACTTCGCTCGTGAGCAGCACGGCATCGTTCGGCGGCGGCGCGTTCGGGTGGAACGAC
Organism: Myxococcota bacterium; assembly: GCA_035498875.1. GTDB lineage: Bacteria > Myxococcota_A > UBA9160 > SZUA-336 > SZUA-336 > VGRW01. The sequence goes on from DATJZP010000093.1 coordinate 6,217, forward strand.
TGCACGGGGTTCACCAAGACCGCGGCGATCTCGTGCGCGCGCTGGCGGATCACCTCGAGCGAGGCGGGGTGCAGGTCTTTCAGCGTGAGACAGTCCTCGATCGGGCGCTCGCTGCCCAGGCCGGGCTGCACGCCGTCCCACCAGCCGTGATACGCGCCCGAGAAGCACACGATCTGCTTGCGGCCGGTGTTGAAGCGCGCCATGCGCACGGCGGCCATCACGGCCTCGGTGCCGCTGGCGTGGAACGAGACTTCGTCCTGGCCCGAGATGCGCTTCAACAGCGCAATGTTCTCGGCGATCAGCGGGTGCAGCGGCCCCAGCACCGGGCCGAGCGCGCGCACGTGCTCCCAGCCGCGCTCGATCCACTGCTTGTAGCGCTCGAAGCCGAACACGTTCATGCCGTACGAGCCCGAGACGTCGAGCGACCAGTTGCCGTCCAGGTCGCGCAGGCGCGGGCCGTTCGACTCGCTGACTGCCAGCGATAGGTCGAACTTCTCGCGAATCACTTTCACGAACGGGAAGGGCACGCGGTTGGCGTCGGTGAAGCGCAGGTCCGAGAAGCCTTCGCGCAGCTCCTTGCCGAAGGCGATCGAGCTGGCGAAGCGGCGCTCGAGCGCGCCGGCCAGGTTCAGCAGGCCCGCCTGGCGCCGCGCTACCAGCGACCCGGTCGCGCCGTCGGCGGCGTAGAAGGTCTCCTCGTCGTAGGGGCGCGCCTTCACCCACTTGGACAGGCGTCGCGACAGCGGCGCCGTCCAGGCGCGGGCGCGCAGCGTGTAGTAGAGCCCCGTGAGTCGCGCGGCCAGAAAGGCCGCGCCGAAGGCGCTCGCGGTTCCGATTCCGAGCCAGAGCCAAGGCACTTCACTGGCCATGTCTTTCCCCCATCTTCCTCAAGAGCCGAAGCCGAGCCGTGCGGCGGCGATCGTGAACGAGCCCCACAGCACCCCGTAGGTCGCGTAGCTGAGCCAGCGCTCAGGTGGGCGCCGGCCCAGCAGGCGAGTCATCCCGTCGCGGATGAAGTTCGGAGCGTCTTCGTCGGGAGCGGCCGGAACGGGCTCGGGCTCTTTGCCGCGCAGGCGCGCCTCCCAGACCGTCAGCAGGCAGCGGTTCCCGAACAGCCACCAGCCGCCCTGCACGATCACGGCCGCGCACACCACCGCCCAATGGCTCTCGCGCCAGGGCAGGGCCCAGCCGATTGCGAACAAGAGCACGATCGCCGAGTGAATCGCGGCGATCGCGCGGGCCAGCCACAGCCGGTGCAGCATCGCGTCCTTTCCCACGGTCCGCGGGGAATTTGCGGTGCGCGCGACGCGGAGAGATCACGAAACCGAGGGCTCCGTGTGACACGAAGCGCAAGAACGATCGCGCGCGGCGTCACGCGATCCACTCACTCCCGTGACCCAACCCTCGCCGAGTCACTGCGAGTAGTTCGCGTTCCCTTCTCCGTCCCGCCTCGGAGGGGCCCTAGGGTCTCTCGGCGGAGGAAGAGTCATGCGCATCGCGCTCTTCACCGAGGTGTTCCTGCCCAAGATCGACGGCATCACCAATCGCCTGGCCAACACCATCCGGTGTCTGCGGGCGCGCGGGCACGAGGTGCTGGTGTTTGCCCCCTCGGGCAGCGTGCCGAGTCACGCCGGCGCACGCGTGGTGCGGGCACCGTCGCTACCGTTCCCGGGCTATCCCGGCCTGCGGCTGGGGCTGGTCGACCCGCGCTGGCTGCTCGAGCTGGCGCTGTTTCGGGCGGACGTGGTCCATGCGGTGGGCCCGGCCGTGCTGGGTGTCTGGGGCGTGACCGCGGCGCGCGCGCTCGGGCTGCCGCTCGTGGCCTCGTATCACACCGACCTGCCGCGCTATCTCCCGTCTTATGGTCTGGGCCGCGCCGAAGGGCTGGTCTGGAGCCTGATCCGGCGCGTGCACGGCGCGGCGCACGTGAATCTCTGCCCGTCGCGCTTCACCGCGAACGAGCTGGCCGAGCACGGCATTCCCGACGTCGGCCTCTGGCGCGGCGGGGTCGACACCGATCTCTTCCACCCGGGCCGGCGCTCGCTCGAGACACGCGCGCGGCTCTCGGGCGGGAACCTGGGCGGGCCGCTGGCCGTGTACGTGGGGCGGCTCGCGCGCGAGAAGAATCTCGAGCGGCTGGGCGAGATCCTCGACGCCGTGCCCGACGCCAGCCTCGCGCTGGTGGGCGACGGTCCCGACCGCGAGCGACTCGAAGCGGTGTTCCGCGGCCGGCCGGTCGTGTTCACGGGCTTCCTCTCCGGGAAGGCGCTGGCCGAGGCCTACGCCAGCGGCGACGTGTTCGCGATGCCGTCCGAGACCGAGACATTAGGCTTCGTGGTGCTCGAAGCCATGAGCTCGGGTGTGCCGGTGGTGGCGGCGGACGCCGGCGGCGTGCGCCAGCTGGTACGCCACGACGAGACCGGGCTATTGTTCGATCCGGCGGCGCCCGGGGCGCTGGGCAAGACGGTGGCCGAGTTACTCGCGAGTCGCGATCGCCAGCGCTTCCTGGCCGAGCGCGCGCGCAAGCACGCGGAACAGTCGAGCTGGGACGACGAGACGCGCAAGCTGGTCGGGGCCTATCGCGCGGCGATCGAGCGCGCGGGCCGCTAGCCCGACAACCCGGCTGCTGGCACGGGTCGTGCTCACTGTTCGACCCGATGCCCTGTGGATCCGGCCCGGCGCTCGAGCCCGAGGTCGACGTCGCCTGTGATGCCTGCGGCGAGGTCGCGGCCGACGAGGTTTGTAGCTCCGAAAATCTGGCCGCCCAAGCCGAGCTCGCGCGCCGCTTCCACCGCGCGCGGCTGGCGCGGCGTTCGCGCGCGGCGCTCGACGAGCGCGCCCGCTTCACTCATGACTACGCGACGCGGCTGCTCGCCTGCCGGCGGTGCGAGCTGCTCTACCGCTCGCCACGCCCGGCCGCCGACGCGGTGCTGCGCGCCTACGAAGGCGAGCGCTACCCGGCCGAGCGCATTCCGCAGATGGTGGCCTCGCAGCGCGCGCTGTTCCGACCCAAGGCGCGCGCGCTCGCGCGCAGCCTGGGCACGGGCGCACGCGTGCTCGAGGTGGGCTCGTTCGTGGGCGGCTTTCTGCGCGAGGCGCGTGACTCGGGGCTCGACGCGGTCGGGCTCGATCCCAGTGAGCAGCTCGGCACGTTGTGTCTGCGCGCGGGTCTTCGGGTGGTGCGCGCGACCTTGGAAGAGGTCGCCGAGAAGCGCGAGTTCCCGCATTTCGACGCGATCGCGATCTGGAACACCTTCGACCAGCTGCCGCGGCCGCGCAGAACGCTGCGGGCGGCGCTGCACATGCTGCGGCCGGGCGGGCTGCTCTTGCTGCGCTTCCCTCACGGCGCGTGCTTCCGGCGCCTGCTCGCGCGGAAGCCCCTGCCACTGCGCGCGCTCGCCTGGAACAATCTGCTCGGCTTCCCGTACCTGCACGGCTACGGGCTGCGCTCGCTCGACTCACTCTTGGGCGACTTCGCCTTCGCGCGCAGCGCGGTCGCGGGCGACACGCTCGGCACGCTGGCCGACGCCAGCTACACGCACTGGACGCGGCTCGAGGAGCGAGCGGTGAAGTCGGCGCAGCGCCGGCACTGGCAGCGGGAAAACGACCTCTCGCTGGCGCCGTGGCTCGACGTCGAGCTGCGCGCCGAGCCGCTGCGCGACGGAGTCAGTCCTTCTCGCCCTCGTGCTCTCGAACCATGAACACGATCCGCTCGCGAGCCACGCGCTCGCTGCGCACCGACACGTCGTGGCGGTCGAGCGCCAGCTTCCAGAAGTAGCCGAGGAAGCCCTCGCTCGTGAAGCGGAAGCAGTCGGGGAACTCGCGCGCCTCGTCCACCACCATGCGCGCCTGTGTCACGTCGTCGTGGTCCTCGAACGACCAGCGCGAGAAGTTGTAGACCACGGTCCCGATGCTCGCGAAGATCCGGCCCACGCCCGAAGGGCCGTACTTGGCCGACGATGCCTGCAGCTGCTGGTAGAAGCCCAGCTTGCGCACCAGCGGAGCCGCGAACGCGCCCATGCAGCGCAGGAAGTCTTCGCGGTTGCCGGGCGCCTCGACGCTCACGATCACGTCGACCAGCCGCGCGTGCGCCGCGATCGGCACCCAGCTGGTCACGGCCAGGCGCTTGCCCAGATAGAGGAAGTCCCCGGGCTCGAGGAACTGCTCGAGCGAGGCGCGCGTGACTCGGTTGGCGCGCAGAAGGCGCTCGACCTCGTCTGCCGCGAACTGGAAGAACGTGGCTTTGACGGACGGGACTGTACGCATGGCGAAATTCCGGACTGGGGCGTCCCAAGTATCGGTGGCGGGCCCGACCGGGTTGAGCGCAGGTTCGGGAGTGCGCAGCTTCGGCTATGAACTCGAGCCATGGCCGAACTCTCGCTGGCAGCCGAGCGCAGCAAGGGGCCCGTGAGCGGCCTCTACGAGCGCCCGCCCGATGCCTTCGCGCTCTTCGTCCTGGCGCACGGCGCGGGCGCGGACATGCGCCACCGCTTCCTGCAGGCCATGGCCGAGGAGCTGGCCGCGCTGGGCGTGGCCACGCTGCGCTTCAACTTCCCCTACACCGAAGCGCGCAAGCGCGCGCCCGATCCGCAGCCCGTGCTCGAGGCCACCGTGCGCTCGGTCTGCGCCGAGGCGCGCGCGCTCGCGCCCGAGCTGCCGCTGTTTGCGGGCGGCAAGTCGATGGGCGGGCGCATGACTTCGAACGCCTTCGCGAAGGAGCCGCTCCCGGGCGTGCGCGGGATCGTGTTTCTCGGCTTTCCCCTGCACCCGCCGAAGAAGCCGTCGCTGACTCGCGCCGAGCACCTGCAGCAGGTCGGCGCACCGATGCTGTTCCTGCAGGGCACGCGCGACGACCTGGCCGAGATCGGGCGGGTGCGCGAGCTGTGCGCGAAGCTCGGCCCGCGCGCGCAGCTCCGGGAATACGAAGGCGCGAATCACTCGTTCGAGGTGCGGAAGTCGAGCGGCACGAGCGACGCGGAGGTCAGGAAGTCACTCGCGCGCGAGATCGCCGAATTCGCCCGAGCCACGCTGCGCTGAGTCCCATCAGCGACAGCGGGCCGAGGCCCGCCTCGGGCACGGGGGCTTCGCTGGGATTCACGATCGCGAGCGCGATCTGGTCGTTCGGCTGGAAGTGTGGGCGGCCCGGCACCGCATCGTTGAAGAAGTGCGCGGCGTCCGGGCGCAGGAACAGGCCGAACTCGTTCGGCGCGCCGGTCTCGCCCGTGCAGGGCTGTGAGTGGTCGGTGCAGCGCTTCAGCTTGAACACCTCGCCCGACTCCTGGTCGGGACCGTCCGAGAGATCGCCCACCACGTCCATCTTCGTGAAGTCGAAGCGCAGGTTCTGCACCGACACCATGGCCGGGCCGAACACGAAGTCGAAGCCCGAGCCCTGGTGCTCGATCGAGCCCATCGACAGGCTGCCGTTGGGGAACGAGCCCCCGGTCTCGGGCACGAAGAAGTTCAGGTGGCCCGGGCCGGAGACGGCGCCACCCGTGGGTGACACGAGGACGGGATTGCCGGCGAAGTCGGAGCTGAAGATGAAGGTGGTCGCGCCACCGCCGATCGTCGTGGCGCCGGCGGGGCTCGCAAACAGGACGGCGACGGCCAGACACACGGCGCGCTTCTCGATCATGCGAGACGGCCGGTGCACGAGATGTGCCCGCGCTGCTGAAGCCGGTACAACGCGCAGGCTGCGTCACTCGAAGGCCGCTTCTACAAAACCGCAGTGACTAGGGCGGAAAGAGCGCCTCGAATTGCTTGGCGAGTTTGGGACCCGTGCCTTCGTCCTCGTGCTTGAAGAACACGAACACGTCGCCCCAGGCCGGCTCGCGGATGCGCGCCGCCCACTGGGTCAGCTCGCCCGGCCTGTAGCTCACCTTGCGCAGCCGCAGGTAGCTCCAGTCCGCGGTCGCCACGAACGGCGTCTGCACGGCCCCTTCCTCTTCCTCGGTGTGGGCGATGCAGAGCGCCACGTTGCGCTCGCGCAGCGCGGCGAACACGTCGTCGTCGAACCAGCCGGCGTTGCGGAACTCGAAAGCCGCACGAACGTCGCCGGGCAGCCAGCCCAGAAACTGCTTCAGCCGCTCCAGGTCCTTCTTCATGTTCGGCGGCAGCTGGAACAGGAGCGGCCCGCGCCGGTCGCGCAACAGCTCCGACTGCTGCACCAGATACTCGAGCGGCTGCGGCTCCTTCAGCCGGGTCATGTGAGTGATCTGGCGCGAGGCCTTCAGCACGAACCGGAAGTCACTGGGCACTTGCTCGGCCCAGCCGCGCAGCACCTTGGCGTCGGGCATGCGGTAGAAGGTGTTGTTGATCTCCACCGCGCCGAAGTGCTGGCCGTAGAACTCGAGCATCTTCGCGGCGGGCAGGTCCTCGGGGTAGAAGCTGCCCTTCCACTCCTTGTACGCGAAGCCGCTCGTGCCGGTGAACAGGCGCTTCATCGGGGTTCCAGGCAGGCTACACCGGCTCGCGCCAAGTTGTAGGATGTGCGCCGAAAGGGGAGGGGGCTCGTCATGAAACACGCTCTTGCCTTGGGTCTCGCGCTCGCATTCAGCTGGGGATCGGCGGCCGCGGCCGAGAAGGAAGAACAGCCGGCAGAGATCCAGCTGCCGCCGGTTCCGACTCACTGGAAGGCCGAGAACCCGGTCGGCACGACCGCCAAGCCGGTCACTGCCGAGATGCTGAATGGTCAGGTGGCGCCGACGGATCACTGGATCCAGTACGGCGGGAACTACCGGAACTTCCGGCACACGCCGCTCAAGAACCTGACGCCCGAGAGCGTGAAGAAGCTGTCGGTCGCCTGGGCGTTCCCGACCGGCACCACGGGTCAGTTCGAGGCGTCGCCGGTGATCTACGGCGGAGTCATGTACGTGACCTCCTCGTACAACCGGCTGTTCGCGCTCGACGCCAAGACGGGCGCGTTGCTCTGGCGCTACGACCACAAGAACGGCGAGAACCTGCGGCTGTGCTGCGGCCCGCCGAACCGCGGCGTGGGCATCCTGGGTGACTCGGTGCTGATGGGCACGCTCGACGCGCACCTGATCGCGTTCGACCGCAAGACCGGCGAGATCCTCTGGAACACCGAGGTCGGCGACTACAAGCAGGGCTACAGCCTGACCTCGGCGCCGCTCATGGTGCACGACATGGCGATCATCGGCGTGGCCGGCGGCGAGTACGGCGTGCGCGGCTACTTCGACGCCTACGACGTGAAGACCGGCAAGCGCGTGTGGCGCAAGTACACGGTGCCCGGCAAGGGCGAGCCGGGAGCCGACTCGTGGGCGGGTGACTCGTACGCGCGCGGCGGCTCGCCGGCCTGGACCTACGGCGCCTACGACCCCGAGACCGACACGCTGTTCTGGACCACCGGCAACCCCGCGCCCGACTGGGACGGCGACGGCCGCGCCGGCGACAACCTGTACTCGGACTCGGTGCTCGCGCTCGATCCCAAGACCGGCGACGTGAAGTGGTACTTCCAGTTCACGCCGCACGATGTCTGGGACTACGACGGAAACACCCAGCTCTTCCTGGTCGACGCGAAGTACGACGGCAAGCCGCGCAAGCTGCTCGTGCAGGCCAACCGCAACGGCTTCTTCTACGTGCTCGACCGCAGCGACGGGAAGTTCCTGCGCGCCACGCCGTATCTCGAGCAGGTGAACTGGGCCACGATCGACGCCAAGGGCCGCCCGCAGGTGAATCCGCAGGCCATGCCGCTGCCCGACTCGAAGTTCCGCACCTGTCCGAGCAACCTGGGCGGCATGAACGGCTCGTTCACGGGCGCCTACAACCCGGACCTCGGGCTCGCGTTCATTCCCTCGGCCGAAGCCTGTCAGGTGTTCACCAAGGGCATCAGCGCGTTCAAGGAAGGTCTGCCGTATCTCGGCGGCCTGCCCGACACGGTCGACGCCACCGCGGGCAAGGCCTACGGCAACATGGCCGCGATCGACGTCGCGACCGGCAAGGTGAAATGGCGCTACCGCGACAACCGCCCGATGATGGGCGGCACGCTCTCGACCGCGGGCGGCGTGGTGTTCAGCGGAAATCTAGAGGGCGAGGTGCTCGCCTTCGACGCCAAGACGGGCAAGGTGGTCTGGCGCTTCCGCTCGGGCGGCGGCATGCGCAGCCAGCCGGTGGCGTACGAGCTCGACGGCCGCACCTACGTGGCGGTGCCGACCGGCAGCTTCAGCACGATGGACTCGTTCGCGGCGGGAGTCACGAAGGTGCCCGAAGGCGGCACTCTCTTCGTGTTCGCGCTGCCCAAATGAGTCGAGCGGCGCTGGCGCTCGCGCTGCTGGCGCTCGCCTGTTCCCGTGCTTCACAGCCGCAGGAGTCACTCGCGCAGAAGTATCTGCGCGATCCTGCGGCCGTGGAGCGCGGGCACATGATTTTCGTGGGCACCTGTGGCGCGTACTGTCACTCGACCCACGACGTGGAGCGCGACGCGCCGTCGCTGTTCGACTGCGAGTGGAAGCACGGCGGCAGCGACCAGCAGATCTTCGACACGATCTCGAACGGCGTGCCGAACACGCGCATGCCGCCGTGGAAGGGCGCGCTGCCCAACGGCGACGACGACATCTGGAAGGTGATCGCCTACCTGCGCTCGGCCACGACCTGCGCGACGCCGGCCGCCCACTAGGTGTAGGCTCGCGGGATGTCGCAAGCCGAGCTCGACCGCTTGATCGGGAAGATCCACAAGGAGCTGGGAACCTGGCTGCCGGGCATCTCGGTGCCGGCCATGCGCGAGAGCTGGGACCGCCTGTTCATGGACGTGCCCGAGCTCGCGCCCGTGAAGAAGCAGGTGTTGAAGGCGAACGGCGTGCCGGCCGAGTGGCTCGACGGGCCGGGCGCGCGCAGCGACCGCGCCGTGCTCTACCTGCACGGCGGCGGCTACGTGCTGGGCGGCATCAACTCGCACCGCGATCTGATGGCGCGGATCTCGGCCGACGCCAAGGCGCGCGTGCTCGGCATCGACTACCGGCTCGCGCCCGAGCATCCGTTCCCGGCGGCGGTCGACGACGCGGTCTCGGCCTACCGCTTCATCCTCGACTCGGGAATCACGCCGAATCACGTGGCGATCGCCGGTGACTCGGCGGGCGGCGGACTCACTGCCGCCACGCTGCTCGCGATCCGCGACAAGAAGCTCCCGCTGCCCGCGTGCGCGGCGCTGCTCTCGCCCTGGGTCGACCTCGAGGGCGAGGGTCAGTCGATGAACGGCGGCGTCATGGACGACCCGATGGTGCGCAAGGACCTGGTCGCGCTGATGGCCCCGGCCTACCTGAACGGCAAGAGCGCGCGCGACCCGCTGGCGTCGCCGCTGCACGCCAACCTTTCGGGCCTGCCGCCGCTCTTGGTGCAGGTGGGCCGGCGCGAGGTGCTGCTCGACGACTCGACCCGCTTCGCCCAGGCGGCCCTGCGCGCTGGAGTGAAAGTCGAGCTCGAGGTCTGGCCCGGCATGCTGCACGTCTGGCAGCTCTTCGCGAGCGAGCTGGAGGAGGGCCGCGAGGCGATCGCGCGCATCGGCGGGTTCTTGCGCTCTCACTTCGGCTGACCACGTATCCTGGGGTCGGGTTCGCGCGACATCCCTCCAGGAGGGCGCGATGTCCGAGAAAGAGCTCGACGAGACACTGCTGGACGCCACGTTCGAGTCGTGGAACCGCTACCTGAGCAGCCTGGACGACCTGCGTCCGGCGCTCTTCCGCTACTGCCGGGCACTGACGGGGAACGTCTGGGATGCCGAGGACCTGGTGCAGGACGCCCTGGAGAAGGGCTTCGCGAAGCTCGGCGCAACGAGCCACCGGATCGCGAACCCGCGCGGCTACGTGCTGCGCATCGCCTCGAACCTGTGGCTGAGTCAGCTGCGGCACCGGCGAGTCGTCGAGCGCGCCGAGCCGCTGGAGCCTGCGCCGACGGCGTCACCGGAGAGCGGCATGGTCGTGCGCGACGCGGGCGCGGCGCTCTTGCAGCTCGCGCCCCACGAGCGCGCGGCGGTGCTGTTGAAGGAGACCTTCGACATGACGCTCGAGGAGATCGCGCACGTGCTGGCCACGAGCGTGGGCGCGGTGAAGGCGGCGCTGCACCGCGGCCGTTCGCGGCTGCGCGACGAGCGCACGATCGCCGCGCCGCGGCGGGTGCCGGCGCGCGCCGTGCTGGACCGGTTCGTGGAGCGCTACAACGCGCGTGACTTGCCGGCGCTGCTCGAGTTACTGCTCGACGGCGCCTCGGTCGAAATGCCCGGCATCGACTTCGAGGTGAGCCGCGAGGTGATCGGCCGCAAGCACGGCTGGCTGCACCACAACTTCGTGAGCCCGTTCGATGGGAAGCCCGTCGACGCGGTCTGGGAGACCGCCGAGCTCGAAGGCGAGCCGATCGTGCTCGTGTCCTACCCGCGCGGCGGCGAGCTCGCGGTCGGCTCGCTCATGCGCTTCGAGACCGACGGCGACCGGATCTCACACATCCGCGTGTACGCCGCCTGCCCGGACACGGTGCGCGAAGTCGGCGAAACCCTGGGTAGGAAAGTCGCGGTGCTGGGCATGTACCGCTTTCCCGGAGCGCTCCAGGCCCGGCTCACGTTGCGGAAGCGCGCGGAGATGTAACCGTCACCGGCCGCATGGAGATCCGCTTCATCAACCATGCCTCGTTCGTGGCCGAGCACGCCGGCACGCGGCTGATCTGCGACCCGTGGCTGTACGGCACGGCCTTCAACGACGGCTGGGACCTGGTGTGTCGCTCGCCGATCGGCGCCGCCGAGCTCGCCGACATGACCTACATCTGGTACTCGCACGAGCACCCCGATCACTTCAGCCCGCGCGTGCTGCAGGACGTGCCGGCGGAGCGCCGCGGGCAGGTGACCGTGCTCTACCGCGAGACGCGCGACAAGAAGGTGGTGGGTTTCTGCAAGAAGCTCGGCTTCCAGACGCGCGAGCTCGCCGACGGCGTGCCGGTCGAGCTCCTGGGCGGGATGCGCGTCACGAGTCAGAGCGTGCCGCTGTTCGACTCCTGGCTCCTGATCGAAGCGGGCGGCGTGCGCGTCTTGAACCTGAACGACGCCGTGGTGCAGACGCCGGCCGAGCTGCGCCGGCTTTCCGCGCGGCTGGGCGCGCTCGACGTCCTGTTCACGCAGTTCAGCTACGCGGCCTGGCGCGGCAACAAGGGCGACGTGGAGCTGCGCCGCGCCGACGCGCGCCGCAAGCTCGAGATCGTGCGCGCGCAGGTGCGCGGCCTGGCACCGAAGTACACCGTGCCGTTCGCGAGCCTGTCCTTCTTCGCGCACGAGGAGAACTCGTTCACCAGTGACTCGGTGAACCACCCCTGGGAGGTGCTGGGCGCGATCGAGGAATGCGGCTCGGCGCCGGTCCTGCTCTATCCCGGTGACTCGTGGACGGTCGGCGCGGCCCACGACAACGCCAGCGCGAGCGAGCGCTACCGCGCCGACTACGCCACGCTGCCCGCGCGGCCCCTACACCGCTCGGTGTCGGTGCCGTTCGAGGCGCTGGCGCAGGCGGCACAGGGCTACCTGCAGCGCATCCGCAAGGCCAACAGCGGCTGGCTGATCGAGCTCTTGCGCCACAACCCGATCCTGCCCACGCTCCGGCCGATCGACCTCCAGCTCTGGGACCTGCACCAGGACGTGCGCTTCTCGTTCGAGCGCGGGCTCGAGCAGATCGAGCGCCGCGACCCTGCCTACGACCTGCGCATGGGCTCCGACAGCCTCGCCTTCCTGTTCAAGCAGTCGTGGGGCATCGACACGCTGACCGTGAACGGCCGCTTCCACGCCGACCCCGAGGGCATGAAGCGGCTGGTCCTGACCTTCGGGATCGACATGCTGAACAACACCGGCATCACGCTCGGGCCGGCGTTCCTGTTCGACTTCGCCTCGATCGCCTTCCTGCTGCGCGTGCTCGGGCGCAAGCTCGAGAGCCTGCGGGCGGCGCCGCTGAGTCAGACCCAGACCGCGGGTTGACGCCGCACCCGCTTCTCGGCCATACAGGGGGGGATGCGTTCGCTCGCTTTCGCGCTCGTCTGCCTCGCGCTCGCCTGGGCCCCGCTTCGCGCACACGCGGACGACAAGGGGAAGGAGAGCGTGAAGCTGCCGACCCACCACGAGGTCGAGGACGCCCTGCCGCCCGGCGGCGAGATGACCGGCCGCGAGATCTTCGACAAGTTCCTCGACAACCGGATGCGCAGCTGCGTGCAGTGGCAGACCGTGGTCTCGCGCGACCCCGGCGGCAGCGAGCAGCGCACGCGCTTCTGGGTGCGCTGGAAGGACTACCGCGACAAGAACAAGAAGCCGGTGAACGGAGTCATCGCCAAGGTGCTGGTCAAGTTCCAGGAGCCCGAGGACATGCGCCAGACGGGCTACCTGATGATCGTGAACGAGAACCGCTCGAACGATCAGTTCATCTGGAGCCCGGCCACGCAGAAGGTGCGGCGCGTCGAGCTGCGCGGCGTGGGCATCATGGGCACCGACTACACCTTCGACGACATCGGCTGGAAGAACATCGAGGACGCCGAGTATCACCGGCTGGCCGATGACTCGGTCGACGGCATCCCCACCTACGTGATCGAGGTGCGGATGAAGCCGTTCGTCGACTCACAGTTCAAGACCGTGCGCACCTGGATCGACAAGCAGCACTACGTGCCGCTGCGCTCGATCTACCGCGACGACCAGGGGCTCGAGATGCGCGAGATGCTCGCCGACTCGACCTCGGTTCAGGACTTCGACGGCGCCTGGGTGCCGACCAAGTCCACGATGTTGAACCTGCGCGAGAAGACCTCGACCACGATCCTGGTCGAGGCCATGGACCCGAACGTGCACCTCAGCGACGAGAGCTTCTCGCCGTTCCAGCTCACGCTGCGGCGATGAAGAAAGCGGCGACGCGACCCTGCGGTCGCGCCGCCGCCAACCGGGTCTCAGGGAGTCGAGGGGGACGACGCCTGGACCTGTCCGATCTGGACGAGCTGACCGCGGCACTCACCGCCCGTGAACACGTCCGTGTGGATGTTCACGTAGGCGACGCCGTCGGCGATCGCCTTCAACAGCGCGGCGAACTCCTGAGGGTCGACGCCCTGGCCCGAGGGCCCGATCACGTCGGCCGCCGTGATGGTGCCGGTGATCGTGCCGGAGCCGGTCGGGCAGCTCTGCGGCACGGGACCGGTCGCGGTGTTGTTGCACAGGAACACCGAGACCGCGCCATTGGCAAAGAACTGGCCCACATGGATGTGCGCGAACAACGTGTTTCCAGTCAGGTTCGCGAACTGCAGGCGATACTTGATCTGATCGTCCTGGACGATGGCGGTGAACTTGGCCACGGCGTTCGAGATCACCGACGGAACCTCGTTCTCGGCCTTCATCTGGGCGGTCGCGACCGCGTCGATGGCGAACGCGGCGCCGGGCAGTGACAGGCCTGCCGCGATGGCGAGCGAAAGTAACAGGCGATGCATGATGATGCTTCCTCCAAGTGCGGTTTGACGTCCGGAGGAGTACGTCGGTCGGCGCGAATCGGATTCGAATGGGGATGTGAATGTCGGTAGAACGTGTACTCACTCCCGCGTCGCTCGAGCCGCTCGGCCCGAGTTACAGAGCGCTGTTCGAGCGCGCGGTAACCGTTTTCTCCGCCGATTCGCGCGTGCGCGCGCTCTGGCTCGCCGGCTCGGTGGCGCGCGGCGACGCCGACGCTCACTCGGACCTCGACCTTGTGGTCACGGTCACCGACGCCGACTTCGACGGCTTCGCGGCCAGCTGGCGCGAGTGGCTCGCGGCGATCACGCCCACGGTGCTGGCGCGCGAGATCCCGTTCCTGCGCGGCAGCGTCTACTCGCTGACTCCCGCCTGCGAGAGACTCGACGTGGTGGTCGAGCGCTTGAGCACGCTGCGCGGGAATCGCAGCCCGCGGCTCGTGGTGTTCGACCGCGACGGCCTCGAGCGCGAGCGGCCGGCGCCGCTGCCGCCGGCCGGACCCGATCCGCACAAGGTGACGACCGCGATCGAGGAGCCGCTGCGCTATCTCGCGCTCACCCCGGCGGTGCTCGGCCGCGGCGAGCTCATGCTCGCCCAGGAAGGCTACGGGCACATGCGGCGGCGGTTGTCGGAGCTGTTCCTCGAGCTGAACGCGCCGCTCCCCACGACCGGCGTGAAGCATTGGCGCGACAAGCTAACGCCCGAGCAGTACGCCGTGCTCGAGTCACTGCCCTGGCCGGCCGCCACGCGCGAGTCGCTTCTCGCGGCGAACCTGGCCTTCCTGCGCGTGTTCCTGCCGCACGCGCGCGCGGTGGCCGAGAAGGTCGGCGTGCCCTGGCCCGAGGCGCTCGAGCGCGCCGTGCGCGCGCACCTCGAGCGCGAGCTGGGAGTGACCTTCTAGAACGCCTGCCCGTAGCGGTCGGCGAAGCACATCTCGGCCAGCTCCTTGCGCCGGAGCTGCTTGGGGAACGGCTTCTCGGGGTAGCCCACGGCGATGAAGGCCGCGGTCGAGATGTCGTCGGGCAGGCCGAGCAGCGGCCGTACCTTGGGCTCTTCCGCCACCAGCAGCGTGGTGAGTGCCGTGCCCAGTCCTTCGGCGCGGCAGCCCAGGATGAAGTTCTGCACCGCGGGGTAGATCGACGCGCCGCCCACCACCGAGAGCCGCCCGAGCTGCGTGTCGGTGGCGTAGCAGTCCGCCAGCCGCGCGCACACCACCACCAGCGCCGGCACCTCGGCCAGGTGATTCGCGAAGTAGTCGGCGTTGCGCACCATGGCGGGCAGCGTGTCGACGCGCACGTCGCCGCGAGTCATTCCGCCGATGTACTGCTTCCAGTGCGGCAGGTACAGCGCCGCGAGCTCCTTCTTCAGCCCGGGGTCGGTCACCACCACGAAGCGCACCGGCTGGCGGTTGCCGCCGCTCGGCGCGAAGCGCGCGGCGGTGAGCGCGCGGCGCAGCACGTCGCGCGGCACCGCGTCCTTCTTGAAAAACCGGCAGGTGTTCGTGGTCTCGATCGCCTGGTAGAGGTCCATGCGCCGCCTCCGCGTTTGGGGTGCCTGGATCGTATCAGCCGCGCGGGAGGCGTAGAATCCGACGAAAGGGAGGATGTCATGGCACTTCCGCAGGAGATCGGCCCGCTCAATCCCACGATGGTGGACGCGATCATTCGCGCCGATTCCGAGTGGATCCCGCAGGACAACGACCCGGAGCGCGCGTTCATGAAGATCCTGTGGACGGGCGCGGAGACAGGCCGCTGGGCGGTGCTGTTCCGCTGGCTCAAGGGCTACGTCGCCCCGCAGCACAAACACCTGTCGGCGGCGCACACCTTCATCATCAAGGGCAAGCTCGCGATCCGCGACGGCATCCTGAACGCCGGCGACTACACCTACGAGCAGAACGGCATGATCCACGGCGCCACCACCGCGCTCGAGGACACCGAGTATCTGTTCATCTGCGACGGCCCGGTGCTGTTCTTCGACGAGAGCGGCTTCACCTCGTATCTCGGCTGGGAAGAGCTGGTGCGCACGCAGCAGGCGCACGACGCGAAGAAGAAGGCTCAGCGAACCGCTGCTTAGGTAACATCCGGGCGCGCGGGCGCAGGGTGTGACTCGTGCCGAGGCACGCCGCTTGCTGTGCCTGGCGTCCGTGATCTCCTGGCTCGGGCTGAGCATCTTCGCGGGCGGGCTGGTGGGCGCGCTCTGGCTGGCGCGCGCGCTGCCACGCTTCGGCATCGCGAGTGACTATGCCTGGACGCTGTTTCCGTTCGCGATCGTGGGCGGCTGCGTGGGCGCGAAGCTCTGGGCCGCCAGCGAGACCCTGTTCGCCCCGGAGCCGGGGCAGAGCTTCCGCTTCGTGCTGTGGAGCCGCGAGGGCGCGACCTTCTACGGCGGGCTCGCGCTCGGCGCGGTCGCGGTGGTGGCCAAGCTGTCGTGGGACCGCATGCCGGTCGCGGTGGTGGCGAACGCCATGGCGCCCTCGCTCGCGCTCGGCCAGGCGATCGGGCGGATCGGCTGCTTCCTGGTCGGTGACGACTACGGTGTGCGCACGGCGCTGCCCTGGGGCATGGCCTTCCCGCACGGCATGCCGCCCACGCTCGAGCGCGTACACCCCACCCAGCTCTACGAGGCCGCCTGGCTGTTCGCCTCGGCGCTCTTCCTGCGCGCGCGACTCATGCGCTCGCGCTGTCTCGTGGCCGAGTATCTCGTGCTGCAGGGCGCCGGCCGCTTCGCGATCGAGTGGCTGCGCACGAACCCGCGCACGGTCGGCCCGTTCACCACGTCGCAGCTGATCGCGCTCGGCTGCCTGGCGGCGGGTGGGTGGGGGCTGTTCGCGAGCCGCGAGCGCGCGGTAAGCTCGCGCACCTGATGGTCAGCCTTGGCGAGCGGAACTGGCCAAAGACCTGGCCGGCGCACTCCGCGGGGCGCGCGCGGCGGGTATCGAACTTGCTCCGTGCTGCGCGCGACATGAAACGCTGGGTCCGCATCGCCGTGCTGGCGGCGTCGATCGGCGGTCTCGCGCTCCAGGCGGGAGCGCTGGAGGACGGCGCGCCACTCACTCCCGAGGCCGTGAAGACGCGCTGGCACTCGCGGCTCGCGGGCAGACATTTCGCCGCCTTGGTGCATCTGTCGATGGACCTGGGCGGCATCCACGAGGAGCGCGAGCTCCACGTCTGGCGCACCGACGAGGCGGTCGGCGCCGAGCGCGTGATGGTGCGCTTCACCCAGCCGGAGAGCGTGCGGAACGTGGGCGTCTTGTTCCTCGAGCAGCAGGGCCGGCCGAACGACTACTTCCTGTACCAGCCCGACCTGAAGCGCGTGCGCCGGCTGCCGCAGACGGTCGCCAACGACGACGTGTACGGCATCGATCTCGAGTTCCTGGGCTTCGGCGTGGCGCAGTCCGAGCCGACCGAGATCGAGAGCATGGAGCGCGAGTCACTCGAGGGCCGGCCCGCATACAAGCTGACCGAGCAGGCGCTGCGCGAGAACCCGCGCTTCGACGAGCGCGTCACCTGGATCGACGCCGAGACCTTCATCCCGATGCGCACCGAGCAGTTCCAAAAGGGCAAGCGCCGGCTCGTGGCGCGCACGATCGAGACCCGGCCCATGCATGGCGTCGAGACGCCGGTGCGCATGGAGTTCGAGAACCAGCTCGACCGGCGCAAGGTCCAGCTCTTGGTGAACGACGTCGACTACGAGGTCGCGATCCCGGACGAGTACTTCTCGACGCTGGCGCTGGTGCGCGCGAGCATCGCCGGCTCGGGTCACTGACTCACCAGGTGTCGATGCAGGGGCGCTTCTTGGTGGTGCGCGGAGCAGGCGGCGGCGTGGAGCGAAGGGCGTTCGAGATCCACAGTCGGGAGTCGGCCGGGTCGATCACGTCGTCGAGCTCGAAGTGCGAGGCCACGTTCACGGCTTTTCCGATCTGGTACATGCGCTCGACCATCTCGTTGAAGAGCGCCTCGCGCTTCACCGGGTCGTCCACGGCGGCGAGCTCCTTCGAGTAGCCGAGCTTCACCGCGCCCTCGAGGCCCATGCCGCCGAACTCGCCGGTGGGCCACGAGACACAGAAGAGCGGCGCCTTGAAGCTACCGCCGGCCATGGCCTGCGCGCCCAGGCCGTAGCCCTTGCGCAGGACGATCGTGAAGAAGGGGACGGTGAGCCCGGCCGCGTTCACGAACATGCGCGCGGCATGGCGCACCAGCGCCGTCTTCTCGATCTCGGGCCCGACCATGATCCCCGGGCAGTCGCACAGGAACAGGATCGGCAGGTCGAAGGCGTCGCAGAGCTGCATGAAGCGCGTGGCCTTGTCGGCGCCGTCGCGGTCGATCGCGCCCGCCAGGTGATTGGGGTTGTTGGCGATCACGCCGAGCGGGCGGCCCTCGACGCGCAGGAGCGCCGTGATCACGCCGTGGCCCCAGTCGCGGCGCAGCTCGAGCAGTGAGTCGACGTCGGCCAGCGTGTCGAGCACGCGGCGCACGTCGTAGGCGCGCAGGCGGTTCTCGGGGATGATCCGGCGCAGCTCGCGCTGGTCGGGACACTCCCAGCGCGGAAGGGCGCCCTGGAAGTAGGAGAGATACTTCTTCGCCACCGCCACGGCCTCGGCCTCGTCGGCCACCGCGATGTCGACCACGCCGTTCGCGCGCTGGATCTCGAGCGGGCCCACCTCGTCGGGGCGCACCACGCCGAGCCCGCCGCCTTCGATCATGGCGGGCCCGCCGATCCCGATGTTCGAGCCCTCGGTCGCGATGATCACGTCACAGCAGCCGAGCAGGACGGCGTTGCCGGCGAAGCAGTACCCCGAGGTGATTCCGACCAGCGGCACCCAGCCGGAGAGCTCGGCAAAGAGCGCGAACGCGAGGCAGTCGAGGCCCGAGACACCGGCCGAGTCGGTGTCTCCCGGCCGCCCGCCGCCGCCCTCGGTCAGGAACACGATCGGCAGCCGCTGCTCGTGCGCGATCTCGAACATGCGGTCTTTCTTGCGGTGGTTCTGCTGGCCCTGCGTGCCGGCCAGCACGGTGTAGTCGTACGACATCACCACGCACTGCGTGCGCGCGTCGCCAAAGAGCTCACCGTTCACGCGGCCGATGCCGGCGACCAGGCCGTCGGCGGGCGTGCGCGCGATCAGGTCGTCGAGCGCGCGGCGGCGGCGCTGCGCGGCGATCACCAGCGGCCCGTACTCGACGAACGTGCCGGGATCGACCAGCTCGTCGACGTTCTCGCGCGCGGTGCGCTGGCCGGTCTTGTGCCGCCGCGCCACCGCGTCGGGCCGGCGCGCGTCCAGGCCGAGCGCGTGGCGGTCCACGACTTCGGCCAGGTCGGGGCGGATCCGATCCAGGTCGAGCGACTCGGACTCGCTGGCGCGCTCACCGGCGACTTCCGCAGCCTCCACGTACACCAGCGCGTGTCGCTCCTGCACCAGGTCCCCGAGCGCCACGGTGACTGCGCGCACGATGCCGGCGTGCGGCGCCTCGATCACGTGCTCGAGCTTCATGGCCTCGAGCACGAGCAGCGCCTGGCCCTCGTGCACGGCGTCGCCGGGCGCCACCTCGATCGCCGCGACCGTTCCCTGGAGCGGCGCGAGCACCGCCGAGCCGCTTCGTTCCGTCATCGGATTCTAGGCGTCGACGCGCGCGCTCGCGTAGCCCGAGACGACTTCCTTGCCGTCCTGGTTCGTGGTCACGACCGACAGGTCGACGAAGTGCTGGCCGCCCTCGTGGCGCAGCCCTTCGACCTTGGCCCGGGCGGTGAGCGTGTCCCCCGGCCAGACCTGCGAGACGAAGCGCACGCCGTACTTGGTGAGCCGGCCGTCGCCGACCCAGTTGGTGAGCATGCGCGCGGTGGCGCCCATCGACAGCATGCCGTGCGCGAACACCGTGGGATAGCCGGCGACTTTGGTCGCGAAGACCTCGTCGGTGTGCACGGGGTTGTAGTCACCGGACGCGCCCGCGTACATGACGAGCTGGGTGCGCGTCAGGTGGTCGATCACGACCTCCTCGCGGGTATCCCCGACCTTCAGCTGAGCGGCTTTCAGTGCCATCGCGTCACTCCTACTTCTGCTCGATCACGCGCTCGGTGCGCACGCCGACGCCACGGGCGGTGACCACGAGCTCGCCGCGCTGGTTGCGGTACTCGGTGATCGACTCACTGAAGTGCAGCTTGCCGCCGCGCTTGCCTTCCTTCTCCCAGGTCTTGCCGGGCTTGGTCTCGGCGGTGAGCACGTCGCCCGCGTGCACGGGCCGGTGATACTCGAAGTGCTGCTCGGCGTGCAGGCCGCCGGCCGCCGCGCCGCTGCCTTCACCCTTGCTCGGCTTCCGGACGATGCCGGTCGGCTCCTTGCCCGAGCCGAACCAGGGCTGGCCGATCTTGGGCCGCAGGAAGTAGTCGGGGTCGAACTGCGCGCTCGACTGCGTGAATGTGGGCGGGGGGATGATGCCACCGGCCTCGGTCTTCTTCGCGTACTCGGCGTCGGCGTAGACCGGGTTCGGGTCGTTCACCGCGCGCGCGAACATCAGGATGTGACTCGCCTCGATCGGAAAGCTCTTGATCGCCATCGCTCCCTCCGAAAGAAGCGATTGTACCCGCTCCGCGAGGTCGGCGTGGAATGGCCCCACCGACCGCGCTGGCGCAGGAGTCGTGCACGGCTGGGCCGCTTCTTGCCGCCGAGTTGCGGCCGGCGCCGCGATCGGCGAACCCACTGCACTCACTGCTGCCGTTGGAGGGGTTCATGCGGAGTCACTCGTTGCGCTCGCTGGGTTTCGTGGTCGCGTTCTGTCTGCTCGCCGCGCTGCCGGCGCACGCCGGGGGCCCGAGCTCCTCGGGCGTCGCGATCGGCTTCGCGCGGGTGAAGCTCGCCGACGGCACCGTGAGCGCGTTCGGCGGCAAGGGCACGGTCGGAGTGACCACCGGCCCCACCAGCAGCGGGCTGATCGTGTTCTTCGACGGCAAGTACCCCAAGAACATCAGCCGCGAATGGGTGGTCGCGCAGGCCACGGCCGAGGGCGACGACGCCGGCGAGTTCGCGGTCGCGAACGCGATCGTGGCCAGCGCCACGAACAACGAGATCTCGGTCACCGTGAACGCCTGGCAGTCGAACAACACTGCGGCGATCGATGGCTACGTGTTCGTGGTGCTGTACGCCGGGGTGCCGCCCAAGGACTGACGGGCGCTCGGGCGAGTTTCGCGACAGAATCTCGGCGTGGGGGTCCGGTCGACGCAGGGGCTCGCGCTGTGCCTGGCGCTCGTCCTCGGCTGCAGCCGAGAGCTGACTCCGCCGCCCGCGCCCGAGACGGCGGGGAACGCGCAGACGCTGGCCGCGGATCTGGCGCAGCTGCGGGGCGCGAACGTCCTGTTCGTGCACGACGCGATCGGCACCCAGGTGCTCGAGGCAGTGACCCGGCTCGACCCGGGCCTGGCGCTCGCCGACGTGCTCGGCGAAGCCGATCCGAACACGGCGATCGACGGCTTCGAGCGCGCGATCGCGGCCGACGGCGGCCCGAAAGACGTAGCGCTGCTCGAGCTGCCGTTTCAGGGGATCAGCGGTGACACGAACGGCAAGGCGCTCTTCACTCACTACCGCAGGGCGATCCAGCGGCTGCGCGCCGCGCACCCGGACGTGATCCTCGTGCCGGTGACCGTGCCGCTGGTGGCGCGGGACGAGGGCCTCCGGGGGTTCCTGCGCACGCTCATCGGCGCGGCCAGCGCGCGCTCGCGCGCGAATACGATGCGCGACGACTTCAACGGGCGCGTGCGCGAGGCCTTCCGCGGCCAGCCGATCTTCGACCTGGCCCGGGTCGAGTCACTCTCGGGGAATCCGCCCACGCTCTCGAAGGACGGCCGCGAGCGCGCCGCGCGGGCGCTCGTCGCGGCGCTGGCGAACGCCCTGCGCGGCCGCGCGCCTCGGCCCGGCTGAGCGACCCTAGAACAGCGTGTAGATGAACGGCGCCGCGGCCGTCCCGCCCAGCAGCACCAACAGGCCGAGCCCCAGGATCGAGATCACGATCGGCGCCAGCCACCACTTCTTGTTGTCGCGCAGGAAGCCGAAGAATTCGGCCGCGAGGCCGGCCTTGGGCTGCGCGGCCTGGGCGGCGAAGTCGTTCTTCTTCTCGAGGTCAGCGGCCACGGAGTCTCTCCCTCAGTACTGCTTGAAGTAGTCGGCCTTGGCGCGCGGCGGACGCGCGTCGACCCAGTAAGTCGTGGCATGGGGCAGGAAGCGGCGGTCCATCGGGTCGAGCCCGAACCCTCGCATCACGAACCCGACCGGCGCGATCACCACGTAGAAGAGCGTCGCCATGATCACGTACGAGAGCACGAAGCCGATCGGAAAGGCGACCAGCGAGAGCCCGACGTAGAGCGGGGCGTTCGCGCGCGGGAAGACCAGCGAGAACAGCGCCGAGAGTGCGCCCAGCGCGACCAGGCCCAGCGTCACCGGCGTGCGCCAGTCACCCAGGCCGTGGCGGAAGATCAGCCAGCCGTTCCAGGCGCACAGTGCGAGCAGGCCGAAGCCTGCCAGCGCGATCCAGCCGAACTGGCGCAGCGTGCGAACGCTTGGACGGAGGTTCAGGTCGACGAGCCCCGCCACGAGTCAGTCCTGCCCGAACTCGGCGAGATAGGCGTCGACGTCGATCTCCTTGGCCTCGGGCTGGTCCTTCTTCAACAGCACCAGGTTCTCGAGCACGAGCGCGTCCATGTTCGTGTGCATGAAGCAGCGGTAGGCGTCTTCGGGCGTGTTCACGATCGGCTCGCCGCGCACGTTGAAGCTGGTGTTGATCAGGACGGATGAGCCGGTCTTGCGCTTGAACGCCTGCAGGATCCTGTAGAAGCGCGGGTTGCGCTCGCGGTCGATCGTCTGCACGCGCGCCGAGTGGTCGACGTGCGTGATCGCCGGCACGACCGAGCGCACCTGCCGAAGCTTGTCGAGACCCTTCTCGCCGTGTGACTCGATCGCCAGGCGCTTCTCTTCGCGCACGGGCGCGACCAAGAGCATGTAGGGCGAGTCTTCGTTCGGCCGCATCTCGAAGTACTCGGCCACGTCCTCGCGCAGTACGGCCGGCGCGAACGGCCGGAACGACTCGCGGAACTTGATCTTCACGTTCATCGTGGCCTGCATCTTGCGCGAGCGCGCGTCGCCCAGGATCGAGCGTGCGCCCAGCGCGCGCGGACCGAACTCCATGCGCCCGGCGCAGTGACCCACCACGAGCTCGGCAGCGCAGAGGTCCGCGATCGCGTCGCAGAGCGCGTCCTCGTCGTCGTAGCGCCGGTAGACCGCGCCCTTCTGGTCGAGGAGCTTCTGGATCTCTTCGTTCGAGTAGGCGGGCCCGAGCAGCGAGCCCTTCTGTGAGTCGCGGCCCTCTGGCTTGCGCTCGTGGTCGAGCAGCTGGTGCCAGACGAAGAGCGCCGCGCCCAGCGCGCCGCCGGCGTCGCCCGCGGCCGGCTGGATCCACAGCTCGCGAAACGGCCCCTCGCGCAGGATCTTGCCGTTGCCCACGCAGTTGAGGGCCACGCCGCCCGCGAGACACAAGCGGTCGAGGCCCGTCAGCTCGTGCGCGTAGCGCGCGATCCGCAGCATGATCTCCTCGGTCACGACCTGGATCGAGGCGGCGAGGTCCATCTCGCGCTGCGTGATCGGTGACTCGGGCTTGCGCGGCGGGCCGCCGAAGAGCTTGTCGAACTTCCGCGACGTCATCACGTCCTGGTGCGTGTACGCGAAGTACGACAGGTCCATGCGGAACGACCCGTCCGGCTTGACGTCGAGCATCTTCTCGCGAATCAGATCCGCGTAGATCGGCTCGCCGTACGGCGCCAGGCCCATCAGCTTGTACTCGCCGCTGTTCACCTTGAAGCCGGTGAAGTAGGTGAACGCGGAGTAGAGCAGGCCGAGCGAGTGCGGGAAGCGCAGCTCCTTCAGCATGCGGATCTGGTTGCCGCGCCCGACCGCGATCGAGCCGGTGGCCCACTCGCCGACACCGTCGAGTGTCAGGATCGCAGCCTCGTCGAAGGGCGACGGCAGGAAGGCGCTGGCCGCGTGTGACTCGTGGTGCTCGAGAAACACGTAGCGGCCCTTGTAGCGGCCGCCGAGGCCGAGGTCGAGCTCGCGCGGGGTGTAGAGCTTCTGCTTCAGCCAGAGCGGCAGGCCCATCAGGAACAGCCGGAAGCCCTGCGGTGCGTAGGCCACGTAGGTCTCGAGCAGGCGGTCGAACTTGAGCAGCGGCTTGTCGTAGAAGGCCACGATGTCGAGCTGCTCGGCCGAGATGCCGGCCTCGGCCAGGCAGTAGTCGATCGCCCGGGTGGGGAAGCGGTAGTCGTGCTTCTTGCGCGTGAAGCGCTCTTCCTGGGCCGCCGCCACGATCTCGCCGTCGCGCACCAGGCACGCCGCGCTGTCGTGATAAAAGGCCGAGATCCCGAGAATGTTCACCGCGGGCCGAGTCTAACGATTTCGGCGCCGGCTGCGTCCCGCTATGCTCGGGACGGGGTCAGAAGAGGGGGCGAAGCTTTGCGGGCGGTTCGAAGCGCGTGTCTCGTTCTGGTCTTGCTTGCCGGAGCTGCCAGCGTTGCGTGTAAGCACGCGGACGGCGGCGATCCCGGTGCCGCGGCGGACACCACGGCCGCGCCCGGCGGCGAGGTCGAGATGCTGCCGATGGAGGTCGTGGTCGCGAACAGCTTGAATGTGCGCGCGATTCCGAGCACCAAAGGCACGGTGCTGGGCACGTTGAAGAAGGGCATGGAAGTGCGCGTGCTCGAAACCAAGGATGGGTGGAAGCGCGTCCAATCGGACGGCGTCGCACCCGAGGGCTGGGTCGCCGGCGAGTACCTGAAGCCGCACCAGAGCCCCTGACGCCGCAAGGAGTTTCCCAATGGCTCTGGAGCTGACCGAGGCCACGTTCGAGCGCACGATCACTGGTAACTCGCTGGTGCTGATCGACTTCTGGGCGCCGTGGTGCGGGCCCTGCCGCAACTTCGCGCCGGTGTTCGAGGCTGCCGCCGCGAAACACAGCGATGCGGTGTTCGCCAAGGTGAACACGGACGAGCAGCAGAAGCTCGCCGCCATGTTCGAGATCCAGTCGATTCCCACGCTGGCGATCTTCCGCGACCAGATCTGCGTGTTCGCGCAGCCGGGGGCGCTGCAGGCGCACCACCTGGAAGAAGTCATCCAGCGCGTGAAGGCGCTCGACATGGACGACGTGCGCCGCCGCATCGCGGAGCACGAGGCCGAGCTCGCCGCCGGTAACGACACGCCCGAGCGTGGGTAGGGTGCCCACGCGAGCATAAGACGTGGACGTTCGGAGACTGCTCGCGCCCGAGGAGTCACTCGCGTTCGTGGTGGCTCGCAGCGAGGACGGGCTGAGACTCGACCTGATGCTGGCCGCGCGGCTGCCGTTCGCGTCGCGCACGCGCGTCGCGGGCTGGATCCGGGCGGGCAGGGCCCGCGTTGAGGGCCGCGTGGTGTCTCGCGCCGCCACGGCGCTCACGGTCGGCCAGCAGATCGACGTCACGATCGAGAAGCGCCCGCGCGATGCGGACGCGCCGCTCGACGACCTGCTCGCGCTCGAGCCGGTGGCGCGCGGGGAGGGCTGGCTCGCGATCGAGAAGCCCGCCGGCGTGCCGGCGCACCCCGCCGGGAACGAGATCAAGCGCACCTTGCTCACGGCGCTCGCGCTAAAGCAGGCGCGTGACTGCGAGCCGGGCGGGCCGTGGCTGCCGCACCGCCTCGACAAGGAGACCTCGGGCCTGCAGCTCGTGGCGCTGCGCGCAGAGGTGCAGCGCGAGCTCGTGCGCGCTTTCGCGAGCGGCTCGATTCGCCGCTCTTACGACGCCCGCGTGCGCGGCGACGCCTCGCGACACTTCTCGGTGTCGGAGCCCGGGCTCGAGCTGCGCGGCCGCATCTTGCGCTGCGGTCACCGGCCGCCGCGCTTCAAGGTCGATCGCGCCGGAATCTCGGCGCATACCCGCGTGCGCCTGGTGGGGGCGGACGCATGGGCCAGCGCGCTCGAGCTCGAGCCGGTCACCGGCCGCCAGCACCAGCTGCGCGTGCACCTGGCCCACCTGGGGCATCCGATCGCCGGCGATCCGCTCTACGACTCACAGGCCCGGCCGGGCGAGCGCATGTGTCTCCACGCGCGCGCGCTCGCGCTCCCCGCGGGTCTGCTCGGCCGCGAGCCGCTCGAGCTCGCCACGCCGCCCGCGCGCTTCGCGTAGACTCTGGCCATGGGAATCAAGACCACCAAGGACTCGATCGACCTGGGTATCGTCACCAACAACGCGTCTGCCATGCTCGCGTTCTATCGCGACGTGCTCGGGCTGCCGCACCAGGGCGACCTGCCGCTGCCCATGGGCGGCAAGATGCACCGCCTGCTGTGCGGCACGACCGTGCTCAAGCTCGTGAGCCTGGACAAGCAGCCGGCGAACAAGCCCGCGCCCGGCGGGCTCACCGGCGGCACCGGCTACCGCTACTTCACGGTGAGTGTCTCGAACCTCGACGACGTGGTGGCGGCCGCCAAGCGAGCGGGCGCCAAGGTCGCCATGGGCCGCACCAAGGTCCGCGCCGGCGTCGAGATCGCGATGCTCGAGGATCCCGACGGGAACTGGGTCGAGCTCTTGGAGCAGAGCTAGAGCAGAGTCAGGCTCGGGCCCAGGTCGAGCCGGTAGCAGCGCACGCGCGAGCGCCGCTCCGGGTCGTAGCCGCGCCACTTCTCCTTGGGCACCTCGTCGGGCTGCGCCGTCCGGAAGCCGTGGTGCTGGAAGAAGCGCCCCACGCCTTCGCTGGTGGTACAGGCGTACACGAAGTTGAGTCCGCGCTGGCGCGCCAGCGTGAGTGCGTGCTCGACCAGGTGACCGCCCACGCCTTCGCCCAGGAACCGGGTCAGCGTGTAGAGCGAGGCCACTTCGGCACAGCCGGCGCCCTCGTCGACCAGGAGCGAGCCGATGCCGGCCAGGTGGTAGTTCTCGACGAACGCGCCGAAGCCGCTGGCCAGCACCGCGTCGAGCTGCTCGACGGTGCGCGGCGCGAGATAGCCTTCGGCGGTGCCGCGCGCGATCAGGTCGTTCGCGGCGTCGAAGTCGTCGAGCCCGAGCTTGCGCACCACCACGTAGCGCTCGTCGGTGAAGAGGGTGCCCGAGCCGGCGTAGCTGAAGAGCTCGTCCGAGAGCCCCTCGCAGGTGCAGACGTTCACCGCGGGCACGCCCGCGACCAGCATCGCCTCGACCTCGCGCAGGAGCGCCGCGCGGCGTTCGTTGCGCGGCGCGCCCGCGGCCAGGAGCTCGCGCAGCTCCTGCAGGTGCACGAACGAGACGCGCTCGCCGTTGGGCCGCATGATGCCGCCGTCGCGATCCAGCCAGACGAGCTTCGAGATGCCGAGCCGGACCGTGGCCTCGCGGCAGGCCGGCGCGAAGGCGAGCGACCCGGCCACCACCAGCCCCAGCCGGAACGACTCGCGCAGCTGGCGCCAGACCGTGCCCTCGAGCCGCGGCGTGGCCATCGACAGCACGTGGCCGCCCACCAGGGGCTCGAGCGCCGAGCGCTCGGTCGACAGCAGGACGACGCTGGTCTCGTTGCGCGCGAGCTCGTCGATCACCTCGGCGAGCTTCGCGGGATGGCGCAGCTCGGCCGCGGGCGCGGCGATCGCGAGCGTCTTCCCGTGGAAGTCCTCGAGATAGAACTCCTTCTCGGAGAACGGCTCGGGCGCCGCGGGCGGTGGTACGGCCTCGGAGGTCAGTGAGTTACCTGCTAGCCGAGTGAGTTCCCCACGATCGAGACGAAGCTCACGCACCGGCCGGGCGCCCCGCCGAGGTTGTGAGTGAGTCCCAGCTTCGGGTTCTTGATCTGCCGTGGACCCGCCTCGCCGCGGAGCTGCAGCCACATCTCGTACATCATGCGCAGACCCGAGGCGCCGATCGGGTGGCCGAACGACTTCAGCCCGCCGTCGGGATTCACCGGCTGCGCGCCTTCGAGGTCGAAGCGGCCCTCCTGCTCGTCCTTCCAGGCCTGGCCACGCGGCGAGAAGCCCATGTCTTCCATCAGCACGAGCTCGGTCGGGGTGAAGCAGTCGTGTACCTCGGCCATGCTGATCTGCTCGCGCGGATTGGTGACTCCCGCCTGCTTGTAGGCGTCGGTCGAGCTGGCCACGACCTCGGGGAAGCTGGTGAAGTCGTAGTCCTGGCTGAAGTAGCCCTCGGCCGGACCCGCGGCGAACGACAGCGCCTTCAGGTAGATCGGGTGGTCGGTGTACTTGTGCGCGTCTTCGGCGCGGCACAGGATCGCGGCAGCCGAGCCGTCCGAGACACCCGAGCAGTCGAACACGCCGAGCATGCCGGCGACCGACGGCGAGGCGCAGATCTTGTCGAGAGACACTTCCTTGCGGAACTGCGCCTTCGGGTTCTTCGCGCCGTTCTTGTGGTTCTTCCAGGCGATGCGCGCGAGCACCTGCTTCAGCGTCGCCTCGTCCACGCCGTACTTCTTGGCGTAGGCGGGCGCGAGCAACGAGAAGGTGGCCGGCGCGGTCATCGACGAGTCAGTGCCGTCGGAGGGCGGACGCGAGCCGGTGAGTCCGGAGTAGCCCGAGTCCTTCAGCTTCTCGACGCCGATCGCCATCACCAGGTCGTAAGCGCCGCTGGCCACGGCATAGGCGGCGTTGCGCATCGCCTCGGAGCCGGTGGCGCACATGTTCTCGAGCCGAGTGACTGGCTTGTAGTCGAGCTTGAGCGCCTCGGACAGCATCAGCCCCGAGACACCGCTGCCCATCGTGCCGAGCCAGTAGGCGTCGACCTGCTCCGGACCCACGCCCGCAGACTTGTACGCGTCGGTCGCGGCGTCGACGAGCAAGTCCTCGGCACCCTTGTCCCAGTGCTCGCCGAACGGCGTGCAGCCCATGCCGACGATTGCCACCCGATCCTTGATCCCTCGGCTCGCCATCGCTTCTTCTCCTTGTCAGACCAAAGCTAGCGCTTTGGCCGCGCCTTCCAGAAGTAGTTGTGCACGCCCTGGCCGGTGTACAGGCGTCGGAACGTCATTTCGAGCTCGTTGCCGATCTTCACTTCCTTGGGATCGACGTCGGTGAGCTCGCAGGACAGCCGGCCGCCGGCCGCGTAGTCGACGATCGCCGCTACGACCGGCGGCTGCAGCGTGTAGGCCAGGTGGTCGAGCGTGTAGGTCGCCACCTTGCACGACGTGTCGGCGAAGCGTTCCTCGCGCATCTGGTCGACCGCTGCGCACTTCACGCACACGCGCTGGGGCGGCAAGTGACCCGTGTTGCAGGCCTCGCAGCGCGAGCCCACGAACGCGTACTTCCAGTGGTCGGCGCGCTTCATGGGCGGAGCGGCGGGGCGCTCGGGCTCGGGCCGGCGCGGCGGCTCGAAGGGCAGGATGCCGCGCCACTTCAGATAGGCGTTGTAGGGCAGGTCGTTGCGCTTCGCGCCCAGCCAGCGGTCGACCGAGTGGAGCGGGCGGCTCGCCGCCAGCCGCTCGGTCACCTCGAGCACCACCGCGTCGGCGCCGTCTGCGCAGCACAGCACCAGGATCCTGTCGCCCGCGTTCGCGCGGTCGAGCGCGCGCGCGAGCAAGAGCCCCGCGTGCGCGGTGCCGGTGCGGCCCACCGAGGCCGCGAGCGGGTCGGCGACCTGCTCGGGCTTGAGCCGCAGCGCCTCGGCCACCATCGCGACGGCGCGCGGGTTGGTGCCGTCGAGCACGACCGACTTCAGGTCGGCCGGACCGATGCCCGCGCTCTTGAGCGCGCGGGTCGCCGTGTCGACCGCGACCGGGCCCAGTGTCTCGGCGCCGAAGCGCTCCTCCCACTGCTTGGCGAACGGATCGCTCGGCAGCCGCCACACGTCGAGTATCTCGGTGGTGGCGGAGGCGCGGCCCACGAAGCGGGCGAGCGCCTCCGAGTCCGGCCCAGTCACGAAGGCCACGGCGCCGTCGCCGCCGCCGCTCTCGCGCCCGCCGCCGGGCGCGCCGATCACCACGTCCGCGGACACGACCAAGGCGCGGCCGCCGCCGGCGGCCACGTCGGCACCCGCCAAGAGCGCCCCCAGGCCCATGCGCGTGGAGCTGCCCAGCTCGAGCGCGCGCAGCGTGCGAGGCAGGTCGAGCGCCGCGGCGACCGTGGCGGCGTTGAGCTTCTCGGCGTAGGGCGGGCTCGTGGTCGCGAAGATCAGCGTGTCGATGCCGGTCTGGCCGCGCACGGCGTCGCGCGCGGCTTCCACGCCCATCGACACCGAGTCTTCATCGTAACTCGCGACGCTGCGTTCGCCCTTGCCCGCGCCCATGGCGGCGCGCTGCAGGCGGTTGTAGGGCAGATAGCTGCCGTAACGCGTGATCCCCGCCACTGTTTTGTCCTCCCTGCGTGGTTCGCTGCTTTGTGAATCTTACACGGCGGAGCCCTTGCAGTTCAGGACCCGTATCCGACCGCGCTGGCGCAGTGTACGATCCGGCCGGGGCGAGGTTGAGTCACAGATGCGCCGCTTGCTGTCGCTGTTGCTGTTGGTCTGCTTTGCCGCGGTTCCGAACGGAGTCGGCGCTGCGCCCCCGACCGGCTTCACGCGGGTGCCGTTCGGAGGGCCGTGGGACCTGCCCGTCGGCATGACCTTCGATGCCAACGGCCGCGCCTATGTTTGGGAGAAGGCGGGCCGGGTGTGGATCGTCGAGAATGGCGTGAAGTCCGCGCAGCCGCTGGTCGACATCTCGGACGAGGTCGGCAACTGGCAGGATCACGGGCTCCTGGGCTTCGCGCTGCACCCGAACTTCCTGCAGAACGGCTACATCTACCTGCTCTACGCGGTCGACCACTACTACCTGAACAACGCGGGCACGCCGGGCTACGACCCCAACCAGAGCGAGACCGAGGTCGCGAGCATCGGTCGGCTGACCCGTTATACCGCGCGTTCATCGGACGGCTTCCACAGCGTCGACCCGCAGTCCCGGCGCATCCTGCTGGGCGAGAGCAAGAGCACGGGCTGCCCGCTGCTGTCCGACTCTCACGGCGTGGGGTCCGTGGTATTCGGCGCCGACGACTCACTGCTCGCGAGCTGCGGCGACGGCGCCAGCTTCAACGTCGCGGATGGCGGCGGCCCGGTCTCCGGCTCCTTCGCCACACAGGCGCTGCTGGAGGGCATCATCCAGCCCAAGGAAGACGTGGGCGCCTTCCGCGCGCAGCTCCCGTCTTCGCTCGCGGGCAAGATCCTGCGGCTCGACCCGCAGACCGGCGACGGCCTGCCCAGCAACCCGTTCTACGACCCGAACAACCCGCGCTCGACAGGCTCGCGCCTGTACGCGCTCGGCCTGCGCAACGCGTTCCGCTTCTCGCTGCGGCCCGGCACCGGGAGTCACATCCAGGCCGACGCCAATCCCGGCTCGCTGTACGTGGGGAACGTGGGCTGGAACACCTGGGAAGAGCTCGAGGTGATCGACGGACCCGGTTACAACTCGGGCTGGCCGGTGTTCGAGGGCCTCGATCCGAACCCGCAGTACTCGATCATGCAAGTGCCCAACCAGGATGCGCCCAACCCGCTGTCCGGCGCGGGCGGCTGCAACCAGCCCTTCTTCTACTTCACCGACCTGATCGTGCCCGAGACACTGGGCACGCCGAGCTGGCCGAATCCGTGCAATCCCGCGCAGCAGATCCCGGCCACGATCCCGCGCTTCATGGAGACCCGCCCCACGCTGACTTACGGCCGCGCCGGCACCGGCCCCATGCTGGTCCCCACCTGGAACGGCAACAACCCCTCGCAGGCGCAGGTCGGCGCCCCCGGCTCGCCCGTCCAGGGCACGTCACTCGGTGGCGCCACGACGACGGGCGGTGTCTGGTACACGGGCACGGATTTTCCGGCCGCCTACCGGAACACGTTCTTCTCGAGTGAGTTCAGCTACGGCTACATCGCGAACATCCAGTTCGATGCCCAGGACAAGCCCACCTTCGTGCAGTTCTTCGACTCCGCGGCGGGTGAGCCCACGATGCTGGCCACGAGCCCGACGAGCGGCGGCCTGTACATGGTCGACGTCGTCAACAACGCGATCTGGCAGTACCAATACGTGCCCAGCGGCAATCAGCCGCCGTCGGCCGCCGCCAGCGCGGCGCCGCTGTTCGGGCCGACACCCCTCAGTGTCGCCTTCTCGAGCGCGGGCAGCGCCGACCCCGAGAGCCAGGCGTTGACTTACTCGTGGAACTTCGGCGACGGCTCGCCGGCCTCGACCGCGCCGAATCCCGTGCACACCTTCTTCGCGCCGGTGGGCGTCTCGGCGGCGTATCTGGTCACGCTCACGGTGCGCGACCCCGGCGGTCTCTCGGCCGGCGCGCAGGTCAACGTGGCGGTGAACGACACGCCGCCGCAGGTCACGATCACGAGCCCGCAGAGCCAGTCGATGTACCCGATGACGGGCAACACCCAGTACGCGCTGACCGCGAGCCTCAACGACGCGGAGCAGGGCGCGGGCAACCTGACCTGTCAGTGGCAGGTCACTCTGCACCGCAACGGCCAGCTCGAGCCGATGCCGATCGACGCTCATTGCTCGACCACGGCCACGATCCAGCCGATCGGCTGCGACGGCAGCGCCTACTACTACACCTTCGCGCTCACGGTGTTCGACTCGTTCGGTCTCGCGACTCAGAAAGAGGTCTCGGTCTATCCGAACTGCGCCAGCGTGGATCCGGTGATCTGCGGGAACCTGGACGCCAACGCGGTGCGCAACTCCGCCGACGTGTTCCGGCTGCGCTTCGCGCTGGCCAATCCGCTCACTGCGGGGCTCTCGCCCGGTGAGTTCTCGCGCTGCAGCGTGATCGGCGGCAGCGAGTGCGACGTGACCGACGCGACGGTGCTGCGTCGCTACCTGGCCGGCCGCGCGCCGGGTCCCGCGCCGGTCTGCCCCGCCGCCGCGCCGTAGCAATTCGCAGAGCCCCGGGTGCACACTGGAGCCATGCGCATCCGACAAATCGCTCTCGTGGCCCAGGACCTCGCGAAGGTGGTCGACGACCTGTGCGCCGTGCTCGGGCTGGAGGTCTGCTTCCGCGACCCCGGCGTGGCCGAGTTCGGGCTGCACAACGCGCTGATGGCGATCGACACGAGCTTCCTCGAGGTGGTCTCACCCACGCAGCCCGGCACGACCGCGGGTCGCCTGCTCGAGCGGAGGCGGGGCGACGGCGGCTACATGGTGATCGCGCAGGTCGACGACCTCGCGGCCGAGAAGAAGCGCGTCGACGAGCTCGGCGTGCGCATCGTGTGGAAAGCCGAGCTGCAGAACGCCGCGACCATCCACCTGCACCCCCGCGACGTCGGTGCCGCGATCGTGTCGTTCGACTGGATGCGCCAGCCCGAGTCCTGGCTGTGGGCCGGCCCCGAGTGGCGCGAGCACATCCGCAGCGACGTGACGCGTCGGCTGCTGGGCGCCGAGGTTCAGAGCGCCGACCCGCGCGGCCTGGCGGCGCGCTGGAGCCAGGTGTTCGGGCACCCCCTGCGCACGCTTCCGGACGGCTCGCAGGAGATGCCGCTCGGAGACACTCACGTGCGTTTCGTCGCCGACCGCGACGGCCGCGGCGAGGGTGTCTCGGGCATCGACGTCCTGGTCGCCGACCCGCTCGAGGTGGTGCACCGCGCGCGCACGCGCGGGCTCCCCGCCACGGGCGAAGAGGTCGAGCTGTGCGGCGTCCGGGTGAAGCTCCTGCGCGCGAGCGCGTGAGGTGGAGCTGTACGAGGCGATGAGCACGTGCCGGGCCGTGCGCCGGCTCCGGCCCGACCCGATTCCCGACGCGCTGCTCGACCGGCTGCTGCAGGCGGCGGCGTGGGCGCCCACCGGTGGCAACGTGCAGCCGTGGCGCGTGGTGCTGGTGCGCTCGCCGACGCTCAAGCAATCACTCGCCGAGCTCTACTCGCGCCAGTGGTCCGCCTACTCGAAAGAGGTGCGCAAGAACCTGGCGCCGCTGCCCGAGTCACGGCGGGCGCCGCACGAGCGCACGCTCGCGGCCGGTGACTACCTGGCGAGTCACTTCGGCGAGACCCCGGTGATCGCGGTGTTCTGCTTCGATCCCGCCCAGATGGCGATCACCGACGAGGGCCTCGGGCGCCCGTCGGTCGTGGGCGGCGGCTCGGTCTACCCGGCGGTGCAGAACTTCCTGCTGGCCGCGCGCGCCGAGGGCTTGGGCTGCGTGCTCACCACGCTCTTGTGTCAGTGCGAAGCCGAGGTGAAGAGCTTGCTCGCCATTCCGCCACAATGGGGCACCTGTGCGGCGATTCCGCTGGGCTATCCGGCCTCCAAGGGGCACGGTCCGCTCACGCGAAAGTCGGTCGACAAGCTCGCCTTCCGCGACCGCTGGGGCACCGACCTGCGCTGAGATTCCCCAGGAATTCCGCGATCTTCGAGCGTCGTCTCGCACAGCATCTGCACGCCCGGGCAGGCGAAGGCGTGACGCAAATCACAGCTCACCGGCAGACGACAGGCGATATACCCCCCGCAATGAGCGCATACGAGGGGATCCGCTTGAACCCGGACAAGGTGCTCCTGGCCGTCGCCATTCTGCTCGGGATTCTGACCACCGCATTGTCTCTCTGATCGATCTCTACGAGTCTTCGGGCTCGTAGCCCAGGTTCGGAGCCAACCAGCGCTCCACCTGACGGACCTCGACCCGTTTGCGGGCCGCGTAGTCCGAGACCTGGTCCCGCCCGATCTTGCCGACGCTGAAGTAGCGCGCGTCGGGATGGGCGAGATACAGGCCCGCCACGCTCGCCGGCGGAGTCATCGCGAAGCCCGAGGTCAGGTCCATGCCGATCTCGCGCGCGCCCAGCAGCTCGAACAGGGTCACTTTGTCGCTGTGGTCGGGGCAGGCCGGGTAGCCCAGCGCCGGGCGGATGCCGCGGTACTTCTCGGCGATCAGCTCTTCGTTCGTGAAGCGCTCGTCGCGGCCGTAGCCCCACTCATGGCGCGCGCGCGCGTGCAGCCACTCGGCGAACGCCTCGGCCAGGCGGTCGGCGAGTGACTTCGCCATGATCGCGTGGTAGTCGTCGAGCTCGGCCTCGAAGCGCTGCGCGACCTGGTCGGCGCCCAGGCCGGCAGTCACCGCGAACGCGCCCACGTAGTCGGTGACGCCGCTGCCGAGCGGTGCCACGAAGTCGGCGAGACAGCGGCAAGGGTCGGCGTCGTTCTGGGTGCGCTGCTGGCGCAGCATCGGGAAGCGCGCGACCTCGCGCTGACGCGAGACGTCGGCGAACAGCACCAGGTCGTCGCCATCGGAGTTCGCGGGCCAGAAGCCGTACACGCCGCGCGCGCGCAGCTCGCGGCCGTCGACCAGCTTGCGCAGCAGCGCCTTGCCGTTCTCGTACAGCTCGCGCGCCGCCGGGCCCTGCACCGGATGGTCGAGCAGCGCCGGGAAGCGGCCTTTCAGCTCCCAGGCAGTGAAGAAGAACGTCCAGTCGATGAAGCGCTCGATCTCGCGCAGCGGCGCGTCGTCGAGCACGCGCCGGCCGGTGAACTCGGGCGTGGCCAGGTTCCGTGGCGAGAAGTCGGCAGTGACTCGCCGCGCGCGCGCAGTGGCCAGCGGGATCAGCTCGCGCGTGGTGCGCGAGGCGTGGGCCAGGCGCAGTCTCTCCTGCGCGGCGCGGTTCTTGCGGTCGAACTCGGGCAGCTTGGCGCGGTCGAGCACGCTCGACATCACGGCCACCACCCGCGACGCATCGGCCACGTGCACGGTCGGGGGCTCGTACTGCGGGGCGATCTTGACCGCGGTGTGCTGCGTCGACGTGGTCGCGCCGCCGATCAGGAGCGGCAGTGCGAAGCCCCGGCGCTGCATCTCCTTCGCGACGCCTACCATCTCTTCGAGCGAGGGCGTGATCAGCCCGGAGAGGCCGATCGCGTCGCACGACTCGGCGCGTGCAGTCTCGAGGATGCGCTCCGCGGGCACCATCACGCCGAGGTCGATCACCTCGTAGCCGTTACAGCCGAGCACGACGCCCACGATGTTCTTGCCGATGTCGTGCACGTCGCCCTTCACGGTGGCGAGCACGATCTTGCCGGCGGAGCGCGCGGACGACTTCTCCTTCTCCATGAACGGTTCGAGATAGGCGACGGCGCGCTTCATCGCGCGCGCGCTCTTCACGACCTGGGGCAGGAACATCTTGCCCGCGCCGAACAAGTCACCGACGACCTTCATGCCGTCCATCAGCGGGCCTTCGATCACGTCGAGCGGCCGCGGCAGCTTCCGGCGGGCCTCCTCCACGTCCTGCTCGATGAAGTCGACCAGCCCGTGCACGAGCGCGTGCGAGAGCCGTGACTCGACCGGCGCGTCGCGCCACGACAGGTCGACCTCGCGCTTCTTGCCCGCGCCCTTCACGCGCTCGGCGAACTCGACCATGCGCTCGGTGGCGTCCGGTCGGCGGTCGAACAGGATGTCTTCCACGTGCTCGAGCAGGTCGCGCGGGATGTCCTCGTACACGCCGAGCTGGCCGGCATTCACGATGCCCATGTCCATGCCCGCGCGCGTGGCGTGATACAGGAACGCGGTGTGGATCGCCTCGCGCACGCGGTCGTTGCCGCGGAACGAGAACGAGAGATTCGAGACACCGCCCGAGATCTTCACGCCGGGGCAGGCCGCCTTGATCCGCGGGATCGCCTCGAGATAGTTCAGCGCGAAGCGCGCGTGCTCTTCGATCCCGGTGGCGATCGCCAGGATGTTGGGGTCGAAGATGATGTCGCGGCCTTCGAAGCCGGCGCGCTCGGTCAGCAGCTTGTAGGCGCGCGTGCAGATCTCGACCTTGCGCTCGACGGTCTCGGCCTGGCCGCGCTCGTCGAACGCCATCACCACCACGCCCGCGCCGTAGCGCCGGGCGATCTCGGCCTTGGCCAGGAAGTCGGCCTCGCCTTCCTTCAGCGAGAGTGAGTTCACGATCGACTTGCCCTGCAGACAGCGCAGGCCGGCCTCGATCACGCGGAAGTCCGAGCTGTCGACCATGACCGGAAGCCGCGCGATCTCGTCGTCGGAGGCGATCTGGTTCAGGAACCGGGTCATGGTGGCCGGGCCGTCGAGCATGGCCTCGTCGACGTTCACGTCGAGGATGTTCGCGCCGCCGCGCACCTGGTCGAGCGCCACCGTGGCCGCGGCCTCGAAGTCACCCGACTGCACGAGCCCCGCGAACTTCTTGCTGCCGGTCACGTTGGTGCGCTCGCCGACCATCACGAACGGGATCTCGGGCGCGAAGCTGAAGGTCTCGAGCCCCGAGTAAGTCGTGCGCGCGCCGGGGAACGCGGGCACGCGCCGCGGCGCGAGCCCCTTCACCGCCTGCGCGATCTTGCGCACGTGCTCCGGGCGGCTGCCGCAGCACGAGCCGACCATGTTCACGAAGCCGGCCTCCGCGAACTCGCGCATCAGCGCTGCCATGGTCTCGGGCGTCTGGTCGTAGCCGCCGAGCGCGTTGGGCATGCCGGCGTTCGGGTGACACGAGACGTAGGTGTCGGCGATCTGGGACAGCTCGGCGAGATAGGGCCGTGACTCGTCCGCGCCCAGGCCGCAGTTGAGCCCCACGGTGAGCGGCCGGGCGTGGCGCACCGACTCCCAGAACGCGCCGATCGTCTGGCCCGAGAGGTTGCGGCCGCTCTTGTCCGCGAACGTGACCGAGATCATCACCGGCACGCGCGCGCCGCGCTTCGCGAACTCCTCCTCGATCGCCACGATCGCCGCCTTGGCGTTCAGCGTGTCGAAGATCGTCTCGATCATGAGCGCGTCGCAGCCGCCGTCGAGCAGGCCCCTCACCTGGGTGCCGTAGGCGTCGCGCACCTCGGCGAAGGTCACGGCGCGAAACGCGGGATCGTTCACGTCGGGCGAGAGCGAGAGCGTCTTCGGCAGCGGCCCCAGGTCGCCGATCACGAAGCGCGGCTGGTCCGGCGTGCGCGCGCTGAATTCGTCGGCGATCCGGCGCGCCAGCTTTGCCGCCTCGAGGTTCAGCTCGAGCGCGATCTCCTCCAGGTGGTAGTCCGCGAGCGAGATCGCCGAGCCGTTGAAGGTGGCGGTGATGATGAGATCCGCGCCTGCCTCGAGATAGTCGCGGTGCACGCTCTCGATTCGGCCCGGGTTCGACAGCACCAGCACGCCGTCGTGCCCCTTGAGGTCGTACTTGTGATTCGCGAAGCGCCGGCCGCGAAAGTCGTCTTCGCTGAGCCCCATGCCCTGCAACAAGACACCCATCGAGCCGTCGACGACCAGGATGCGTTCGTCGAGCAGCCGTCGCAGAAGTGCGTCGCGCGAGGGACTCATCTTGGGGGGCATGGTACTCTCCGGACAGGGGGAATAAAGGCCATGGGCGAGCCCGACGGCCGCGCACTCACGGCACCGGTATTTCGCGAGCGCTTCGGCATCGACCCGCGCGCGCTCGACAGCGCCTTCTCGCACGCGCTCGAGCGCCCGCTGGACTACGCGGACCTGTTCTTCGAGTACACGACGCGCGACGCGGTGTCGCTCGAAGAGGGCATCGTGAAGAGCGGCAGCCGCGCGGTCGACCAGGGCGTGGGCGTGCGCGCGCAGTCCGGCGAGCGCCAGGGCTACGCGCACTCGGACGAGATCACGATCGAGAGTCTCAAGCTCGCCGCGGGGGCGGCCCGGGCCATCGCCGAGGGCTCGTCCAAGACGCGCAAGGTGGCGCTGCGGGCGGCGCGCCGGCCGGCGCTCGATCTCTATCCGCTGGCCCAGGCACCCACCGACGTGCCGATCGACACGAAAGTGCGTCTGCTGCAGGAGATCGACGCCTACGCGCGCGGCCGCGACCCGCGCATCGCGCAGGTGATGGCGAGTCTCTCCTGCGAGGAGCGCCAGCTCATGATCGCGGCCAGCGACGGCACCTGGGTGACCGACGTGCAGCCGCTCGTGATCCTGCGCGTGCAGGTGATCGCACAGCAGGGCGCGCGCCGCGAGACCGGCTCGCAGGGCGCCGGCGGGCGCTACTCACTCGAGCAGCTGCTCGACCCCGCCGCCTGGAGATCGCAGGTCGACGAGGCGGTGCGGCTCGCGCTCACGAACCTGGAATCGGTGAGCTGTCCGGCGGGCACCATGGACGTGGTGCTCGGGCCGGGCTGGCCGGGGATCCTGCTGCACGAGGCGGTCGGCCACGGGCTCGAGGGTGACTTCAACCGCAAGAAGACCTCGGCCTTCGCCGACCGGATCGGACAGCGTGTGGCGGCCCCCGGAGTCACCGTGATCGACGACGGCACGATCGCGAGCCGCCGCGGGTCACTCAACGTGGACGACGAGGGCACGCCCACCGGCCGCACCGTGCTGATCGAGGACGGCGTGCTGGTCGGCTACATGCAGGACCGCTTGAACGCGCGACTCATGGGCATGAAGCCGACCGGGAACGGCCGGCGCGAGAGCTACCAGCACCTGCCGATGCCGCGCATGACCAACACCTTCATGCTGGCAGGGGAGGACGACCCGGAGGAGATCCTGCGCTCGGTGAAGAACGGCCTCTACGCGGTGTCGTTCTCCGGCGGGCAGGTCGACATCACCAGCGGCAAGTTCGTGTTCTCGGCCAGCGAGGCGTACCGGATCGAGGACGGGAAGCTCGGCGCGCCGGTGAAGGGCGCGACGCTGATCGGCAACGGCCCCGACGTGCTGCAGCGAGTGACTCGCATCGGCAGTGACTTGAAGCTCGACCCGGGCGTGGGCACCTGCGGCAAGGACGGGCAGGGCGTGCCGGTCGGCGTGGGCCAGCCCACGCTGCGCATCGACGGC
Source organism: Myxococcota bacterium (assembly GCA_035498875.1). Lineage (GTDB taxonomy): Bacteria > Myxococcota_A > UBA9160 > SZUA-336 > SZUA-336 > VGRW01. The sequence goes on from DATJZP010000093.1 coordinate 45,358, forward strand.
ATCACCGTCGGGGGCACCGAAGGCTGATGGAGTCGGCCCGCGATCTGGTGGGCTTCGCGCTCGAGCGTGCACGCGCGGCCGGCGCGTTCCAGGCCGAAGCCTCGCTCTACGCGGGCGAGGCCTTCGAGACGCGCGTGCGCACGCGCGAGATCGACTTCGTGAAGCAGTCGCGCGAGCAGGGTCTCTCGGTGCGGGTTTTCTGCGGCGGCCGGGGTGGGCTGTCCTCGGCGGGGACGCGCACCTCCGATCTGTCGCGCGACACGATCGCGCGCACCGCGGCCGATGCCGTGGCGCTGGCGCGCGCGACCGTCCCCGACGTGTGCGCGGGCCTGCCCGACGGCGGCTTCGCCAGCGAGATTCCCGAGCTCGAGCTGTTCGATCCGGGAGACCGGCCCTTCGATCCGGGCTCGCGCATCGCCGCCGCGCGCGCGATGGAGAGCGCCGCGCACGCGGTCGATTCGCGCATCGGTGACTCGGAGGGGTCGCAGGCCTCGTCGAGCTTCGGCGAGATCACGTACGGCAACAGCGCGGGGTTTCTCGCCGGATACGGCTCGGCGCACCACGCGATCGTGGCCGAGTCACTCGCGCGCGGTGACTCGGGCATGCAGCGCGACGCCTGGTACAGCTCGGCGCGGCGCTGGGCCGGGCTCGAGCCCGCCGACGCCGTGGGCCGGCGCGCGGCCGAGCGCGCGCTGCGCCGGCTGGGCGCGCGCCGCGTCCCGACCTGTGAGGTGCCGGTGATCTTCGACCCGGTGACTGCGCCGGGGCTCTTGCGCATGCTGGCCGGCTGCGCCAGCGGCTATGCGATCTACCGCGGAACGAGCTTCCTCGCCGGCAAGCTCGGGCTCAAGATCGCGAGCTCGGCGGTCACGATCGTCGACGATCCGCACCTGCGCGGAGGCCTGGGCAGCAAGCCGTTCGACGGCGAGGGCCTGCCCACGCGCCGCAACGTGCTGGTCGAGCGCGGCCGGCTCGCCAGCTACGTGCTCGACACCTACTCCGCGCGCAAGCTCGGGCTCCAGTCGACGGGCAACGGCGTGCGCGGCGGGGGCGCGTCGACCACGAACCTGTGGCTCGAGCCCGGCAAGAAGTCACCGGCGGAGATCCTGACCTCGACTCCGCGCGGCCTGTACGTGACCGAGCTGATCGGGCAGGGCTTCAACCCGGTGACGGGCGACTACTCGCGCGGCGCTGCCGGCATGTGGATCGAGAACGGCGAGCTCGCCTACCCCGTGGAAGAGATCACGATCGCAGGCAACCTCGCGCAGATGCTGTGCGACATCGACGCGATCGGAAACGACCTGCTCTGGCTCGGCGCCACCGCAGCGCCGACCGTGCGCATTTCGCGCATGACCGTGGCCGGAGAATGAGAGGAGCGCCCCCGTGACGACGCTGTACGACTTCGAATCGAAGACCCTGGCCGGCAAGGACCAGAAGCTCGCGGCCTACAAGGGCAAGGCGCTCCTGGTGGTGAACGTGGCCTCGAAGTGCGGACTCACTCCGCAGTACGCCGGCCTGCAGAAGCTGCACGACGAGTATTCCGCGCGCGGCTTCGAGGTGCTCGGCTTCCCGTGCAACCAGTTCGCGGGTCAGGAGCCCGGCAGTGCCCAGGAGATCGCCGAGTTCTGCGAGCGCAACTACGGCGTCAGCTTCCCGCTGTTCGCGAAGATCGACGTGAACGGCCCCGGCCGCGCGCCGCTCTACGCCTGGCTCACCGCCCAGCCGACGCAGCCCGACGGCCCCGGTGACATCTTGTGGAACTTCGGAAAGTTCCTGATCGACAAGAACGGCAACGTGGTCGCGCGCTTCAACCCGCGCATCGCGCCCGACGCGCCGGAGCTGGTCTCGGCGATCGAGAAGGCGATCGGCTAGTCGAGGAACGCGAACGCCCGGCGCACGGCCTCCTGGCCGCCGCGCTCGAGCACGTCGCCGTGAGTCAGGGTGACTCGGTCGAAGTCCCAGCGCAGGATGCGCTGCGCGGACTCGCGTGCCGCGGCGCGGTCGCGCAGGAACAAGTATCTCACCAGCCGGTGCGGGCCGAAGCGCCCTTGCGCGCCGACCATCCGGAAGAACAGGTCGGTGAGTCCTGAGAACCGGCCCTTGGGCACGTTGAAGACGAGGTCGGTGAACAAGACCGTGCGCGTGGCCGGGTGATAGAAGACCACCTCGTTCAGGATCGGCACCCCGCGGAACACCAGCTGTTGGAGCTCGCTCGACCAGAGCGCGGGCGCCTCGTCGGAGAGGACTTCGGCGAACTTCAGGTCGGGGCGCTTCTCGGGGAGCCCTGGCGCCGCGAACAAGAGAGCGTCCGGGTAGCCGGTCGGGTAGTCGGCCGCGAACAGGTGGTGGGCCCGGTTCGGGGCAACCACGGCGCGCACCGGCCCCAGCGCGTCCAGCTCGGCGCGGAGCTCGTGATCGAGCGCCACGACCGAGTGCAGCACCAGACCCCCGTCGCGCAGCCGGATCACGGTCATCCGGGTCGGGAGCTCGAGCGCTCCGTTGCGGAACCTCCGATCGGCTACCCACAGGTTCGGCGCCAAGGGCCGAAGTGCGCTTCCCATCAAGGGATCATGGCACGGAAAGAAAATCCTTGGCCATGTGATACAGGGTGATACAATGGCACACATGGAAACCGAAGACGATCGAGAGCGGCGACGCCGCGCGAGGAAGGAGAGGGTCTTGCACACGAGGGTCTCGGAAGAGCTCGACGCAGCGCTCCAGGACGCAGCCCGCCGGCTGCGGGTTCCCGTCTCGAACCTGGTGCGCAACGTGCTCGAGGACGTGTTCGACGCGGTTGAGGCCGTGACCGAGAACGTCGGGGACCTGGTGGGCGACGTGGTCGAAGAGGCGCAGGACTTCGGCCGCCGCTTCGAGCGGCGCTGGCGCGAGCGCACCGAGCGCGCGCGCGAGCGCGTGGTCGAGATGGAGCGCGAGCCCCGCAGCGAGCGCCGGCCCGAGCCGCCGCCCGCGCCCGAGAGTCACTCCCGGACCCACGAGTTCGCGGAAGTCAGCGCCTGGCAGCCTGTGGTGCTGAACGGCCCGCGCAGCTGCGCCGGCTGCGGGCGGAGCATGCGCCGGGGCGACCCCGCCTATCTCGGCATGGGAACGAGCGGCGCGCCGCCGATCCTGTGCGAGCCCTGTCTCGACCGCGAGGGCTAAGTCCGGAACGATCCTAGGAGCACGGCCCGCCGGCCACGAGCTGCAGCGCCTGCGGCGGCACCTTCGTGACCGGCACGGTCGAGCCCTTGGCGGTGTAGCCGCCGACCACGGTCATGAACGAGCCGAAGAACATCGACTCGTCCATCAGCTCACCGCCCAGCGTCTGGAAGGTGGCGCTCCTGAACGCGCCCGTCTTGTCGACGCTGATCGAGAGCCGCTGCACGCCGTAACCCTGGATCACGTCGCCGGCGGCATTCTTGAAGGTGAGATAGTTGTCGACGCTCACCGCGTTCCCGTCGGCGAGCTTCCGCGCCGAGAAGCTCTGCTCCATGGGCGACGCCTCCCAGTTCGCGGCATCGACCTGGCACAGGATCGGCGCGCCGTAGCGGCCGTTCGGGTTGTCGCCGGTCGCTGGCATGAACACGAGCTGCATGTAACAGGTGGCGCTGTACGAGCGCTTCGCGCCCAGCCCCGCCTGGCCGGTGTACTCGTAGCCCGACGCGTGGGCAGTCACTTTCAGCCAGGCGCAGTTGGCCACGTTGTCGGTCACCGGCAAGCCCTGCGCACGTGCCGACGCGCACAGGCCGGCGCTCGCCAGACAGAGCGTCACGACTCGCACCGCCAGGAACAGCGTCCGCATTCCTGACTCATCGGTGCGGACGATCACAAATCAAGGACGATCGACACCAAATCCGGGCTGCGCTGCAGGCCGTTCGGCCTTGCCGGTACAATGGCCCCATCGGAGGAAGCGATGAAGTTCGGGATCTTCTACGAGCACCAGCTCCCGCGACCCTGGGGACCGGACAGCGAGCACCAGCTGATTCAGAACTCGCTGGCGCAGATCGAGCTCGCCGACCGGCTCGGCTACGACTACGCCTGGGAGGTGGAGCACCACTTCCTCGAGGAGTACTCGCACTCCTCGGCGCCCGAGGTCTTCCTGGCGGCGGCGAGCCAGCGCACCAAGCGCATCCGCTTGGGCCACGGCATCGTGCAGCTCACCACCAACCACCCGGCGCGCGTCGCCGAGCGCGTCTCTACGCTCGACCTGGTCTCGAACGGGCGCGTCGAGATGGGCATCGGCGAGGGCTCGAGCGTCACCGAGCTGCATCCCTTCGACCGGCGCTTCCGCGACAAGCGCGACGTCTGGGAAGACGCGGTGCGCTGCGTGCTCCCGATGTTCAGTCACGAGGGCTGGGAGTATCAGGGCAAGTACTTCAACTTCCCGCTGCGCAACGTGCTGCCCAAGCCGCTGCAGAAGCCGCACCCGCCGCTATGGGTGGCGTGCTCGCAGCTCGACACGATCGAGATGGCGGGCCGGCGCGGCATGGGCGCGCTCGGCTTCCAGTTCGTGTCGGCCGAGGCCGCGCAGGCCTGGGTGCACTGCTACTACAACGCGTTCGTGAAGCGGCGCGAGCTGCTCTGTGACTACCAGGTGAATCCGCAGATCGCGATCGTGTGCGGCTTCATGTGCGCGCCCAGCGACGAAGAGGCGATCCAGCAGGCCGAGGGCTGGACCTTCTTCCAGTTCGCGCTGCTCTTCTACAACCGCCACGGCCCGGTCGTGCCCGGCAGCGTCAATCTGTGGCAGGAGTATCTCGACTGGAAGAAGACGCCCGAGGGCATGCACGCGCAGCGCGGGTCGGGCCTGATCGGCTCGCCCGAGACGCTGCGGCAGCGCCTGCGCAAGTTCCGTGACTCGAACGTCGACCAGGTGATCCTCTTGAACCAGGCCGGCAAGAACACGCACGCCGACATCTGCAGCTCGCTTGAGCTGTTCGCGCGCGAGGTCATGCCGGAGTTCCACGCGGACGAGCCGGCGCACCAGGAGTGGAAGCGCAAGGTGCTGGACGGCGCGATCGAGCTCGATGAGATCGACACGCGCCCGTACAACATGCGCAGCAACCAGACACCGACCCAGAAGGCGCCGACTCAGTAGATATGCTTTCCTAGCGGGCGATGCGCTGGCGCGACGGGACGGGCAGGCAGAAGGTCGTCTACGCGATCCTCGTCTCGCTCTACGCGCTGGGCGTGCTGCTGGCTGCAGCGGACAAGCTGCAGCGCGTCGGCCGGCCGGACGTCGGCTTCATCATGGACGGCCTGGAGATCTCGCCTTCGCGGCGTGACTCGGCCGATCTCGGGCTGCGCGGCGGCGCGCGCCTGGTGGAGCTGAACGGCGAGCCGGTCGCGGGCCGCTCGATCCGCACCGAGGTCTGGGCGCGGCTCAACGAGGACGACGGCGCCAGCAACGACTTGCTCGTGCAGCACCCGGGCGGTGAGCAGAGTCATCTGGTGATTCCGGTGCGCGAGCTGACGCTCGCCGACGTGGTGTTCGCGGAAGGCGGCGTGATCGCGCTCGGCTTCCTGTTCTTCCTGGTCGGCGTAATCACGTTCCAGCTGCGGCCGTTCGCGCCGGAGACCTGGGCGCTCCTGTCACTGTGCGCGGTGAGTGGCGGGTTCCTCACCATGATCCTGTCCGGCGTCGGCCCGGCCAAGGCGCCGTACGCGATCTACTACCGCACGATGCTCGGGCTCCTGGCCGCGGTGCCGATCCACGCCGGGCTTGCGTTCCCGGTCGTGCACCGGGCGCTCCTCCGGCGCCCGCCGCGCGTGCTCTACTGGATCTACGGCCTGGGCGTCGTGCACGCCGCCATCCAGATCACCGGCTGGGCGACCGAGTTCGCCGGCCCGACGCGCTACATCGGCATCTTCGACACGAGCCTGCTCCTGGCCGTGACTCTCTACTTCGTCGGGCGCTGCGCGGCGCTGGCCATGCACACCATGGATCCGCTGGTCGCGCAGCGGGCGCGCATCCTCCTGGCCGGTGTCCTGCTCGGCGGGTCACTGCCCGCGACCGTGCGCTTCGTGCAGGCCACGACCGGCATGCACGTGCTCGACATCCGGGTCGCCTACTGGTCGGTGTCGATCCTGCTCTTGGCGCTGGCTCGAACCGCGCTGCGCAACGAGCTCTTGAACGCGCGCGTGGCCGCGCGCCGCGCGATCGTGTACGGCGCGGCAGTCACTGCGCTCACCGTGCTGGCCGCGGCGCTGGTGTCGGTGTCTCCCTATCTCGTGGCGGGGCTGCTCCTGCCGCTGCTCTACGTGTGGCCGCGCTTCGAGGCGCTGCTCAACGCCTGGCTCTACCCGCAGCGGCTGCAGCTCCCCGAGACCGTGCGGCGGATCGGCGAGGACCTGGCGACCGCGCAGAACGCCGACGACGTGCTCGACATTCTGGCCGAGGCGCCGGCGCGACTCACCGACGTGAACGCGGGCTCGGCGTTCCTGTTCAGCGGCGTTGCGGGACTGGCCGAACGGCTGCGCGGCGTGGCACGCGCGCGCGCGGACGAGGCGCTCGACATGACGCCGCTCGCCTCCGAGCCGCTGGTGCAGCTGATGGTGACGTTGCGCAAGGAGATCTTCCGCGAGCAGATCGCGGTCGAGCCGCAGTTCGTGAACATCCAGCGCGAGTGTTACTCGTGCTTCGAGAGACTGGGCGCCGAGGCGCTCCTGCCGATCGTGCGCGACGGGCGCGTGGTCGGCGGGCTCGCGATCGGCGCGCGCGAGCGCGGCGACGCCTGGGAGCGGCTCGAGCTCGAGGTGCTGCAGACGATCGCGCAGCAGGGCGTGCAGGCGCTGATCCGGATCGAGGCCACCGAGCGGCTGCGCGCGCGCGAGCTCGAGTTCGCGGAGCTGAACCGCTTCTTCTCGCCGCAGATCATCGAGCAGGTCATGGCGCGCGGCGGCGCGGCGGAGCTGCGCTCGCAGCGCAAGCTGGTGACCGTGTTCTTCGCCGACCTGCGCGGCTTCACCTCGTTCTCGGAGAGCGTCGAACCGGAAGAGGTGATGGCGACGTTGGCCGAGTATCACGGCGCGATGGGCCGGCGAGTCACAGAGTTCGCGGGCACGCTCGAGCGCTTCGCCGGCGACGGCTTCATGGTGTTCTTCAACGATCCCGTCGAGCAGGACGACCACGTCGACCGCGCGGTGCAGATGGCGCTGGCGATGCACGGCGACATCTCGCGGCTGCGCGCGGGCTGGGCGCGTCGCCGCTACCGCATCGACGCCGGCATGGGCATCCACACCGGCTACGCCACCTGCGGCTTCATCGGCTACGAGGGCCGGCGCGACTACGGAGTCATCGGCAACGTCACCAACCTGGCGGCTCGGCTCTCCGACGCGGCCAAGGGCGGCGAGATCTTGATCAGCGCCGCGGTGCGCGGGCAGCTGCGCCGCGAGACGTCGTTCGAGCCCGTGGGCGAGCTCGAGCTGCCCGGCTTCCACGCGCCCCAGCCCGCGTTCCGAGTGCTGCCGATCGCCGACTGAGCTGACTCCGATCGCGCGGCGATCGGGCCGGCGCTACGTTGGGACGCCTCAACTCACTGTGGGGAACCGAACGATGCGCCAGCTCCGTGTAGCACTCCTGTGCCTGCTGTCCGTTCCGCTCTTGACCGGCTGCCTGTACATGAACGTGAAGACCGTGCTCGACACCGACCTCGATCGCACTGAGCTCGGCACGAAGACCGGAAAGTCGGAGGCCTACAGCGTGCTGTGGGCGGTCGCGTGGGGTGACGCGGGCACTCAGGCCGCGGCGCAGCAGGGTGGGCTGACTCAGATCAATCACGCCGACCAGGAGCTGTTCGTGATTCTGTTCGGCGTCTACGCGCGCACCACCACGATCCTGTACGGGAACTGACGGTGCGGCTCGCGCTCGCACTCAGCGCGCTGCTCGTCGCGACGAGCTCGGCCTCCGCTCAGCAGCTGGGGCTCTCGGGCAATCAGGCCAGGCTCTTCGGTCTTCTGGTCTCGTACACCACCTATCCGATCACGACGAACTTCCACAACACGCCGGTCGCCCACCGGGCGCCTGGAGACGCCGGCAGCATCTTCAAGCTCGAGTACCGGAACATCCGCGTGCTGTGGGGCGACAACGCGATCGGATCGCTGGGCAAGGAGGCCGGGTTCTCCGAGATCGACTACGCCGACATCACCACGCTCGACATTCTGGGGGTATTCACCATGTACCGGGTGCGCGTTTACGGGCGCACGGCCGACGAGGTGAAGGCCGAGAAGCTGGGCTTGGTGCGCGCCGGCGCGCCGCCCCCGACCCCCCAGCCGCCAGCGCCGCCCTAGCCGCCGCGAAATCGTCCGCGGGATCGTCGATACTGCGGGCATGAAGATCGAGACACTGGCCAGCGGCTACGGCCTGATCGAGGGCCCGCGCGTCGACGGCGCGGGCAATCTCTACTTCAGCGACGTCACGAACGGCGGCGTGTACCGGCGGCGGCCCGACGGCTCGATCGACACGGTCGTGCCGAAGCGCCGCGGCGTGGGCGGGATCGCGCTCCACGCCGACGGCGGGATCGTGATCTCGGGCAAGAACATCTGTCACGTGCGCGACGGCCAGACGCGGATCCTGTTCGCGAAGGACGGCGTGCCCGGCTTCAACGACCTGTTCACCGATGCGCAGGGCAGGGTCTACACCGGCTCGATGCGCTCGAACCCGTTCAACGAGGAGGGCGAGCGCACGCCCGGTGAGTGCTATCGCATCGACTCCGAGGGCCACGCGACCGAGCTCTACGGCGGTGTCTCGCTCTCGAACGGGATCGGCTTCTCGCCCGACGGCAGGACGATCTACCACAGCGACACCGTGCCCGGTCAGATCCAGGTGCACCGGCTCGACGCCGACGGGCGCGCGACGCGGCTGACACCGATCCGTGTCGAGGGCGGGCCCGACGGGCTCGCGGTCGACGCCGAGGGCGGGATCTGGGTGGCCCTGTACCGGATGGGCTGCGTGCAGCGCTATCTGCCCGACGGCAAGCCCGAGCAGCGCATCGCCGTGCCCGCGCGCGCGGTCACGAGTCTCTGTTTCGGCGGCGCGGACCTGCGCGACCTGTACGTGGTGAGCGCCGACAACAGCGACGACCCGGCGCGCGGCGGCAGCATCTTCCGCACCCGCAGCGACGTCGCCGGCCTGCCGGCGCCGTTCGCGCGGATCTGAGCGCGATGAGCGGCGTGCTCGCGGGCGTGCGCGTGCTGGACTTCGGGCGCTACGTGGCCGGGCCCTGGTGCTCGGCGTTGCTGGCCGACCTGGGTGCCGAAGTGATTCGCATCGAGAAGCGCGGCGGCAGCGAGGACCGCTTCGTCGGCCCGGTCGCCGACGGCGGCGAGGGCGCGCTCTTCCTGCAGACCAACCGCGGCAAGAAGAGTCTCACGCTCGATCCGATGAGCGCCGACGGGCGCGAGATCGTGCGCAAGCTCGTGGCCACCGCCGATGTGGTGGTCGCGAACCTGCCGCCCCAGACCCTGCGCGCGATGGGCCTGGACTGGGAGACACTGTCGAGGCTCCGGCCCACGCTCGTGCTCACCTCGGTCTCGGCGTTCGGGCGCGGCGGCCCGTACGAGGAGAGACTCGGCTTCGACGGCATCGGCCAGGCGATGTCGGGCGCGATGTATCTCTCGGGTCATCCGGGCGAGCCGATGAAGGCGTACGTGCCGTGGGTCGACTTCGGCACCGCCGGGCTCGCGGCCTTCGGCACGGTGGCGGCGCTGCTCGAGCGCGCGCAGACCGGCCGCGGGCAGCACGTCGAGGCGTCGCTCTTGCAGACGGCACTCACCACCTCGAACGCGCCGCTGATCGAGCAGCGCGTGCGCAAGCTCGACCGGATCGCGACCGGGAACCGCAGCCAGATCGCCGGTCCGAGCGACGCCTTCCGCACGCGCGACGGCTGGATCCTGGCGCAGGTGATCGGCCAGCCGTTGTTCAAGCGCTTCTGCGCGCTGATCGGCGCGCCCGAGCTCGCGAGCGATCCGCGCTTCGCCGACGACCCGGCGCGCGGCGCGCACGGCGAGATCCTGTCGGAGCTGATGGGCCGCTGGTGCGCGCAGCGCTCGAGCGCCGAGGCGCTGGTCGAGCTCGAGCGCGCCGGCATCCCGGGCGCCGAGGTGAATGCTCCGCAGCAGACACTCGACGATGCGCACGTGCAGAAGGCCGAGCTGCTGCGCGACGTCGACTACCCCGGGCTGCCGGTTTCCGCACCGATCGTCGACACCCCCGTGCGCTTCTCGAGCGGCACCGGCGGCATGCGCGGCCGCGCCCCGCTCCTGGGCGAGCATACCGACGAGATCCTCGGCGAGCTCGGCTATTCGGCGGCGCAGATCGCCGCGCTGCGCGACAAGGGGGTCATCTAGCGATGAGCGACCCGGCCGCGAAGCTGACCGAGGCGCTGGCGGGCTTCTTCCCGGGCACGCTCGGCATCCGCTTCGTCGAAGTGAGTCCCGAGCGCGTGCGCGCCACGCTCCGGGTCGAGGACCGGCTCTGCACGGTGCCGGGCATCCTGCACGGCGGGGCGATCATGGCCTTCGCCGACACGTTGGGCGCCGTGGCCACGGTGCAGAATCTCGAGCCCGGTGACTCGACCACCACGATCGAGTCGAAGACCAACTTCCTGTCCGCCGGCCGCGCGGGAACGACGATCGAGGCCGAGTGCACGCCGCTCCACCGCGGCCGGCGCACGATGGTCTGGCAGACGCGAGTCAGCGCGCCCGACGGCAAGCTGATCGCGCTCGTGATCCAGACCCAGGCCGTCTTGGAGCGCCGCTCCTAGAGCTCGAGCCAGAGCTTCTGCGGCCCGCGCAGGATCGTGTTCGTGCGCCAGGGGATGTCCTGCGGCAGGAGCTTGAAGCTCGGGAAGCGGGTGATCAGACCCTGCAGCGCCAGGCCGGCCTCGAGCCGCGCGAGCTGCGCGCCCAGGCAGAAGTGGATCCCATGACTGAACGAAACGTGGCGCACGTCGCGGCGAGTCACGTCGAGCCGGTCGGGCTCGGCGAACACCTCGGGGTCGCGGTTGGCCGCGCCCAGCAGCAGCACGAGCTGGCTCCCCTTCTGGATCTCGCGCCCGCGCAGCTCGAGGTCGCGCGAAGCGATGCGCGAGGTCATCTGCACCGGGCTGTCGTAGCGCAAGAGCTCTTCGATCGCGTCCGGGATGCGCTCGGGCTCGCGGCGCAGGATCTCGAGCTGATCGGGATTGCGCAAGAGCGCCAGCGTCGCGTTCGAGATCAGGTTGGTCGTGGTCTCGTTGCCGGCGATCAGGAGCAAGGTCAGCGTCGACAGCATCTCGTTTCGCTTCAGCCGGTCACCCGCGTCCTCGGCGGCGACGAGCGCGCTGATCAGGTCGTCCTTGGGCGCGCGGCGGCGCGCCTCGATGATCGCCTCGAAGTAGCGGTCGAGCTGGTCGCCGGCGCGCATCGCCGCGCGGTGATCCTCGGGCGTGGCCTCGCCGAGACTGCGCACCAGCTCGTTCGACCAGTCACGGAAGCGCACGTGGTCCTCGGGCGGCACGCCGAGCATCTCGGCGATCACTCGCACGGGCAGCGGAGCGGCGAGCTCGGTCACGAGCTCCATCGGCCCGTGGGCGGGCCGTGACTCGAGCAGCTCCTTCAAGATCGCCTCGATGCGCGGGCGCATGCGCTCGACCGCGCGCGGCGTGAACGCCTTGGCCACCAGGCCGCGCAGCCGCGTGTGAGTCGGCGGGTCCATGCGCAGCATCGAGCCGCGGTCATCGGCGTAGGGATCGGGGAGCCCCAGGCGCTCGAAGCGGCGCACGAACTGTTGGAAGCGGCGGTGATTGCGCTCGTCGGCCGAGAACGCCGGCTCGCGCAGCACGTCGAGCACGTCGGCGTAGCGGGTGAGCACCCAGCCGTCGGCGTTTCGGCAGCGGTGGAACGGGTCGACCTGCCGCAGCTTCGCGTAGAGGGGATAGGGATCGGAGCGCAGCGACGGCGTCGTGGGATTGAACACGATCCCGGTCTCGAGCTTCTCGACCCCCATGAGCGCGATGCCGCGCGCGGCGGCGGCGAAATCATCCCAGCGCGTTCGCAGACTCATGAGTGTCTCCTTGGAGCGCATCGTGCTCCGGTGAGATTTCTTCGAGGCTGCGGCCTGCAGTCTCGGGGAAGGCGAAGGCGATCACGAGCGGCGAGCCCAGGCCGAACAGGAGCAGGATCGAGATCGCCTGCCAATGCGAGCCGGTGACTCCGTACAGCGTCGACTCGAGCGCGAGCCCGAGCACGCCCGAAAGCGTGCCCACGATCAAGCGCGCACCAGCGGCGGTCGAGCGGTGCGAGGTGGGGAAGAGCTCCGCGCCGTAGGCGGACAACACGGCGTCGTTGCCGACGACGGTGAAGATCGCCGCGGCCCACAGCGGCACGAGCCAGAAGCCCGTCCCGTTGTAGAAGCCGAGCGCGAACAGGATCAGCCCGGTCGACGCAGCGACTGCGACCGGTCGGCGGCCGATCCGGTCACCCAGCCGGCCCAGGAGCGGCGCGCCCAGGATCGCCAGCCCGCCTGCAGTGAGATACATGAGGCTCACCTCACCCGGGGTCCAGCCGTGCGCCTGCTGCAGATACTTCGGGCCGAAGAAGTCCGCCGCCGCATAGGCGGTGCCCATGAACACGAGCGTCGCGGCGGTCATCAGGAAACGGCGCGGGTAGGCGCGCACCAGCGCGAGCATCGGCGCGAACAGGCGCTGACCGGTGAGTCGCGTGCCGAGCGCACGCTCGCGCGCTTCGAAGCGCGCCGTCTCCGGCAGGCTCCGGCGCAGCCAGGCCAGCAGCAGCATCGGCCCCAGGCCCACGAGATAGAGGCCGCGCCAGCCGTTGTCGTAGGAGGCTGCGAGCGGCAGAAGCATGGACGCCAGCCCGACGCCGAGCGCCTGGATCGACAGGAACGCGCCCACGCCCCAGCCGCGGGTCTCGGCGTCGAACTCCTCGGAGATCACGACCACCGCGATCAGCATCTCGGCCGTGCCGAACACGCGAGACAGGAACTGCAGGCCCAGGAAGCTGCGCAGGTCCGGAGCGAAGGCCGACGCGCCGGTCAAGAGGGTGTAGGCCAGCACCGTGCCGAGCAGCGCGCGGCGCCGGCCGATCCGGTCGGCGGCCAGCGCGATGAAGAGCGCCGGCAGCGAGCCGAAGCGCACGAACGAGCCGAGCCAGCCGATCTGACTCTCCGGGATCGAGAGGCCGGCCTGGATCTGCGGCAAGGCCATCACGATCAGCGAGCGGTCGTACTGATCGAAGAGCGACGCCAGTGACACGAGCCAGAGCACGCGGTGCTGGCGCGGCGTGAGCGCGGGCGCGTTCGTGATCTTGCCCAGGACGCGCCGGAACCACGGCTTCGGAGTGACGGGAGTCCCGGAGTCGGGTCGGTCGAGCTTTGGTGCGGGCTGCGCCATCGGCCGCCGCTAGGAGCAACTCGGGTGCCAGCGCACCCGCGCCGTGCTCGTTCCGGGCTTCCCGCCGCTGCAGTGACTCGCCGACATGGTGCCGGTCGGGGGCGACAGCTAGTGCCGCTTGCCGCGGCGCTTGTGCTTCTTCTGCGCCTTGCGCTGCTCGCGCTTGGCCAGCGCCTTCTGGGCGCGCGCCGCGCGGCGATTCGGGGCGATTCCGCCCATGCCCGCGAGCGCTGCCGGATCGAAGCCCTCCGGCGGCCCGCCGCCCTTCCCGAACATGCGGCCTACGCCGGGGATCTTGCCCAAGAGGCCGCCTGCGCCGCCGAGCGAGGCCATCATCTCGCGCATCGCCTTGAAGCGCTGCAGCAGGCCCGCGACGTCGGTTACCTTCGTGCCTGAGCCGCGCGCGATCCGGTTCTGGCGCGAAGGGGTGATCGTCTCGGGCTGGCGGCGCTCCGCCGGAGTCATCGAGGTGATCATCGCCTCGATCCGCCGGAGCTCCTGGGGATCGACCTTCACGCCCTCGGGCATCATGTCCGAGACCCCCGGGATCTTGGCGAGCAGGTCGGTGAGCGACCCCATCTTCTGGATCGTGCGCAGCTGAGTCAGGAAGTCGTCGAAGCTGAACTTCCCGCGCAGCATGCGCTCCGCGTCTTTCTCGGCCTCCTCGACGTCGACGACGGCCTCGAAGTCGTTCATGAGGCCGACCACGTCGCCCATGCCGAGCATGCGCTGCGCCAGGCCCTCGGGCCGGAACGCCTCGAGCCGGTCGGTCGCCTCGCCCATGGTCACGAAGCGCACGGGCACGCCGGTGGCGGCCCGGATCGCGAGCGCGGCGCCGCCGCGCGAGTCACCGTCGAGCTTGGTCAGGATCAGCCCGTCGATCGGGATGCGCGAGGCGAAGCCGCGCGCCACGTTGACCGCCTCGCGGCCCATCATGGCGTCGCAGATCAGGGTTACGTGCTCGGGCTTGGTGCGGGCCTGGATCTCCTCGAGCTCGTGCATCAGCTCGTCGTCGATCTGCAGCCGGCCGGCGGTATCGAGAATCACCGAGCCGCGCTTCTCGGCGCGCGCGAAGGCCAGTGCCTCGGCGCAGATCGCCGGGGCGTCGTCGCCGTCGCGCGAGAAGACGGGCACGCCGATCGCCTCGCCCAGCACCCGCAGCTGCTCGCGCGCGGCCGGGCGGCGCACGTCGGCGGCCACGAGCAGCGGTCGGTCGCCCTTCGACTTCAAATACTTGGCGAGCTTCGCGGCGGTCGAGGTCTTGCCGGTGCCCTGGAGCCCGAGCAGCATGATCGCGCGCGTGCGGTCGCGCACCGGCTCGAGCGGCTCGCCGCTGCCCATCAGCGCCACCAGCTCGTCGTAGCAGGCCTTCGTGAAGTGATCGCCCGCGGAGACGCGCAGCTTCTGGCCGCTCTTCTTGCCGGCCTCGAGCCGCACCACCTCGCCGCGCACGCGCTCCTGCACCTTGGCCAGGAACTCGCGCACGATGCCCAGGTCGACGTCGGCCTCGAGCAGCGAGCTGCGGACGTCGGAGAGCGCGTCCGAGATGTTGGAATCGCTGAGCTCGGCCACCCCCCGGAAGCGGTCCCGCGCATTCCGGAAGCCCTGGGTCAGCGTTTCGAGCATCGGGCGCAGGCTAGCAGACGCCGGTTGAACTGCGCCGCCGCGCTCTCATAGACTACGCCGCGGTTTGAGTCAGAACGTCGAGGCCCACATCACGGGCACCGTCTTCAAGATCGAAACTTCGGTCGGCGCGACGGTGCAGGAAACGGACGTGCTCGTGATTTTGGAATCGATGAAGATGGAGCTCCCCGTCGAGGCACCGGCGCCCGGACGCGTCGCCAAGATCCTCGTCGAGGAAGGTCAAAGCGTGGAAGAGGGCGACGTGCTCGTCGTCCTCGATTGATTCGAAGGAGAGAGTCATGGGTCTTCTGGACGGCAAGGTCGCAATCGTCACGGGCGCAGGCGGAGGTCTCGGGCGCTGTCACGCGCTGTTGTTCGCGAAGGAGGGCGCCGCCGTCGTCGTGAACGACCTGGGCGGCGCGCGCGACGGCGCCGGCGGCGGTCACTCGATGGCCGATCAGGTCGTAAAGGAGATCCAGGCGATGGGCGGTCAGGCCGTCGCCAACTACGACTCCGTGGCGACCGTCGAGGGCGGCAACAACATCTGCAAGAGCGCGATCGACGCCTTCGGCAAGATCGACATCCTGGTGAACAACGCCGGCATCCTGCGCGACAAGACGCTGGTCAACACCGACGAGGCGGCCTGGGACATCGTGATCCAGGTGCACCTGAAGGGCACGTACTGCGTGACTCGCCCGGTGTTCACGCACATGAAGGAGCGCGGCCAGGGCGGCGTGATCGTGAACACGAGCTCGACCTCGGGCCTGATCGGCAACTTCGGCCAGTCGAACTACGGCGCGGCCAAGGCCGGCATCGCGGGCTTCACCCGCTGTCTCGCGCTCGAGGGCAAGAAGTACAACGTCCGGGTCTGGGGCCTGGCGCCCGTGGCGGTGACTCGACTCACCGAGGACCTGCCGGGCATGGGCAACGACAACGTGAAGCAGATGCTCGCGCCCGAGAAGGTGTCGCCGGCCGTGCTCTACATGGTGAGCGACCTGTCGAAGGACAAGACGGGCAAATTCCTGTTCGTGTCCGGCAACAAGGTGACCGAGCTCAAGGTCGTGGGGGCCGAGGGCTTCAAGAACCCGAACGGCGTCACGGCCCAGGAGATCGCGGCCAACGAGAGCAAGGTGTTCCTGCCCGAGAGCCAGTTCAACCTGATGGGTTGAGCGCGCGCGTGAAAACGCCAACCTGGGCGCTCGCGGTCGTGCTGTTGGGGCTGGGGCTGATCGGCGCCGGCTCGGCGAACTCGTCGAAGGTCGCGATCAGCGCAGAGAGCTTCAAGTGCATCCGCGACATGCACGCGGTGCGCGGGTTCTACGTCGACAACCTGACCGGTGACCTCGACCGGACGCTCAAGGTGGCGAACTCGTCTACCGGCGGCGTGTACCCGCCCGGCTCGGTCGTGCAGCTCGTGCCCGGCGAGGTGATGGTCAAGCGCGAGACCGGCTTCAACGCCGCGACTCACGACTGGGAGTTCTTCGAGCTCGACGTGTCGCCGCAGGGCTCGGTGATCCACAAGCGCGGCTTCACCGAGGTGGTGAATCGCTTCGGCGGCAACTGCTTCGGCTGCCACATCGCGGCGAAGCCGGAGTGGGACCTGGTGTGCGAGACCAGCCACGGCTGCGCGCCGATCCCGCTCACCACGCCGATGATCCGCGGCCTGCAGAAGACCGATCCGCGCTGCAAGCCCGCCGAGCTGACCGACGAAGAGAAGCAGGGTCTGGTGGCGCTCCAGGCGCTGATGAAGCCGCCTGCGCCTGCGCCGGAAGCGAAGACTCCCTAGCGCCCCTCGCTGGTCGCGCGGTTCGTGCCGTCCAAGGCGCTCGTCTCGAGCGTCACGCGCAGCGACTTCGCGTTCCCGTGCGAGAGCCGGACCTCACAGCGCGCGGTACCCAAATCCAACGCGCTCGTGACCTGAGAGCATGTCAGCCCCGGAGAGATGCCGGCGGGAAAGCTGCAGTTGTTCTGAAGGTTCGTCGTGATGGCCCCTCCCTCGAAGCCGACCAGGCGCATGCCGTCCACGAGGACTGCCTTCGTGCCCACGTTGGCCACGTTGCAGACCTGCTTGGAGCCGAGATCGATCATGCCCGTTGCGATGACGGTCTCGCCTGCCAGCGCAGGCGCGCCCAGCCCCGCGAAGAGCGTTAGGACCCACCGTTTCCGCATGCGCTCATTTTACGTAACTTCGGCGCGTGGCTGACGCTCCGCTGCGCCTCGTTCCCAAGCCGGCCGAGCAGGACTCCGCGCCCGCCCCCGGGGCGGCGGCGAACCCATACACCTCGATGGCCCCGCGGTTCGGTCGGACTGCGGGGCTATTTGCGCGCCGCTTCTTCAGTGAGTTCGACTTCGGGCCGGACGACGCGGAGCGGCTGCGCGCGCTCGATCGCGAGGGCGCCGTGATCTACGTCATGCGCTACAGCTCGCGGCTCGACTACTTCCTATTCAACTGGCTGTTCCTGCTGTCGGGAATCCGGCTGTCGGCGTTCGCGAACGGGATCAAGTTCTTCTACTACCGGCCGTTCGGCGAGGCGCTGCGGCTGCTCGCGCAGGGCGTGGCCGAGAGACTGCGGCGCGGCGCGCGCGGCATGCGCGAGCAGAGCATCCAGCAGATCCGGCGCGTGGTGCGCGAGGGCGGGACGGCCTTCCTGTTCCTGCGCACCGACAAGTTCCGCACGCGCGTGCACTTCCGGAAGCGCGCCGTGCGCGAGGGCCGGACCGAGCTCGACTATCTGCGCGAGGTGATCGACACCGCGTTCGCGCACGAGGTGCCCGTGTCACTCGTGCCGCTGGCTCTGTTCTGGCGCAAGGGCGCGCGCCCGCAGCGGCCGTTCCTGAACCTGTTCTACGGCGGCAACGAGCGGCCGACCGACACCGGCAAGGTGCTCTCGTTCGTCTGGAACTACCGCAACCTGGCGGTGCGCGTGGGCACGCCGATCGACCTGCGCGCGTTCGTCGACCAGAACCGCGCCTCGGGCCGCGAGCGCGTGGTGAAGCAGGTGCGCAGGTCTTTGCTGATCTTTCTACGGCGCGAGGAGAAGCCGGTGGTCGGCGCCGCGCTGCCCTCGTTCGCGCGCGTGCAGGAGGCGGTGCTCGACGACTCCGAGGTGCAGCGCGCGATCGGCGAGATCTCGCGCGAGAAGCGGCGCTCGCACGCGCGCGTCGAGGCGCGCGCGCAGAAGAACCTGATCGAGATCGCCGCCAGCCCCAGCCCCACGGTGTTGGCCGTGCTGGCGGTGCTGGTCGAGTCACTCTTCAAGCGCCTGTTCGCGCGCGTCGAGCTGCACGACCTCGACCCGGTGGTCGAAGCGGCGAAGCTCCACCCGCTGGTGCTGGTGCCGAGTCACCGCTCGCACTTCGACTACCTGATCCTGTCCTGGCTGTTCTACCGCAGTCACCTGGTGCCGCCGCAGGTCGCGGCCGGGATCAACCTGTCGTTCTGGCCGCTGGGACCGATCTTCCGCCGCGCCGGCGCGTTCTTCCTGCGCCGCAGCTTCGACGGCGATCCGCTGTACACGGCGGTGTTCCGCAGCTACGTGCAGCACCTGATCAAGGACGGAGTCAGCCAGGAGTTCTTCATCGAGGGCACGCGCTCGCGCACCGGCAAGACGCTGCGGCCGCGGCTGGGCATGCTGCGCATGGTGCTCGAGGCCTACGCGCGCGGCGCGCGCCGCGACCTGTATCTCGTGCCGGTCGGCTTCACCTACGAGAGACTCGTGGAGGAGGGCTCGGTCGCTGCCGAGCGCGGCGGCGCGAAGAAGCAGCGCGAGAGCCTGCTCTCGCTGTTCCAGGCGGGCCGCGTGCTGCGCTATCGCTACGGCAGCGTGACCGTGCGCTTCGGCGAGCCGATCTCGCTTGCGCAGCGGCTGGCCCACGAGCTGCCGCGCCGGCCGGAGCCGGGCCGGATTCCCGACCTGCGCCAGGCCTCGGCCGAGCTCGGCGTCGAGCTCTGTCGCCGGATCAACGACCTGGTCACCGCCGGCCGTTCGAGCGTGGCGGCTGCGGCGATTCTGGGCCAGACCGCGAACGCGCTGCGCGAGGACGAGCTGCGCGAGCGCGTGATCGAGGTGGCGGCGCTGCTCGAGCTCTTGGGCGTGAAGCGCGCCGTCTCGCTCGAACGCTGTCTCGATTCGGGCCGGCCCGAGGCCGTGACCGAGCTGCTCGAGCAGGCCGAACGCGTGACTCGCGTGGCCTCGCCGCGCGGCGACATCCTGCAAGTGACTCCCGAGCTGCGCTCCGCGCTCGACCTCTACCGCGCGACCGTCGGCCACGCGCTGGTCTGGCCGGGCGTGATCGCGCTGGCGCTGCGCGCCGAGCGCTCGCGCGAGGAGCTGCACCGGGACGCCTCGGAGTGGCTCGACCTCTTGTCCGCCGAGTATTTCCCGGTCGAGGGCGCGGCACGGCGCGAGCGGATCGAGCGCGTGCTCGCGCACCTGGCCGCGCGCGGCTGGATCACGGCCACCGCCGCCGATCGGGTCGCGCCGAGCGAGCCCGGCGTACCCTGGCTCGCGTTCCTGCGCGCACAGCTCCAGCCGCTGCTCGAAGCCTATGCGGCGGTCGCGCGGGTGGTCGCGGAGTCGAAGGGCGAGGGCACGCGCGACGCCTGGATCAAGCGCGCGCAGGAAGCGCAGCGCGAGGAGCTGCTGACCGGCGACGCGCAATTTCCCGAGGGAGTGTGTGCGGTCGCGGCCGGAAACGCGCTCGAGCTGCTGCTGCGCCTGGGCATCGTCGTGGCCGACGGAAACCCGTTGCGCGGCGAGACGGCCTTCCACCGCGGCCCCGAGTTCGACGCGCTCGAGGCGCTGCGCGCGCGGTTGGCAGCCGGCCGGGACACGAGATAGAGTCGCGCCCATGGCACTGGGCGCGAAACGATCGAAGGACGGGACTCAGGTCCTGCGCTTCGGCTTTCCGAAGGGCTCGCTCGAGGCGATGACTGCGCAGCTGTTCGAGCGCGCCGGCTACCGCATGCAATTTCCCGAGCGCTCGCTGTTCCCGTCGATCGACGACAAGGACATCGAGTGTGTGCTGATCCGCGCGCAGGAGATGGCGCGCTACATCGCGCAGGGCGTGCTGGACGCCGGCATCACCGGCCACGACTGGATCACCGAGAACAAGGTCCAGGTGCGCGAGCTCGCGGAGCTGCGCTACGCGAAGACCAGCTTCCGGCCCACGCGCTGGGTAGTGGCGGTGCCCGAGGACTCGCCGATCACGAGCGTGCGCGACCTGGCGGGCAAGCGCATCGCGACCGAGGCCGTGGGTCTGGTGGAGAGCTGGCTCGAGTCACATGGCGTGAAGGCCAACGTCGAGTTCTCGTGGGGCGCCACCGAGGTGAAGCCGCCGCTGCTCGCCGACGCGATCGTCGACATAACCGAGACCGGGTCGAGCCTGCGCGCGAACAAGCTGCGCATCGTCGAGACGCTGCTCGAGAGCACGCCGCGGCTGATCGCGAACCTGACCGCTTACGAAGATCCGTGGAAGCGGCGCAAGCTCGACCGGCTGGCGCTGATGCTGCAGGGCGCGATCGCCGCGCAGGGCAAGGTCGGCCTGATGCTGAACTGCCCCAAGGACCACCTGCCCAAGGTGCTGGCGCTGTTGCCGGCGCTGGCCTCGCCCACGGTGTCCCCGCTCGCCGACGGGCGCATGGTGGCCGTGAACACCATCATCGACGAGCTGCGCGCGCGCGACCTGATCCCCGACCTGGCCGACGCGGGCGCGACCGGCATCGTCGAGTTCCCGATCACCAAGATCGTCCACTGAGTCATGGGGCGGCGCTTCTTGCGCTGGCTCGGCGGCGCGGTCGCAGCGATCGCGGCCGCGGTCGGTCTCTTGCTCGCCGTGGCGCGGCTGCACGACGGGCCGCTCGGACCCTTCAGCGGCGGAGACTTCCGTTCCGGCAGCGAGGCCGCAGTCCCGAGTGACTGGAGCTTCGCCAGTGCGGCGCGCACTTTCGAGCTCGAGCTGCCGCCAGGCGCCGGCCGCTCGATCACGGCGGGCTTCGCGGTCTTGGACGGCAAGCTCTACGTCCCCAGCCTGTTCGCGAGACAGAAGCGCTGGCCGAGCCTGGTGCTGGCCGATCCCCGGGTGCGCATCCGGCTCGAGGGCAAGATCTACGCGCTCCGCGCCGCACGCGTGGAAGACCCGGGGACGCTGCAGCGGGTCGGGCCGCTGATTCAGGAGCGCTACGGCGAGCACGGCGTCTTCGGCGATCGCGACTGGGTCTTCGCGCTCACTCCCCGATGAAGCCGCCGACCTGCTGGTCCCACGGACTGGCGCACGTGATCGACTGGGCGGTCGAGCGCGGCGCGAAGCGCGAGAGACTCCTGGCGCGCATCCCGCTCGCGCCCGAGTTGCTGCGCGACGCCCACGCGCGCGTGCCGCTCGCGTGCTACTACGCCGCGCTCGAGGCCGCGGTCGAAGAGCTCGGCGACCCGTTCTTCGGCCTGCACTACGTGGCGTCGGTGGATCCGTCGGCGCTCGGTGCGCTCGGCTTCCTGGCGCTGGCGAGTCCGACCGCGGGCGAGTGTCTCGCGCGCATCTTCCGCTACCACGCCTGGCTCACGGAAGGCGAGCTGTTCGCGATGGAGGTGGTGGGCGACGAGGCCCGCTTCCGCTACGAGCCGTGGGGTCCGCCGCGGCCTGCGCACGCCCAGAGCGCCGAGATGTACGCGGCCGACTGCTTTCTCGGGCTGGCGCGCGCGACCGGGAAGCCGATCGCGGCGCGCAGCCTGCGCTTCGTGCACGCCCCGCACGGCCCGCGCGCGGAGTACGTGAAACATCTCGGGGCGTCGCCCGACTTCTCCTCATCCCGCTACGAGTGGAGCTTTGCCGCCGACGTGCTGGAGCGCCCGATGCTCGATGCCGACCCCGCCCTCGAGCGGTTCCTCGAGCGCCAGGTCTCGGCCCACGCGCGGGGCTTCCCGAGCCACGGGCCGCTGGCCGAGCAGGTCCGGCGCGCGCTCGCCGAGTCACTCCCCGAGGGCGGTCTCGCGGTCGCGGCGCTGGCGCGCAAGCTGCGGGTCAGCGCGCGCACGCTGCAGCGCCGGCTCGCGGAGCAGGGCACCTCGGTCGCGAAGCTCCTCGACGGGCTGCGCCGCTCGCGCGCCGAAGCTTATCTCGAGCTCGGCCTGCCGCCCGCCGAGGTGAGCTATCTGGTCGGCTTCGCCGAGCCGAGCGTCTTCTTCCGCGCATTCAAGCGCTGGACGGGCGAGACACCCGCGGAGTTCCGCGCGCGCTCGCGCAGGAGTAGCTGATGAATCATCGGGTGGAGTGGATCTGCATCGCACTGGTCGCCGTGTTCTGGGGCGGTTATCCGCTGGTCGCACGGCTCTCGAACTTCGGCGGGTCGCTGGGCTCGTTCTTCCTGGTGGTGGTGTCGGTCGTGCCGATCGCGCTCGCCACGTTCTGGGACGGGAGCTGGACGCTGCCCGAGCGCACGCAGCTCTGGCCGATGCTGATCGCCGGGGTCATGCAGGGGATCGGCCTGCTCGCCTTCTTGCGGCTCGCGACCGGCAAGCTCGAGGCCTCGGTGGCGATTCCGATCTCGGACGTCAGCATGCTGATCGTGACCACGATCGGGGCGATCTACTTCTTCGAGGAGTCGCTAGGCACGCAGAAGCTGGCGGGCCTGGCGCTCTTGTTCCTGGGCATCTGGCTGCTGCGCCCGAGCTGATTTGCGCTTGATCCCGAACCGATCTGGTGTAGGATGGCGCTCGCTCCGACGCTTGGAGCTAGAAGGAGGCAAGTCATGAGTGCACAAGTCACGCGCGCACGCTCTTGCTTCCGGTCCGCCCCGCGCCGCTAGCGCCGGGCACCGAACTCCGCGAGGACACCGCGAAGACCGAGGCTCGAGCCCGAGGCTCGCCCGAAGTTCGCACGTCCTCGCTGGAGAAAGTCATTGTCGAAGCAGCGCATCGGCTCCCGGCTGTCGGGGGCCCAGTTCACGCGCGGCATGTTGGCCGAAATGGAGAAGGCCGAGGTGCTGGCGCAGTTCGGTGGCCAGGGACTGATTTCCGACGTGCTCGGTGTCGTCGGCGACGGCAAGGAGGCCACGGTGTATCTGTGCGCCGCCGATCCGTCGGTAGGCGTCGAGTATCTCGCGGCCAAGGTATACCGGGCCCGGAAGTTCCGAGCCTTCCGCAGTGGGCGCGCGTACGCAGGCGAGCGGATCGTCCGACTGAGCTCGCGCGCGCGGCGCGCGATCCGCACCAAGACCGAGACTGGCACGCGCCTCGCCCACCAGGAGTGGGTCGCCTGGGAGTGGGAGACGCTGTGCCGGCTGCACGACGCTGGCGCCGACGTGCCCGAGCCGCTGGCCGCGAGCGAGGACGCAGTGCTGATGGAGTTCATCGGCGACGGGGAGGGCGCAGCGCCGCAACTGCGCCGGGTCGAGCTTGGACCTGAGCAAGCACAGGCCGTGCTCGAACGGTTGCTGCGCAACGTCGAGATCTTCCTCGATCTCCACCTCGTGCACGGCGACTTGTCCGCCTACAACGTGCTCTGGTCCGAGCAGAAGGCGTGGATCATCGACGTGCCGCAGTCGCTGAACCTGCACAACCATGACGGCGGTCACGAGGCGCTGCGCCGCGACGTCGCGAACCTCGAGCGTTACTTCGCGCGTTACGGGCTGCGCTGCGGAGACTTCGCCGATCGTGCCTGGGCGCGCTACCGGCGCGGCGGGCTGGGCCGGTGAGCCTCCGCGAGCAGAGCGCGCGTGGTGTTGGCCATCAGCCAGTCGCCCAGTGCCGGTGACAGCCTGGCGCAGGCCACGAGCAGGCGATTCCCGACGCCCGAGAAGGCGCGGCGCGGTGCGCGCTCGAGCGCGCGCAGTGCGTGACTCGCCACGGTGTCGGGCCGGGCCATGGGCACGCCGTCGAAGCGCACTGCTCGGCCGGCCTCGGTGGACGTGTGCGGCGCAACGAACAACACCACGCGCACGCCGCGGGCCGCGACCTCGCCGCGCAGCGCGAAGGTGAAGGCGTCGAGTGCGGCCTTCGACGCCGAGTAAGTCGCCACGGAGGGCCCGGCCACGGTGCCGAGCACCGAGCTCACGTTCAGGATCGTGCCGCTCCGGCGCGCGAGCATCTCGGGCAGCACGGCGCGCACCGTGCGCACGGCCGCGAGATAGTTGAGCTCGATCTCGTCGCGCACACCCGTAGGGTCGAGTGATAGAAAGGGCGCCTGGTGCGCCACGCCGGCGTTGTTGATCAGGACGTCGATGCGTCCAAGGGCGTCTCGCGCGCGATCGATCCCGCGCACGACCTCGGCGTCGTCGCGCAGATCGACGGCCACAGGGCTCGCGCCGAGCTCCGCTGCCAGCTTGTCCAGCTCGGCGCTGCCGCGCGCGCACAGGGCGAGCCGCGCCCCCTTCGCCGCGAGCGCGCGCGCCAGCGCTGCGCCGATTCCCCGGGAAGCGCCCGTGAGCACGATCGACTGATTCCGGAGCTCGAGCTTTGCCATGGCTCGAGGGTCGCAGAGCCGCTGCGCCGCGGCGCGACCTGGCGCGCCGAATCGACTGACTCTCGGCGCCAGGCGGGGGGCGCGCCGGGAAGGCATGATCTCCCCATGGCCCTCGAGCTCCTGATGCACCCCCTCTCTTCGTTCTGCCACAAGGTCCTGATCGCGCTGTACGAGAACGGCACGACGTTCGAGCCCCGCGTCCTCGACCTGTCCGACCCGGCGCAGCGCGGCGAGCTGCGCGGCGCCTGGGGCGTCGGGAAGATCCCCGTGCTTCGCGACACGGGGCGCGGGGTCGCGGTGCCGGAGACCAGCATCATCATCGAGTATCTCGACCGGCACTACCCGGGCCCGGTGCCGCTCGTGCCGACTGACTCGGAGCGCGCGCGGGAGGCGCGGCTCTGGGACCGCTTCTTCGACCTGTACGTGCACGTCCCGATGCAGAAGATCGTCGGCGACCTGCTGCGCCCGAAGGGCAGCGAGGACGCATACGGCGTGGCGGAGGCGCGAGCCACCCTCCGGACGGCCTACGAGATGGCCGAGCGTCAGCTGGCGGGGAAGACATGGGCGATCGGGAGCGAGTTCACGTTGGCGGACTGCGCCGCCGCGCCGGCCTTGTTCTATGGCGGCATCGCGGAGCCTTTCGCCCCCGGCCATCCTGCGCTCAACGGCTACTTCGAGCGCCTGGTGGCGCGCCCGTCCTTTGCCCGCACGCTGCGCGAGGCGCGCCCGTACTTCGTCCACTTCCCGCTCAAGGACCGGCTGCCTGCGCGCTTTCTCTAGCCGCCACTGACTCGCTATCTTCTGCGCTCGATGGCCACTCCCAGTCACGAGTACAAAGCACGCCAGACCCCGGACATGTCGGGCCGCTTCCTGCGGCCGGGGCAGGGCCGGATCAGCGGTTATCTCTCGGCGTTTCTCGGGGTGATGAGCTTCCTGACCGTGCTCTGCTTCCTGTACCCGAGCTATCTCACCACCGCCGATCTGCGCAACGTCTACAACCCCGACGACATCCGGCGGGTGCTGCGCATCGCCATCTGCGTGTCACTCGCGTTCGGGCTCTCGACCTTCGCCATGGGCCGGCGCAAGCGCATGGGCGCGGTCGGCATCCTGTTCACGCTGGCGGCGCTCGCGCTCGGCGGCTGGAACGTCCACGGCGAGCCCGTCCAGCCGCGCGAGCTGGCGATCGGGCTCGACTGGCTGTTGCTCGACTTCTTGGCTTCGGTGGTGATCTTCACCTTCATCGAGAAGGTGATCCCCAGGTATCCCGAGCAGGCGATCCTGCGCCCGGAGTGGCGGCTCGACCTGGTGTACTTCGGCTTCAATCACCTGGCGATCGGCGTGCTGCTGCTGGTCGGAAACGCGTTCGCGCCGCTGGTCTTCGGCTGGGCCACCAACGCGCGCGTGCAGGAGCTCATGACCTCGCTGCCGGTGGCGGTGCAGTTCGTGGTGCTGGTCTTCGCCGCCGACCTGGTGCAGTACTGGATCCACCGCGCCTTCCACGAGGTCCCTTGGATGTGGAAGTTCCACGCGGTCCACCACTCGAGCGAGCACATGGACTGGCTGGCCGGCTCGCGCACACACTTCGCCGAGACGCTGGTCGACCGCTCGCTGATCATGGTGCCGCTGTATCTGCTGGGTCCCGACAAGGCGGCGCTCGACGCCTACGTGGTGTTCGCGGCGCTGCTCGCGGTGCTGATCCACGCCAACGTCGGCATCCCGTTCGGCCCGCTCAAGTGGCTGATCACCACGCCGCAGTACCACCACTGGCACCACAGCTCCGACAAGCCGGCGATCGACACCAACTACGCCGCGCACGTGCCGCTCTACGACAAGCTCTTCGGCACCTTCCACATGCCGCACCCGCACTGGCCGGCCGAGTACGGCACCACGAAGAGACTTCCGCGCACGCTCTGGGCGCAGGCGATGTACCCGTTCCGGCGCGGCGACTAAGCGCGCGGAGAGATCCTGAGCGCCGTGCGTCCGGACAGCGTGACTTCGAGCGAGGCCGTGCCGTCGGCGCCGGCCACGAGCGCGCGGCCGTCCGCCACGTAGGCTCGCCCCGGCTGTAGATTCGACAGACGCAGCGTCTGAGCGCCCGGCGCTCCGCCGGGATACAGCACCAGTTCGAGTGACTCGCCGTCGCCGCTGAACGCCTTGGCGACCAGCACTTCGGGATAGCTCGCCTCGGCCAGCCGCGGCCCGGCGAAGACCGACGCCGGCGGGCCGTCCACGACCACGGCCCGGAAGTCACCCGTGCGGCACAGCGTGCCCTGCAACGCGAGCGCGTTGGCCAGGTTCGAGCCGACCGCGTAGCGCTTCACGCCGCCCTCGCGCGTGACTCCGCAGTCGAGCTCCAGCGCGCGCTCGGCGCCCGCGGCGATGTCGTCCTCTCCGAACTCGCGCGCGCACAGCAGGATCGTGGCGAAGTCCGCGACGTGACCGAAGCGGTAGCGGCCGAAGTCGATGCCGCGGCCGGGGAGCGAGATGCGCTTCACGCCGCTGCCGTCGTCGTGGAGCGCCGGGCGGATCTCCTCGCGCGCCACGGCCCACAGCCGGCTCGCGCGCTCGGGCGCGAAGCAGTTGGCGAACCAGGCAAAGCCGGCCTCGCCGGCGGGGAAGGGCGCTTCGATGCCGGTGTGCTCGGAGCGCAGCCCGATATAGCTGCCGCTGTCGTCGGTGAACTCGCGGTCGAGCATCTCCTGCCAGTGCAGCAGGTGGTCGGCCACGTAGCTGGTGCCGAACGCCGCGTCGTGCGCCGCGAGACAGGTCATGCCGTAGTGATTGCAGATCGGATAGATCCAGTTGGGCTCGCACGGGAACAGGCAGAAGTCGGAGCGCTCGAAGCCCTTGGCCACCGACTCGGCGATCGTGTGCAGGTCGTGCACGTACGCGGTTCGGTCGTTCAGCCGGAACGTCAGCGCCCCCGGCTCGGCGTAGCGCTTGTCGCCCGAGGCCATGGTGTACATGCCCACGTGCATGCCGAACCAGCCGGTGAGCATGATGTTGTCGCGCACCACCGGGTCGAAGTCCGTGAAGTTCAAGTGACCCCAGCACGACTCGTAGACCCAGTAGCTCCATACCCGGCGCAGGAGATACTTCTCGATCAAGTTGCGCTGCGCCTGGCCGAGATAGCCGTCGAAGCTCGGCGCGTAGTGAGTCTGGTAGAGCGCCAGTGCGAAGCCCAGGTGATTGAGCTGGTAGCGCAGCGCCGCCGGCTGGAACTGGTCGAGGACGTCGAAGCCGTCGAAGCGCTCGAGCGGCTGCAAGCCGCGGTCGAGCGCGTAGCGCACGAACTGCACCTGATCGGGACTCAGCTCCCGCCCGGCGGGATCGAGCCGGACCGCGGTCTGCGCGCGCACCTCGGCCCACGAGCGCGGCACGAATGAGCTGCGCGCCTGGAAGCGCGCTTGGCCGGCGGCACGGCGCCGGCGGGTGCGGACGCGGAAGTAGCTCCACGCGATCAGCGCCGACGCGGGCACGGTGAACGGCGCGCTCGCGGCGATCGAGTCACCGCTGACGGCGGCGGCGAGCAGCGCGCTGCCCAGCCAGATCGTGACCGGCGCAACGACCATGCCCGCCCAGAACCAGGCGATGCACGAGACGCAGAAGACCGCCGCAACGAGCGGGAAGAGCAGCGACCACGCACCGCCCAGCGCCAGGAATCCCGCGCCGGGCAGCCACAGACCCAGACCGAACGTCTGGAGGCCCGCCGGCGCCCCCGCCAGCACCGGCACATAGCCGACGATACACATCGCGGTGTAGGCGATCGCGGTGCGCCGCTGCCGTGCTGCGGTGACCGGGCCGCGGCCGCCGGACTCGAGCGGTTGGGACAGAACCTGGTCCATCGTCGTCATGGCAGGATCCTCCGACACCAGGCTGCGTCGGGCAGATGCGCCGTCGCATCGTGGGACCCGAGCAGCAGGAAAGCACCGAGCAGCACGAGCTCGAAGAGCGCCGCGATCGCCAGGCCGCGGCCGAGCCGCCCGAAGCGCTCGTGCGCCGGCTCGGCTGCGACGGTGGCCATACCGAGCTGCCACGCGGCCGCTGGATTCGGCTCCGCGAGCAGGCGGGGCCGGCCGAGCAATCCGAACGGCACGAGCCTTCGCACTCCGTCGAACGCCGCGAGCAGCTGGCCAACGATGAACAGCGCGAACGCGCAGCAGGCCATCAGCGGAGGCTAGCAGACTCGCTAGAGCTCGATGGTGTAGCCGTCCGGGTCGTGGAGGTAGGCGTACTGGCGCCCGGTCGGCCCGCTGCGGCGAAGCAGCTTGCCGCCGTGCTTCTCGACCTCGGCGATCGCCGCATCCAGGCTCTGGCCTTCGGCCAGGTCGAAGCCGAAGTGGTCGATGCCCGCGGCCACGCCGGCCTGGCGCGACTCGTCGGGGTTGGCGTTCAGGGTGAGCAGGTCGTTCGAGCCCGGTGTCTGCAGGAAGACCATGTCGGGGCCGTCGCGGAACAGCTCCTTCATTCCGAACACCTGCGTGTAGAAGCGCAGGGAACGGTCGAGATCCGCAACGTGGAGGTGGAGATGGTAGAGACCCTTCGTCTTCACCATCGCGGAGTCCTACCGCGGAGACAGCTCGCGCAGGCCGCTGGCT
>DATJZP010000094.1:0-57725 GCA_035498875.1 Myxococcota bacterium
GGAGATGGTGATGCCCGGGGACAACGTGACGATCGCGGTGGAGCTGCACACGCCGATCGCGATGGATCAGGGCCAGCGCTTCGCGATCCGCGAGGGCGGCCGCACCGTCGGCTCCGGCGTCGTCACCCAGGTCACAGAGTAACTCGTCATGGCGCAGGAAATCGGCACCCCGAAGATCCGGATCCGCATGAAGGCGTTCGATCACAAGCTGTTGGACATGAGCGCCTCCGAGATCCTCGACACCGCGATTCGCACCGGCTCGCGCACCGCGGGTCCGATTCCGCTGCCGACCACGATCGTGAAGTACACGGTCCTGCGCGGGCCGCACGTCGACAAGAAGTCGCGTGAGCAGTTCGAGATCCGCACGCACCGACGACTGATCGACATCCTCGATCCCACGCCGCAGACGGTCGACGCGCTGATGAAGCTCGAGCTGTCGGCCGGCGTGGACGTGGAGATCAAGCTCTAAGTCATTTCTGGGAAGACCATCATGGACCTCGACCCCAAGATCTTCGACGCGCCGATTCGCAGCGACCTGCTGTTCACTGTGAACGTGGCGCAGCAGGCGGCGCGCCGCTCCGGCACGGCCGCGGTGAAGAACCGCGCGCTGGTCTCGGGCGGCGGCCAGAAGCCGTGGCGCCAGAAGGGCACCGGCCGCGCCCGTCAGGGCACGATCCGCGCCCCGCACTGGGCGGGCGGCGGCGTCGTGCACGGCCCCCGGCCGCGCGACTACTCGGTCGCGGTGCCCAAGAAGGTGCGCCGGGCGGCGCTGCGCTCGGCGCTCTCGCTGCGCAAGCGCGAGGAGCGCGTGCTGGTCGTCGACTCACTCGGACTGAAGGAGCCGAAGACGCAGGCGCTGGCCAAGAAGCTGCGTGAACTCGGCGCCGAGGACGCGCTGATCGTGACTCGCGAGCGCGACCGCGTGCTCGAGCTCTCGGGCCGCAACTTGCCGCACGTGCGAGTGCTGCCGGTCGTGGGCCTGAACGTGCGCGACGTGCTCTTGCGCAAGCACCTGGTGATCCTCGCCGACGCGCTGTCCGCGGTGGTGGAGAGGCTGTCATGAAGGACCTGCGCCAGGTGATCCGCAAGCCGGTGATCACCGAGAAGAGCACGATCGAGCGCGAGAGTCACAACATAGTGACCTTCGCGGTCCACCCGGACGCGAACAAGCACGAGATCAAGCGCGCGGTCGAGACGCTGTTCGACGTCGTGGTCGAGGACGTCCGCACGTTGAACGTGCGCGGCAAGATGCGCCGCGTCGGCCGCCACCAGGGTGCGCGGCCGAGCTGGAAGAAGGCGCGCGTGCGGCTGCGCGCCGGTGATTCGATCGAGTTCTTCGAGGGAGTGTGATGCCGGTCCGCAACTTCAAACCCACGTCTCCCGGCCGCCGCGGCATGTCGGTGCCGGACTTCGTCGAGATCACGAAGTCCAAGCCCGAGAAGAAGCTCACCAAGGGCAAGAGCTCGAGCGGCGGGCGCAACAACCGCGGCAAGATCACGAGCTACCACCGGGGTGCGGGTCACAAGCGCAAGCTGCGCGACATCGACCTGCGCCGCGACAAGTGGGACATCCCCGCGAAGGTCGCCTCGGTCGAATACGACCCGAACCGCAGCGCGCGCATCGCGCTCCTGTTCTACGCCGACGGCGAGAAGCGCTACATCCTGGCGCCCACCGGTCTCAACGTGGGAGACACGATCCAGACCAGCGACCGCGCCGAGATCAAGCCCGGCAACGTGCTCCGGCTGCGACTCATTCCCACCGGCTCGCTGGTGCACAACGTGGAGCTGAAGCCGGGCAAGGGCGGGCAGCTCGTGCGCTCGGCGGGCATGGGCGCGCAGCTCATGGCCTGCGAGGGCAAGTACGCGCAGCTGAAGCTCCCGTCCGGCGAGACGCGCATGGTGCTCGCCGAGTGTCTCGCGACGATCGGGCAGGTCGGCAACGCCGAGCACGAGAACGTGGCCGTGGGCAAGGCGGGGCGCTCGCGCTGGCTCGGCATCCGGCCGAACGTGCGCGGCGTGGCGATGAACCCGGTCGACCACCCGCACGGCGGCGGCGAGGGCCGCACCTCCGGCGGCCGCCACCCGGTGAGCCCGTGGGGACAGCCGACCAAGGGTCACAAGACGCGCAACAACCGGCGCACGGATCGCTTCATCGTGCGCCGCCGAGGACAGAAGTAATGGCGCGCTCCGTAAAGAAGGGACCGTACGTCCAGGCGTCGCTGGCCAAGAAGATCGAGCGACTCACTCAGTCGGGGGGCCGCCAGATCATCCGCACCTGGTCGCGGCGCTCGATGATCACGCCCGAGATGATCGGTCACACGCTGCACGTCCACAACGGACGGCTGTTCATGCCGGTGTTCATCACCGAGAACATGGTCGGTCACCGGCTGGGCGAGTTCGCGCCGACGCGCAAGCCGGTCGTCCACTCGGGCGACCGCAAAGTGAAGGCGGCGCCGAGTGCCCCGCCCCCGGCGCCGGCGGGGAAGGGCGGCTGAGATGGAAGTGACTGCCAAGCTGCGCGGCGTGCGCTTCGGCCCGCAGAAGGGACGGCTGGTCGCGGACCTGATCCGGCGCAAGCCGGCGGCGCGGGCGCTCGAGATCCTGCACTCGTGCGAGAAGTCCGCTGCGCGCCCGATCGAGAAGGTGCTGCGCTCGGCGCTCGCCAACGCGGTCGAGCACAACTCGCGCCATCAGGCGGGCATCGACCTCGACAACCTGTACGTGAAGACGATCACCGTCGACGACGGCCCGCGCGGCTGGCGCATCCGCCCGCGCGCGCAGGGTCGGGCCAACTGGATCAAGAAGAGCACGAGTCATGTGACCGTCGTGCTCGAGGAACGCTAGGAGAGCGCGTGGGACAGAAAGTACATCCATACGGCTTCCGGCTGGGAGTCATCAACGGCTGGCAGTCGAACTGGTTCTCGGAGCGCAACTACGCGTCGTTCCTGCACGAGGACCTGCGCATCCGCGATTTCATCAAGCAGAAGGCGTTTCACGCCGGCATCAGCCGGATCGTGATCGAGCGCCGTGCCGAGAAGATGTCGGTCAACATCCACACCGCGCGCCCCGGCATCCTGATCGGCAAGCGCGGAGCCGACGTCGACGCGCTGCGCCGCGAAGTCGGCGAGATGACCCGGAACGAGGTCTTCATCAACATCCGCGAGGTCCGCAAGGCCGAGACCGACGCGCAGCTGATCGCCGAGAACATCGCGCTGCAGCTCGAGCGCCGCGTCGCGTTCCGGCGCGCGATGAAGAAGGCGATGAGCGCGGCGCTGAAGTTCGGCGCCCAGGGCGTGAAGCTGAAGGTGGCCGGCCGGCTGGGCGGCGCCGAGATGTCGCGCGTGGTCCAGTACATGGAAGGGCGCGTGCCGCTGCACACGCTGCGCGCGCAGATCGACTTCGGCTTCTGGGAGGCGCGCTGCCCCTACGGGGTGATCGGCGTGAAGTGCTGGGTGTTCAGCGGCTACGTGCCCGACGCCAAGCTGCACGAGCACCGGCTGGGCACGCCCGAAGAGGCACCGGCTCGGTAACTCACGAGTAACTCGACATGCTGCAACCGAAACGAACCAAGTTCCGCAAAGTCCAGAAGGGACGCGTGCGCGGCAAGGCGTACCGCGGCTCGGAGCTCGCCTTCGGCGAGTACGGGCTGCAGGCGCTCGACCACGGGCTCGTGACCGCGCGCCAGATCGAGGCTGCGCGCATCGCGATGACCCGCCACGCCAAGCGCGGCGGCAAGGTCTGGATCCGCATCTTCCCCGACAAGCCGATGACCAAGCGCCCGCCCGAGACGCGCATGGGCAAGGGCAAGGGCAACCCCGAGTACTGGGCCGCCGTCGTGAAGCAGGGCCGCGTGCTCTACGAGATGGGCGGGCTCGACCGCACCACCGCGCGCGAGGCGCTGCGGCTCGCGGGTCACAAGATCGGCGTGCGCACGCGCATCTTGGAGAGGACCGACGTATGAAGCCGGCCGATCTGCGCAGGCTGTCCGATGCGGAGCTCGAGTCACGCGTGAAGGAGATGCGCGACCAGGTGTTCGACCTGCGCATCAAGCTCGCGACTCAGCAGCTGGAGAAGAACGCGACCTTGCGCCAGGCGCGCCGTGATCTCGCGCGCGCACTCACGGTCCAGGGCGAGCGGAAGGAGAAGTCATGAGCGCGCGGGGTCTGCGCAAGACGCAAGACGGCGTGGTGGTCTCGGACAAGATGGACAAGTCCGTGATCGTCGAAGTGAGTCGCACGGTGCTGCATCCGCTGTACCAGAAGTACGTGCGCAAGCGCACCCGCTTCATGGCCCACGACGAGTCGAACGCGCTCAAGATCGGCGACCGCGTGCGCATCGTCGAGTCACGCCCGATCTCGCGCCGCAAGCGCTGGCGCGTGCAGGAGAAGCTGGCGTGATCCAGATGCAGTCGATTCTCGAGGTCGCCGACAACTCGGGGGCGCGCCGGGTGTTCTGCGTGAAGGTGCTCGGCGGGTCGCAGCGCCGCTACGCCTCGATCGGCGACATCGTGGTGGTGTCGGTGAAGGAGGCGCTGCCCGGCGCGCGCGTGAAGAAGAAGCAGCTGCACAAGGCGGTGATCGTGCGGACCAAGAAGGAGATCGGCCGCTCGGACGGGAGCTACATCCGCTTCGACGACAACTCGGTCGTGCTGGTCGACAACAACCGCGAGCCGATCGGCACCCGCATCTTCGGGCCGGTCGCACGCGAGCTCCGCGCCAAGCGCTTCATGAAGATCATCTCGCTCGCGCCGGAGGTGCTGTGATGTCGGCGCGCATCCGCAAAGGCGACACGGTGGAGGTGCTGGTCGGGCGCGACCGCGGCAAGCGCGGCAACGTGCTGCGCATCGACACCGAGCGCGAGCGTGTGACGATCGAGCGGATCAACCTGGTGAAGAAGCACCAGAAGCCCACCGCGACCACGCGCCAGGGCGGGATCATCGACAAAGAGGCCTCGATCCACCTCTCGAACGTCGCGCTCGTCCACAAGGGAGAGACGACGCGCGTCCGCTACCGCGTGGTCGACGGCAAGAAGCTCCGCTGGAGCGTGAAGCACGACGAGGCGATCGATGGCTGAGGAAGAGAAGAAGAAGAAGAAGCCGAAGAACCTCGAGCTCGCGAACTCACCCGAGGCGCTGGCGAAGGCCGAGGCTCGCGCCGCGAAGAAGGCCGAGAAGAAGGGTGCGCCCGCGTCGAAGAAGGCCGCCTCCGCCCAGCGCGAGGAGGCCGAGGCTCCGGCGATCGAGGTCGAGAACTACGTGCCGCGCCTAGCAGAGACCTACCGCAGCACCGTCGCGCCTGCGCTGCAGAAGCGCTTCACCTACAAGAGCGCGATGCAGGTACCCCGGCTGGTGAAGGTGACGCTCAACGTGGGCCTCGGCGAGGCGACTCAGAACCCGAAGCTGCTCGACGCGGCGGCGGACGAGATCGCGCGCATGACCGGCCAGAAGCCGATCATCCAGAAGTCGAAGAAGGCGATCGCGAACTTCCGGCTGCGCGAGAATCAGCGCATCGGAGTCACCGTGACCCTGCGCCGTCAGCGCATGTGGGAGTTCCTCGACCGGCTGATGAACGTGGCGCTGCCGCGCGTGCGCGACTTCCGCGGAGTGTCTCCGCGCGCCTTCGACGGCCGCGGCAACTACACGCTGGGTCTGCGCGAGCAGATCATCTTCCCCGAGGTCGACTACGACAAGGTCGAGAAGATCCGGGGCCTGAACGTTTCGATCGTGACCACCGCCAAGACCGACGAGGAAGGCCTCGCGCTGCTCACCGGTCTGGGCATGCCCTTCAGGACGTGAGGATTCATGGCCAAGACCTCCAAGAGAATTCAGCAACAGCGGCTGCGCGCGGCGCGGGTGGCGGGGAAGCTTCCGTTCCGCACCCGCTACTACAACCGCTGCCAGCGCTGCGGCCGCGCGCGCGGCTACTACCGCAAGTTCGACCTGTGCCGGATCTGCCTGCGCAAGCTCTCGCTCGAGGGCAAGATCCCCGGCATCACGAAGTCGAGCTGGTGAGGGGGCGCTGATGCAAACCGACCCCATCGCCGACATGCTGACGCGCATCCGCAACGGCGGCCGCGCGCGAATGTCCAAGGTCGCCCTGCCGAATTCGCGGCTCCTGTCCGAGATCGCGCGCGTGCTGCACGAGACCGGCTACATTGCCGGCTACGGCGACGTCGCGGGCGCGGAGAAGCCGACGCTGCAAGTCGAGATCCGCTACGGCGACGACGACCTGCCGATCATCGAGGGCATCGAGCGCATCTCGCGGCCCGGCCGGCGCGTCTACGTGGGCGCGAAGAAGATCCCGCAGATCCGCAGCGGGCTCGGAATCGCCATCCTCTCTACACCGCGCGGTGTACTCACCGATACCCAGGCCCGCGAGGCCGGGATCGGCGGTGAGCTGCTCGCGAAGGTCTGGTGAATCATGTCCCGCATCGGCAAACAGCCCGTGGCCATCGCCAAAGGCGTCGAGATCAAGGTCGCCGACGGGCGGGTGCGCGTGAAGGGCCCGAAAGGCCAGCTCGAGGAAGCCGTGGCGCCGCACTGCACCGTGCAGGTGAGCGCGAACGACGTCCGGATCGAGCGCGACTCCGACGAGAAGCGCGCCAAGGGCATGCACGGCCTGATGCGCGCGCTGATCGCGAACATGGTCACCGGTGTCACCACCGGCTTCTCCAAGAGCCTCGACATCATCGGCGTCGGCTACCGCGCCGAGGTGCAGGGCAGGAAGCTCACGCTCACGATCGGCTTCTCGCATCCGGTCGTGGTCGAGATTCCGCAGGGCCTCGAGGTCGTGGCCGAGACGCAGACGCGGCTCGTGATCCGCGGCCCGAGCAAGCAGCAGGTGGGCCAGTTCGCGGCCGAGATCCGCGAGATCCGGCCGCCCGAGCCCTACAAGGGCAAGGGCATCCGCTACGTCGACGAGAGCGTGCGCCGCAAGGTCGGCAAGACCGGCGTGTCCGCGGGGAGCTAGCGAGTCATGTCGGTCAACAGCCGCAAGTCACTCCTGGAACGGCGCAAGCGCCGGGTGCGCAAGCAGCTCGCGCGCAGCGAGCGGCCGATGCTCACGGTGTTCCGCAGCTCCAAGCACATCTACGCGCAGATCGTGGACCCGATCTCGGGCAAGACGCTCTCGGGTGTCTCGACCCGTTCGCCCGGCTTGCGCGACGGGCTCGAGTCGACCAAGGACGTCGAGGCGGCCAAGAAGGTCGGCACGGCGATCGCGAAGCTCGCGCTCGAGAAGGAAATCAAGCAGGTCAGCTTCAACCGCAACGGCTTCGTCTACACCGGCCGCGTCAAGGCGCTGGCCGATGCGGCGCGCGAAGCCGGACTCACTTTCTGAACCGAGGACTGAATGGCTCGTAAGACTGTCAGACGCGAACGCTTGAACCCGAACGACTTCGAGCTCGAAGAGCGCGTGGTCGACATCAACCGCGTGGCCAAGGTCGTGAAGGGCGGACGCCGCTTCGGCTTCACCGCGCTGGTCGTGCTCGGCAACGGGCAGGGCGTGGTGGGCTCCGGCCTGGGCAAGGCGAACGAAGTTCCCGAGGCGATCCGCAAGGGCATCGAGCAGGCGCGCAAGAACCTGATCTCGGTGCCGCTCACCGACGGCACCATCCCGCACGAGGTGATGGGCGAGTTCGGCGCCGGCAAGGTGGTGATGCGCCCGGCCGCACGCGGCACCGGCGTGATCGCGGGCGGCGCGGTGCGCGCGCTGTGCGAGGCCGCGGGCGTGCAGAACGTGCTCACCAAGTGTCTGGGGACGAATCGCCACCACAACGTGATTCGCGCGACGCTGCAGGCGTTCGGGCAGCTCCGCTACCGCGACGAGCGCATGAACCAGCTGCGCGCCCAGGAGCGCTAGTGGCCGCCAAGAAGACCGGCAAGAAAGCCAAGGCGTCCGGCGCGACCGTGCGCGTGCGCCAGTTCCGCAGCGCGATCGGCTATTCGCCCGACCAGCACCAGACCCTGCGCGGTCTGGGCCTGGGCAAGCCCAACGCGGTGCGCGAGCTCGTCGACACGCCGGCGGTGCGCGGCATGATCCGCAAAGTGAGTCACTTGGTCGAAGTGGAGAACGGGTGATGCTC
Source organism: Myxococcota bacterium (assembly GCA_035498875.1). GTDB lineage: Bacteria > Myxococcota_A > UBA9160 > SZUA-336 > SZUA-336 > VGRW01. Next base: position 8,082 of record DATJZP010000094.1, read on the forward strand.
GAGCGCATGAAGCCCGCGCGGGGCTCGCGCAAGCCGCGCAAGCGCGTCGGCCGCGGCGTCGGCAGCGGCAGCGCCAAGACGTCGGGCCGCGGCACCAAGGGCGCCGGCGCGCGCGCCGGCCGCAAGCACAAGCCACACCGCGAAGGCGGCCAGATCCCGATCATCATGCGGCTGCCCAAGCGCGGCTTCACCAACCCGGGCGCCGGGCCCGCGACTCAGGTCGTGAACGTGAAGGCGCTCGCGCGCTTCAAGAAGGGCAGCGAAGTCGACGCCGCGGCGCTGGCCGCTGCGGGGCTCATCCGCAGCGCGGACGCGCCGGTGAAGGTGCTGGGCGACGGCGCGCTCGAGGCAGCGCTCAAGGTCAAAGTCACGGCAGTTTCCAACGCCGCGCGCGCCAAGATCGAAGGCGCCGGCGGCAGCGTGGAGCTCGCGTAAGTCATGAACCCCGGGGCGATCGGAAACATCACGCGCATTCCGGAGCTGAACAGGCGCATCCTGTTCACCTTCGCGATGCTCGCGGTCTACCGCATCGGCTGTGCGGTGCCGACCCCGGGCATCGATCCCAACGAGATTCGCCGCTACTTCGAGCAGTCGGGCTCGGGCGGCGGGATCTTCGACTATCTCAACCTGTTCACGGGCGGCGCGTTCGAGCAGCTCTCGATCTTCTCGCTCGGCATCATGCCGTACGTCTCGTCGTCGATCATTCTGCAGCTGCTCGCGGTCGTGATTCCCAAGCTCGAAGAGCTGCGGAAGGAAGGCGAGGAAGGCCGGCGCGTGATCACGCGCTGGACGCGCTACGGCACGGTCGCGCTGGCGATCGTGCAGGGCCTGCTCATGGCGAGCGCGCTCGAGCGCGGGCTGCTCGGCCCCAACACCGTGATGCACCCCGGCTGGGGCTTCCGCGTCACCACCGTCATGACGCTCGCCGCCGGCACCTCGTTCATCATGTGGCTGGGCGAGCAGATCAACGAGCGCGGCATCGGCAACGGCATCTCGCTCATCATCTTCGCCGGCATCGTGTGTCGCATCCCCGCGGCGCTGTCCCGGGTGTGGGACATGGTGCGCACCGACCAGCTGCCCCCGCTCGGCATCCTGCTGCTCGCCGGGGTCATGGTCGCGGTGATCGGCGTGATCGTGTACTTCGAGCGCGCGCAGCGCCGGATCCCGATCCAGTACGCGCGGCGCGTGGTCGGCCGGCGGCAGCTCGCCGGGGGCATGACCTACTTCCCGCTGCGGCTCAACACTTCGGGCGTGATCCCGCCGATCTTCGCCTCCTCGCTGCTCGTGCTGCCGATCCAGATCTCGCAGTGGGCGGGCAAGGAAGGCATCGCCGACTTCGTGAACGACTATCTCGGCTGGAACACCTGGGGTCACCAGGTGCTCTACATCATCCTGATCCTGTTCTTCGCCTACTTCTACACGGGCGTCATGCTCGACCCGGACGACGTCGCGGAGAACGTGCGCAAGAACGGCGGCTACATTCCCGGCATCCGACCCGGCAAGCGCACGGCCGAGTACATCCTGCGCGTGTTGAACCGGATCACGCTGATCGGCGCACTGTATCTCGCGGCGGTCTGCGTGCTGCCGAGCATCCTGCAGGTGCAGTTCTCGGTGCCGTTCGTGTTCGGCGGCACGGCGCTCCTGATCGTGGTCGGCGTGGCCATGGATACGGTCGGCCAGGTGGAGGCGCACCTGGTCGCGCACAACTACGACACCTTCGTGCAGGGCGCGCGCCTGCGCGGCAGGGGCACGAGATGACCGAGCAGCGGAACTTGATCCTCACCGGCCCGCCGGGCTCGGGGAAGGGCACGCAGGCCAAGCGCCTGGTCGAGAAGTACGGGATCCCACAGATCTCGACGGGCGACATCCTGCGCGAGGCGGTGGCCTCGGGCTCCGAGGTCGGCAAGCGTGCGAAGGCGATCATGGACCGCGGCGATCTCGTGCCCGACGAGGTGGTGATCGAGATCGTGCGCCAGAGACTTGCGCGCCCCGACTGCAAGAAGGGCTTCGTGCTCGACGGCTTCCCGCGCACGGCTCCGCAGGCGGCCGCGCTCGACGGCATCCTGCGCGACCAGGGCCGCGAGCCCGCGCGCGTGATCGCGCTGGTGGTCGCCGACGACGAGCTGCGCCGGCGCATCCTGAGCCGCGGCGAGGGTCGCGCCGACGACACCGAGGCCGCGGTCGCGAAGCGGCTCGAGGTCTACAAGCGCGACACCGCGCCCGTGCTCACTCACTACGCCAAGTCGGTGAGGAAGATCGACGGGATCGGCACGATGGACGAGATCACCGCGCGCATCGAGCGGGCGCTGGAGGCGCGCGCGTGATCGCGATCAAGTCCAAGCGCGAGCTCGACAAGATGCGCGAGGCGGGCCGCCACGTGGGCGAGATCCTCGTGATCCTGGCGGGGCTGGCCAAGCCGGGAGTCACGACCGGCGAGCTCGACCGCGCCGCGCGCGCGGAGATCAAGAGCCGCAAGCTCGAGTCGTCGTTCCTGGACTACGCGCCCGGCCAGGCGCCGCCGTTCCCCGCGGTGTTGTGCGCCTCGGTGAACGAGGAGATCGTGCACGGCATCCCGGGCGCGCGGAAGCTGGTCGAGGGCGACCTCTTGAAGCTCGACTTCGGCGCGATCTGCGACGGCTTCCACGCCGACGCAGCGCTCTCGGTGCCGATCGGTCGGATCGACGAGGAATCGAAGCACCTGGTCGAAGTCACACACGAAGCGCTGGAGCGCGGCATCCAACAGCTGGTCTCAGGAAAGCGTCTGGGCGACGTGGGCGCCGCGGTGCAGGAATGCGTCGAGAGCGCCGGTTTCTCGGTGGTGCGCGACTTCGTGGGGCACGGCATCGGCCGCGCCATGCACGAGCCGCCGCAGCTGCCGAACTTCGGCAAGCCCGGCCGTGGCCAGCGCCTGCGCGAAGGCATGGTGTTCGCGATCGAGCCCATGGTGAACGCCGGCGGCTGGCAGGTCGAGGTGTTGTCGGACGGCTGGACCGCGGTGACCGCCGACCGGCGCCGCTCGGCCCACTTCGAGCACACCGTCGCCATCACCGATCACGGCCCCGAGATCCTGACTCGGGTTCCGGGCACTCACTAGGAAGCGAAGTCATGAAAGTCAGAGCATCCGTGAAGAAGATGTGTGACAAGTGCAAGCTGATCCGCAGGAAGCGGGTCTTGCGCGTGATCTGCGAGAACCCCAAGCACAAACAGAGGCAGGGCTAGAATGGCGCGCATCGCGGGCGTCGACCTACCGCGCGAGAAGGCGGTCAAGGTCGCGCTGACCTACATCTACGGCATCGGCAAATCCTCGGCGGAGAAGATCTGCGACGAGGCCGGTGTCTCTCCGAACACCAAGACCTTCGACCTGGACGAGAGCGAGGTCGTGCGGCTGCGCGACGTGATCCAGGGTCAGTACAAGGTGGAAGGTGACCTGCGGCGCGAGGTGCAGCAGAACATCAAGATGTTGATGGACATCGGCTGCTACCGCGGGCTGCGGCACCGCAAGGGGCTGCCGGTCCGCGGCCAGCGCACTCACACGAACGCGCGCACCCGCAAGGGCCCGCGCAAGACCGTCGCCGGCAAGAAAGTCGCGACGAAGAAGTAATGGGGAAGTGACTCCGCGATGGGCGTAGCCAAAGCCAAGAAGGTCAAGAAGAAGGTCCGGAAGAACATCCAGACCGGCGTCGCACACATCCAGGCGACGTTCAACAACACCGTCATCACGATCACCGACGTGGCCGGCAACACGATTGCCGCGTCCTCCGCCGGCATGGTCGGGTTCAAGGGCTCGCGCAAGTCGACGCCGTTCGCGGCGCAGGTCTGCGCCGAGGACGTCGCGAAGAAAGCGATGGAGCACGGGGTGCGCCAGATCGGCGTGCTCGTGAAGGGGCCGGGCGCGGGTCGCGAGCCGGCAGCGCGCGGCCTGCAGGCCGCCGGCTTCAAGATCACCTACGTGCGAGACGTGACTCCGATCCCGCACAACGGCTGCCGCCCGCCGAAGCGGCGCCGCGCCTAGGAGACTCTGCTTGGCACGTTACAACGACTCCGTCTGTCGGCTCTGCCGCCGGGAAGGCATGAAGCTCTTCCTGAAGGGCGACCGCTGCTTCTCGGACAAGTGCTCGATCGAGCGCCGCAACTACCCGCCCGGCCAGCACGGCCAGGGCCGGCCGAAGTTCTCCGACTACGGCCAGCAGCTGCGCGAGAAGCAGAAGGTGCGCCGCATCTACGGCGTGCTCGAGCGGCAGTTCCGCAAGACCGTCGACGAGGCCGCGGCGCTGAAGGGCGTGAAGGGCGAGAACCTGATGGCGCTGCTCGAGCGCCGGCTCGACAACGTGGTCTTCCGGCTCGGCTTCGTGACTTCGCGCGCCGAGGGCCGGCAGCTCGTGCGCCACGGTCACTTCAAGGTGAACGGACGGCGCGTGAACATCCCGTCCTTCCGCGTGCGCAAGGACGACAAGATCGAGCTCACTGCGCGCGGCGCGAAGGCGGCCCGCATCGAGGGCGCGCTGGGCGCGCTCGAGACGCGCAGCATGCCGAGCTGGCTGTCGATCGACAAAGACCTGAAGCAGGGCACGATCCTGGCGGACCCGGTCCGCGACGAGCTCACGCTTCCGATTCAGGAACAGCTGATCATCGAGCTCTACTCGCGCTAGGCCGCACCTGGCGCGACTCACCACTCCCCCCTGGAGGTCCCATGAACGTTGATCTCATGGTCCGGAACTGGCAGACGCTGATCCGCCCGCGGCGGATCGACATCGAAGACGATCTGTCGGCGACTTACGGCCGCTTCGAGTGCGCACCGCTCGAGCGCGGCTTCGGACTCACTCTGGGCAACGCGCTGCGGCGTGTGCTCCTGTCCTCGCTGCAGGGCGCGGCGATCACCTCCGTGCGCATCGAGGGCGTGCAGCACGAGTTCAGCTCGATCCCGGGCGTGCTCGAGGACGTCACCGACGTGGTGCTCAACCTGAAGGAAGTGCGGCTGCGCGCGCACTCCGCCGAGCCCAAGCAGATCGTGATCAAGAAGCAGGGCCCGGGCGCGGTCACCTCGGGGGACTTCAGCTCGCCCGACCAGACCGTCGAGATCCTCGAAGGCGGTCACCACATCGCCACGCTCTCCGGCGACGCAGAGCTCTCGCTCACCGCCACCGTGGAAGTGGGCAAGGGCTTCGTGCTGGCCGAGAAGAACGCCAAGGAAGACCAGCCGATCGGCACGATCCCGATCGATTCGATCTTCTCGCCCGTGCGCAAGGTGAACTACACCGTCACCAACGCGCGCGTCGGGCGCGAGACCGACTACGACCGCCTGTCGCTCGAGATCTGGACCGACGGCTCGGTCGCGCCAGCCGACGCGCTCGCGTTCGCGGCCAAGATCCTCAAAGACCAGCTCTCGATCTTCATCAACTTCGAGGAAGACGTGGAGCGCCCGCACGCGCCGATGCTGCATGCGGTGACTCCGAACGAGATCCTGTTCCGCCCGGTCGACGAGCTCGAGCTGTCGGTGCGCTCGGCCAACTGCCTGCAGAACGCCGACATCAAGTACATCGGCGAGCTGGTTCAGCGCAGCGAGGCCGAGATGCTCAAGACCAAGAACTTCGGTCGCAAGTCACTGAACGAGATCAAGGAGATTCTCGCCGGCCTCGGGCTCGAGTTCGGCATGAAGCTCGACAACTTCCCGTCCCGCAAGGAGCTCGACCGCCTGCGCGAGGACGCGGAAGCCTAGTGAGCGCGGGTAGGGTGCCCGCGCGATCATCGGGCGGCTCCGGGCCCCGGGAAATTTGGTAATGAGACACAAGAAAGATCATCGCAAGCTCTCGCGGAACACCGCGCACCGCACGGCCATGCTGCGGAATCTCGTGACTTCGCTGTTCGAGCACGAGGAAGTCCGCACCACCACGGCCAAGGCCAAGGAAGTGCGCCGCGTCGCGGAGCGCATGATCACGCTCGGCAAGCAGGGCACGCTGGCCGCGCGCCGGCGCGCGCTGGCCACGATCCGCTCGAAGGAAGTCACGGGCAAGGTCTTCGACGAGCTGGCCAAGCGCTATGGCAAGCGCCAGGGTGGCTACACGCGCCAGCTCAAGATCGGCCCGCGCCACGGGGACAACGCCGAGATCTCGATCATCCAGCTCGTCGACGGCCGGAAGCCGGACGGCGGGGAGGCGAACGCCGCCACTTGAACCGACCCGGGAGCGGAACTCTCTCCCTCGGGATCGTCGCCGCGCTGTTCGCGGTCGGGGTCGGTATCTACGTCGCGCTGCAGCCGCCGGCGGCGCCCGCGCTGCGCAACGGCGCGCTCGCGCCCGACTTCACGCTGCCGGTCTACGGCAGCGGCCGCGAGGTCTCGCTCTCGGCGCTGCGCGGCAAGGTGGTGTTCGTGAACTTCTGGGCGACCTGGTGCGGGCCCTGCCGCTCCGAGGCGCCGTCGCTCGAGAGCCTCCACCGCGAGCTCCAGGGCAGTGACTTTCAGATCCTGGCGATCTCGATCGACAAGCCCGACGCCGCCGCCGAGATCGACGCCTTCCAGAAGGAGTTCTCGCTGTCCTTCCCGATCCCGCTCGACCCGGAGAAGCGCGCCTACGACGCCTACCAGGTCTCGGGGGTGCCGGAGACCTTCCTGGTCGACCCCAGCGGAAAGGTGCTCGAACACTTCATCGGCCCTCAGAATTGGGAAGACCCGCGCTACTCTCGTGCGATCCGCCGCGCCCTGGCCGCGGCGAAGGAATCAGGGGGGAGTCCGGGTGAGTGAAGGGGAAGACCGGCCTGCGCCGCATTCGCGGCGCCTGCTCTGGATCGGGCCCTTGGCGGCGATCGCGGGCGCGGCCTTCGCGCTGTTGTACGACGCCGACAACGGGCTGCGCACGGTGTTCAGTGTGAAGGCGGAGCTGCGGCAGGCCGATGCCCGGCTGGCCCAGCTGTATGCCGAGCGCACCGACCTGGTCGGCCGCGCCGATCGTCTACGCGCCGACCCGTTCGAGATCGAGAGCGTGGCGAGAGAGTCGCTGGGCATGGTGCGGCCCGGCGAGATCGTGGTCCGGCTGCGCGGCGCGCCCCAGGGTGATTGACCCGCAGGCGCGCGCGGGCTACCGGAAGTCAGCATGAGAGACGAGGTCGACAAGCTGCTGCGCGAGGCGGCGGCGCGCGTGCTCCGCGCGCACGCGCCGCAGGCGCTCGACCTGGTCGCCAATCTCTCGGTCGTCCCGCCCAAGACACCCGAGCACGGTGACTTCGCCAGCAACGCGGCGCTGCTCATGGCCAAGGCGCTGGGCCGCCCGCCGCGCGAGGCCGCCCAGCTGTTGAAGGAAGAGCTGGGCCTGGGCGGTGGCGCGCTCGAGCGGGTCGAGATCGCCGGGCCCGGCTTCCTGAACGTGTTTCTGTCGCGCTCGCGCTGGCGCGACGCGATCACGCGCGTGCTGCGCGAAGGGGCGAGCTTCGGGCGCAGCGAGCTGGGCGCGGGCTCGGCGGTGATGGTCGAGTTCGTGTCCGCCAATCCCACGGGTCCGCTCACGATCGGCCACGGCCGCAACGCCGTGCTCGGCGACTGCATCGCCAGCCTGTGCGAGGCGATCGGCCACAAGGTGGTGCGCGAGTACTACTTCAACGACGCCGGCCGTCAGATGCGCGTGCTCGCCCAGTCGCTCCGGGCGCGCTATCTGCAGCAGCTCGGCGAGGCGGCCGAGCTGCCCGAAGAGGGCTACCAGGGCGAGTATCTGGTGGAGATCGCGCGCGCGCTCGCGGCCGAGGTGGCCGACGCGTGGCGCGGAGCGGACGAGGCGCGCTTCAAGGCGCGCGCCACCGAAGCGATCTTCGCCGACATCGAGCGCACGCTCGCGAACCTGGGCGTGCGCTTCGACTCCTATTTCAACGAGCACACGCTGTTCGAGCGCAAGCTCGTCGATCGCACGCTCGCCGACTTGCGCGCGCGCGGCTTGGTGTTCGAGCAGGACGGGGCGGTCTGGCTGCGCTCGACCCAGTTCGGGCTGGAGCGCGACCGGGTGCTGGTGAAGTCGAGCGGCGAGGCGACGTACCTGTTGCCCGACATCGCCTACCACCGCGAATCACTCGGGCGCGGGCTGGCGCAGATCATCGACGTGCTCGGGCCCGACCACATCGCGCAGTTCCCGTACGTGCGCGCGGCGGTGGCGGCGCTGGGCTCCGAGGCCGACCGGGTCGAGCTCGTGATGTACCAGTGGGTGAACCTGCGCCGCGGCGGCGAGCTGGTGAAGATGTCGACGCGCAAGGCCTCGTTCGTGACCGTGGACGAGGTGCTGTCCGAGGTCGGCCGCGACGTCTTCCGCTACTTCATGGTGGAGCGCCGCGCCGACACACACCTCGATTTCGACGTCGAGCTCGCGGTCGAGCGCTCCGAGCGCAACCCGGTGTTCAAGATCCAGTACGCGCACGCGCGCCTGTGCAGCATCGCGCGCAAGGCCGCCGAGGCGGGGATCGAGCTGGGCGACGACCTGCGGGCCGTCCGGCTGGAACGCATCGACGCCGCCGAGGAGATCGAGCTCGCGAAGCTGGTCGAGCGCTACCCCGACACCGTCCTGCGCGCCGCGCGCGCACGCGAGCCGCAGGAGCTGGCGCGCTACCTGCTCGAGCTCGCGAACGCCTTCAATGCCTACATCTCCGACGGGAAGCGACACCGGGTGGTGTCGGATGACCGGGAGCTGTCGCTGGCGCGGCTCGCGCTGGTCTCGGCCGTGCGCACCGCGCTGGCGAACGGACTCACGCTGCTCGGCGTCACGGCGCCGGATCGGATGTGACATGACGGAGCGGGAACCCGACTCACGCCGTTCCAACGCGCGCGGCCGAGGACCCGGTGCCGCGCGCTACCTGTACGGCGCGCTGCTGGTCGCGATCGGCGCCTGCATCGGGATCGTGATCGGCTCGGTCTCGGACACCCCGCGGATGCTGCTCGAGCGCATGCGCGGCCCGGTCGAGACGGTCGATCTCGAGACCCCCGCGCCAGCCGCCGCCCAGCCCGCGGCCGCTCCGGCCGAGCCGCCGCTCGAGGCGTTCAACGAGCTGCAGGGCGGCGAGAGGCCCAAGCCGGCGCCTGCGGCCAAGGCACCTGCCGCGGCGGCGCCACCGGCCGCGCCCAGGCCCGCGGTCGCGGCGCTGCCCAAGCCCGCCGCCGAGCCGCCGGTATCGAGCCCGCCGCCAGCGGCGGCCGGCAAGCCGACGGTGATCCAGGTGCTCTCGCTCGCGCAGCGCAGCCAGGCGGATGCGCTCGTCATCAAGCTCAAGGCCCAGGGCTTCGATCCCTACGTGACTGCCATGCCCGACAAGAGCGGGCGCTTCCGCGTGCGCGTGCGCAGCGGCGGGCAGGACCCGGTGGCGCTCGAGGCGAAGCTGCGCGCGCTCGGCCTCAAGACCTGGGCCACCACGGAGTGACACGCGTCGTGGCAGCGCCTCGCTGGCTCGTGACCGGTGCGGGCGGCCAACTGGGCCGCGCCGCGCTGGCGCTCGCCCCCGAGCTGGGAGTCACGGCCGTGGCCCTGACTCGCGCCGAGCTCGACGTGGCCGACGCCAGCGCCGTGAAGCGCGCGCTCGACGAGCTGCGGCCGGACGTGGTGCTGAACTGCGCCGCCTTCACGGCGGTCGACCGCTGCGAGAACGAGCCCGCCCTGGCCGAGCGCGGGAACGCGGAGGCGCCGGGCGTGCTCGCGCGTGCGTGCCGTGGTCAGGCGCTCCTGGTCCACCTCTCGACCGACTACGTCTTCGACGGCTCCGCCTCGCGGCCGATTCCCGAGGACGCGCCCGTCGGCCCGCTGTCGGTCTACGGACGCAGCAAGCTCGCCGGCGAAGAGAACGTGCGCGCCGCCGGCGGCCAGCACCTGATCGTGCGCACGCAGTGGGTGTTCGGCGCAGGGGCGAACTTCGTGCGCACCATCCTGCGCGCGGCAGCCAACGGCGCGCCGCTGCGGGTCGTGGAGGACCAGCTCGGCCGGCCCACCTGGACTCACTCGCTGGCGCGCGGAATCTTTGCCGCCGTGTCTGCCAACGCGCGCGGCGTCCTGCACCTCACGAACGAGGGCATCGCCTCGTTCTTCGAGCTGGCGCGCGAGGTCTGCGCCGAGGGCGCCCGCCGCGGGCTCTGTCCGAAGGTCGAGGTGACTCCCATCCCCACCAGCGAGATGCCCCGGCCGGCGACCCGGCCCGCCTACGGCGTGCTGGGGCTGGCGCGCGCGCGGGCGCTCGGCATCCGAGCGCCGCACTGGCGCGACGCGCTCGTGCAGTATCTCGACGCCGAGCGCGAGGGCCGCGATGCCTAGGGCGCTCATCACCGGCGGCTCCGGCTTCATCGGCTCGCACCTGTGCCGGCGCTTCCTGGCCGAGGGCTGGAGCGTGGTGTGCATGGACAACCTGCTCACCGGCCGGCTCGAGAACATCGAAGACCTGTTCGGCCGCAACGGCTTCCGCTTCGTGAAGCACGACGTGACGAACTTCATCCACGTGCCCGAGCCGCTCGATGCGGTGCTGCACTTCGCCTCGCCCGCGAGCCCGATCGACTTCGAGCGCCTGCCGATCCAGATCCTGAAGGTCGGAGCGCTCGGCACTCACAACGCGCTCGGCGTGGCCAAGGCGAAGAACGCGCGCTTTCTGCTGGCGTCGACCTCCGAGTGCTACGGCGATCCCGAGGTGAATCCACAGCCGGAGAGCTACTGGGGCAACGTCAATCCCGTGGGCATCCGCGGCGTGTACGACGAGGCCAAGCGCTTCGCCGAAGCCATGACCATGGCCTACCACCGCTACCACGGCGTCGACGTGCGCATCGTCCGCATCTTCAACACCTACGGACCCGGCATGCGCCCCGACGACGGTCGGATGATCCCCGCGTTCTTCAGCCAGGCGCTGCGCGGCGAGGACCTCACCGTGTTCGGCGACGGCGGGCAGACGCGCAGCATCCAATTCGTCTCCGATCTCGTCGAAGGCATCGTGCGGCTGCTCGGCTCCAGTCACGTGGGCCCGGTGAACCTGGGGAATCCCCAGGAGCTGACCGTGGTCGAGGTCGCGAAGCTGATCCTCGAAGTCACGGGGGGGAAGAGCAAGCTCGTCTACCGCGACCTGCCGCCCGACGATCCCAAGGTGCGCCGCCCCGACATCTCGCTGGCGCGACGCGTGCTCAGCTGGGAGCCGGCCGTCGGCCCCGAGGACGGGCTGCGCCGCACGCTGCCGTACTTCAAGGCGCAGCTGGAACGCGGTCGCTCGTGAGTGGCTTTCCGCGCGAACGCGTGCGCTGCTTCGCGATCATTGCGCACATCGACCATGGCAAGTCGACGCTCGCCGACCGGCTGATCGAGCTCACCGGCACGGTCAGTCAGCGCGAGCGCACCGACCAGATGCTCGACAACATGGATCTCGAGCGCGAGCGCGGCATCACGATCAAGGCCCAGACCGTGCGCATGGTGTACCGCGCCAAGGACGGCAACGACTATCTCCTGAATCTGATCGACACACCCGGTCACGTCGATTTCCACTACGAGGTGTCGCGTTCCCTGGCGGCGTGCGAGGGGGCGTTGCTCGTGGTGGACGCGGCGCAGGGCGTCGAGGCGCAGACCGTGGCGAACGCCGAGCTCGCCGTCGCCGGCGGGCTCGAGATCATCCCGGTGGTGAACAAGATCGACCTGCCCAGTGCCGATCCCGAGCGCGCGTTGCGCGAGGTCGAGGACATCGTCGGCATCTCGGCGGAGGGGGCGCTCTTGGTCTCGGCCAAGACCGGCCAGAACGTCGAGGCGATCCTCGAGGCGATCGTCGCGCGCGTGCCGGCGCCCAAGGGCGACCCCGAGGCGCCGCTGCGCGCGCTGATCTTCGACAGCTGGTACGACTCGTTCCTGGGCGCGACGATGCTGGTGCGCGTGGTCGACGGCCAGCTCGAGAAGCGCGCGCGCATCGAGCTCTTGTCCGACAAGAGTGAGTGGGACGTCACGCTGCTCGGCGTGCCGCAGCTGCGCGTGAAGCAGGTCGACGCGGTCTCGACCGGCGAGGTCGGCGTGGTCGCGGCCAGCATCCGCGACCCCAAGGCCGTGCGCATCGGCGATACGCTCACCGATGCCGCGCGCCCTGCCGAGCAGCCGCTGCCCGGCTTCAAGCCCATGCAGCCCATGGTCTGGAGCGGGCTGTACCCCGCCGATCCCGGCAGCTACGACCAGCTGCGCGGGGCGATCGAGAAGCTGCAGCTCAACGACTCCTCGTTCACCGCCGACCCCGAGACCAGCGGCGCGCTCGGCTTCGGCTTCCGCTGCGGGTATCTCGGGCTGCTGCACATGGAGATCGCGCAGGAGCGGCTGGAGCGCGAGTTCGGGCTCGATCTCATCATCACCGCGCCCACCGTCGTCTACCGCGTGAAGCTCACCACCGGGAAGACGATCGAGCTGCACCGGCCCAGTGACTTGCCCGACCTGAACGAGATCGAGGAGATCCAGGAGCCGCGCATCCTGGCGCAGATCCACATGCCTACGCCTTATCTCGGCGCGGTGCTGCAGCTGTGTCAGGACCGGCGCGGCGTGCAGCGCGACCTGGCCGTGCACAGCGACCGGCGCGCCGTCGTGCGCTACGACCTGCCGCTGGCCGAGGTGGCGGTCGACTTCTACGACCGGCTGAAGTCGGTGAGTCGCGGCTACGCGTCGATGAACTACGACCTGATCGGCTTCAAAGCCGAGAAGCTCGTGAAGCTCGACGTGTTGGTGAACGGCGATCCCGTCGACGCGCTCTCGATCATCACCCACGCCGACAACGCGCATCACCGCGGGCTGGCGCTGATCGGGCGCATGAAGGAGCACATCCCGCGCCAGATGTACGAGGTGGCGCTGCAGGCCGCGATCGGCTCGCGCGTGGTCGCGCGCGTGAACGTGAAGGCGCTGCGCAAGAACGTGACCGCCAAGTGCTACGGCGGCGACATCACGCGCAAGAAGAAGCTTCTCGAGAAGCAGAAGGAAGGCAAGAAGCGCATGAAGCAGATCGGGCGGGTCGAGATCCCACAGGCGGCCTTCCTGGCCGTGCTGTCCGGCGACGACTAGGAGGAGTCACTTGGCGAAGGCGGACGAAGCGAACGAGGGCGGCGAGGAGAAGGCGCCGCCGCGCTTCGAGACTCTGCGCGCGATCTTCTGGGCGGCGCTGATTGCCCTCGGCATCCGCTCATTCGTGGTCGAGCCGTTCAAGATCCCGTCGGGCTCGATGATCCCGACGCTCCTGGTCGGCGACTACGTGCTGGTGAACAAGTTCGCCTACGGCGTGCGGCTGCCGTTCACCGGTCAGCTCTTGATCCCCGTGGGCTCGCCCAAGCGCGGCGACGTGATGGTGTTCCGCTTCCCCGACGACCCGAGTCAGGACTTCATCAAGCGCGTGATCGGCATGCCGGGTGACCGGATCGAGATGCGCGACCGCCATCTCACCATCAACGGCAATCCCGTCGAAGACGCTCCGCAGGGCGTGTATCACTACCCGAAGAACGACCACAGCGAGCCGCCCGTGGGTGAGCGCTTCCTGGAGAAGAATCCCGAGGGCGTCGAGTACACGGTGCTGCAGTTCACGCCGGAGAACGCGCCGCGGGCCGAGCCGACCGGGCCGTGGATCGTGCCCGAAGGTCAGTATTTCATGATGGGCGACAACCGCGACAACTCCGCGGACAGCCGCCGCTGGCGACACTCTTTCGTGTCACCCGAGGCGATCAAGGGCAAGGCCTTCCTGATCCACTGGTCGTGGGTGGTGGCGTCGAACGACCACGAGCAGCGCAGCTTCGTCGGCGATCTCTTGTTCACGGTCTGGCGCGTGGTCACGTTCCAGGTCGAGGAGATCCGCTGGAGCCGCATCTTCCACCGCGTGTCGGGTCCGGCCGACTGAGGGCCTCGCTCAGGGCGGCCTCCGCGCTTTTCATTGACGGGCGGCCCTGCCTCCGATAGTTTGCGCGCCGGCTCCTGACTCCTTTTAAGCCCATCCCGAGAGGTGGGCAAAGGCGCGCGATGGCTACACCGGACCTGCACCTCCGTGAACCCTCGGCGAGCGACGGCCGCGTCGTGCTCGACGCCCCGGGGATCCAGCGCGCCACGACCCGGATCGCCCACGAGATCCTGGAGCGGAATCCCGGCGCCGAAGACCTGTGTCTGGTCGCGATCGTGCGCGGCGGCGAGCCGGTCGCGGAGCTGATCGGTGCACAGCTGGGCACGCTGGTGCAGCGCGCCGTACCATCGGGCGCCCTCGACATCACGCTGTACCGCGACGACGTGGTCGCGCGCGGCGTGCGGCCGATGCCACGGCCGACGCGGATGCCCTTCTCCGTCGACAAGAAGCGGGTGGTGCTGGTCGACGACGTCATGTTCACGGGCCGCACCGTGCGCGCCGCGATGGACGCCGTGCTCGACTTCGGCCGGCCCGCCGCGATCCAGGTCGCGGTGCTGGTCGACCGCGGACACCGCGAGCTTCCGATCAAGGTCGATTTCGTGGGCAAGAACATCCCGACCTCGCGCGCGGAACGGGTGGTGCTGCGCGCGCGGGCGGACGGCGAGCTCGAGGTCGCGATCGTATGAGACACCTGCTCGGGATCGAAGAGATGACGCGCGCCGAGATCGAGCGCGTGCTCGACGCCTCGGAGGCGATGCTGGAGATCTCGCAGCGCGAGATCAAACGCGTGCCGACGCTGCGCGGCCGGACCGTGATCAACGTGTTTCTCGAGTCGTCGACGCGCACGCGCGTCTCGTTCGAGATCGCGGCCAAGCGGCTCTCGGCCGACGCGATCAACGTGTCGCGCCAGGGCTCGAGTCTCTCGAAGGCGGAGACCCTGGCCGACATGGCGCGCAACCTGGCCGCGATGAGCGCCGACGTCCTGGTGGTGCGCGACTCGGTGGCCGGCGTGCCGCACATGCTGGCCGAGCGCGTGCGCGTGCCGGTGGTGAACGCGGGCGATGGCTGTCACGAGCACCCGACCCAGGCGCTGCTCGACGCCTTCACGCTGCGCCAGTCGCTCGGCTCGCTCGAGAACCGCGTGATCGCGATCGTGGGCGACATCTCGCACAGCCGGGTCGCGCGCTCCGACATCCACTGCTTCACGAAGCTCGGCGCCGAGGTGCGCGTGGCGGGTCCGCCTACGATGATGCCGGCGGGGATCGAAGCGCTGGGCGTCAAGCCCTGCTTCTCGCTCGAGCAGGCGCTGGCGGGCGCGGACGTGATCGTGATGCTGCGCATCCAGCAGGAGCGGCTCGACGGCGCGCTCTTCCCGTCCGTACGAGAGTACTCTCGTACCTTCGGACTCACTCAAAGGACGTTGGCCCTCGCCAAGTCGGAGGCGATCGTGCTGCACCCCGGGCCGATCAACCGCGGCGTCGAGATCGCGAGCGACGTGGCCGACGCCGAGCCCTCGCGCATCCTCGAGCAGGTCACGAACGGCGTCGCGGTGCGCATGGCCGTGCTCTACCTCTTGACCGGAGGCGAATCGTGAGTCGAGTCCGCATCCAGGGCGCGCGCGTCCTCGACCCCGCGAGCGGCCGCGACGAGGTCGGCGTGGTCGACCTCGTGGACGGCCGGATCGAGTCGGTGGGCCGAGAGTCCGCGGGCGTGCCCGACGAGGTGATCGAGGCGCAGGGCCTGTGGCTCGCGCCGGGCTTCGTCGACCTGCACGCGCACCTGCGCGAGCCGGGCCAGGAGTACAAGGAAGACATCGAGAGCGGCACGCGCGCCGCGGCGGCCGGCGGCTACACCACGGTGTGTTGCATGGCGAACACCGACCCGGTGAACGACACGCCCGCGGTCACCGAGTACATCCAGCGCCGGGCGCGCGAGTCGGCGGCGGTGCGCGTGCGCGTGATCGCCGCCGCGACCCAGGGCCTGCGCGGCGAGATCATGTCCGAGATGGCGGGCCTCGCCGCCGCGGGCGCGATCGCGTTCTCGGACGACGGCGCGGTGATCATGAACGCCGCGGTCATGCGCCGCGTGCTCGAGTACGCGCGCGGCATCGGCCGGCCGGTGATCGCGCACTGCGAGGACCTGCACCTGCGCGGCTCGGGTGTGGTGCACGAGGGCGCGCACGCCACCTGCTGCGGGCTGCCGGGTTCCCCCGCGGAGGCCGAGACGGCGATGGTGGCGCGCGACCTCGAGCTCGCGCGACTCACGGGGGCCCACCTGCACGTGGCCCACGTCTCGGCGGCGCGCTCGGTCGAGCTGATCCGCGACGCCAAGGCCGCCGGCGTGCGCGTCACCACCGAAGTGACTCCGCACCATCTGGCGCTCACCGACGAGACGGTGCGCAGCTTCGACACCAACTACAAGATGGCGCCCCCGCTGCGCAGCGCGCGCGACCGCGAGGCGCTGCGCGAAGGGCTTGCCGACGGCACGCTGGACTGCATCGCCACCGACCACGCGCCGCACGCCCTGTACGAGAAGGACGTCGAGTTCACCGCCGCGCCGTTCGGCGTGGTGGGCTTCGAGACGGCGTTGCCGGTCGCGCTCGAGCTGTGCCGCGAGGAGCGCATGACTCCGCTCGAGCTCGTCGACCGACTCTCGACCCGGCCCGCGCGCGTGCTCGGCATTCCCGGTGGCACGCTCGAGCCTGGCGCCGCCGCCGACCTCGTGCTGCTCGATCCGGAGCGCGTCTGGAAGGTGGAGCAGCCGCGACTCAGCTCGCGCTCCAAGAACTCGGCCTTTCTCGGGCGCGAGCTGCGCGGGCGCGCGCTGCGCACCTGGGTGGGCGGCCGGCTCGCGTTCGCGCTGGGCGAGGGGGAGCTCGCGTGAGGAAGCCCGCCTACCTGGTGCTCGGCGACGGCACGCTCTACGCCGGCGTGGCCTTCGGCGCCGGACCCTCGGGTGACGGAGCAGGCGAGGGCGAGGTCGTCTTCCACACGGGCATGACCGGCTACCAGGAGATCCTCACCGACCCCTCCTACGCCGGTCAGATCGTGTGCATGACCTACCCCGAGATCGGCAACACCGGCTGCAATCCGGAAGACGAGGAGTCGCGCGGGATCTTCCTGCGCGGCTTCGTGGTGCGCAGCTACAACGAGCGGCCGTCGAATTGGCGCAGCCGCGAGACGCTCCACGAGTATCTCGTGCGGCACGGCATTCCCGGCATCAGCGGCATCGATACGCGCGCGCTGGTGAGACACCTGCGCACCGTCGGCGCCACCAACGGCGTGCTCGCGCACGGCGTGCACGATCTCGCGGCGCTGCGCGCGCGCGCGGCAGCGATCCCGTCGATGGCGGGCCTGAACCTGGTCGACGGAGTCACCGAGAACCGCCGCTACGACTGGAAGGACGGCAATGCCTGGCGGGGCAAGCCGCGCAGGGACGGCGCGCGGCGGCACCGGATCGTGGCCTACGACTACGGCGTGAAGCGGAACATCCTGCGCGAGCTGGTCGACGCCGGCTTCGACGTGACCGTCGTGCCGGCAGACACTCCGGCGCGAGACGCGCTGGCGATGAAGCCCGACGGCGTGTTCCTGAGCAACGGCCCCGGCGATCCGGCGGCGGTCAGCTACGCGATTCCGATCGTGCGCGAGCTGGTGTCCGCTCGGCTGCCGATCTTCGGCATCTGCCTGGGTCACCAGATCCTCGGTCTGGCGCTCGGCGGCACCACCAAGAAGCTGCGCTTCGGCCACCACGGCGCGAACCAGCCCGCGCGCGACGAGCAGTCGAAGCGCGTGATGATCGCGTCCGAGAACCACGGCTTCGCGGTCGACGCCGAGGCGCTGCGCCGCGCCGGCGACGTCGAGGTCACGCACGTGAACCTGAACGACGGCACGGTCGAGGGTCTGCGCCACAAGACGCTGCCCGTGTTCTCGGTCCAGTATCACCCCGAGGCGGCGCCCGGTCCGCACGACCTCGAGTATCTGTTCGACCGCTTCAAGGCGCTGATCGAGAGCCGACATGCCTAAGGATCCGACGCTGCGCCGCGTGCTGCTGATCGGTGCCGGCCCGATCGTGATCGGCCAGGCCTGTGAGTTCGACTATTCGGGCACACAGGCCTGCAAGGCGCTGCGCGAAGAGGGCATCGAGGTCGTACTGGTGAACTCGAACCCGGCCACGATCATGACCGACCCCGAGTTCGCGGCGCGGACCTACGTCGAGCCGATCACCCCCGACACCGTGGCGCGCATCCTCGAGCGCGAGCGCCCGGATGCCGTGCTGCCCACGCTGGGCGGGCAGACCGCGCTCAACTGCGCGATCGCGCTGGCCGAGAGCGGCGTGCTCGAGAAGCTCGGCATCCGCCTGATCGGCGCGCAGCTCGACTCGATCCTGATGGCCGAGGACCGGCTGCGCTTCCGCACCGCGATGCGCG
The DNA here is from genome assembly GCA_035498875.1 of Myxococcota bacterium. Taxonomy (GTDB): domain Bacteria; phylum Myxococcota_A; class UBA9160; order SZUA-336; family SZUA-336; genus VGRW01. Next base: position 26,341 of record DATJZP010000094.1, read on the forward strand.
AGATCGGGCTCGACGTGCCCAAGTCGGTGTACGTGACCGACTTCCGCCAGGCCAAGGAGACGCTCGCCGAGATCGGTCTGCCCGCGATCATCCGGCCGAGCTTCACGCTGGGTGGCTCGGGTGGCTCGATCGCTGAAACGGCGCAGGAGTTCGAGCAGAAGCTCCAGTGGGGCTTGCACTTGTCGCCGCGCGGCGAGGTGCTGGTCGAGCAGAGCGTCCTGGGCTGGAAAGAGTACGAGCTCGAGGTGATGCGCGACCGCGCGGACAACGTGGTCATCATCTGCTCGATCGAGAACTTCGACCCGATGGGCGTGCACACCGGTGACTCGATCACGGTCGCGCCCGCGCAGACGCTCACCGACAAGGAGTATCAGCGGATGCGCGACGCGGCGATCGCGATCATCCGCAAGATCGGCGTCGAGACCGGCGGCTCCAACATCCAGTTCGCCGTGCACCCCGAGACCGGCGCGATGACCGTGATCGAGATGAACCCGCGCGTCTCGCGCTCGTCGGCGCTGGCATCGAAGGCGACCGGCTTCCCGATCGCGAAGATCGCCGCCAAGCTGGCGATCGGCTACACGCTCGACGAGATCCCGAACGACATCACGCGCGAGACGCCGGCCAGCTTCGAGCCGACGATCGACTACGTGGTCACCAAGATCCCGCGCTTCACCTTCGAGAAGTTCCCGCAGGCCGATCCGCGCCTGGGCGTGCAGATGAAGTCGGTGGGCGAGGCGATGTCGATCGGCCGCACCTTCCGCGAGTCACTGCAGAAGGGCATCCGCTCGCTCGAGATCGATCACTTCGGCTTCGACGAGCTGGCCGTCGACGACGCCGCGCTGGAGAAGAAGCTGCGCGTGCCCGGGCCCGACCGGCTGTGGGCGATCGGTGAGTCGTTCCGGCGCGGCCGCACGCTCGAGTGGGTGAACGAGTGCACGGCGATCGACCCATGGTTCCTGTGGCACGTGTCCGAGATCATCGCGCAAGAGGCGACCTTCAGGGACCCGAAGACGCGCGACCTGCTCGCCGCCAAACGGGCCGGCTTCTCCGACCGCCGCCTGGCGAAGCTCTCGGGAGTGACCGAGGACGAGATCCGGCGCCAGCGCATCGCGCAGGGCATCGTGCCCGTGTACAAGCGGGTCGACACCTGCGGCGCCGAGTTCGAGGCGCACACGCCCTATCTCTACTCGACCTACGAGAGCGAGTGCGAGGCCGACCCGAGCACGCGGCAGAAGATCCTGATCCTGGGTGGCGGGCCGAACCGGATCGGGCAGGGCATCGAGTTCGACTACTGCTGCGTGCACGGCGTGCTCGGGCTCGAGAAAGACGGCTACGAGACCATCATGGTGAACTGCAACCCCGAGACGGTCTCGACCGACTACGACACCAGTGACCGGCTGTACTTCGAGCCACTCACGCTCGAGGACGTGCTCGCGATCGTGGCGCGCGAGAAGCCGCGCGGCGTGATCGTGCAGTTCGGCGGTCAGACTCCGCTGCGGCTGGCGGTGGCGCTCGAGAAGGCCGGCGTGCCGATCATCGGCACTAGCCCGGACGCGATCGATCGCGCCGAAGACCGCGAGCGCTTCGCGGAGCTCTTGAACACGCTCGGCCTGCGCCAGCCCGAGAACGGCACGGCGCGCAGCACCGCCGACGCGCTGCGCACGGCCGAGCGCATCGGCTACCCGGTGCTGGTGCGGCCGTCGTACGTGCTCGGCGGGCGCGCGATGCGAATCGTGCACGACGCGAGCGAGCTCGAGACCTACATGCGCGAGGCGGTCAACGTCTCGCCCGAGCACCCGGTGCTGGTCGACAGGTTCCTCGCCAACGCGATCGAGGTCGACGTCGACGCGCTGTGCGACGGCAAGGTCGCGGTGATCGCGGGCGTGATGGAGCACATCGAGGAGGCGGGCATCCACTCGGGTGACTCGGCCTGCTCGCTGCCGCCCTACAGCCTGCCGCGCTACTTGGTCGAGGAGATCGAGCGCGCCACGCGCGCGCTGGCGCTCGAGCTGGGCGTGGTCGGGCTGATGAACGTGCAGTTCGCGATCGCCGACGAGACCGTCTACGTGCTCGAGGTGAACCCGCGCGCGTCGCGCACGGCGCCGTTCGTGTCGAAGGCGATCGGCGTGCCGATCGCGCAGCTCGCCGCGCGCGTCATGGCCGGGAAGTCACTCGCCGAGCTCGGCTTCACCGCCGAGATCGTGCCCGCGCACGTGTCGGTGAAGGAGTCGGTCTTCCCGTTCGTGAAGTTCCCCGGCGTCGACACGCTGCTCGGCCCCGAGATGAAGAGCACCGGTGAAGTCATGGGCATCGACCGCGAGTTCGGCCGTGCCTACGCCAAGGCGCAGCGCGGCGCGGGCATGGACCTGCCGATCTCGGGCACCGTGCTGGTGTCCCTGCGCGACGAGGACAAGACGCCTGCGCTGTCGGCGCTGCGCACGCTGCAGGAAGAGGGCTTCTCGCTGGTGGCGACGCGCGGCACCGCGAGCTTCCTGTCCGAGCGGGGCCTCCTGGTCGACTCGATCAACAAGGTGCGCGAGGGCCCGCCCCACGTCGAAGACCTGATCCGCTCGGGCAAGGTGTCACTGGTGATCTCGACCACCCGCATCGGCGACGCCGTGGCGGTACAGGACTCGGCGTCGATGCGGCGCGCCGCGCTCGAGGCCGGCATTCCGTACTTCACCACGGTCGCCGGCGCGCGCGCGGCGGCCTCGGCGATTCGCGCGCTGCGCGCCGGCGAAGTCCAGCCGATCGCGTTGCAGGACCTGCACCGAGTCTGATGTGACTACGCTCGCCTTCGGCTCGCTGCGCGCGCCTTCGGCGCTTGCGGCCTCGCTCAGGGCGGCCTTCGCTCGGCCTCGCACGTGGCGCGGGAGAAGGGCGGGCTGACCATGTCGCGCTGGCGCGGCGCGGTCGCGGCCATTCGCGGACCTCTCGAGTTCGCACGGCGCGGGCCGGGCGCGGCGGAGCGCGTGCGCGATCTCGCCGGGACGCTGCGCGGCGCGCTCGAGCGCGCGGCCGAGCTCTGGATTCCGCCCGAGTTGCAGAAGCGCCTGCGCGATGCCGCGGCGCGGCTGGAGTCGGGCGCGGACGCCGAGACACTCGAGCAGGTGGCGAAGCTGCTGGCAGGGGTGCTGGCGCCGGACTTTCCCGCGCGCTGGCTGAGTGAGGCGGTCTCGCGCGTGCCCGGGGTCGGCCCGAAGACGGCGCAGGCGCTCGCGCGCAAGGAGATCTCCAGCGTCGAGGATCTGCTGTTCTTCCTGCCGCGCGCCTACGAGGACCGGCGCGAGATCACCCCGATCGAGAGACTCGAGGTCGGCCGCTCCGCGAGCTTCGCCGGCACGGTCACCCGCAGCGGGATCGTGCCGCTGCGCAACGGCCGGCGCTTCTTCCAGGCCGTGGTCAGCGACGGCACGGGAGCGGTGCAGCTCAAGTGGTTCCGCGGCATCCAGACGTTCCAGGATCGGCTGGCGCCGGGCACGCACGTGCTCGTCGCCGGCGAGGTGCGCCGCTACCGCTTCGCCAGGGAGCTCCACCACCCCGAGGTCGAGGTGCTGGCCGAGGCGACCGAGCCTGCCGAGCTGCCGCGGATCGTGCCCACTTACTCCGCGGTCGAGGGCCTGCCGCCGCGCAGCGCCCGGCGCATCGTCGAGAACGCCGTGCGCGCCGCCGCGGATCTCGTCGACGGCTGGCTGCCCGAGCCCACGGTCGCCGAGCTCGCGCTGGCCGAGATCGGCGACGCGCTGCGCGAGGTGCACCTGCCGAGCGTCGGCCTCGACCCTGCCAGCCTGCGCGAGCGCGCCACGCCGTATCACCTGCGGCTGGTGGCCGAGGAGCTGTTCCTCTTGCAGCTCGGGCTCGAGCTGCGCCGGCGCGACCTGCGCAAGCGAGTCACCGAGCCGCTCGTGCTGTCCGACGCCGCCGAGGCCAAGGCGCGCGAGTCACTCCCGTTCGTGCTGACCGGCGACCAGCAGCGCGTGTGGAAGGAGATCCGCGCCGACCTGGCGCGGCGCGCGCCGATGAATCGCCTGCTGGTCGGCGACGTGGGCACGGGCAAGACCGTGCTCGCCGTGCTCGCGGCCGCGGCGGCGCGCGCAGTGGGCCGTACCGCAGCGTTGCTCGCGCCGACCGAGATCCTGGCCGAGCAGCACTTCGAGAGCCTGCGCCGGCTGGCGCTCCCGCTGGGCGTGCGCGGCGCGCTGCTCACCGGCGCCACGCCGCCGCGCGAACGCGCGGAGCTGGCGCGCTGGCTCGAGCGCGGCGAGGTGAGTCTCGTGGTCGGCACGCACGCGCTGTTCTCGGAGTCGGTCGAGCTGCCGCGGCTGGGCCTGGTGGTGATCGACGAGCAGCACCGCTTCGGCGTCGCGCAGCGGCGCGCGCTCGCGCGCAAGGGCGAGAATCCCCACCTGCTGGCGATGTCGGCCACGCCGATCCCGCGCTCGCTGGCGCTGACCGTGTTCGGCGACCTCGATCACTCGGTGCTGCGCGAGCGGCCGCCCGGCCGCGCGCCGGTCGAGACGCGGATCGTATCGCCGACCGCCGGGCGCGCGGTGATGTCGCAGCTCCACGAGACACTCCGGCGCGGCGAGCAGGTGTTCGTGGTCTATCCGCTGGTCGAGGAGTCGGAGAAGGCCGACCTGAAAGACGCCACCCGCGGCTTCGAGCGGCTGCGCAAGGCGCTCCCGGGAGTCACTGCCGCGCTCGTGCACGGGCGCATGGAGCGCGCCGAGCGCGCGCGCGCGATGGCCGACTTCGCCGCGGGCCGCGTGCGCGTCCTGGTCGCGACCACCGTGATCGAGGTCGGCGTCGACGTGCCGAACGCGACGCTCCTGATCGTGCAGCACGCGGAACGCTTCGGCCTGGCGCAGCTCCACCAGCTGCGCGGCCGCGTCGGCCGCGGCGGCCGGCCGGGCCGTGCGCTGTTCATCGCCGATCCGACCACGCCCGAGAGCGTCGAGCGGCTGGGGATGCTCGAGCGCAGTGACTCCGGCTTCGAGATCGCCGAGGCCGACCTGCGCATCCGCGGCGCGGGCGAGTGGCTCGGCACGCGCCAGGCCGGTCACCTGCCGGAGCTGCGCCTGGCCGACCTGTGGCGCCACGGCGAGGTGCTCTCCGCAGCCCGGACCGCGGCCTCCCAGCTGCTCGCCCGGGACCCCGGGCTGACTGGCCAGCCGGGGCTGTTGGACGCGGTCACCCGCCGCTGGGGTGGCCGTCTGGAGCTCGCCGCCGCTTCTTAGCGAAGTCGGGCTGTTGGGATATCCTCGCCTTCCCATGTCCGATTCCGCTGTACCCGCGCGGACCTCCGCCGCTTTGCAACGCCTGCCGGCGCACTGCAAGAGCCCCGCCCGGCCGGGTCCGGCGGTGTTCGAGATGAAGCGCATGCTGCGCGGCCGCGGCCTGCACTCGGTGTGCGAGGAGGCGCGCTGCCCGAACCTGCCCGAGTGCTTCGCGCGCGGGACGGTCACGTTCATGCTCCTGGGCGACGTGTGCACGCGCGCCTGTCGCTTCTGTCACGTCGCGACCGGCTTGGGTCGGCCGGTCGACCCAAAGGAGCCCGAGCAGGTGGCCGCCGCGGCGGCCGAGCTCGGTCTCCGCCACGTGGTGCTCACCAGCGTGAATCGCGACGACCTCTTGGACCAGGGCTCGACTCAGTTCGTGCGCGCGATCGCCGCGCTGCGGCAGGCTGCGCCGCGCGCCACGGTCGAGGTGCTGACCCCTGACTTCCGCGGCGACGCCGAGTGCATCGACCGGGTCGCCGACGCGCGGCCCGAGATCTACAACCACAACCTCGAGACCGTGCCGCGGCTCTACCGCGAGGTGCGAATCGGCGCCCGCTACCCGCGCTCGCTGGCTCTGCTCGCGCGCGTGAAGGCGCGCCAGCCGGCGACGATCACGAAGTCGGGAGTCATGCTCGGCATGGGCGAGACGCGCGCCGAGCTCTTGGAGCTGTTCGGCGACTTGCGCGCCCGCGACGTCGACTGTCTGACGCTGGGCCAGTATCTGCGCCCGACGCTCGCGCACCGGCCGGTCACCCGCTATCTCGAGCCGGCCGAGTTCGCGGAGCTGGCCGACGCCGCGCGCGGCCTCGGCTTCCGCCACGTCGAGAGCGGCCCGCTCGTGCGCAGCTCCTTCCACGCCGATACGGTCGCGACGCTCCTCTCCCCCCTTCGAGGCGCCCCATGATGAAGTTCGAGAAGCTCGAGAGACTTCCCCCCTATGTGCTCGCGATCGTGAACGATCTCAAGGCACGGGCGCGCCGCGCCGGCGAGGACGTGGTCGACCTCGGCTTCGGCAACCCCAACCACCCGACGCCGCCACACGTGGTCGAGAAGCTGGTCGAGGCGGCGCGCGACCCGCGCAACCACCACTACTCGGCGTCGCGCGGCCTGCCCAACCTGCGCCGCGCGATGGCCCGCTGGTACGAGCGCCGCTATGCGGTGCGGCTCGATCCCGAGACCCAGGTCATGTCGACGATCGGCGCGAAGGAGGGCCTGTCCCACTTCGTGATCGCGGCGATCCAGCGCGGCGACACCGTGCTGTGTCCGGATCCCTGCTACCCCATCCACAGCTTCTCGGTGCTGATCGCGGGCGGCGACATCCGCCGCGTTCCGCTCCTGCCGCTCGACGGCCTGCTCGAGCGACTGGAAGAGGCCACTCTGGCGAGCTGGCCGCGGCCGAAGATGCTGATCGCCTCGTTCCCGCACAATCCGACCACGGCCACGGTCGACCTGGCCTATCTCACCCGGCTGGTCGACTTCTGCCGGCGCAACGAGCTCGTGCTCGTGCACGACCTGGCCTACGCCGAGATCTGCTACGACGGCTACGTGCCGCCGAGCGTCCTGCAGGTGCCGGGCGCCATGGACTGCGCGATCGAGTTCACCTCGCTCTCGAAGTCACACGCGATGGCGGGCTGGCGCGTCGGCTTCGCCGCGGGCAACGCCGAGCTCGTGCGCATGCTCGGCCGCGTGAAGAGCTATCTCGACTACGGCACGTTCCAGCCGATCCAGATCGCGACCATCATCGCGCTCGACGGTCCGCAGGACTTCGTGGCCGAGATCGTCGAAGACTACCGCCAGCGCCGGAACGCGTTGTGCGAGGGGCTCGAGCAGGCGAGCTGGAAGATCGAGAAGCCGCTGGGCACGATGTTCGTGTGGGCGCCGGTGCCCGAGCGCTTCGCGAGCCTCGGGTCACTCGAGTTCTCGAAGCTCCTGCTCGAGCAGGCGCAGGTCGCCGTGGCGCCGGGCGTCGGCTTCGGACCGGCGGGCGAGGGCTTCGTGCGCTTCGCGCTGGTCGAGAACACGCACCGCATCCGCCAGGCCGTGCGCAGCATGCGCAAGCTGCTCCGCGATGGCTGAGCGCCCGCTTTCGATCGGCCTGGTCGGCTTCGGCACGATCGGCACGGGCCTGGTTCGCGCGCTCGCGAGTCACGGCGCGCTGGTCGCGGAGCGGCTGGGCTTCCCGCTGGCACTGACTCGCATCGCCGATGTGGACCTCGAGCGCGACCGGGGCGTGTCGCTCGCGGGCGTGCGGCTGGGGCGCGACTGGCGCGAGATCGTGAACGACCCCGAGATCGACCTGGTGGTGGAGCTCGTCGGCGGCACCAAGGTGGCGAAAGACGTGGTGCTGGCCGCGCTCGACGCGGGCAAGTCGGTGGTCACCGCCAACAAGGCGTTGCTCGCGACTCACGGCGCCGAGATCTACGCGCTGGCGGCGTCGAAGCGCACCGAGATCGCGTTCGAGGCCAGCGTGGGCGGGACGATCCCGGTCCTGCGCGCGCTGCGCGAGGGGCTGTGCGCCGACCGCGTGCGCGCGCTCCACGGCATCGTGAACGGCACCTGCAACTTCATCCTGACTCAGATGGAGGCGCAGGGCGAGCCGTACGAAGTGTGTCTCAAGCGCGCGCAGGAGCTTGGTTACGCCGAGCCCGACCCGAGCTTCGACGTCGACGGCGTCGACTCCGCGCACAAGCTCGCCATCCTGGTCGGTCTGGCCTTCGGCGCGCGCATCGCGCCCGACGCCTTCCCGATCGACGGCATCCGCCGGATCGTGCCCGCCGACATCGAGTACGCGCGCCGGATCGGGCTGCGCATCAAGCTGCTGGCCGTGGCCAAGCAGAGCGCCGCCGGAATCGAGGCGCGCGTCCAGCCGACCATGATCCCGCGCGAGAGCGTCCTGGCGGGCGTCGACGGCTCGATGAACGCGATCGAGGTGCGCGGCGAGCTCTCGGGCCCGACGCTCTACTACGGGGCGGGCGCGGGTGCGCTGCCGACCGCGAGCGCCGTGCTCTCCGATCTGATGGAGCTGGCGCGCGCGCGCCGGCTCGGCATCGCGGGCCGCGTGCCGCCGCTCGGCACGCGCGAGCCCGCCGACGCGGTGCTATGTCCGCCGGGCGAGGAGCGCGGTGAGTGCTACGTCCGCTTCACCGCGCTCGACAAGCCGGGCGTGCTCTCGCGCATCACCGGCGCGCTCGGCGCGCGCGGCATCAGCATCGCGAGCGTCTTGCAGGAGGAGCGCCACGAGTCACGCGCGGTGCCGATCGTGCTGACCGTGCACGAGGCGCGGCAGGCCGACCTCGACGCCGCGCTCGCCGACGTGGCGCGCCTGCCCGAGGTGGTCGCGCCGGCGCAGAAGATCCGAATCGAACGGGAGCTGTGAGTCATGACCCCCAACCGCACTCCGAAGTACGATGCCTGGTTCGAGTGCGCTCATGGCTGCGAGGGCCGCTGGGAGCTGACCGAGGTGATCTACCGCTGCCCGCACTGCGAGGGCCTGCTCACCGTCCAGCACGACATGGAGCGGTTGAAGCGCACCCCGCCACAGAAGTGGATGAAGATCTTCGAGTCACGCGCGCACTCGACCGAATGGCCGTACGGCTCGGGCGTGTGGGGCAAGCGCGAGCTGGTCTGTCCCGTGGTCGCCGAGGACAACGTGGTCTCCATGTTCGAGGGCCACACCAACTTGTTCTGGGCCAAGCGCCTGGGTCAGATGTGGGGCATCGACGATCTGTGGGTGAAGCAGTGCGGCAACTCGCACACCGGTAGCTTCAAGGACCTCGGCATGACCGTGCTCGTGTCGGTGGTGAACGAGATCCGCAAGCGCACGCCGGACAAGATCCGCGCCGTGGCCTGCGCCTCGACGGGAGACACCTCCGCGGCGCTCGCGGCCTACGCCGCCTATGCGGGCATTCCGGCCGTGGTGCTCCTGCCGCGCGACAAGGTCTCACTCGCGCAGCTGCTGCAGCCGGTCGCGAACGGGGCGATCACGCTGTCACTCGAGACCGACTTCGACGGCTGCATGGCGATCGTGCAGAAGATCGCCGAGCGCGACGGGATCTATCTCGCCAACTCGATGAACAGCCTGCGCATCGAGGGCCAGAAGACGGTCGGCATGGAGATCGTGCAGCAGTTCGATTGGGAGGTGCCGGACTGGATCGTGATCCCAGGCGGCAACCTCGGCAACGTGTCGGCGCTCGGCAAAGGTCTGCTCGAGTGGCTCGAGCTCGGCATCATCGACCGGCTGCCGCGCATCTGCTGCGCACAGGCGGCCAACGCCAACCCGCTGTTCAAGAGCTATCTCACCGGCTACGAGAAGTACGAGCCCGTGATGGCGCTGCCCACGCTGGCGTCGGCGATCCAGATCGGGAACCCGGTCTCGATCGACCGCGCGATCGCGACGTTGAAGCGCTTCGACGGCATCGTCGAGCAGGCCACCGAGGACGAGCTCGCCGAGGCCTCGGCCGCGGGCGACCGCACCGGGCTCTTCAACTGTCCGCACACCGGCGTGGCGCTGGCCGCGTTGCACAAGCTGGTCCGGCGCGGCGAGGTGAAGCGCGACCAGCGCGTGGTCGTGATCTCGACCGCGCACGGGCTCAAGTTCACCGACTTCAAGCGCAGCTACCACGCGGGTCAGCTGGAGGGGATCGAGTCGCGGCACGCGAACCCGCCGATCGCCCTGGCTGCGCGCTACGAGGACGTGCGCAGCGAGATCTTCCGGCAGATCGAGCTGCGTTTCGGAAGCCAATAGAGGAAGACAGAAGACATGGCGATGGATCGAAATCTGGCGCTCGAGCTCGTGCGCGCCACCGAAGCGGCGGCGCTGGCGTGTGCGCATCTGATGGGGCGCGGCGACGAGACGGCCGCCGACCAGGCGGCGGTCGACGCGATGCGCACCGCGCTCAACAAGATGGAGATGGATGGCACGATCGTGATCGGTGAGGGCGAGCGCGACGAGGCGCCCATGCTCTTCATCGGCGAGAAGGTCGGCACCGGCAGCGGCCCCAAGATCGAGATCGCGCTCGACCCGCTCGAGGGCACCACGATCTGCGCCACCGGCGGCCAGAACTCGCTGTCGGTGATCGCGGCGGCGGAAGAGGGCGGCTTCCTGCACGCCCCCGACACCTACATGGACAAGATCGCGGTCGGGCCCGCCGCGCGCGGCGCGATCGACATCGACAAGAGCCCGACTCACAATTTGAAGAGCATCTCGAAGGCCATGGGCGTGCCGGTGCAGGACCTGACCGTGGTCATTCTCGACCGGCCGCGACACGAGAAGCTGATCGAAGAGGTGCGCAAGGCCGGCTCGCGCATCCGTCTGATCAAGGACGGCGACGTCTCGGCCGCGATCGCCACCTGCAGCCGCGCGCACCAGGTCGACGTGCTGATGGGCACGGGCGGCGCGCCCGAGGGCGTGATCGCGGCCGCGGCGCTGCGCTGCCAGGGCGGTGATCTGCAGGGCCGGCTGCGCCCGCGCAACCAGGGCGAGGCCGACCGCGCGCGCGCCATGGGCATCAAGGACGTGAACCAGAAGCTCACGCTCGAGGAGCTGGCGCGCGGCGACGTGCTGTTCGCGGGCACGGGAGTCACCGAGGGCGACTTCCTGAAGGGCGTGCGCTTCCGGGCAGAGGGCGCGCTGACTCACTCGGTGGTCATGCGCAGTCACTCGATGACCACGCGCTGGATCGAGGCGGAGCACAACTTCCGCTTCAAGCCGCGCTGAGCCGTGTTCACCGGCATCGTCGAGCGGATCGCCCGGATCACCCGGCTGGAGCACGTGGCGGGACGGGTCGAGCTCGAGATCGAGGCCGGCGCCGACATCGCCAAGGACGTGCGCCTGGGCGACAGCATCGCGCTCTCGGGCACCTGCCTGACGGTGGTGGCGGTGCGCGGGGAGCGACTCGCATTCCAAGTCGTTCCCGAGTCTCTGCGCATGACGTCGCTGGGCGCGCGCAAGAGCGGCGAAGGCCTCAACCTGGAGCGCGCCATGCGGGTGGACGCGCGCTTGGACGGGCACATCGTGCAGGGTCACGTCGACGGCGTCGGCACCGTGCGGGAGGTGCGCGCAGACGGTGAAGACCGACTCATTCGCATCGACTGCGCGCCGGAGCTGGCCGAGCAGATCGTGCCCAAGGGCTCGATCGCGGTCGAAGGAGTCTCGCTGACTGCGGTCGATCCGGACGAGCGCGGCTTCGGGGTGGCGCTGATCCCCCACACGCGCGCCGTCACCACGCTGGGCGCGCTCACCCCGGGCCAAGCGGTCAATCTCGAGCTCGACGTGCTGGGAAAGTACGTGTTTCGGTACCTGGCGCGGATGCGCGAGGAGTGAATGGTTGACCCCCAGCAGGCGGGGTGAGACACTCGGCGCGAAATTCTCCGCGCTCTTCTCGGTATCTCGGTCCTGGACCTACGCCATCTGGACCTACGCCATCAGGAGTCTTCGATGAAGGATCTGGTCGAGATGATCGTGAAGGCTCTGGTCGACCAGCCCGAGCTCGTCGAGATCACCGAGATCAAGGGGAACCACGCCCACGTCATCGAGCTGAACGTCGCGAAGGAAGACCTCGGCAAGGTGATCGGGAAGGGTGGGGCGCATGCTTCCGCGATCCGCACCATACTGGCGGCCGCGAGCGGCAAGGAGAACAAACGGTACATCCTCGAGATCATCGAGCACTGAGTGAAGCGCCGCGCGCGACCGTGAGCGAGCGGGCGCTGCGCAGCGTTGAAGCGCTGCGCGGCGACGACGCTTGGGCGAGCCCGGTGGTTCCCGACGAGGAGCGCGCGCAGCGGGCGCTCTGGATCCAGCGCAGCGACTGGCTGGAGGCGCTGGCCCGGCGCGAGAACGCGTACACCGCCGGCGAGCGGCTCTGGCGCGCCAGCGAGCAGTGGATCCCGGCGCTCGCCGAGCTGGCCCAGGACCCGAGCGTGCTGCTCGCCGAGCTGCCGATCTGGGCGCGCTTCCTGGACCGACACTCGAGCGTGTCGGTCGCGCCGAGCGAGGACGACACGGCGGTGCTGTGGTCGAACGTGCCGGGATTTCCGCCGGACGCCGCCGAATGCGAGTTCCGGCTGGGCGCGCTGCGCGCGCTGCTCGCGCTCTGCTCCGGCGACGAGCCGGTGGTGGTGGCGCACGTGGAGTGCGCGGCCCGCGGCGGCGACTGCTGCCGCTTCGACGTGCTGGACTGGATCCCCTGCCGCGACAAGCGCCACGAGCGCGCGCTGCGCGAGGCGAGTCACTTGGCGGCCGACCTGGAGGGCCGCGAAGCCCTACACAGAAGGCTGTCGGAGCTGGCGCTGCGCTCGGTGCCGCTGCCCGATCTGCGCATGCTCGGCGCGGTGCGCCGCTTCTTGGAAGAGGTCGAGGACATCATCCTCTTGTTCGACCGCGACCTGGCGCTGCTCGACGCGAACCGCGCGGCGCTGCGCTTCGCGGGCATGTCGCTGTCGGAGCTGCAGGGCTACTCGATGCAGGATCTCCTGGTCGAGGCCTCGTGGGAGCGCGTGCGCGACGCCTTGCCGCGCCTGTTCGAGGCGGGCGCGATGCGCGGCCTGCAGCTCGAGGTGCGCACCCGGCGCGGCGAGGCCACGCTCGAGGTCTCGGCGAGGGTGGCGGCGAGCGGCGACGCGATCGTCTGCATCGCGCGCGACATCACCGGTCGGCTCGCGCTCGAGCGCGAGCTGGCGCGCCGCCACGAGCAGCTGCGTGCCCAGAACGAGCGCATCGCCGACGCCGACCGCATGAAGTCCGAGTTCCTGGCCAACGTGAGTCACGAGCTCACCACGCCGCTCACCAGCATCAAGGGCTTCGCCAAGCTGTTGCGCCGCGACGTCTCGGCCGAGCTCTCGGGCGACGCGCGGCTGGCGCCCGAGCAACGGGCCGAGTTCCTGGCGCTGGTCGAGCGCGAGGCCGCGCGCATGACCGAGCTGATCCACGGCTTGCTCGATCTGTCGAACCTCGAGGCCGGCGGAGTCACGCTGCAGCGCAAGCGCATGGCGCTCGGGACGGTGGTCGAGGAGTGCCTGCAGATCCTGAAGCCGCGGCTCGACGACGCGGGCATCGAGCTCGAGTGCGCGCTCGATCCCGACCTGCCGCAGGGCTGGCTCGATCCCGACCGGATCAAACAGGTGGTGCTGAACCTGCTCGACAACTCCGCCAAGTTCAGCGTGCGCGGCTCGCGCATCCAGGTCGCCACCCGGCTCGCGGAAGGCGCGCTCGAGCTGCGCGTCCGGAATCCCTCGCGCGAGCTCGAGCCGCGCGACCTCGAACGCATCTTCGCGCGCTTCGTACAGCGCGACGGCTCCTACACGCGGCGGTACGGCGGCGTCGGCCTCGGCCTCAACGTCGTGCGCGCGATCATCGAGCTGCACGGCGGGCGGGTCTGGGCGGAGCTTCCCGAGCCGGGACGCGTGGAGTTCATCGTGCGCTTGCCGGCGAGTGAATAGGCAACTCGCCACCGGTCCCGACCACTCATCCCTGGCGAAGTTCGGCCGATAAGGGCCCGCGAGGGGATGGAAGGGAGTCCATGGCAAGTTCCATGCAAAACAGCGGAGAGTTCACCCCTGAAGAGCACCACCGGCGTGGTCTGGCGCTGCTCGAGGCGGGTCACGGTCACGAGGGCTTCGAGCACCTGTCCCGCGCCTACCTGATCGACCCGCAGAACGCGCGTTTCCGCTCGTCCTACGCTCTGGCCCTGGCGCTCGTGCGCGGCCAGTTTCTGGGCGCGGTCGAGCTGGCGCGCGCGGCGGTGCGCCAGGAGTTCTACAACCCCGACCTGTATCTCAACCTGGCGCGCATCTATCTCGCGTTCGACTTCAAGGCCGACGCGATCCGCTTCCTGCGCCGCGGATTGATGGTCGATCCCGAGAACGCCGCCGTGCAGCGCCGGCTCGCGGATCTCGGCATCCGTCGCCGGCCTCCGATCCGCTTCCTGCCCCGCAACCACGCGGTGAATCGCTTCCTCGGGCGCATGCAAGCGCGCCTCCTGGGGCGAGCCGCGTGGGTTGCCACGCGCATGCAGGGCGCTTGACACTGCACTGCACACGGATAACTTCGGCCGCCACTCGACAGTGGAGGCCGTAGTTTCCGTGGGCAGTGTGATCAAGAAGCGCCGCAAGAAGATGCGCAAGCACAAGTACAAGAAGTTGCGCGCGCGCAATCGCCACAAGCGGAACAAGCGCTAGTACCCACTCACCCGAGTGACCCATCACGCACCGATGTCGCACATCGGTGCGTTTTTTTTGCACATTCCGTTGACACGTTCGCCGCGCAATGCTTACTGTGTGTGCAACCGAAGGGGGAAGCTCGCGTGTTTGCGTCCGAGTTCCCGTCAAGTCGGAGACTTCGCATCCGATACGACCGGAAGACTGGACTGGAAAGACGCAAGCCGCGCTTCGCTCGGTGAGTGTCAGTCACAATCGTCAATTGGGGGTGAGAGTCATGGCAGCTCGGAAGAAGGCAGCGAGCAAGAAGGCTACGCGCCGCAAGAAGGGTGGCCGCAAGAAGGGCACCCGCCGGAAGAAGGCGACGCGCCGCCGCAAGATGTAGCTGCGCTGCAAGCCTGATTCGAAGGGAGGCCCCCGTCGCTGGTTTGGCGACGGGGGCTTCTGCGTTTGCTAGCCTGCGCTCCGACTTCGAGGAGGCTCCATGGCCCGCATTACGATCGAGGACTGCACGGAACGCGTCGGGAACCGCTTCGCGCTCGTGCTGATGGTCTCCGTGCGCACCAAGCAGCTGATGCGCGGCGCGAAGGCGCTGGTGAAGACCGGCGAGAACAAGTCGGTCGTGAACGCGCTCCGCGAGGTCGCGGCCGGCCACGTCTCGTCCGACATCGAGGACGTCGAGCACTAGACCCGTCCGGTCTCCGCTGCTCAGCTGATCGTGACGGGGACGGTGAACGAGAAGCGGGAGCCTGACCCGATCTCGCTCTGCACGGACAACGCGCCGCCGAGCTTCTCGATCAGTGCGCGCGCGAGGGTGAGGCCGAGGCCGGCGCCGCGGTGGCGGCTGTCGGCCGAGGAATCGACGCGGTAGAACTCGTCGAAGATCTGCTCCTGGTCGTCGGGGGCGATCCCGATGCCGGTGTCGGTCACGCTGCAGAAGAGCTGGCCGTCCTCGAGCGAGAGCTCGAGCTCGATCCGGCCCCGGCGCGTGAACTTGGCCGCGTTGTCGAGCAGGTGGAACAGGATCTGGTTGAGCTTCGCCAGGTCGGTGCGGATCTTCGGCAGGGTCGACGGCAGGCGCTTCTCGAGCACCACGTCGGGCTGCAGAGTGTCTCGCACGTTGAAGATCGCTTCCTCGATCACCTCGGCGAGGTTCACGTCCTGGATCTCGACCGCGACCTCGCCCTGCTTCACGCGCCACAGGTCGAGGATGTTCTGCAGCATGCGCATCAGCGCGTTGCCGTCGTCGAGCACGCCGCGCAGCGCGTCGCGGCCGGTCGACGACAGGTTCTCGTGCTCGTTCGCCAGCACCGAGATCACGCGCTCGATGATCGAGTTCAGCGGCGCGCGCAGCTCGTACGACATGGTCTCGATCAAGTCGGCCTTCAGCCGCTCGACCAGAGTGAGTCGCTCCTCGCGCTTGATCAGCTCGATGTCCTGCGCGAGCAGCTGCTCGGACAGGCGCAGCACCTCGTCGGAGGGCTCGGCCGGGCCGGCGCTCGCCGACACCACGTGGTGATCGAGCACGAGCGCGATCTGGCGCAGGATCGATTCGATGCCCGCGTTCTGCACGCGCGGCCACGGTCCGGGGCAGCCGAGCAGCGCCACGCCGCGCGGCTGGCCGTTGTGCCGGATCGGGAAGCCGAACACGCCGCCGGCGCTGCGCGCCCAGATGCGCGGGCTGCCCTCGGGCGGGTCGATGCGCACCGGGCGCTCGGAGCTCTCGGCCTCGCGGATGAACTCCTCGAGCTCGGCGCCGGCGATCTGCGCATCCTTGGCGCAGGTGAAGCCGGCCCAGCCGTCGGGCTCCGCGGCGGGGCGGTTCGACTGGTATACGAGCGCGAAGCCCTGTAGCGCGGCGGCCAGGTGTCTGGCCCCGGCCGCGAGCGCGGACCCGAGCGTGTCGGGCGAGGTGTAGAGCGCCAGGATCTCCATGGCGGCCTAGAACCGGCTCTCGTCGGTGGAGCCGGACCCCGACGAGCCGTCCTGGGTGTAGGAGCTGTCGCCTTCGAGCGCGAGCTTGGTCGCGAAGTCTCTGGGGTTCGAGGCCGCGTCGCGCGCGGTCTCGAGCTTGATCTTGTTCGCCTGGTAGAGCTCGAGCAGATGCTGGTCGAAGGTCTGCATCTGCATGTCCGAGTGACCCTTTTCGATGTGGTCGCGGATCTCGACCGCGCGGTTCGGGTCGCGGATCGCCTCGCGGATCGTGCGCGTGGTGCGCAGCACCTCGACCGCGGGCACGCGGCCGGTGCCCTTCTTGTTCGGCAGCAGCCGCAGTGAGACGATCGCCTGCAGGTTCTCGGCGAGTCTCTCGCGCACCTGCTGGGATTCCTCGACCGGGAAGAACGAGACCACGCGCCGCAGCGTGGTGACGACGTCGTTGGTATGGATCGACGAGAACACGGCGTGGCCGGTCTCGGCCGCCTTGAGCGCGGTGTCCACGGTCTCGGCGTCGCGGATCTCTCCCACCATGATCACGTCCGGGTCCTGGCGCAGCGCGGCGCGCAGCGCGGCGGGGAAGCTCGGCGTGTCGGTGTTGATCTCGCGCTGGGTGATGATCGAGCGCTCGTGAGTGAAGATGAACTCGACCGGGTCCTCGATCGTCACGATCTTGCACTTGTGCGCGCGGTTGATCTCCTGGAGCATCGTCGCGAGCGTCGTCGACTTGCCCATCCCGGTCGCGCCGGTCACGAGCACCAGCCCGCGCTGCACCGAGGAGATCGTCTTCAGGATCGAGGGCAGGTTCAGCTCCTCGAAGCTCTTGATCGAGAGCGGAATCACGCGCAGCACGATGTTGTACGCGCGGCGCTCGCGGGAGATGTTCACGCGGAAGCGGCCCTCGCCGGGAATCTCGTAGGCCATGTCGACCTCCGAAACGCCCTCGAGGCTCTTCTCCTTCTCGTTCTCCATCAGCAGGCGCGCGATGGCCTCGGTGTCGGCCATGGCCAGCACTTTGTATTTCAGCTCGACCAGCTCGCCGTTGAAGCGGTAGAGCGGGAGATACCCGACCTGGAAATGGATGTCCGAGGCGCCCTTCTCGAAGCCGAGTCGGAGCAATCGGTGGAGTCGCTCGCGATCCATGGGTGAGTTCCGCGTCTCCGTGTGCGCGCAGGGAAGCTGCGAGTTCTCCTTACTTCGGCCCCGTGCGCGCCGCGCTTGATGGAGCCCGGGGCTCCCTGTCCTATAATCGAGCGGTCATGCGCTCCCTTCTGCCTGCGTTCCTGGCCGCCGTGCTCGCCATCGGGGCACATTCGAGCGCACTGGCGTCGGACGGCGACGGCAGCAAGGAGGGGGGCAAGGACGGGCCCCCGCAGGAGCTCACGCCGACGCCGGAGCCCGAGCCCGACCCCGACGCGCCGCCGCCGAAGTCACTCGATCTCGACCGGCTGCTCCATCCTTCGGCAGTTCGCATGCAGCCGACCGGCAAGATCTACGGCGGCCGCGATCAGAAGGGCTGGAGGGAGGAGTTCCGCAAGGCGCGCCAGGAGGTCTCGGACCTCGAAGGGAAGGTGGAAGCCGGCCAGGAGCACCTGCGCAGCGCGTCTTCGGGCGAGTGGAACTACTCGCCGGCGGGCGGCGAGGTCACGGATCCCGAAGTGCTCAAACTGCGTGCACAGTTGAAGCGAGACCGACAGTCTCTCGAGGCTTCGCGCCAGCGCCTTCGCGATCTCGACGTGGAAGCGTCACTGGCTGGTGTACCCGAGGACTGGCGCAAGCCCTGAATCCGGAGCATGGGGGTAGGGTGCCCATGCAACCCTGAGTCGTGATGCCAATCACACTTCGCGCCGCGCCGGATCACGGGGACGCAGCGCGCGCGCAACTCCGGCGTGCGCCGCGCTTCGCCGCGCGAAGCGGACTGCGCACTCGCAAAGTGACCCGGATCCAGTCCCCGGCGCAGCGACGTGAGTTGACTCTCGAGTTGCCGGGTCGTGGATCGCGGCACGAGCAATGCATCCTCGCGGGGCGTGCTCGGCATGAGACAGATCGCGCTGGTGGCTCAGGTGGCGGTCTGCGCGACGGGCTGCGCGAGTCTCTCGCGCATCGCCGGCGCGCCCGTCGCGGCGCCCGCGCCCGATGACTCGCTGACCCGGGTCGTCGCCGAGCTCAAGCTCCACCTGCGCGACGACACCTACCGCTACGATCGCGCGACTACCGAAGACGGGCGCAGCGTGTTCGCGGTCGCGCTGTGGAAGCTCGACCGGCTTGCCGCGCAGCGCGCGCGCACTCCCGAGCAGTGGGAGAACGCCGACTACGTGATCGAGTTCGCGCGCGGGAAGGCCTTGGAGCGGCTGCGCCGCTACGGCGAGGCCGTGTCCGCCTTCAAGCGCGTATCGGGATCGGGCTCGATCCTGGGCGACGCGGCGGCCGAGCGCGCGCGCGTGATCGACAGCTTCGCCGCCGCCTCGGCGCGGCCGAGCGAGCCGTTCGCGAACCCCGAGGAGGAGCGCGTCTTCATCGAGGCGCGCATCGAGCTGTGGCGCAAGCTCGCCGACGAGGTGCACGGCACCCCCTACGAGCCGCTGGCGCTCGAGGAGATCGAGTCCTGGCAGGTGATGCGGGTCGACTGGCTGACGCGTGGCGATCGGCTCGCCGACGCGATCAGCGCCTGCGAGAACCTGATCGAGAGCAACCGCGAGTCGAAGCTGTTCGGCAAGCACCTGCTGCGGCTGGGCGACCTGTACGCGGACAGCGCGCGCCGCGAGGAGCTGCAGGCAGGAGCGAACCTGTCGAGCCTGGACCCGTCGCGCTACGAGTCACTCGTCGACCAGGCGTTCTCGGCCTACGAGCTGGCCGCCGAGGACCGCCGGCCGGCGCTGCGCCGCGAGGCGCGCACCCGCATCGAGTCACTCCTGGCCTACCACGAGGGAGCGGCCGCCCGTGTACCGTGAGGTCGACGCGATCCGGGTCGGCCGCTGGCTGATTCGCGCCATCCTGGCCGCGGGCCTCTTGTGTCTCGCGGCGGGCGGCCGCGCGCGCGCGAGCGACTTGTCGCCCTCGGACCAAGCGGACGCCGCGACGCAGATGCTGCTGGCGCCCGAGCCCGACGCGGGCGCGGACCGCGCGCGCGAGGCGCGCGACCTCCTGGCGGTGGACCGCAACCGCAAGATCGCGGTGATCTCGTCGGCGCTGGTCGACCTGGGCATCCACGCCTCGCTCGGCGCTTCGCCGCTGAAGATGCTCCAGAGTGCGGGCGAGCTCGGTCAGGGCGTGCTCACCTGGAGCAATCGCACCCCGGGCGAGGAGCGCGCCCTCCTCCTGCTCGGGCCCGACGCGCTGGGCGGCACGCTCGACGGCACCACCCAGAAGCTCTACGAGAGACTCGAGGGCCGCGAGCGCCACGAGCTGGTGAAGCGGCTGCTCGAGGACGGCGACCGCGCGTTCCAGGCCGGCCAGCTGCGCCGCGCGCGGCTGGCGGTGGATCGCGCGCTCGAGCTCGAGCCCGGCTCGCAGCGTGCCGACGTGCTGGCCGACGCGATCGAGGCGCGCGAACGCAGCGACCAGGCGCGCGACAGCGCGGACACGGGCAGCGGCGCGCCGGCGATCGCCTCCTGGGACGTGCGCGTGGCGAGTGCGCTCTTGACCGACGCCGAGTCGCGCGGGGCGGAGCTGGTGGCGGGCGACAGCGACGATGCCACCGCCGAGATCGCGCGCGCGACGGCGCGCTACGAGGCTGGCGAGCGCGCGGCCGCGCTCGAGGAGTTCCGGCGCATCGCCAAGGGCGAGGGCGCCGCGGCCGACGTGGCGCGCGAGCTGCTCGAAGACCGCGGCGTGAACCCCGAGCGCGCGCTGGACGACGAGATCTGGAGCTACGAGAAGCGGCTGTCCCTGGGCATGGTCGGCGGCGACGCGCTGGCCGACAACGGGCTGGGGCTCGAGCCCGAGAACGTCGAGTTCTCGTCCGACGGCTACAAGCGGCTGAAGAGCTCGTACCGGTTGCTGCGCAAGACCGTGAACCCGCTGAACCTCTTGATCGACACGCCCGCGCGCATGTGGCGCGGCTGGCGCCCCGAGGCCGGCGAGCTGCGCGAGGCCGCCACGCGCTATCTCGAGCTCGAGCCGCACGGCGCGCGCGCCAACGAGGCGCGCGAGTGGCTCGAGAAGCTGCGCAAGGACGAGCGCGTGAGCGTGACGGCGAGCCCCTTCCGCGACGGCTACTTCGTGCTGCCGCACGCGCGCACTCACTACGAGCGGATCGCGCCGCGGCGGGTCGTGGTCTCGGCCGAGGCGCTCGACAAGCAGGCGCCCGAGCTGGCCCAGGCGCTCGGGCTCGCGAACGCGCCGGCGTTCGTGCTCGGCGAGAGCGCGGTCGGTGATCAGGCGCGGCCGCTCCCGACGAGCGCCGCGCTCGAGCTCCTCGACCGGCTCGCGGCCGGCCTCGAAGAGGGCGGGCTACTCGCGCGCAACGAGAAGAGCGACGTCGACGTGCTCGAGGCGGTGCGGCGCATGGATGCGCGCGTGCGCAACGGCGCCACGCTCAAGGTGGCGGCGCGCGGGCCCGCGGTGTCCGATGGACTCACCGAGGTCGGATCGGCCTTGGTCGACGGCAAGCACGCGCACACCTTCGGCGAGGTCGAAGTCATGCGCACGAACGACAAGATCGTGGCCGATCGCGAGCTCGGCGGAGACGGCGCCTACTGTCTCGCCGAGACGCCCTGCATCGACCGCAAGCTGCCCGTCGACGGCGCGCTGTTCGCGAGCACCGACGCCGAGGGGACCGCCGGCGTGGGCGCGCATGCCGACTACCGCGAGGCCCGGCTCTCGGTCGAGATGGGCACGCGCGGCCCGCACGCCAGTCTGGTGCTGCCGATCGCGCGCTGGCTGGGGATCGTGCACTTCGTGCCGGTCGAGGCGCGCGTCGACGTCGGTCTCGACGGCATCTCCGCGGGCCCGCGCGTCGACAGCAGCGCCGCCGACGCCGCCGCCGAGAAGCTCTAGCGCGCCCGCCTCACAGGAGTGAGTCGAGCGCGGCCAGCAGCCGGTCGACCACCTCGGGCCGGGCGTTCTCGCCCATCAGACCGATGCGCCAGATCCGGCCCGCGAGCTTGCCGAGCCCGCCCCCGACCTCGATCCCGTGCAGCTCGAGCAGCTTCTTGCGCAGCGCCGCCTCGTCCGGCACCGGCGGCAGCACCGTGTTCAGCATGGGCAGGCGCCGCTCGGGCGCGACCAGCGCGCGGAAGCCTCGCGCCTCGAGCCCCGCGATCAGGCGCTGTGACGCACTTCGGTGTCGCGCGAAGCGCGCCTCGAGGCCTTCGGCGAGCACGCGCTCGAGCGCCGCGTGCAGCGCGTAGATCATCGAGATCGGAGCCGTGTGGTGGTAGACGCGGCTCGCGCCGAGATAGCGGCCGATCAGCGAGAAGTCGAGATACCAGCTCTGCACGGGGCGCGAGCGCTTCTCGAGCCGCGCCAGCGCGCGCGGCCCGAGTGCGATCGGCGAGAGCCCGGGCGGGCAGGCGAGACACTTCTGAGTGCCCGAGTACGCGGCGTCGACCTGCCAGTCGTCGAAGCGCACGTCGATGCCGGAGAGCGAGGTCACGCAGTCCATCAGCACCAGCGCCCCCGCGGCGCGCGCCGCGCGCGCCACCTCGGCGATCGGCTGCTCCACGCCGGTGGACGTCTCCGCGTGCACCAGCGCCACGAGCGCGGGCCGGCGCGCGGTGATCTCGTCGATCAGCTTTCCGGGCGGCACGATCTCGCCCATCTCGGCCTCGACGCGCGCGACCCGCGCGCCCGCGCGCTCTGCGATCGCCGAGATGCGCTCGCCGAACACGCCGTTCACGGCCACGAGCGCGGTCTCTCCGGGCTCGAGCAGGTTCACCAGGCACGCCTCCATGCCCGCGCTGCCCGTCCCGGAGAGCGGGAAGGCGAACCCCGACTCACTCTTGAAGACGCGCCGCAGCATGGTCTGTATCTCGTCCAGCAGCGCGAGAAACGCCGGGTCGAGGTGACCCACGAGCGGGCGCGCCATGGCTTCGCGCACGGCTTCGGAGACGTTGCTCGGACCCGGGCCCAGGAGCAGCCGGTCGGGCAGGGCGAGTGGACTCATCGCGCGGAGTATACTGGCGCGCCTCGAAACCAAGGGGAGGCGATGGCGGAGAACTGTCTCTTCTGCGGAATCGCAGCCAAGAAGATCCCGGGCAAGATCGTGCGCGAGACGCCCACGATCGTGGCCTTCGAAGACATCGCGCCGGTCGCGCCGAACCACGTGCTGGTGATTCCGCGCGCGCACATTCCCTCGACGCTCGAGATCGGGCCCGATACCCGCGCGCTCGCCGGCGAGCTGGTCGAGGTGGCCGCCTCGATCGCGCGCGAGCGCGGCTTCGCCGACCACGGCTATCGCCTGGTCTTCAACACGAACGGCGCCGCGGGCCAGAGCGTGGCGCACCTGCACCTGCACCTGCTGGGTGGCCGGGCGTTCCGCTGGCCCCCGGGGTAGCGCTGACATAGACTCCCGCGCGTGTTTCGCCTGCTGTTTCTCGCGCTGCTGGCCGCAGCCGCCTTCGTGCTGATCGAAGCGCACTGGTCGCGCGAATCGCTGACGCTCACGCTGCGCGTGCGCACGGCGAAAGAGCTCGTCGCCACCGCGCAGGGGACGGCGCGCCGGCTCGGCGAGCGCGCGGTCGACCGCGTGATCGCCTCGACCCCGGCGGTGGGCGCCGCGCCCGCAGGCGAGCCGGAGAAGCTCGGCGAAGCGGACCGCGCGCGGCTGAACAAGCTCGTCGAGGAGAAGAGCCGGGAGAAGTAGGCCGTGCGGACCCGCGCCGAGCTGGAAAAGCACGAAGCCGACTCACTGGCGCCCTGGGCGCTGCGCGCGCGTGACTCGCGCGGGCGCATCGAGCCCGAGCCGGCGCACGCCTATCGCACCGCCTTCCAGCGCGACCGCGACCGCGTGCTGCACGCGCGCGCCTTCCGCCGCCTGCAGTACAAGACCCAGGTCTTCCCCTACTCGGAAGGCGATCACTTCCGCAATCGACTCACTCACACGCTCGAGGTCGCGCAGATCGCGCGCACGGTCGCGCGCGCGCTGGGCGTCAACGAAGACCTGGTCGAGGCGATCGTGCTGTCTCACGACCTCGGCCATCCGCCGTTCGGGCACGCCGGCGAGCACGTGCTGAACCAGCTCTTGAAGCCGCACGGCGGCTTCGAGCACAACCGCCAGAGCCTGCGCATCGTGGACTGGCTCGAGGACCGCTCGGAGCGCTTCCCGGGGCTCAACCTGTGTCACGAGACGCGCGCCGGCATCCTGAAGCACGGCTCGACCTTCCCGAGATACCCGCACCCCGTGCCGCTGCCCGATCTCGGACCCGGTCCGAGCCTCGAGGCGCAGATCGCGAACCAGTGCGACGAGATCGCGTACCACACGCACGACCTCGACGACGGCCTGCGCGCGGAGATCCTGGAGTGGGAGGCGCTGCGCGAGCTGCCGCTGTTCCGGCGCGTGCTGGCCGCGGCCCACGCCGAGGGCACGGGCGGCGCGCGCGACGAGCGCCCGCGAGTCACCGTGGCGCTGATCGACCTGCTCGCGACCGACCTGATCGAGGCCAGCGCCCAGCGCCTGGAGCGACACCAGCCCGTGTCGCCCGAGGCGGCGGCCGCGCTGGCCGAGCGGGCGATCGGCTTCTCGCCCCAGATCGCCGCCGAGAAGCGCGAGCTCGCGCGCTTCCTGCTCGACCGCTTCTACCGACACCACCGGGTGTTGCGCATGGCGGCCAAGGCCGAGCGCATCCTCGGCGACCTGTGGCGCGCCTACGCCTCCGACCCGCGCCAGCTCCCGCCGCACGTGCTCGAGCGCGCGCGCGGCGAGCCCGAGGAGCGCGCCATCGCCGACTACGTCGCCGGCATGACCGACCGCTTCGCCATGGACGAGCACGACCGCCTGTTCGACCCGCATACCCATGTCTGATTGACTACGCTCGCCCGGGCTCGCTGCGCGCGGCTCCGCCGCTTGCCCGCTCGGCGGAGGGCGGCCTTCGCCTCGCCGTCCAGTAAGCCCGCATTCGACTGGCGGTGTCTCGCGGGGCGGATATCGTTCGGAGTTCACAAGGGATTTTGCAGGGGAGAGCCCTTTGAGACGTCGAGGCTGGGGGCGGCGAGGCAACGGAGGAGGCGGCGGCGGAGGGAACGGCGGCGGTCGCCTGCTGGACCGGCTGCGCGAGCTGCGCGGCGCGCCGCTGCGCGACGTCCAGCCGCTCGAGCGCGCCGAAGGCGTGCCCGAGGGCATCGCGCTCGCCTCCGGGCGCTGGGAAGAGAATCGGCCGGTAGCGATCGTCGCCAGCCGGCGGGACGGACTCGAGCTCCTGGGCTGGGCTCGCATCGCCGCCAGTCGCACCGGCGGGCGCAGCCTGCGCGAGGTGGTGATTGCGGCGCCCTTCTTCTCCGAGCGCACGCGCCGTGCCGCGGCGCGCGCCGGCGAGCTCGGCCTGGTCGTGCACCTCCTGTCATTTCCCGCGCTGGCTGACGCGAGCGGAGATACTTTCGAGATCGACGATCACCCGGCGCGGCCGGCCCCGACCTTGTTCGGCGGCGGCGCGACCCTGCTCGCGCGCGTCTTGCGCGTGATCGAGGGCGCTGCAGCGCTCACCTCCGCCGGAGCGGTGCGCCCGGCCGGCTCCGAGTATCTCGTGTTCGTGCGCGGCGAGCGTGTCGCGCGCGTCTGCCCCGAGGGCGACGGCGTCGCCGTCGCGATCGCGCTGCCCGACCAGCGCAACGTGCACGTCGACGAGTCGAGCTTCCCGCGCTGGGGCGTCGAGCTGCACGAGTGGCTCGTCTCTCTGGCCCAGGACCCGCGGCTGCTCGACGGCGAGGCCGCGCGCCGCGACGACGAGATCGAGCGCGCCGCGGAAGAGGCGCGCGCGGGAGTCAGCGCGCGCTGGCTGCCCTGGAACCGCGAGGGGCGCGAGGGGATCGACTGGGTCGGCATCGACATCGACGGCCGTCCGGTCGTGGGCGCGATCCGTGACTCGGTCGGGGTCGCCGACGTGCCGGGCCTGGTCGCGGGCTGGCACTTCCTCGACCTCGAACGGAAGACCTGGACCCCCGGCGCGAGCGGTGCGCCCCGCTTCTTCATCTCGGCGCGCGAGATCTCCGATGCGGCGCGCGCGCTGCTCGAGGAGCTGGCAGGCCCCCTCGGCTCGGGCGAGCCGCGGAGCGGGGAGCGCGAGGCGCTCGAAGAACGCGGAGACGGCCGGGGCGACGAGCGGAATCTGTCCGGGTTCGGTCGCAGCCGGCGCCGACGCCGGCGCCGGCGCGGTGGCCGCGGCGGTGACTTCGGCGGGGAAGGGCGCGACGAGGGGCGCTTCGCGGATCGGCCCGCCGAAGCCGAAGAGCCAGAAGAGGCGTTCGACTCGCGCTCCGACGAAGTGACACCCGCGGCGAGCTTCGAGAGCGGCGCGGAGGAGCCCGAGCCCGAGCGCCCGAGTTTCGAAGAGGTCGAGCCGGAAGCCGAGCCCGAAGCCGAGCGCGACGAGCGCTGGGCCGCCGCCGAAGGCGAGGCGGAGCCGGAAGGCGACGCGGGAGAGCCCGTCGCCGAAGCGCGCGAGGGCGAAGACTCCGGCCGGCGCGAGTTCGGACGCCGGCGCGGCCGGCGTGGCCGGCGGCGGCGCGGTCGGCGCGGCCTCGGCCGCGAGCAGCGCGGCGATGCAGAGCCTCGATCCGAATCCGACCTCGAAGGCGAGCCCGAGGCGGGCGAGACCGCCGAGCCCGGAGTCACTCTCGAGGCGTCGGGGGACGCGCGCGAGGACGACGGCGTCGACCACGAGGTCGAGGCGACCCTCGCCGAGGGCGAGGAGGAGCGCGAGCCCGCGCCGGTGAGCGAGCCCGAGACACCGCCACCCCGCGCGCGGCGCGCACGCGCGGCGATCGTGGTGAGAGACGAGCCCGAGTCGATCCTGGCCGGGCTCGTGCTCGCGCGCGACCGGCGCACGATCGTTTCGTTCCGAGTGATTCCGCAGGAAGCGCTGATGGACTTCTTCAAAGGCCCGGCCACCGACATCGCCGACAACGTCGACGTCCTGGTGGTCGGCTTCACCGCTCAGCCGCGGCCCAAAGAGGTGCTCGACACCGCCGAGCTGTTCCGCGGCCGCCTGCAGTGGTTCGATCACCACGACTGGGCGATCGAGGACGTCGAGCGGCTGCGCAACGCGCTCGGCCGTGACTCGATCCTGATCGCCGAGGACGCGGCCAACCCGCTGGCGGTGGTCACCGAGGTGACCGAGCGGCGCAGCCGCTTCACCGACAAGCTGGTCGACCTGTCCGCGCGCCGGCTCTCCGAAAGCGACATGGAGAAGTGGGGCTACCGGGTGATCCAGCTGATCCAGCGCATGGCCGCAAACCCGGGGGAGCACCGCGCCGAGATCGTGTCGGTGCTCGCGGGCAAGCCGACGGACCTGCCTTCCGCCCACGACGTGTACGGAGCCGAGATGCAGTGGGTCGAGGACCACGACCCGCGCATCGTGCACTTCGGCGAGTATCAGCTCGCGGTGTGTCAGGTGCCGCGCCAGCTCGACGCCGGCGAGGTCGGTCGGCGAGTGCGGCTGCGCACGGGCGCGCGTCTGTCACTGTCGACGCGCGAGGGCGACGACCTGGTGATGCTGGCAGGCAACGACGAGAAGCGCCCGCTCAACGTCACCAGTCTTCTGGATGCAGTGGGGCACGAGCTGCCGTTCGTGCGCCCGAAGGTCGGCGGCGACCGGGTCGGCCGCGCGCGGGTCGCAGAGCTCGACCAGCGGCCGGAGCGGATCGAGGAGC
The DNA here is from genome assembly GCA_035498875.1 of Myxococcota bacterium. Lineage (GTDB taxonomy): Bacteria > Myxococcota_A > UBA9160 > SZUA-336 > SZUA-336 > VGRW01. The sequence continues at coordinate 53,514 of DATJZP010000094.1, forward strand.
TGATCGGCGGGATCGTGCGGCACCGCTCGATCCTGTATGGCTGAGCTGCGGATCAAGGAGCTCTACCGCTCGATCCAGGGTGAGTCGACCTTTGCCGGCTGGCCGTGCGTGTTCGTGCGCACCGCCGGCTGCGACATCCGCTGCGTGTACTGCGACGAGGCGCACGCCTTCGGCGGCGGCGAGCGACTCACGCTGGACGAGATCCTCGAGCGCGTCTCGAAGCTCGGCACCCGGCTGGTCGAGGTCACCGGCGGCGAGCCGCTGGCGCAGAAGGCGACCCCCGAGCTGGTGCGGCGGCTGTGCGACGCCGGCTACGAGGTGCTGATCGAGACCGGCGGTCACCACGACATCTCGGTGCTCGACTCGCGTGCGCACGCGATCGTGGACGTGAAGACGCCCGGCAGTCAGATGTCGCAGCACAACGATCTCGAGAACCTGGCACGGCTGCGCCCGGGCGACGAAGTCAAGTTCGTGCTGTGCGACCGCGCCGACTACGACTTCGCGGTGCGCGTGATCCGCGAGCACGAGCTCGAGTCACGCGTGCCCGTCCACTTCTCACCCGTGCACCCCGGCCTCGACCCCAAGGAGCTGGTGAGCTGGATGCTGGCCGACGGCCTGCGCGTGCGCCTCAACCTGCAGCTCCACAAGTACGTGTGGGGGCCGGACGCGAAGAGCGTGTAGACCGGCCGGCTCTGGCACTGGACAATGGTGCAGCTCTCGGTGTACAAACGTACACAATGAAGCGAGCCCTGCCGCAGCCTTCCCGATCCCGGCGCCGGAGCGCACCCGCCGCCGCCGAGCCGCTGCCGCGCCGTGACGCGATCCTGGACGCGGCGCTGGCGGTGATCGCGGGGCAGGGCACGGAGAAGGTCACCCACCGCAGCGTGGCCGCCGAAGCCGGCGTGCCGCTCGGCTCCACCACTTACTACTTCGCCTCGCGCGACGAGCTCGTGCGCGAGGCGTTCCGCCGCTACGTCACGCGCGTGATGGAGCTCTTCGCGGCGATCCGGGTCGAGACCGAGCCGGTGACCGCCGCGGCCCTGGTCGAGCTCCTGGTCGAGATCGCGCGGCGCGAGGTCGACGGCCGCTGGACGGTGATCGTGGAGTACGAGCTGGTGCTGCGCGCTGCGCGCGACGCCGAGCTCGCCGCCGACTTCCATCGCTACGAGCAGATGCTCGTCTCCTCGCTCGCCGAAGCGCTCGAGAGGCTGGGCGCCGCGCAGCCGTTCGACGCGGCGCGCACGCTGATCGCGCTGGTGCGCGGCTTCGAGCTCGACGGACTCACGCACGCGCACGCCGACGTCGACGACATGAAACGGCGCCTGATCCCGGTGGTGGATCTGGTGCTGCACCGACACAACCCCGAGCCCAGGAGAAAGTCATGACGATCCAGCACCTGCCCGCGACCGCGAGCCCCGAAGAAGTCACCGCCGTGCTGCAGCGCGATGGCGTCGCGGTGGTCGATCGACTCGTGCCGCGCGCGTTCATGGAGCGGGCCAAGGCCGAGCTCGCGCCGTTCCTGGAGCGCACCGCGCTGGGCACGGATCCCTTCGCCGGCTTCCGCACCCGGCGCACCGGCGGCCTGATCGCGCGCTCGGCCGCCTGCCGCGAGCTGGTCATGAACCCGCTCGTGCTCGGCGCGGTGAAGGGGCTGCTCAGCGACGCCACCAGCTTCCAGCTGCATCTGACTCAAGTGATCGCGATCGGCCCGGACGAGCCCGCGCAGGCCGTGCACCGCGACCAGTGGGGCTTCGACTTCTACCCGTTCCCCAAGGGCTACGAGGTGCAGTGCAACACGATCTGGGCGATGACCGACTTCACGGCCGAGAACGGCGCGACGCGCGTGATTCCCGGGAGCCACTTGCACGCCGACCGGATCGAGTACAAGGAGTCGGACACCGAGCCGGCCGAGATGGAGCAGGGCTCGGTCGTGTTCTACTCGGGGGCGCTGTACCACGGCGGCGGGGCGAACCACTCGAGCGCGCCGCGCATGGGCATCAACCTGACCTACGCGCGCTCCTGGCTGCGCCAGGAGGAGAACCAATATCTGTCCGTGCCGCACGACATCGCGCGCGGCCTGCCCGACGACCTGTTGCGCCTGATCGGCTACGCGCGCGGCGCGTACGCGCTGGGCTACGTCGACGACCTGCGCGATCCGCTCGACGCGTTGCGCGGGGTGAGCGAAGCGCGCTCGGCCTTCGGCGAGCTGCAGCAGGCGGCGGCCAAAGCGCGCGAGGCGATTCCGGACGTTCTGGCGCGCTGAGCGATCATCGGACGATTAAGGAGATCCGACCCGTCGCCGATCACGGCGGCGGGGGATCATCGTGGGCGAGCTGCTCGGGACGATCGCGTTTCCGCTGTTCGTGGGGGTGAGCGCCTTCCTGGGCATCCGCCTGCTCGTGCTCGCCTCGCACACGCGCCGGCTGCCCGAGCTGGCGATCGGCGTGAACTTCGTGCTGGCGGGCGGCATCGGCTACTCGCTCTTGATCGCGGCCGAGTCACTGCGCGTGCTGGGTGCCTACGCCGGGCTCGGCTCGTTCGCGGGCGTCAGCGCGATCTCGATCGGCGCCTTCGTGCTCGCGCTCTTCTCGCAGCGCGTGTTCCGGCCCGAGAGCGCGCTCGCACGCGGGTCGCTCTGGGCGCTCGGGCTGTGGCTGGCGCTCGGCATCGCGGGCTCGTGGTCCCTGCACGTGCGCGGTGCGACGGAAGGGGCGGGCGCCTGGCTCGGCCACTGGGCGCCGAACGTCGGCATGCTGGTCGCGTACGGCTGGTCGAGCCTCGAGCCTTCGCACTACGCCGTGCTGATGCGCCGCCGCGCGCGGCTCGGCTTCGGCGACCCGCTGGTCGAGAACCGGATGGTGCTGTGGGGCGTGGGCACCGGCGCGATCGCAGCCGTCGCGCTCCTGCACCTGGTCGCGCAGCTGCTCGGTCACTACGAGCTGCCCGCGGAGCTGCTCGGGTTGGTCTCGTCGCTGGTGCTGGTCACCGCGCTCACGGAGTGGCTGGCGTTCCTGCCGCCGCGCGCCTACCGCGCGCGCTTCGCCGCTCAGCCGTAGAGCGCGCCGCCCTTCTCGCGGAACTCGCGCGACTTCTCGGCCAGGCCTTCCTTGCGCGCCACGTCGGCATCGACGCGCTGCGCCCGCGCGTACTCGCGGAGCTGCTGCGTGATCTCCATGCTGCAGAACTTCGGCCCGCACATGGAGCAGAAGTGGGCGACCTTCGCGCCCTCGGCGGGCAGCGTCGCGTCGTGGAACTTGCGCGCGGTCTCGGGATCGAGTGACAGGTCGAACTGGTCCTCCCAGCGGAACTCGAAGCGCGCCTTCGACAGCGCGTCGTCGCGCAGCTGTGCGCCCGGGTGACCCTTGGCCAGGTCGGCGGCGTGGGCCGCGATCTTGTAGGTGATGACTCCGGTGCGCACGTCGTCGCGATCGGGCAGGCCCAGGTGCTCCTTGGGAGTCACATAGCAGAGCATGGCGGTGCCGAACGCGCCGATCAGCGCCGCGCCGATCCCGGACGTGATGTGGTCGTAGCCCGGCGCGATATCGGTCACGAGCGGCCCCAGCGTGTAGAAGGGCGCCTCGTGGCAGTCGGCGAGCTCGCGCTCCATGTTCTCGCGGATGAGATGGAGCGGCACGTGGCCGGGCCCCTCGATCATCACCTGGCAACCTTTGTCCCAGGCGATCTTGGTCAGCTCGCCGAGCGTCTCCAGTTCCGCGAACTGCGCCGCATCGTTGGCGTCGCGGATCGAGCCGGGGCGGAGGCCGTCGCCGAGCGAGAAGCTCACGTCGTACTTGCGCATCAGATCGCAGATCTCGTCGAAGCGCTCGTACAGGAAGCTCTCCTTGTGATGCGCCAGGCACCAGCGCGCCATGATCGAGCCGCCGCGCGACACGATGCCGGTGACGCGGCGGGCGGTCAGCGGTACGTAGCCGAGCCGCACGCCGGCATGGATGGTGAAGTAGTCCACGCCCTGCTCGGCCTGCTCGATCAGCGTGTCCTTGAACACCTCCCAATCCAACTTGTCCGGCTCGCCGTCCACCTTCTCCAGCGCCTGATATATCGGTACCGTTCCGATCGGCACGGACGAGTTGCGCAGGATCCAGCCGCGGATGTTGTGGATGTTGCGACCGGTGGACAGGTCCATGACCGTATCGGCGCCCCAGCGCGTTGCCCATACCAGCTTCTCCACTTCCTCCGCCGCGCCCGACGTGA
>DATJZP010000095.1:0-49449 GCA_035498875.1 Myxococcota bacterium
GCGCCCGAACACGAACGGGTCGCCCCCCTTCAGCCGCGCCACGTACCTGCCCTGGCGCGCCTTCTCGATCATGAGGTCCGCGATCTTGTCCTGCGCCACGCCCTTCGAGCCGTCGCCGCGCTTGCCCACGTCGATGCGCTCGCAGGCGGGGTGGGCGAGCTCGAGCACCGCGGGCTCGATCAGCGCGTCGTACAACAGCACCTCGGCGCGTTCCAGCTCGCGCAGCGCGCGCAGCGTGAGCAGGTCCGGGTCACCCGGGCCCGCGCCCACCAGCACCACGCGGCCGGTCACGAGCGTGACTCGATCAGCCGCCGCGCGCCGCGCCCCAGGAGCTCGCGGCCGAGCGTTGCGCCGAGCATCTCGGGCGCGTGGATCTCGCCCTCGGCCGAGCCCTCGACCCGCTCGCGCCCGTCCGGCGAGATCACCAGCGCGCGCAGGCGCAGCCGGATGCCGTGGATCGACGCGAACGCGGCGATCGGCGTGTGACAGTCGCCGCCCAGCTCGAACAGGAACGCGCGCTCGGCGCGGATCTGCGCGGCCACGTCGCGATCGTCGAGCCTCGACACCATCTGGTGTACGTCCTCGTCGTCGATGCGCACCTCGAGCGCCAGCGCGCCCTGCCCGCCCGCCGGCACGTAGCGCTCGGGGTCGAGCGGATCGAGCAGCCGATCCTCGAGCCCCAGCCGCACCAGCCCGGCGGCGGCGAGGATCACGCCCGCGAGGTCCATGCTCTCGATCTTCGCGATCCGCGTCGGCACGTTGCCGCGGATCGGCACGGGCTCGAGGTCGGGGCGCAGCGCGCGCAACAGCGCCATGCGCCGGGCCGAGCCGGTGCCGACGCGCGCGCCCGGCGGCAGCGCCGCGAAGCGCCGGCCGGCGCCGCCCACGAACGCGTCGCGCGGATCCTCGCGCTGCGGATAGGCGCCGATCGTGAGTCCGTCGGCGAGCTGCGTGGGCATGTCCTTGGCCGAGTGCACGGCCAGGTCGATCGCGCCGTCGAGCAGCGCGCGCTCGATCTCCTCGACCCAGACCTTCTTGCCGCCGTGCTCGGAGAGCGGGCCTTCGACGCGGTCGCCCTGAGTCACGATCTTCACGATCTCGACTTCGTGGCCGTGACTGCGCAGCATGCGCGCCACGGTCTCGGCCTGCGCCATCGCCAGCGCGCTGCCGCGCGTGCCCAGCCGCAACAGACTCATGACTCGTCCTCGCCGTCGAGCCCGAACAGGTCGCGCAGCGCCTCCGCGTAGTAGCGCGACGCGCCGCGGTCGAGCTCTTCCCGCAGCTTCTCGAGCGGCGGGTGCAAGAGCTTCGCCACCAGCGCCTCGGCGATGCGGGCCGCGTCCTCGCCGCGCAGTCGCTCGAGCTCGGCCGCAGCGGTGCGCTCGAGCGACGCGCGCAGCCGGCGCAGCATGTCGACGTGCGGCTGCAGCTCGAGCCAGCGCAGGAAGTGATCGGCCTCCTGACTCGCGATCTCGCGCGCGATCTCCGCGGCCGCGGCGCGCTGCTGGCGGCCGCGCTCGGCGGTGCTCTCCAGGTCGTCGAGGTCGTAGAGATACACGTTGTCGAGCGCGGCCACGGCCGGGTCGACGTTGCGCGGAATGCCGAGATCCACGATCAGCAGCGGCCGGCCGCGCCGGCGCTCGAAGGCGCGCGACAGCTCGGCGGGACCGAGCAGCGGCCGGTCGACCTGCACCGAGCTGAGCACGATGTCGGCGCGCACCAGCTCCTCGCCGAGCTGCTCGAGTGAGTGGGCGGTGCCGCCGTGGCGCGCCGCCAGCTCGACGGCGCTCCCCAGCGTGCGGTTCACGACCGCGATCTGGTCCGCCCCCGCCTCGCGCAGCCCGCGCAGCGCGGACTCGGCCATCTCGCCCGCGCCGATCAAGAGCACGCGCTTGCCGGCGAAGTCCTCGAAGATCTCGCGCGCGAGCGACACGCCGACGCGCGCCACCGAGACCGACGACTCACCGAGCCCGGTCTCGGTGCGGATGCGCTTGGCCGCGCGGAAGGCGTGCTGGAACAGGCGCGAGAGCACCGGGCCGCAGCTCCGGGCAGTCACCGCAGCGCGGTAGGCGTCCTTCACCTGACCCAGGATCTGCGCCTCGCCCAGCACCATCGAGTCGAGCCCGCCCGACACCCGGAACAGATGGCGGACCACCTCGGCGCCGCGCAGCTCGTAGATCTGCACCGGCGCGGCGCTGCCGTCGCCGAGCTCCTCGCGCAGGAAACGGTGCATGTGCTCGAGCACGACCTCGCCGGCGCGCGTCGCCCCGTAGAGCTCGGTGCGGTTGCAGGTGGAGAGCAGCGCGCCCTCGTCGAGTCGCGCCTGCGCCAGCAGCTTCGCGTCGTGCTCCGCGAGCTGGAGCGGCGCCACCGCGTAGCGCTCGCGCACCGACACGGGCGCGGTGCGATACGAGAGCCCGACCAGATACAGGTTCATGACCCGCGCCCGATCAGGTTGATCCCGATGTACGAGCAGGCGAGAAACAGGAACCCGAGCACGACCCCGCGCGCCGGCCACGGCCCGCGCTGCTGGCGCAGCACGCGCGCGCCGACCGGGACGAGATAGATCCCCCAGGCCGCGAGCAGGAACAACGTGTGCCGGTTCCAGGGATCGAGCTCCTGACTCACGCTCCAGGCGAAGCCGGTGGCCACGCCCAGCGTGAGCAACGCGAAGCCCAGCGCCAGAGTCACGTGCTCGGCGTGGTCCAGGCTCTCGAGCGCCGGCAGGCCGTGCTGCCAGGCGCGCCGGCGCTTCAGCCCGCGCTCCTTGGCGAGATACCCCAGCCCCGCCAGGCTGGCCAGCGCGAGCAGGCTGAAGCCCGCGGTGCCGAGCAGCACGTGCGCGTGCGACCAGACGTTCACCACCTCCTGCGGCTCGGCGCGGTGCGCCGCGAGCTGCAAGCCCAGCACGGCCGGGATCGTGAAGCCGGCGGCGATCGTCGCGACCCACGGGCCCGAGGCGCGCAGTCGGATCGCGCGCGGAGACACGAGCCACGCCACGGCCACGCCCCAGCCGATCAGCGACAGCGCGGCCGGAAAGCTCGACAGCGGCACGGGCGGCGTCTGAAGATGCAGGCCGTAGAAGCCGACCGCGTGCAGCGCCGCGGCCAGCGCCACCACCAGCGGAATGCCGCGCGCGCCCAGGCCGAGGCTCCGGCCCGTCCAGCCGAGAAACGCGCCGAACAGATACAGCGCGCTCGCGAAGCCGTGCGCGACCAGCGTCATCGCCGCAGCCTCGCCAGCCCGGCGCGCACCTTCTCGGCGTCGTTCACCTGCTCGAACACGCGGTAGGCCGGCTCGCCGAACAGCACGAACTCGACCGTCTCGAGCGAGGTCTCGCCCGCCAAGTGACTCCGCACCTCGCCGAGCATGACCTCGGCGCAGCGCTGGAGCGAGAAGCCGCCGACCCCGGTGCCGACTGCGGGGAACGCGATCGAGCGCAGGCCGTGCTGGCGCGCGAGCTCGAGGCTGGCGCGCGTGGCCGCGCGCAGCGACTCCTCGCTCACCCGCCCGCCGGGGTGCATCGCGGCGGCGTGGATCACGAACTTCGCAGGCAGCTTCCCGCCGCCCGTGAGCGCGGCGCCGCCCAGTGGCACCGGCGCTTGCGCATCACACTCCTCTTGGATCACTTCCCCGCCGCGCCGGTAGATCGCTCCCGCGACGCCCGAGCCGAGCACCAGCTCGGTGTTGGCGGCGTTGACGATCGCATCCGCGGATGCGGCCGTAATGTCGCCTTCGGAAAGAAGAATCCGCCCCATCGCGGGGGATCTTCGCGCCAACGGCCAGGGGCGGCAAGCAGTCAAGGACACGCTCCGATACGATGTGTCGGCAATGGCGTCGCGCCGTCCGCTCACTGTCTTCGTATCGGCTTGGATCGGCTTTCTCGCCTGCGGACCGCGCCCTGCCGAATTTCGCGTGATCGGCCTCGACGAGGCCCGCAGAGCGGTCGTTCAGGACGGCATGCTGATCGTCGAGGCGCACGATGCCGCCGACGAGCCCCCGGACGCCCGCGCCGGCGTCCTGCCGGATCGGGGCGTGCTGATCGTGGGCCTGGACGCGCGCGCCGCCCGCGTCGAGGCGGCAACTTTTGCGCGGGCGGGGAACCATCCCGTCCTGGTTTTCATCCCACGTGACGCCGATGAGCGGGGCAGGTTCTACGCCGCCGCATCGCAGAGGCAGGAGGTTCGCCGTGGCAAAGATTCTTGACGTGACCGATGCGACCTTCGATCAGGAAGTGTTGAAGAGCGATCGCCCGGTGCTGATCGACTTCTGGGCCGAATGGTGCGCCCCGTGCCGCCAGCTCGCGCCGACGATCAAGGAGCTCGCGGACGAGTACGGCGAGAAGATCCGCGTCGCGAAAGTCGACGTCGACGCCAATCCCAAGGTCGCCTCCCAGATGCAGATCCGAGCCATGCCGACACTCTTGGTCGTGAAGAACGGAGCGGTCGTCGGTCAGCTCGTGGGTCGGCAGCCCAAGGACAAGATCAAGCAGATGATCGCGCCCGCGCTCTAAGAGCGTGTCGCGTGCAGCTCTCTTCTCCCCGTCCGCGCTCGTCAGCATTGCCGACGCTGACAAGCGCGGACGCTGAGATCAGAGTCGGACGAATCGTCGCCGCGGCCCCAAAATAGTTGCGCGAATGGAAGGCCGCCTTCGCGCCCGCGCGGAGGTACAAAGGCCTGAGGGAGCGTCGAGTCCGCGAGTCAGCGACCGAAGGCCTTTGTTGACCGAAGCGCGGACGCGCCGACCCGCTCTTACTCCGCCGCCTCCCGAGAAGGTCTCTCGAAGAACCTCACCGGCCAGTGCCGAGTCAGAGCTCTTCGATAGAGAAGTGGATCCGGATTCACCACGATCGGGTGACCGACCAGGTCGAGCAACGGCAGGTCGGTGATCGAGTCGGTGTAGAAATAGCTGCGCGCCAGGTCGACGGACTCGCGCTCGATCAGCTGCTGGATCCAGTAGATCTTGCCCTCGCCGAAGCAGATCGGGCGAATCACTCGACCGGTGAAGATGCCCTCGTGCACCTCGAGCAGCGTGCACAGCATGTGCTTCACGCCCAGGTGCTCGGCCAGCGGCTCGAGCACGAACTTGGTCGCGCCCGAGACCAGCGCCACCAGGTGCCCCTGCCCGAGGTGCCAGCGCACGCGCTCCTCGGCTTCGGGATAGATCGAGGGCAGGAGCACGCTGCGGAACAGCTCGGCAGCGTCGTGCGCGAGCGAGTCCTCGCTGCGGCCGCGGAACTGCACGCCGTTGCGCTCGACCCAGCGCTCGATGTCGAGCAAGTTCAGCTTGTAGCGCAGGTAGGTGCCGAGCCCGAGCAGCACCGCCTTCCAGTCGATCTCGCCGCGCTCGTACAGCGACTTCAGGTAGGCGGTGCCGGAGTTCTCGGCCAGGATCGTCTTGTCCACGTCGAAGAACGCGCCGACCGAGCCTCTTCTGGCGGCGCGTCGCGTCGACGTCATGACGGGATTCTATCCGTCAGAAGATGTACCGCCGCATCGACACGTTCATGAGTAACCCGAGCGCGATCATGTCGGTGAGCAGCGCCGAGCCGCCGTACGACAGCATGGGCAGCGGCACGCCCACCACCGGCAGCAGCCCGATCACCATGCCCACGTTGATCGCGCCCTCCCAGAAGAACAGCGCGGCGATCCCCACCGACAGATAGGCGCCGAACAGATCCTTGGACGAGTGAGCGATCTGCAGCCCGCGGATCAGGATCCCGAGATACAAGAGCAGGACGAAGGCGGTGCCGACGAAGCCCCACTCCTCGCCCAGCACCGAGAACACGAAGTCGGTCTGCTCTTCGGGCAGGAAGTCGAGCTGGCTCTGCGAGCCGTGCAGGAAGCCCTTGCCGAACAGCCCGCCCGCGCCGACGGCGATCTGCGCCTGGATCGAGTGATACGCGGCACCGAGCGGGTCGCGCTCGGGATTCAGGAACGTGAACACGCGCTCCTTCTGGTAGTCGTGCAGGAAGAAGAACCAGGCGATCGTGACCGCCGCGATGCCAGCGGTGCCGATCAACAGGATCGAGCTCAAGCGCACGCGAGTCACGGCCAGGAAGCTCACCGAGACCACGCACAAGACGAGCGCCGTGCCCAGGTCGGGCTGCTTCACGACCAGCGCGGCAGGGATGGCGACGAGTCCCGCGGGGATTGCCAGGTCGAGCAGGCCGACCGGCGCGGTGGCGCTGCGCCGCGCCAGGATGCGCGCGAACAGCACGATCAGCGCCAGCTTGGCGAGCTCGCTCGGCTGCAGGTTCATCGGGCCGAGGTCGATCCAGCGCTGCGAGCCGTTCACGATCCGGCCCACGAACAGCACCGCCACGAGCAGAGTCACGACCGCGCCGTAGAACGGGAAGGCGATCCGCTCGAGCGTGCGGTAGTCGAGCAGCAGCGTCGCCAAGAGGAGCGCGAGCCCGAGGCCCATCCACACGACCTGGCGCCACGCGGTCTCGGGAATCAGGTTCGCGGCGCTGCGCTCGGGCGAGGCCGAGATCAGGTTCACGATTCCGACCAGCGACACCGCCAGGCCGAGCACGAACACCGGCCACTCGAAGTTCTGGATCAGGCGGCGGTCAATTCCCGGCATACAGATCCGCCTCGCCCTCGAGGAAGCGAGTCACGACCTCGCGCGCGATCGGCGCGGCCGCGCTGCCGCCGTGGCCGCCGTGCTCGACCAGCACCGAGACCACCAGCCGCGGGTTGTCGGCGGGCACGTAAGTCACGAACCAGGCGTGGTCGCGGTCCTCGTGCTCGACCGTCTCCATGTCGGGGCGCGAGCCCGCGGGCATGCCGACGACTTGCGCGGTCCCGGTCTTTCCGCCGGCGAGCACGCCGCCCGGCAGACCCTTCATGACCGAGCCCGTGCCGTGCGGCTCCTGCACGACGCCGACCAGACCCTCGCGCACCGTGGCCAGCGTCTGCGGAGACACCGCCAGCTCGCCGAGCACCTCGGGCTCGACGCTGCGCACCACGCGGCCGTCCGGCTCCTCGATCCGCTTCAGCACGTGGGGGCGGTAACGCGTTCCGCCATTCACGATCGCCGCGTAGGCCGAGGCGAGCTGGAGCGGCGTCCACAGGTTCATGCCCTGCCCGATCGAGAGCGAGACGGTGTCGCCCTCGACCCAGGGCGTGTGGTCGCGGTGCACCTTCCACTCCTCGGTCGGCACCAGCCCCGTCATCTCACCCGACAGGTCGATGCCGGTGCGCGAGCCGAGTCCGAGCTGGCGCGCGTAATAGGCGAGCCGGTCCACGCCGAGCTCGACCCCGAGCTTGTAGAAGAACACGTCGCACGACTGCACGATCGCGGTGTGCAGGTCGACCACGCCGTGACCGCCGGGGCGCCAGCAGCGGTAGGTGCGGCGGCCCAGCTTGAACCAGCCGCCGCAAGTCACTACGCTTTGCACGCCCACGAGCTTCTCCTCGAGGCCCGCGATCGCGGTCACCACCTTGTAAGTCGAGCCGGGCGGATACTGACCCTGCAGCGCGCGGTTCATGAGCGGCCGGAACGGGTCACCGGTGAGCTCGCGCCAGCGCTCGGGGTCGATGCCGATCGCGAACTCGTTGGGGTCGAAGGCCGGGTGACTCACGAGCGCCAGGATCTCGCCGCTGCGCGGGTCGAGCGCGACCACCGCGCCCGAGCGGTGGTCTTTCTCGAGCGCGAGCTCGGCCGCCTCCTGCAGGCGGTGATCGATCGTGAGCACCACGTTGCGGCCCGGCTCGGGATCGACCGACGACAAGAGCTGCAGCTCGCGGCCGTGCGCGTCGACCAACAGGTTGCGGCCGCCGGGCCGGCCGCGCAGGTCGGTATCGAGCAGCTTCTCGATCCCGCCCACGCCGACGATGTCGCCGCGCCGGTAGGCCGCGAACTCCTTCCTGCCCAGCTGGTCGGCGCCGATCTCGCCCAGCCAGCCGAGCAGGTGGGCCGCGCTGTCGCCGTAGCGGTAGCCGCGCACGGGAGTCACTTGCGTGAGCACGCCGCCCAGTGCCCAGAGCCGCGCCTCGACGCGCGCCAGCGCGTCACGGTCGAGGTCGTGCGCCACGCGCTGCGGCTGGAAGCGCGCCCGGCCGCGCGGATCGCCGTAGCTCGCGCTCATCGTCTCGAGGTCGCGACCGGTGAGCCCGGCGATGCGCGAGAGCGTGGTCGGCACGTCCTCGGTCTCGTGCGGCACGACCATCACGTCGAACGAAGGGCGCGAGCCGACCAGCACCTCGCCGTTGCGATCGGTGATTACGCCGCGCGGCGCGTCCACGCGCTGCGTGCGCACGCTGTTGCGCTCGGCCGAGATCCGATAGACGTCGCCCTGTACCACCTGCAGGTAGAACAGGCGCGTGAGCAGGATCATCCAGACCGCGACTACCAGCACGGCGACCGCAGTGAGTCGCTTCTCGACGGTCGCGTCGGACGGGGAGCCGCTGGCGGTCAGCCGGTTCACGGCCGGCCGCGCGGGCCCTGCGCGGCGAGCACGGGCCAGGAGCCGTCGCGATCCGCTTCCACGAGCAGGCGGCGGAAGATGTGCAAGAGCGGCGCAGCGCAGAGCGCGGTGGTGATCGCCGCGCCGGGCGCGCGCGCCAGGAGGTCGCTCCAGGCGATCTCGCTGCCCGGGGCGAACATGCGCTGGGCCGCGCCCACCAGCGCGAAGTTGGCGAGCGTGTAGATGGCCACGTAGCCCGCCCAGGGCGCCGCCGCGCGCAGGTAGAGTGCGCGGTCGAGCAGGCGCGTGGCCGCGCAGGCGGTGCCGCAGAGCAGCGCGAACAGGCCCGGCGGCGAGGCCGACAGCACGTCCTCGATGAAGCCCGCGCCGAAGGCCAGCACCAGGCCTTGAACGCCGCCGCCACGCAGGCCGAGCGCGAGCGCGTACACCAGCACGAGATCGGGCTGCACCAGCGTGGGCAGCACCAGGCGGGTCACGGTCTGCGTGAGCAAGAGCGCGAGCCCGATCGCGACCAGGCGGACGAGCGCGCTCATTCCGGCGGGTCCGCAGACGGCGGCGCCGCGGGCTCGACCGGCACCGGCTTGGGCGCAGGGGGCGATGCCGGAGGGGTCGCCGGGGCGACGGGAGGCTTCTTCTCGGCGGGCTTCGCGGGCGCCGGCTTGGGCGGTGTCGCGGCCGCCGTCTTGGGGGCCGCGCCGGGCTTGGGCGCCGACGGCCAAAGTCCCTCGTCGGCCGAGGAGAACGACTCCTCTTCGGGAATCTGGCGCTGCTCGAGGATCACGAACACCTCTTCGAGCCGCGAGAAGTCGACCGCCGGCGTGATCTTCGCCGACAGGAACAGCCCCGAGGTCTTGCGGTCGACGCTCGCCACGCGGCCCACGACCAGTCCCTTCGGATAGGTCGTGCCCAGACCCGAGGTCAGCAGCACGTCGCCCTGCTCCAGGTTCTCCTCGCGCGGTACGTACTCGAAGTCGCAGTCGTGACCCGAGGTGCCGCGCACGGTGCCGCGCGCCCGTGTGCGCTCGATGTAGGCATCGACCCGGCTCTGCGGATCGACCACCAGCAGCACCTTCGACGCGCCCGGCGTGGTGCCCGCGACCAGGCCCACGACGCCCGACTCGGTGATCACCGGCATGCCCGGGCGGATGCCCGCGGCCGCGCCCTGGTCGATGATGAGTGACTGGAACCAGGCCGACAGGTCCTGGTGGATCACGTTCGCGGGCACCATCGGCACCGCGCGCTGGGCGCGGAAGCCGGAGAGCTTCTGGAAGCGCTCCGACGAGAGGATCGCCTCGCGGTACTGGTGGTTCTCTTCCTCGGCCCGCGCCAGCCGCCCGCGCAGCCGCTCGTTCTCTTCGCGCACGCCCACCAGCGACACGTAGTCGCTCCACACGTCGCGCAGCTCCCAGACCGGCACGGTGACCATGCGCTGCAGCGGCAGCGTCAGGTTCAGCACCAGCCTGGGCGCAAAGCCGAGCTCGGTGGGCGCCTTCTGCGATGCCATGCCCAGCGCGCACAGCGACGCGAGCGCGAAGTAACAGAGCGCGAAGCGAAAGCGTCGCAGCAGCTCGCTCAAGTGATTCGGCTTCCCCGCCGGCGCGCTAGGCCTTGTCCGTCACGTCCCGAAGGAGGTCCACCTCGTCGAGGCAGCGCCCGCAGCCCATCACCACCGCGGTGAACGGGTCCTCCGCCAACATAATCGGCAAACCTGTTTCTTCCCGTAGCAGGATGTCGAGGTTTTGCAGCATCGAGCCGCCGCCGGAGAGCACGATGCCTTTGTCGGCAATGTCTGCTGCGAGCTCGGGGGGAGTTCTCTCGAGGGCGATCTTGGCCGCCTCGACGATCGCGTTCACGGGCTCGGTCAGGGCCTCGCGAACGTCTTCCGTGTGAATTTCGAGCGTCTTTGGGACACCTGCGACGAGGTCGCGGCCCTTCACCACGAGCGAGCGCTGCTCGTCGGACGGATAGGCGGTGCCGATCTCGATCTTGATCCGCTCCGCGGTGCGTTCGCCGATCAGCAGGTTGTACTTGCGCTTCACGTAGTTGAGGATCGCCTCGTCCATCTTGTCACCGCCGACGCGCACGCTGTTCGCGTAGACGATGCCCGAGAGCGAGATGATGGCGACCTCGGTCGTGCCGCCGCCGATGTCGATGATCATGTTGCCCGAGGGCTCGGTGATCGGGAGACCGGCGCCGACGGCGGCGGCCATGGGCTCTTCGATCAGGTAGACCTCGCGCGCGCTCGCCGACAGCGCTGACTCGCGCACGGCGCGCTTCTCGACCTCGGTGATTCCCGACGGCACCGAGATCACGATCCGCGGGCGCAGGAAGGTCGAACGGTTGTGCGCCTTCTGGATGAAGTAGCGCAGCATCGCCTCGGCGATCTCGAAGTCCGCGATCACGCCGTCGCGCAGCGGGCGCACCGCCTGGATCGAGCCGGGAGTGCGGCCGAGCATGCTCTTGGCCTCTTTGCCGACCGCCCGAACCTTGTGCTTCTCGGTGTCGACCGCGACCACCGAGGGTTCGTTCGAGATGATCCCGCGGCCCTTGGCGTAGACCAATGTGTTGGCGGTGCCGAGGTCGATGGCGAGGTCGTTCGAGAAGATCCCGAGAACTCGGTTGAGCGCCTTCAACATGGCGTTCGCGCCTCGCAGCGGCCCCCGTCGACCGGGCGGTAGGCGGAGGGCGTAAGTATCGAATAAATCGCGGTTTTCCGGAGCCCCCGAAGCCGCGCAGCGATTCTACGGGGCAAGCTTTCGCTGTGCAAGACGGGGCTTGTCGGACGCGGGAGAAAAACGGCAGTCTGCGAGCTCGGAACGGGAGATCGGAATGAACAAGATCGGGATCTGGGTGCGAAACCTCGCACTGGTGGGCGTGCTGGTGGCGTTTGCCTTCTTCTTCGGCCCGCAGAACAAGGGCAACGGCATGCGCAGCGCGGGTGCGATCGCGGACGTGAACGGCGAGGAGATCTCGCGCGACGTGTTCGAGTTCTTCCGCGAGCAGAACCAGGAGACTTTCCGGCAGTTCAGTCAGCAGGGCGTCGACAGCGAGAAACTGCGCAAGCTGATCGACGACCAGACACGCGCGTCGCTGGTACGGCGCTATCTCATGGCCCAGGAAGCCGACTCACTCGGACTGCGCGTGTCGCACGCCGCCTTCGTCGAGGATTTCCAGAGCAATCCCGGCTTCCAGCAGAACGGCAAATATGAGCGCGAGATCGCCGAGCGCTTCGTGAACCGCACCGGGCTCGGCCAGCGCGAGTACGAGGCCCAGCACAAGCGCGACATGGCGCTGCGCAACTTCACGCGCTTCGTGGCGTCGCCGGTGCGTGTCTCGGACGCCGCCGTGCGCGACGAGATCCTGCGCAGCCAGACCAAGCTCACGCTGCGCATTGCCACGGCGTCGAAGAACGCCTTCAAGCAACACATTTCGGTGTCACCCGACGAGCTGAAGGCGCTGCTCTCCAAGGAGCTCGACCGGGTGAAGGGCGCCTACCAGCAGCGGCTCTCGCAGTACTCGAAGGAGGAGCAGATCCACGCCCGCCACATCCTGTTCAGCGGCGAGGACGCCGAGGCCCAGGCGCTGAAGGCGCGCGCTCGGATCGAGGGCGGCGAGAGCTTCGCGGCCGTGGCCAAGGACGTGTCGGCCGACGAGGCCACGCGTGCCGACGGCGGCGACCTGGGCACCTTCCCGCGCGGCCGCATGATGAAGGCCTTCGACGACGCGGCGTTCGCGCTCGAGGTCGGCAAGGTCTCGGGTCCCGTGAAGACCGACCGCGGCGTGCACCTGATCCTGGTCGAGAGCCACGACGCCGCGACCCAGACGCCGTTCGAACAGGTGCAGGACAAGCTCGCAAGCGAGCTCCTGACGGACGAGAAGGCCAGTGCCGCCGCGCGCGAGGCCGCCAACCAGGTGCTGCTCAAGGCCGCCGCCGGCGAGCCGTTCACCAAGGCGGCCGAGGCCGAGAAGCTGATCGTGATCGTGACCCCGCCGTTCGCCCAGAACGACCCGCCGTTCGCCCCGCTCTCGGGCGTGCCCGAAGCGCGCGAGGCGGCGTTCGCGCTCACGCCAGAGCACCCGGTCCCGAACCGCGTCTTCTCCGACGCCGAGAGCTTCTACGTGCTGTCGCTGCAGACGCGCGATGCGCCCAGCGAAGACCAGATCGCGAGCCAGATGTCGGCCACGCGCGAGCGCTTGCAGCAGCGAGCCCGCGCGCTCACCACCACCCTCTGGTACTCCGAGCGCGAGAAGGCGCTCGAGGCAGCGGGGAAGATCCAGCAGTTCGATCTCGAGGCACGCCGGTAGGGAACCGGAGGCTGGGTTGCGCGTCCGCGCTCCGGTCAACAAACCCCTTCCGGTCGCTGACTCGCGGACTCGACGCTCCCTCTGGGTTTGTACCTCCGCGCGGCGCGAACCTGAACCCCGTTCGCCCCCATACAAAACCAGCCGCGGCAACGACCCGAATAGCTCTCTTCGCATCGTCCGCGCTCGTCAGCCTTGCCGACGCCAACAAGCGCGGACGATGAGATCAGAGTCGGACGAATCGTGGCCGCGCCTAAAGAGTTGGGCCGATAAGACCCGGCTTCGCGCCGCGCGGAGCGTCGAGTCTGCGAATCGGCGACCGAGGCGCTCTTCGGCCTATTGGCAGCTTCCGCTAGCTCCGGCCTGGCAGGGGAGCGGACAAGCGGCGCACTTCGGGCCCGCGGGCTGACCGAGGAGCTGCCGGTAGCGCGCGGTGTCGGCAGGACCGATGTTCGTCGCGTTGTCCGTGTTCTGGGTCAGGTTCAGATCGAAGATCGCGCAGGGGGTCGTTCCCGCGGTCCCGCAGGTGTCGGTAGCGCGGCTCTTGCCGAGCGCAGTCCTGTACTGGGCCGTATCAGCGGGGCCCACGTTGCCACCTTGCGACGTGCCGGGGAAGTCGCCGTCGCAAACGTTTCCGAAGCCGTCGTGATCGTCGTCGCGCTGCCCGCCAGTGAGCGTCGCCCACGGATTGGCAGCCAGGAACGCGATCGCGCCGCCGGGCACGCGCGGATTCGAGACGTTCACGCAGTTGTCGCAGACGTCGCCCACGCCGTCGCCGTCGCCGTCGGCCTGGTCGGCGTTGGCGATCGTGGGGCAGTTGTCGGTGGCATCGGGCACGCCGTCGCCGTCAGTGTCACCCGTGGCCGCGTTGCCGAGCACCGCACCGGGAGTCACGGTTGCCGCCGCGAGAGCCGCAGTCACGTACTGGTTGCCGGTCACGTTGACCGTGCCCGCGGAGCTCGCGGCCACCGTCAGCGTGCCGATCCGGTGCGCGCCGAGCTCGCCGGTGATCGGGTTTCCGCCATTCGCGCGCAACACGTTGCCCGAGATGGCCGCCACGATGTCGGAGCCGGCGCCCGTGTCGGGCACGAAGTTCTGCAGCACCACGCCGCCGGTGGTGCCCACGTAGATGTCCCAGCCGCAAACCTCGTCGCCGGTGCCACTGAGACACGCGTTCGCCGATGAGGCGTTGTTGCCGGTGGAATAGAAGAGATTGAGGGTGACTGCGCTGCCGCCGATGGGAATGCTGACGGCAGGCGCGCCACTGGTACCGGCATTCGTCGGATCCTGGAAGACACTCACTGCCGCGTGCAGGGAACCTGCAGGCACGGCGCCGAGAGCTGCACACAGACTCAGGATCCGGATGATGCGCATGGTGTCTCCTAGACTATCGACGGAGCGCGGGAGATCTCAACATGGGCTTCCCGCGCGGTCAAGAGAAGCTTTTCCAATTCAGAGATACAGTGCACATATTGAGAGGGCCGGTGTCGCTGTGCGACACCGGCCCTCAGGAATCACTCCCGAAGATGCTTCCGGGAGATCAGGCCTTGCGGCGAACCAGCGCCAGGCTGCCGATGCCCATGGCGAGCAGCAACAGCGTGCCAGGTTCCGGAGCGGGGTTGCCCGCGCCCACGAACTTCACAGTGTAACCCAGGATGTTGAACTGGTCGTCCTGGACGGTACCACCATCGTCAGCACCATCGATGAACTGACTCGCGCAAGACGCCGCGTCCGCGCAGGCGTGAAGGGTAGCGCCAACCAGCGTACCGATCGCGATGCCCTGACCCGGACCCGTAAAGCTCGCGCCGATGGCGACGAGCTGCAGGTGCAGGTAGCCACTGGCCTCGATTCTCTTGAGCGAGAGGCCCGGCACGGCATCGCTCGCGAAGTGGTCGATGTTCGCGTTCGACGTGATGAAGTCGGTCCCTCCGTTGACTTGGAACGCGAGCGCCGCGATCAGATTGCTGCCCCCATCCGTGGTAGTGGGAACGTTGATCGTCAGGGCCCAGTTCGGTGAACCGGCCGACGCCTGAGTGAAGATAAGGTCCACCGGTGCCGCGTTCGCCATCGTGGCGACGAGCAGGGCCGCGGTCGACGCAACCAATGCAATCAATTTCCTCATGACTACTGTCCTTCCCTCCATTGATTCACTTACTTGCGCCGCGAGCCCTGGCTGAGTACGCGGCCACCGAAACTCGGTGCATCCTATCACGACCGAAGTCCCCTGGGTCAAATTTCCAACCATTTTTTGGGTGGAAAATCCGACCCAGGGGAGGTTCAGTCCATCCTCATCCTAGCTACACGTACCACTCGGGCCCGCTTCGCACGGCAGCGGACAGGCGGCGCACTTCGGCCCGGCCGGGAAGCCCAGCAGGAGCCTGTAGCGCGCCGTATCCGCCGGACCGATGTTGGTCGTGGCGCCGGTGTCGTTCAGGTCGATGTCGAAGATTGCGCAGGGCCGCGTGCCCGTGCTACCGCAGGTGTCGGTAGCGCGGCTCTTGCCCAGCGCAGTCCGGTACTGGGCCGTGTCTGCCGGGCCGACGTTGCCACCCTGCGAAGTGCCAGGGAAGTCGCCGTCGCAGACGTTGCCGAACCCATCGTGGTCGTCGTCGCGCTGACCGCCCGTGAGGGTCGCCCACGGGTTGGCAGCGAGGTACGTCGCGCTACCGGTAGCCAGCGTCCAGCCCGGAACTCGGGCGTTGAAGGCGTTCACGCAGTTGTCGCACGCGTCGCCGACGAGGTCGCCATCCGCGTCCGCCTGGTTGGCGTTCGCGACGGTCGGGCAGTTGTCCTGCGCGTCGCAGACGCCGTCTTGGTCGACGTCGGAACAGGCTACTGCCGGTGAGCACACCGCCGCGTTGCCCACGATCGGGCAGAACGTCGAGTTCACCTTTACCAGGATGTCCGCGTTGTTCGGCCCCAGGACCGAGAGATCCTGCAGCGTGAACGACGCGATCGTGTTGATCGTCAGCGGGTTCGGGTTGGGCAGGTTGTACGGCGGACCCGAGAAGTAGGCCACCACCGCCGGCGTTGCATTTCTCACGGGGAAGCGGTTTGCCGAGGCCGCGATGGTGCCCGAGGTTCCCACCGGGTAGGTCGTCGGCACGTCGTCGAGACCCGTTGCGAAGAACCCGTCCGTCTTTGAGCCGTCAGGGCCCTTGCCCAGGCGCTTCTTGCAGGCGGCTTGACCGTTGACCTGTTGATTGGTGTTGTTCGTGCAACCCGGAATACCGTCGGGACCGGGTCCGCGATCGAACACGCGATTGTACGTAGCGCCGTTCAGCGGCGTGCCGAGGTGCGCCGAGTTCACGCCGACCGGAGAGCCGCCTGCGGGCGCACCCGGAGTGGGTGAGCAGCAGAACTCGCCGATGGGCAGCGTGCCGGGTGCGAAGGTCGCGCCCGTGCCGATGCCCGGCAGCGGATTGCTCGTCGGATCGACGGCACCCATGTCCGACAGGTCGATGTTGTTGGCCGTGCCGCCGCTGACGTCTCGGAAGTCGGAGGCTGCGTAGCCCGTCGTACCGACGACGAACAGCGGAACCGCGACCGCCGAGGTCGGTCCGGAAATGCCGCCCAGGCGCTGGTGCGCGACCAGATCGAGCTCGGACAGACCGTGGGTGTTGTAGCCGATCGGGAGGCCGTTCGGGTTGCCAGAGTAGATCGGCCCGTTGCACGCGGCACACAGCCCTGCACCGAGACCGGTGCAGAATGTGTCGCCGCTGGTCGGGTCACCCGGGATGCACGCGTCCGAGCTGGTAGTGCAGCGACCGATGAAGCCAGCCGGGTTGCCCCAGCCGCCGAGTCGGCAGCGCATGTCGCCCGTGGTGAGCCACGTCTCCGAGGTGACCTCGGCAACGCCGATCGCGTCGCCCGCGCCCGCCTGGCGGCCTTCACCGCTCTGGATGGCGATCTGGGCGCCGGCATCGGGATCGGACTGGCCGGCCGAGATGAACGCCTGCAGCTCGTAGGTCGTGATGTCGAAGTCCTTCTTGCAGTTCGGCGGGCAGCTCGGGTTGTTCTGGAGCTCGGTCGGAGTCAGATCGCGCGACCACTCGAAGGTCACGCCGTTGCGGCCGATCTGGCTGCACCACGTCTCGTCACCGCTGATGTGGTTCGCCGGAGTCGGGTCGATGATCGGGATGTTGGCGTTCCAGGAAACGGGCGGATCGCACGGAAACACCACGATGTGCGTGTTGAACACGCCGCCGACCTTCTTCGAGATGAAAACCCAGTCGGCCCAGTACGAGTCACCGAAGTTCACGATCTTCGACACGCCGAGAGCGGCGTTGAAGTTCGGATCGATGTCGCGCGCGTCCGTGGTGCGGGCTTGCCCGATGGGCGTGGTATTTGCGTCGCCGCGATTGATCGTACCCGCCTTGCGCTGAGGCTCGATCGTGTCGTCCGACACCAGGCCCTCGATGGCGTACGGGGGAGAGGTGCTCGGCGGAGGACCGGTCTTGCCGTTCTGAGACGGGCCCATGTTCGCGAAGGAGGTGTTCCCCGGGCCAGCGGCCAGGTCGAGCTCGACGCCGAGCGCCGTGCCGTAGCCGCCGACGTCGCGAGTCGGATCGCCGTCGGAGCAGACCGCCTTGAGTTGGCCGCCGTCCGTACCGCAGACCGTGTTCTCACCATTGGCCGAGTTCACGTCCACGGTGCCGTCGCACTGGCAGCCCTGGCGGAAGGCGCGGCCGTACACGTCGGTCGTCATGTCGCAAGAATTGCTTGCCAGGCTCGAGCACATGGTGCTGGCCCCGGTGACCGCGTTCGCGAGAATGGGGTTGGCCACGTAGGCGTCGCTGAGGCAGCCGACGTGGGTGTCGCTCACGCAGTGACCCGCACCGCGCGGGAACAGGCAGGAGAGGCCCGAGTCGGAGCCACCGGCCAAGAGGCTGCCGTAGCTGCAGCGACCCGCCGGGACGAGCAGCGGATCGCACATGTGATTCGGATCCGCCGAGCACTTGCCGCCCGTGCGGTTGTAGCAGCCCTCGCCTCCGACGCCGGCCGGCCAGGCGACGCCGTTGCCTTGGGCTGGATCTTCGAACGGGCTGTTGTCGCAGGACTCGCCGTTGGAATCGAGGATGCCGTTGGTGCCGCCCTGTCCGACGGCCTCATACGGGAACGTAAGTGCATGCGCCGGCAAGGCGAAAGCCATCGCCAGCAGCAGCGAGAATAGTCGTAGAGCGACCATTTCCCCTCCCTTGAAATGCTTCATAAGTCTCCCTCAGCGCCACGAGCGCCTCGGAAGCCTCTCATGCCTTTGAGTGGAATCCAAGAACTTTTTGGGGCCCGAACCCCACTCCGAGAGGCTCTCTCCTGCGGTTTTAGTGGAGGGAGCTTGCGGATCGGTGGCGGTGTTTTCACAGGCAACTGCGAACAATCCTGCACATGCAGCTGTCACCCTAACCGGTTCCAGGCGATCGGCGATCGGGCGAAAGCAGAAGGCCCCCGGGACCGTGGGTCCCGGGGGCCTCGTTAGCTGAAGCGAAACCTGCGCAGCGAGCGGCTCAGAGCTCTGCGAAAGCCTCGAGCAGCCGCTGCTTCGACGAGTGGCGCAGCTTCTCGATCGCCCGCGCCTCGAGCTGGCGCACGCGCTCGCGCGAGAGACCGAGCTTCTCGCCGATCTCCTCGAGCGTGTGGTCCTGCTCGCCCTTCATGCCGAAGCGCCAGCGCAGGATGTTCCGCTCGCGCTCGTTGAGCTGCGAGATCGACTCTTCCGTCGCACGCTCCAGCCGCAGGCGGTCCAGGCCGTCCAGCGGCGAGACCGTGGCCGGGTCCTTCACGAAGTCCTTCAGCACCTTCGAGTCAGTCCCCTTCACCTGTGTCTCGAGAGACACCGGCTCGCGGGTCATCTTCTGGAGCCGCTCCGTCTGCTCGAGCGAGATCTTCAGCTCCTTCGCCAGCTCGGAGGTCTTCGGCTCGCGGCCGAGTCGCTTCGAGAGCGCGTTGTAGGTGCGGTAGTACTTGAGCAGCGTGTCGTGCATGTGACTCGGAATGCGGATCGTGCGCGACTGGTTCTGGATCGCGCGGATCAGCGCCTGCCGGATCCACCACAACGCGTAGGTCGAGAACTTGTGACCGCGCCGGTAGTCGAACTTCTCGACCGCGCGAATCAGGCCCAGGTTGCCCTCCTGGATCAGATCCTGGAAGGCGATGCCCATGTTCCGATAGTCCTTCGCGATCGCGATCACGAGCTTCAGGTTGTGCTGCACGAACTTGTTCTTGTGGAACATCAGCCGCTCGTAGGCGAGGTCGACGCCGTCCATCAGCTTGATGAAATCGGGTGACTTCGCGCCGACGGAGATCTCCACGTCGCGCAGCTGCTTGCGCAGCGCGCGCAGCTCGCGCTCGCGGTCCTGCTTGCCCTTGTCGGTCTTCGGCACGCGCTTGGGCGAGCGCAGATCTCGGATCTGGCGCTCGTAACTCATCATCGTGTCACGCGCGCCGCGCAGCTTGCGGCGGATGCGCTCGAAGATCTGCATCGACAGGTCCGCGTCGCGCAGCGCCTTCTGGATGCTGGCCTCGAGCTTCGACAGCCCCGCCTTGTCGTCCTTGTTGGCCGCCTCGAGCTCGTTGTACTTGGCGAGCAGCAGCTCGACCTTCTTCAGGCACTTGTCGAGCTTCTCGCCGCGCTCCTCGCCCTCGGGCGTGCCGGAGCCGTAGGCCTCGGACATCTTCGCGGTCACGCGGTTCTCGGCCTGCAGGCCGCGCCAGATCTCGATCGCCTCGCGCCACGTAAACGACACCGACAGGATGCCGCTGCGCATCTCGTGCGTGGCGGACTCCATCTCCTTCGCGAGCATGACTTCCTCTTCCTTCGTGAGGGTCGGAATGCTCGCGATGTCGTTGAAGTAGGAGAGCAGCGTGTTGCGGTTGCGTGCCGCCTCCTCCTCGGGATCGACGTTCGAGTGCTCGGGATCGACCTGCGTCGTCGAGGACTCACTGAAACGTGCGCCTTTCATGATGCTTGCTTCCATCTCCTGCTCGGTGCCCCGAAGCGAAACTGCCTCTTGGACCCGAGCAACTGAAATGCCAATTCGGCTACGGCCCACTTGGCGTCGGCGACCCCATCTTTCCGATGAGCTGCGCCGGCGCAGTGTTCCAGAGCCCTCGGCAACGCCACCCCCGCGGCGCTGCCCTCGTCCCCACGCAAACACCGGAATCGTCTCCGACGCAGCGTGTCAAAGTCAATGTGCAAAAAAACGGCTCCGCTCGCACTCCGGGGGCTCCAGCGAACCTACCAGAGGGGGGGCCGGTCGAAGAATAGAACTGGGCTGCCTTCTTTTCGACGCCGACCCTACGCGACTTTAGCGATTCTGTCAACTGCGACTTGTGCGCCAGAATCCGTAGGACTTCCGTGCACTTGCGTGCACACCAGGGCGGCGCTCGAAACGGCAACCGAACCCGAACCCCCGGTCTCGCCCCCAACTTCCCGGGTTCACGCTTCTGACGCAGCCCGGCGTGGCGCAATTCGCCGGACTCGTTCTTTTTGTTTCTATCGGGGCCCGGGCGGGCACCCCTACCCGCGCTCCGGCGTTTGCGGGCGCGAGTTAACGGGCTCTCGCCTGGTGGACCAGCTGCACGAACTCGGCGCGGGTCTTGGGGTCGGACTCGAAGCTGCCGAGCATGGCGCTCGAGATCGCGTACGAGTTCTGCTTCTGCACGCCGCGCATCATCATGCACAGGTGCTGCGCCTCGAGGATCACGGCAACGCCTCGCGGCTGCAGCACCTTGTCGATCACGTGCGCGATCTCGTTGGTGAGTCGCTCCTGCACCTGCAGCCGCCGCGAGTACATCTCGACCAGGCGTGCGATCTTCGACAGCCCGACGATGCGGCCGTTGGGCAGGTAGGCGACGTGGGCGCGCCCGAAGAACGGCAGCATGTGGTGCTCGCACAGGCTGTAGAAATCGATGTCCTTCACGATCAGCATCTCGTTGTAGGATTCTTCGAAGACCGCGTCGTTGAGGATCTTCTGCGGGTCGAGCCGGTAGCCCTGAGTCAGGAACTCGAACGAGCGGGCCACGCGCTTGGGCGTGCGCAGCAGGCCCTCGCGGCGCGGGTCCTCGCCGATCTCTTCCAGGAGCTCGGAGACGATCTCTTCCAGTCGGCTCAAAGCGGCTTCTCGCCTCCGGTGTACTCGACCGAGTTGTTCCGCGTCTCGAAGAGCCGCACCGCGACGAGCTTCGCCGGAGCCAACCGTCCGGCCAGCGTATCCCAGATGTGCCGGGCGATGTTCTCGGCGGTCGGGACCGCGCGCGCGAACGCGGGCACGTCGCGGTTCAAGAGCCGCCCGTCGAGCGGCGCGAGGACCTCGTCCGCCACCAGGCGCTCGAGCTCGGCAGGCGGCACGAGCTGGCCCGTGCGCGGATCGACCTCGCCCTCGAACGCGAGCTCGAACGCGTAGCTGTGGCCGTGACTCGCGGGGTTGGCGCACTTGCCGTAGACCGCGCGGTTGCGCTCGTCCGTCCAGTCCGGGCGCGCCAGCACGTGCGCGGCGTTGAAGGCGAAGCGGCGCACCAGGCGAGTCACCGAGTCACTTCCACGTACAGGTCAGGCGTCGGCCGCAGCCGCACCCGGTAGAGCATGCCGGGCGGCAGCGCGGCGTCGAGCAGCTTCCAGATCACGGCGGCGAAGTTCTCCGGCGTCGCCAGACGATCGCGAAAGTACGGGGTGTCGTCGGAGAGCGAGCGGTGATCGAAGCGCGCCTCGACCTCGCGCTCGAGCACGTCCTTCAAGTCCTTCAGGTCGAGCACCATGCCGGTCTCCTTGTCGACCGGCCCCTCGATCGTGACTTCGAGCTCGTAGTTGTGACCGCTCGTCGCCCCGTCGGCGCCGCGGTACGACGCCGAGAAATCCATTCGCCGCGTGAGATACACGAGCTAGAAGCGGCGCAGCAGTCCGACCACGACTCCCTGCACCTGAATGTCTTCCGCCGGGAACTCCATCGGCGCCAGGCGCTCGTTCGCGGGCACGAGCCGGATCTTCCCGCCGTCCTGGTAGAAGCGCTTCAGCGTGCACTCCTCGCCGCGCACCAGCGCCACCACCGTCTCACCCGCATGCGGGACCTTGCGCGACTCGAGCACGACCACGTCGCCGTCCATGATGTGGTCGTCGATCATCGAATCGCCAGACACGCGCAGCGCGAAACACTCGCGCCGGCCGACCATGTCGACGGGCACCGAGATCGAGTCCGAGGTCGCGACCGCCTCGATCGGGTGACCCGCTGCGACGCGTCCGAGCAGCGGGATCTCGATTCCGCTCCCGCTCTGCTGCTCGCGCACCACCTCGATCGAGCGGCTGCGGTTCCAGGCCTTCCGCAACAGCCCTTTGTCCACGAGGTTCTGCACGTGCTTGTGGACGGTGGCCACCGAAGAGAGGCCGAACTTCTCGCCGATCTCTTCGAGGCTTGGCGCGTATCCTGCGCGCTCCAGGTATTCGCAGACGAAATCGAAGATCTCTTTCTGCCGTTTGGTGAGATGCATACGAACTCCTCGGCTGGAGAAGCCCTGTCGAAGGCCTGTGTGTGCTTCGAGTCTACTCCGCGTGGTCGCCGACCGGTAAAGAACTGACGGGGGAGCGTAGTCGAAAGCATGGCGAAACTCCAGCGGGCGCTGGCGCTGGTGGCGGGCCTGGTCGGCGCGGGCGCCTGGTTCCAGCCCGCGGTCGCGGGCTCGGACCTGTGGTGGCACCTGGCTGCGGGCCGCGAGATCGTGGGCGCGCTGCGGCTGCCGACCACCGACCAGTTCTCATACACCATGGCCGGCCAGCCCTGGATGCACCACGAGTGGCTCTGGGGCGTGGGCTACTGGCTGATCTACCGGGCGGCTCCGGAAGGCGTCGCGCTCGCGAACCTGGCGTTGGTGTTCGCGGTGTTCGGCGTCTGGCTGACGGTCGCGCTGCGCCATTCCGACGACGCGCTGGCGTCCGCGCTCGCGCTCTGGGCGGCGGGCGCGACCTGTTATTGGTTTCTCGACATCCGTCCGCACGAAGTGACTCTGTTGTTCGTCGGGATCGTGGTGCTCACGCGCGAGCGTCCCTGGGCGCACTGGTTGTGGCCGGCGCTCATGATCCCGTGGTGCAACCTGCACGGCGGCTTCGTCTTCGGCTTCGGCACGATCGGCTTGTTCGCGCTCGTCTCGACGCTCGAGGACTCACTCGAGGCGGGAACGCCGAAGCTCGATCGCGGGCTCTGGCTCGGCGTCGGACTCACTGCGCTCGCTTTGCTGTGCAACCCCTGGGGCTGGCACATCCTCGAGTATCCCGCGGCCTACCTGGACTCGCGCTCGCCGTTCCGACAGATCCTGGAGTGGCAACCGCCGCCGTTCGATCTCGACCTGCGCGGCTTCGAGGGCCGTTTCTTCGCGCTGCTGGGACTCGCGGCCGCGGCCGCGGGGCTCGAGCTCGCGGCGCGGGTGCGCGGAGGCCGGCGCGCGGGTGACTCTTATCTCGTGGCGCTCGCTGGAGTCACTTGCGCGATGGCCATCACCTCGCGCCGCTTCATCCCGCTGTTCGCGCTGTGCTCGCTGCCGCTCGTGGCGCGGCTCCTGGCGACGCTGCTGGCGGTCCTGCGGGCGCGCTTGCCGGAGGCCCAGCGCAGCAGACTCGAGCTCGGTCTCGGCGTCGGGGCGCTCCTGCTTGCGGGGGTGTTCTGGCGCGACGTGCGGCTCTTCCCGCGGCCGCTCGAGCGCTGGACCGAGTCACACCTGTATCCGCGCGCGGCGCTGCGCTACGCGCAGGCGCTAGACGCCGGGAACCGCGTGCTGAACTACTACAACTGGGGCGGCTACATCATGCTGCACGCGCCCGAGCTGAAGGTCTTGATCGACGGGCGCGCCAACACGCTCTACAGCGAGAAGCTCTACAACGACTACGTCGCCATGATCTCGGGCAGCGAGGGCCTGGCGGGCCGGCTCGCGGCCTACGCGCCGGATCTCGCGATCCTGCCGCCCGGACCCAACTCACTCGCGCACGCGCTGACCGAGCCGCAGTTCGCCTGGCGCCTGGTCTACGTCGACGACCAGGGCGCGGTGCTCCTGCCGCCGACTTCGCCACGACTGCGCGCGCCCCTGCCCGACGTCGACACGGTCCTGGGCGACGACCCGCAGTACCAGATCGCGCTCGCGGCCACCGAGCTCGAGCGCGGCCAGCTGGAAGACGCGCGGGCACGCCTGCAGAAGGCGCTGGGGCAGGATCCCCTGCAGGCCAGTGGCTACACGCGCCTGGCCGAGAGCTACGCGCTCGAGCACGACCTGGCGGGAATCGCCGACACGATCGAGCGCGGCATCGCGCTCGAGCCCCGGCTGAGGGAGCCGCTCCTGCTGCAAGAGTCCGCCGCGTACGAGCAGGCCGGGGCCACCGAGCTCGCCTATCGCACGCTGCAGCGCGCCATGCCGCGCGGCCCGTTCTCGCGCCCCGAGTCGGTGCTGCGCAACCTGGAGCGGCTGCGGCTCGAGCTCGCGCGGCGTTGACTTCGCGAGCCGCGGGCGTAATCTGGCGCCCCCTGGCACTCCCCCAGTAGGAGTGCCAAGCCAGCAATTGCGGAGCATGGGTAGGGTGCCCATGCGACCCAAAGAAAGGGCGCGCGATGAAGATCCGACCGCTGCAGGACCGTCTGCTCCTGCGGCCGAGCGAGGGTGAAGAGAAGACTGCCGGCGGGATCATCATTCCCGACACCGCCAAGGAGAAGCCCAACGAGGGCACCGTGGTGGCGGCGGGCAAGGGCAAGGTCCACGAGAACGGCAAGCTGACTCCGCTCGACGTCAAGGTGGGCGACCGCGTTCTCTACGGGAAATACTCCGGCACCGAAGTCACGGTCGCCGGCGAGAAACACGTGATCCTGCGCGAGGAAGACGTCCTCGCCGTCCTGAGCTGAAAGGAAGTCACTCCATGGCCGCCAAGGAAATCAAGTTCGACACCAACGCTTCGGACGCCATCATCCGCGGCGTCAACACGCTCGCCAACGCGGTGAAAGTGACTCTCGGGCCCAAGGGCCGGAACGTCATCATCGAGAAGAGCTTCGGCTCGCCGGTGGTGACCAAGGACGGAGTCACCGTCGCCAAGGAGATCGAGCTCGAGGACAAGTTCGAGAACATGGGCGCGCAGATGCTGCGCGAGGTGGCCTCGAAGACCTCCGACGTCGCCGGCGACGGCACCACCACCGCCACCGTGATCGCCCAGGCCGTGTTCCGCGAGGGCCTGAAGATGGTGGCCGCGGGTCACTCTCCGATCGAGCTGAAGCGCGGCATCGACGCCGCCGTCGCCGCGATCGTCGACGAGCTGAAGAAGATCTCGAAGCCCACGCGCGACCCGTCCGAGATCGCGCAGGTGGGCACGATCAGCGCGAACAACGACCGCGAGATCGGCACGATCCTCTCCGACGCCATGCAGAAGGTCGGCAAGGAAGGCGTGATCACCGTCGAGGAGAACAAGGCGCTCGACACCGTGCTCGAGGTGGTCGAGGGCATGCAGTTCGACCGCGGCTATCTCTCGCCCTATTTCGTGACCGACGCCGAGCGCATGGAGGTCGTGCTCGAGAACCCGCTCTTGCTGCTGCACGAGAAGAAGATCTCGAACATGAAGGATCTGCTGCCGTTGCTCGAGCAGGTGGCGCGGGGCGGCAAGCCGCTCGTGATCGTGGCCGAGGAAGTCGAGGGCGAGGCGCTCGCGACGCTGGTCGTGAACAAGATCCGCGGCACGCTGTCGGTCGCGGCCGTGAAGGCGCCCGGCTTCGGCGACCGCCGCAAGGCGATGCTCGAGGACATGGCGATCCTGACCGGCGGCCAGGTGATCGCCGAGGAGCTCGGCATCAAGCTCGAGAACGTGACCCTGAACGACCTGGGCAAGGCCGGGCGAGTCACTCTGGACAAGGACAACACCACCATCATCTCGGGCGCGGGCAAGAAGAAGGACATCGAGGCCCGCTGCAACGAGCTGCGCAAGCAGATCGACGAGACCAAGTCGGACTACGACCGCGAGAAGCTGCAGGAGCGGCTGGCGAAGCTGGCCGGCGGCGTCGCGGTGGTGAAGGTCGGTGCCGCGACCGAGAGCGAGATGAAGGAGAAGAAGGCGCGCGTCGAGGACGCGCTGCACGCCACGCGCGCGGCGGTCGAGGAAGGCATCGTGCCGGGCGGCGGCGTGGCGCTGATCCGCGCCAAGAAGGCGCTCGAGACACTGAAGGGCGCGAACCCGGAGCAGCAGGCGGGCATCGACATCATCCGCCGCGCGGTGGAAGAGCCGATCCGCATGATCGCGCAGAACGCAGGCCAGGAGGGCTCGGTGGTCGTCGACAAGGTCGCCAACGGCAAGGGCGCGTACGGCTTCAACGCCGCGACCGACACCTACGGCGACCTGGTCAAGGACGGCGTGATCGACCCCACCAAGGTGGTG
The DNA here is from genome assembly GCA_035498875.1 of Myxococcota bacterium. Classification (GTDB taxonomy): domain Bacteria; phylum Myxococcota_A; class UBA9160; order SZUA-336; family SZUA-336; genus VGRW01. The sequence continues at coordinate 26,122 of DATJZP010000095.1, forward strand.
CGCTCGGCGCTCCAGAACGCGGCCAGCGTGGCCGGCCTGTTGCTCACCACGCACGCGATGATCGCGGACAAGCCCAAGGACGAAGAGGACGCTCACGCCGGGCATAGTCACTGAGCATGGCTAGGGTGCCCATGCGACCGTAGGACGCGACTGGCGTCCTACAGACAGATAGGGATCGCGCCGATCGCCTGAACGGAGGTCGGCGCGATTGTCTTCCGAGCGCCACGCGGAGTTCCTGGTCGCCCGGCTGCGCTCGTTCGGGCTGTCGGTCGAGCTCGTCCCCGGTGCGACCTCGGGCGACGGCGTGTTGCAGCTCGCGCCCACGCCGTTCGAGACACTGGGGCGGGCGCTCACGCTGGTGCGCGCGCGCTTCTACACGCTGGGTCACAACCGGCTGAAGTTCTTCGACCCGGCGATCTTCTTCGACCTGCCCGCGCTCGACGTGGGGCGCTGCAGCTCGAAAGCCGACGTCGAGTCGGCGCTGCGCCGCGCCTGGGCCACGCAGATGCGGGCGCTGGGCGAGGGCCTCGCCTGGCTGCAACGGCTGCAGGCGCCGACCCAGCTCGTCGCCGGCGGCGCGCGCCTGCGCTTCGTGGACGAACAGAGCGGGCCGATCGAGGTGCGCGCGCCGCGCGAGATCCTGCTGCCCTCGAGCGGGGCGCTGGCGCGCCGGTCACTCGGCCAGCCGGCGGAGCGCCGCTTCCGCGCGCTGCCCAGCCTGGAGAGCGCGAACGAGCTCGCGCTCTCGATCTCCTCGGCGCTGGCCGAGCGCGCGAGACACTCGACCGAGCTCGCGCCGCCGTCGGGCCCCGACGAGAAGCGCCCGCGCTCCAAGCGCGCGCGGCGCGTGATGGTGATCTCGATGCAGCCGGGCGCGTCGGCGGAGCTCGCCACGCTCTTCGCGCTGCGCCAGATCGAGCTCGAGCACTTCCGCGATCCGTCGGCGGCGATCGCAGCGTTCCGCGAGCGCAGCTACGAGCTGGTGCTGCTCGACGCGAAGATCGGCCGCATCGACGGGCTCGAGCTGACCGCCGACCTGCGCCGGCTGCCCGGCGTCGAGCAGCTCCCGATCGCGATCATCGACGAGCGCGACACCGCCGCGAACCGCTCGGCCGCGAACGAGGCGGGCGCCGCGTTGTATCTCGTGCGCCCGTTCAGCTGGGAGGAGATCGAGCCGACCCTGGTCGATCTGCTCGACCACGCCGCGCAGCGCCGCTTCCAGCGCTACGCTGCGCGCATGGCGGTGCGCACCGCCGCCAGCGCCGGCGCGTGGGACGAGCTCACCGAGCTCGTGGCGCGCGGCGGGATCTGCCTGCGCACGCGCCGCGACATCCTGCCAGGCGCCGTCGAGCGCTACCGGATCCACCTGCCCGCGCCGCTCGAGCCGATCGACGTCGACGGCGACGTGATCTCGCGCGCCAACCTGCCCGGCTACGCGAGCGTGCTCGCCGGCATCCGCTTCCGGCGTTTCCTCGACAACGGCGAGTCGCGCTGGATCCGGGTGATCGAGGATCTGGCTCGGCGCACCCAGAAGAGTCCGCGCGCCGCGCTCTAGTGAACGCGGGGCGAGCTAGCCGACGACCTGACGGGCCTTCTTGATGTCGTCGTCCATGATCGTCTTGCGCTTCTCGCGCTGAGCCGAGTTCCCGGCCTCCTGCGCGAGGCGCGCGATGTATTCCTCCGCGGCTGCCACTGCCAGCTCGACCGCTGGGCCGGACGTCCGGAGCTCTCCACCGTGCTTCACGAGCAACCGCTTCACTGCGGCCGCGGGAATTTCCGCCATGTGCTTGTCTCGCCCCCGGAACCCGTTGTTTGGTTCGGGCGTAGGATTCCCCAGCCCCGGCGCCGCCGTCAACCGCTAGTCCTTTTCGAGCGCGCTCAGGAACTCGACGACTTTCGCCGCCAGGATCGCCCGCTCGAAGTCGACGGGGAGGACGTGCCCCGAGCGCTCGAGCCAGTGCAGCGCGTGGCCGCCGGCCGACAGCCCCGCCATCAGGAGCTCGGCGTTGCGGACCGGCACGGTCGGGTCGAGCCGGCTGAAAATCCCGAGCACCGGCGCCTGGATGCGCGCCAGGCCGGCGCGCACCTCGCCGGCCAGCAGCAGGAGCTCGTGCACCGCGGCCAGCGGCATGCGGTCGTAGCCGGGATGGCGTGCGCGCGCCTCGGTGTCGAGGATGGCCGGCGTCTTCGGGAGCTGGCGCACCCAGCGGTGCAGCCACGGGACGCTGCGCGCCACGAGCCAGCCCAGGTCGAACGGCACCGCGAACGCAGCGACGCCGCGCACCGGCCGCTCTTCGGCCACGCGCAGCGCGAGCAGGCCGCCGAGCGACAGCCCGAGCACGTACACACGATCGTGTCGCTCCGCGAGTGAGTCGTGCGCGGCCAGCACCGCCTCGACCCAGGCGCCCCAGCGCACGCGCGCGAGCTCGCGCGGGCTGGTGCCGTGACCGGGCAGGAGCGGTCCTTCGCAGTAGAAGCCGGCGGCGGCGAGCGCCTCGGCGGGCGGGCGCACCTCGTAGGGCGTGCCGGTGAGCCCGTGCAGACACAGGACCGCCGGCGCCAGGCCGCCGCGTGGATCGCCGAGCCGGAACGCGGCCGCATCGACGCTCACGAGAGCGCGTCCTCGGCGCGGCGCTGCGCGGCGCGAGTCACGACCGCGATCGCCACGCCGTGCTTGCGCGCGGCGCGCGCGCACGACTCGTACTCGGGCTTGCTGGAGACCTTGCCGTCGGGCCGCTCCGCGACCTTCACGCGGATCGGCCCGAACTCGGTATCCAGGGTGCAGACGCGCCGCGGCAGCACGAAGCGCTCGACCTCTTGCACGCGCACGCCGAGCGCGCTCGACTCGCACAGCACCAGCCGGGCCAGCTTCTCGGCCAGGGCCTTCGGCGCAATCACGCGCAGCGCCTGACCCGGCCGGCCCTTCTTCATCACGATCGGCGCGAGCGACGCGTCCAGCGCGCCCTCGTCGTGCAGGCGCTCGAGCAGGAACGCGAGATGCTCCGGCGTCATGTCGTCGAGGTTCGACTCGAGCAGCACGACCGCTTCGCGGGCGAGCCGTGACGGCCCGCGCCCGCGCTTAGGCCCGGTTGACGAGCGAGGCGACGTACGCCGCTCCGAAGCCATTGTCGATGTTCACCACCGTCACGTTCGACGCGCACGAGCTCAGCATCGCCATCATTGCCGCGACGCCGCCCAGTGACACGCCGTAGCCGACGCTCGTGGGCACGGCGATCACGGGCACGGCCACGAGCCCGCCCACCACCGACGCCAGCGCGCCCTCCATGCCCGCCACGGCGACCACCACCGCCGCGCGCCGCAGCACGTCGAGCGAGGCCAGCAGCCGGTGCAGGCCGGCCACGCCCGAGTCACTCACGCGCTCCACCTTGTTGCCGAACAGCTCCGCGACCACCGCGGCCTCCTCGGCCACGGGCTGGTCGGAAGTGCCCGCGGACACCACCGCGATCGGCCCGCGGCCGCGCGGCACGACCGGCGCCTGGCGCAGGATCGCGAGCCGCGGCACGGCGTGGTACTCGAGCCCGGGCAGCGCGGACCGAAGCTCGGCGGCGGCCTCGGCGCTGACTCGCGTGATCAGCACGTTGCCGCCGGTGCCGGCCAGCGTGCGGCTGATGCGCGCGAGCTGGTCGACGGTCTTGCCCGTGCCCAGCACCACCTCGGGCACCCCGTTGCGCAGCGCGCGATGCGTGTCGACGCGCGCGTCGCCCAGCTCGACGAACGGCGCCACCGCGAGCGCTTCCAAGAGCTCGTCGCGAGAGACTTCGCCTCGCGCGTGCCGGTCGAGAAGCGCTCCGAGCTGGTCGCGGTCCATGCGCCGCGGAGTCTAGTCGATGTCGGACAGCTCCGGCACGAGCACGAAGCGCAGGCGCAGCGGGCCGTGGCGGTCGTAGAGCACGACGTCGGCGACGTCGCGCACCGAGCTCAAGATCTCGGTCAGCTCGACCAGCTCGAGCTCGCCCTCCGCGGCGAAGCCGGCGCGCGGCACCGAGGGCAGCGAGACTCCGCCGAGCATCATCGCCAGCGCGTTGGCCGCGGCAGACACCGCGATGTTTCCCACTTCGGCCAGCACCGCGAGCGGCGAGACGCTGGAGTCGTCCTTGGCGGCGATCCGCGACACCACGTCCTCGACCGCGCCCGCGGAGAGCAAGAGCGCCGCCTTGGCCGCGAACGGGCCGCGCAGGTCCGCGAAGATCGCCGCGGCGCGCTCCTCGCGCAGGAACAGCGAGCGCAGCGGGCGGCCGGCTTCGAGCCGGCGCAGCTGCGGCACCTTGGTGAGCAGCGTCGTGTCGAGCAACAGCGCCAGCGTCGACGCGGCGTGACCCGCGCAGATGTTGGCCAGCTCGGCGAGCTTGTCTTGCTCGTCGGTCTTCACCCGAAGTTCTCCACGAGTGACCCGATCTCGAGCAGGAATACGGGTGCGCCGTCGCGCAGGATCGCCACCCCGCCCAGGTGAGTCATCTCCGTCAGTGGCTCGGGCGTCTCGCGCACGAACACTTCCAGGTCGTCGAGCACGCGCTCGACCAGGACGCCCAGCTTGAAGCCGCGCGCCTCGAGCACCACCACGCAGCCCGCGCCCGGCGCGACCGCCGGCAGCGCCAGGCGCTGCGCCAGGTCGACCAGCGGCAGCGGCTCGTCCTTGAACATGAAGAAAGAGTCCACGCCGGCGTGCTCGACCGCGGCCTCGGCGGCGGAGAGCACGGCCTCGATCGACAGGATCGGCAGCGCCACGCGCGCGCCGCCCACCTGCAGCACCAGTACGCGCTGCAGCGTCACCATCGAGGGCAGGTCGAGCAGGAAGGTCGTGCCCTTCGCCGGCTCGCTCTCGACCGTGATCGCGCCGCCCAGCGCTTCGACCTGCCGCTTCACCACGTCGAGGCCGACGCCGCGGCCCGAGACGTCACTCACTTCGTCCTTGGTCGAGAGACCCGGCTCGAAGATCAGCTCGCGGATGCGTTCGGCGGGCAGGTCCTCGGCCACCATCTCGACCAGCAGCCCGCGCTCGATCGCGCGCCGGCGCACCTTCTCGACGTCGATCCCGCGCCCGTCCTCCTCGATCCGCAGATGCAGTCGCCCCGCGACGCGGCTGGCGCCGAGCCGCAACAGCCCCACCGGGTCCTTGCCCAGGGCCGTGCGCTCCGACTCACTCTCGAGCCCGTGGTCGATCGCGTTGCGCACCAGGTGCAGCAGCGCGTCGTCCAGGTGATCGAGCACGGCGCGGTCGACCTCGACCTCCTCGCCCGCCAGCTCCACGCGCACGCGCTTGCCGAGCTCGCGGCCCAGGTCGAAAGCCACGCGCGGGAGTCTCTCGAGCAGGCGCCGGACCGGCGTGGTGCGGATCTCGAGCGCGCGGCGGCGCAGCTCGCGCACCGAGCGCGCCAGCTGGTCGAGCTCGTCGCCGAAGGCCCGCTGCTGCTGGAAGTAGCCCGCGTCGCGGAACAGCTCCTCCAGGCGCGCCTGGCCCTGCATCAGCACGCCTACCGCGGCCAGGAAGCGATCAATCGCCTCCGTGCGGACACGGACCGTGCGGGGGAGCGGCGGTGGCGCGGCCGCTGGAGTTTTTTTTTGAGCGGCGCGGCAGGAGTTGGTTCGGCGGGCTGGAGCGCGGGTAGAGTGCCCGCGCGACCCTCGGACCTGCTCAGTCGGGCGATCAGGTCGGCGCGCGGCTGCGGCGGGGCGCCGGTCTCGTCGACGCAGGCGACCATCTCCTCGAGCCCCGCCACGGCTTCAGCCACCAGCCCCAGGCCCTCGCGGTCGATCGCGGCGCCGGTGCGCAGCGGCTCCATCCAGTCCTCGAGCTTGTGCGCGAGCGAGGACGCGGCATCGTAGTCGAGCGACGCCGCCATGCCCTTGATCGAGTGCGCCATGCGGAACAGCGTGTCGATCGCTTCCGTGGCGGGCTCGTCACCGGCCGAGAGCGCCGCGAGCGCGCGCGCCATCTCCTGCAGATGGTCACTCGCCTCGTCGACGAACAGCGTCCTGTATTTCTCCAGGTTCAAGAAGGCTCCCGGAGTTACTCAGAGACTTTGGCGATGGCCTTCTGAGCCACTTCGAGCACGTGGTCCGGCTTGAAGGGCTTCACGATGAAGTCGCGCGCACCAGCCTCGAGCGCTTCCATCACCAGCGCCTCCTGGCCCAGCGCGCTGCACATCACCACGCACGCGCCCGGATGGGCCGCGATGATCTCGCGCAACGCCTCGAGCCCGCTCTTGCGCGGCATCACGATGTCGAGGGTCACGAGATCGGGGTGGTGCTTGGCGTAGGCCGACACCGCCTCGTTGCCGTCGGCCGCTTCGGCCGCGATCTCGTAGCCTCCGTCCGTCAGGATGTCGCGGAGCATCTCGCGCATGAAGGCCGCGTCGTCCGCAATCAGAACCCGCTTTGCCATGGCTCCTGTCCTCCCGCCCTGCTGCGGAGCTCCGTCAGCAAGAGCACTCCTCGCTCGATCAGGCCCTCGGGATCGACCAGCCCGAGCGCCTTCTCCCCTTCGGTCACCCACTCGACCAGCTCCCCCGAGTGAGTCACTTCGCTCCGCGCGACCAGCGCTGGCGCGCTCTCGATGCGCTGCACCGCGCCGACCAGCACGCCCAGCCGCAGGCTGCCGCGCTCCAGCACCAGCATGTGCCGGTGGTGCCGCGCCGAGATGCCCGTGAGCAGCGCGCCGCCGTCGACCGCGGGCAGCGGCTCGCCGTGAACGTTCACGATGCCGGCCAGCTCGCCCGCCACGCGCGGAATCAGGTGCAGCCGCGGCGCGGCCATCACCTCGACCACCGCGCCCAGCGGCAGCGCGTAACCTTGCTCGGCGACCTCGAAGCGCAGCCACGACGCGTCCACGCGACTCACCTCGTCCGGAACCGGCGCGCGACTTCGCCCAGCTGCACCGACATGTCCGAGAGCCGCGCGGCCTGGCGCACCATCTGCTCGACCGTGCGAGTCTGCGCGTCGAGCCCGGTCCGCATCTCGTTCACCGCCTTCGCGTTCTGACCCACCACCGCGGAGATCCGCTCCACGTCGCCGACCAGGCGCTCCGACTCACTCGCCTCCTTGCTGGCGTGGCGGGTGATCTCCTCGGCGCGCTGCGAGGCCTCGGTGACCGCGCCCAGCACCTTCTCGAGCGCGGCGAAGATCGCCTCCAGGTCCTGGCGGCCGCCGCGCACGTCGTCGCGCATCGCGATCGTCTCCTGGGCGATGCGCTTCGATTCGTCCTCGAGCTGGCGGATCAGCGCCTCGATCTGCTCGGCCGAGCTGCCGGCGCTCTCCGCGAGCTTGCGGATCTCTTCGGCGACGACCGAGAAGCCGCGGCCGGCGTCGCCGGCGCGCGCGGCCTCGATCGAGGCGTTCAGCGACAAGAGGTGCGTCTTCTCGACCACGCTGGTGATCATCTCGGTGACGCGGTGGACCGAGTGGATCTTGCCCTCGAAGGTTTCCACGCGGTGACCGGCCTGCTCGATCTTCTCGAACAGGCTCTGCATCTTGGACTGCGAGCGGCGAGACACTTCGACGCCCGCCGCGGTGCGCTGGTTGGCCTCGCTGGTCAGCGCCGAGGCGCGGCGCGCGGCATCGGCGTTGTTGCGCAGCGACTCGGCGATGTCGTGGATGCGTCCGCGGATCTGCTCCACGTCCTTCTGCTGCGCGGCGGCGCCAGTCGCCACGCCCTCCATGGTCGAGCCCAGTGAGTGACTCGTGCCGTTCACGCTCTGCGACGAGGTGGTCACGTCGCGCGAGCTCTGCGCCACCTCGTCGGCGGCGCGCTGGATGTGCTCGACCAGCTCGCGCAGCTTCTGCAGCATCACGTCGACCGAGCGCGCCAGGTCGACGGTCTCGTCCGGGAAGCGGCGGCCGGCCTCGATGTCGACCTCGGCCGTCAAGTCACCGCGGCTGATCCGATCGGTGCAGGCGCGCAGCGTCCTGAAGTTCGCGGTGAGTTGGCCGGCGTAGATCCAGCCCAGGCCCACGCCGAGCAGCATCGCCACGAAGAACGCGCCCCAGCCGGGCGCGCCGAGCAGGTGCAGCGCCGGAGTGATTCCCGCGCCGACGGCGGTGGCCGCGGTAAAACCGAGCACGAGTTTCTGCGAGAGATCGAGACGCACGAGGCCTTCCCACCCGCGCAAGTTCCAGCGCAAGCTGCGGGCGCTGGTTACTTCTCGGAGCCTTTCGAAGACGCCTTGAAGTGTTGGAAGCCGCTTTTGCCCATTGCGACCGGCCGGCCGGCGCGTGTGACCACGAGTCCCGGTCGGGCGGTGATGACGCCGATTTCAGTCGCTTTGCAGTCGAGTCGCAGGCCGATCCTCCGGGCGGTGGGCCCGCGCCGGGCGACGGTGAAAAGTAACTCATAGTCCTCGCCCCCCGAGAGCGCCTGCTCGAGCGTCGCCCCGCGCATGACCGGCAGCGCTTCGAGCGCGATCCGCGCGCCCACCCCGCTCGCCTCGCACACATGACCCAGGTCCTGGGCCAGGCCGTCGGAGACGTCGATCGCCGCGCGCGACAGGCGCGCCTTCACCAAGGCGGAGCCCTCCTTCAGGCGCGCGTGTGGCTCCTGCTGTCGCCGTGCCAGCCGGCGCTCGAGCGGTGTGCGCAGCCGGCCGCGTTCGAGCAAGGCCAGGCCGGCCGCGGCCCCGCCGAGCGTGCCCGTCACGAACACGCGCTCGCCCGGCCGCGCCGCGCTGCGCAAGAGCGCCCTGCCCCGCGCCACCGCGCCGATCGCGGTGACCGTCGCGCCGAAATCGCGGGCGCGGGTGAGGTCGCCGCCGACCAGCGGACACTGACTCGCCCGGGCCAGCGACAGGAAGCCGGAGAGGAAGCCGTCGAGTCTCTTGCCGTCGATGCCCGCGGGCAGCGCCAGCGTGAGCAGGCAGCCGAGCGGCCGCGCGCCCATCGCGGCGAGATCGGACAAGTTCACCGCCAAGGCCTTGTGACCCAGCCTGCGCGGCTCGGTGGTGCGCCAGCGGAAGTGCACGTCCTCGACCACCGCATCGGTGGTGAAGACCAGCTCCTCGCCCGCGCGCGGCGTCAGCACCGCCGCGTCGTCGCCGATCGCCACCCGCCAGACCGATCGGCCGCGCGTGGCTCGCGCGGCCTTCCTGCGGATCGCCTCGATCAGCCCGAACTCACCCAGCTGGCGCAGGTCCACACGTCACCCCAGTGTCACGCGCGGAAGGTTACTGCAAGCGCCAAAGGCGCGCGCAGCGAGGCGCAGCCGAGCGAAGGCGCTAGCGCGCGGCCGCCCGCGCGCGTACAGCGCTAAGGCCCGCTGAGACCCGCTAAGACCTGATGATCGCGGGCGACGTCCGCGCCGGGGTGCGGCGCGGCTTGCGCTTGGGCAGCACCGGCTCGCACAGCGCCAGGTCGAGCACTTCGTCCATGGTGCGGACGAAGTGGAACTGGAGCTTGCGCGCGAGCTCGGGCGGCACGTCGTCGAGGTCGTGCTGATTCGCCTCGGGCAGGATCACGTGGTGCAGCCCGCGGCGCAGTGCCGCCAGCACCTTCTCGCGCACGCCGCCGACCGGCAGCACGCGGCCGCGCAGAGTCACTTCGCCGGTCATGGCGAACTCGGAGCGCACGGGGATGCCGGTGAGCAGTGACACCATGGCCGTGGCGATGGTGATGCCCGCCGACGGGCCGTCCTTGGGCGTGGCGCCCGCGGGCACGTGCACGTGGATCTCGTGCTTGGCCAGGCCCTCGGCGATGCCGAGCTCGGTGCCGCGCCAGCGCACGTAGGAGAGCGCGGCCTGCGCCGACTCCTTCATCACGTCGCCCAGCTGACCGGTGAGGATCAGGCCGCGGCCGCGCACCATCGTGGCTTCGATCACCAGCACCTCGCCGCCGGCTTCGGTCCAGGCCAGCCCGCGTCCCACGCCCGCCTCGGCCGAGCGCGGGATCGACTCACCGAGCAGCGGCGCCGGACCGAGCGTGGCGCGCAGGTTGCGCAGCGTGACCGACACGTGCTGTGTCTCGCCCTCGGCGATGCGGCGCGCGATCTTGCGCAACAGCCGCCCGAGCTCGCGCTCCAGGCCGCGCACGCCCGCCTCTTGGGTGTAGCCGCCGATCACCTCGCGGATCGCGGCGCGCGACACCTGCACCCGCTCGGGGGTCAGGCCGCACTCCTCGATCTGGCGCGGCACGAGATAGCGCCGCGCGATCACTTCCTTCTCCTCGGGCGTGTAGCCCGGCAGGCGAATCACTTCCATGCGATCGAGCAGCGCGCGCGGGATCGGGTCGATCAGGTTCGCGGTGGCCACGAACAAAGTCTTCGACAGGTCGTACGGCACGTTCAGGTAGTGATCGCGGAAGGTGTGGTTCTGCTCCGGGTCGAGCACCTCGAGCAGCGCCGCCGCCGGGTCACCGCGGTAGTCGGCGCCGATCTTGTCGATCTCGTCGAGCAGGAAGATCGGGTTGCTGGTGCCGGCCTGGCGCATGCCCTGGATGATCCGGCCGGGCAGCGCGCCCACGTAGGTGCGGCGGTGGCCGCGGATCTCCGCCTCGTCGCGCATGCCGCCGAGCGACATGCGCACGAAGCCGCGGTTCATGGCCTGCGCGATCGAGCGCCCGAGCGAGGTCTTGCCCACGCCCGGCGGGCCCACCAGACACAGGATCGGTCCCTTGCCCGCGACCGAGCCGCGCAGCTTGTGCACGGCCAGGAACTCGAGGATGCGCTCCTTCACGCGGTTGAGATAGGCGTGGTCGCGCTCCAGCACGTCGCGCGCGTGCGCGAGCTCGAGGTTGTCGTCGGAGACCTTCGCCCAGGGCAGCTCGGTGATCCACTCGAGGTAGCTGCGAATCACCTGGGTCTCGGACGAGTCGGGGTGCATGCGCGCGAGCCGGTCGAGCTGGCGCTCGGCCTCGGCGCGCGCCTCGTCGTTCATGCCGGCCTTCGCGATGCGCGCGCGCAGCTCGTCCTGCTCGGACTTGCGCTCGGCGCCCTCGCCCAGTTCTTCCTGGATCTGGCGCATCTGCTCGCGCAGGAACTGCTCGCGCTGGTAGCGCGACAGCTCCTCGCGCGCGGCGGTCTGGATCTCGACCTGCACGGACGACACCGCCATCTCGCGCCGCAAGAGTGAGTCGATCTTGCGCAGCCGGCGCACGGAGTCGGAGATCTCGAGCAGCTCCTGGGCCTCTTCGACGCGCAGCCGCAGGTTCGACGCGACCAGGTCCGCCAGCCGGCCCGGGTCGTCCACGCTGGCCGTCACCGACAGGATCTCGGGCGGCAAGTGCTTCAGCGGCAAGAGCTCCTCGAGCTTCTCGCGCACGCCGCGCACCAGCGCCTCGACCTCGACGCTGAACGGCTCGGCCGGCGGCTCGGAGAGCGGCTCGATCTGGACGTCGATGTGCGGCTCGGTGCGCAGATACTGAGTGACTCGGATCTTCGACAGCCCCTGGACCAGCACCTTCAGCCGCCCGTCGGGCAGCTTCATCATGCGCATGATCATGCCGACCACGCCCACGGCGTACAGGTCGTCCGGTCCCGGCTCGTCGACCTCGGGGTCGCGCTGCGTCACCAGCGCCAGCAGCCGGTCGCCCTCGATCGCGGTCTCGATCGCGTGCGCCGAGACGTCGCGGCCGACGAACAGCGGCAGGATCATCGAGGGAAAGACGACGGCGTCGCGAATGGGCAGGAGCGGAAGCTTTTCGGGGATCTCGAAGGCGCCGGGGGAATCGCTTTCCACGAACAAGCGAATCGACGCGCGCCCGGGCAATCTTGATTGTTACTGCGGTGCGGCGGGCGGCGTGGTGGCGACGATGGCGTTGTCGCGCACGGTCAGGAACTCGAGTGACTTGCGCGCGCCGCCGGTCTGGTCGAACGACTGCAGACCCGACACGCCAGGAAAGCCACTCACGCGCAGCAGCCGATCGCGCAGCACTTCGCCGCTGGGCGCATCGCCGCCGGCCAGCACGAAGCGCAGCAGCGCCGCGGCGTCGTAGCCTTCGGCCGCGTACTCGTCCGGTGGCCCGCCGTAGGCGGCGGCGTAGCGGCGCACGAACTCGACCACCTCGGGGCGGCTCGAGCCGCTCCAGAACTCGTCGGTGAACACCGCGCGCGTAGCCTCGCGCCCGGCGATCTTGATCAGCGCCGGATCGTTCCAGCCGCTGCCGCCGAGATACACCACGTCGCGCACGTCGAAGAAGCGGAGCTGCGGCAGGATCAGGCCCACGCTCTGCGCGTCGTCCGGGATGAACACCGCGTCGAAGTCGACGAACGGCGGCAGGCCCTGGAAGCGCGGCGACGCCAGCTTTTCGGCGTTCTCCTGGGCGTGGCGGCGCAGCTTGTTGCGCTCGTCGACCAGCGCCTGAGTCGCGCGCGGCAGGTTGGCGAGGCCGACCAGGTGCTTGATCTCGGGTTGCCAGTCGACCGAGCCGGGCTTGTAACTCTCCGAGCCGGTGACCTGACCGCCCGACTTCTCGACCGCGTCGGTGAACTGGTTCTTGAACGCGGTTCCGTACTCGTCGGACGGATACAGGATCGCGTACTTCTTGCAGCCGCGTTCTTCGGCGCACCAGCGCACCAGGGTCGCGGCCTGGTCGCCGGGAGTGAGTCCCAGGCGGAACACGTACTCACCCAGGTCGGCGATGTCGTCGCGGCGCGCGAACGAGAGCAGCGGCGTCTTCGCCGCCTCGGCCGGCGGCACGGCTTCGACCGCCTCGGCCGAGCGCACCGGGCCGATGATGGCCGCGACGTGCTGGCCCGTGAGGTCCGTGACCGCGGCGGCGGCGCGCGCCGCCTCGCCGGCCGAGTCGCGCACCAACAGGTGCAGCTGCGAGGGCTTCTCGTCGTAGATGCCGGAGCCCAGGGTGATGCCGCGCAGGAACGACTCGCCCAACTTCTGATAGGGACCGGACAGCGGCAGCACGAGCCCGAGCGTGGCCGAAGCCTCGCCGGCCAGGTCCGCCGCGCGCGCCAGGAGCACGGCCCGCTCCGCCTCGTCGCCTTCCGAGAGCCGGCGCGGCAGGCGGTCGAGCGCCTCGCGCGCGGCAGCCACGTCGCCGCGCGCCAGCGCGCGGCGCGCGATCTCGAGCCCGACCCGGTCGTAGACCGGTCCGCGCGGCAGCTTCTCGATCAGCGCCACGAGCTCGGGCTCGCGCATGCGCACCTCGAGCAGGTCCGAGATCTCGACGTCTATCTCGGTGAGCTGCTGGGGATCGCGCGTGTCTCGCCGCGCGAAGGCCAGCGCGCGCACCACCTCGGGCCAGTCACCCAGGCTGCGCGCCAGATCGGCGTCGAGCCGGTTCAGCTTGGCGCGAGTCTCGGCGTCGGTGCGGTCCTGGTTCGCGCGCGCGATCACGGCGCGGCCGTCCGCGGGCCGCTCGAGTGACTGGTAGAGCTGCGCCGCACGCAGCGCCGCCGGCACGTTCTGGTCACTCTTGGGATAGTCCTCGACCAGCCGGCGCCAGGTGCTGGCCGCCTGCTCCTTCTTGCCGCGCGCGGCCTGCGCCTCGCCCAGCAGCCAGAGCGCTTCGTCGGCGCGCCGGCTCTTGCCGAGCTCGGTCTCGAAGCGCTGCAGCACCTCTTCCGCCTTCGCGGGTTGGTTCTTCTGCAGGTAGGCCTTGGCTTGCGCGAGGTCGGCGTCGGCGGCCTGCTCGTAGGGCAGCTCGGTGCCGTTGCGAATCACCGTCGGCTTGGCGCAGGACAGCGCGAACAGCGCGAGACCGAGCGCGAGCCGCAGCCGCCGGCCGGTCATTCGAACAGGTCCCGGACCTTGTCGAGAAAGCCGCGCCGGCGCGGACTCACTTCGTCGCCCGAGATGCGCGCGAACTCCTCGAGCAGCTTGCGCTGCTCGTCGTTCAGCTTGGTCGGCACCTCGACGAACAGCCGCGCGATGATGTCGCCGCGCGCGCCGCCGCCCAGCCGGGGCAGGCCGCGCCCGCGCAGCCGGATCGTGTCACCGGACTGCGCGCCGGCCTTCACCACGATCTTCTCCTTGCCCTCGAGGTTGGGCACCTCGACCTCGGCGCCGAGCGCCGCCTGCGCGAACGAGAGCGGCACCTCGCAGTGCAGGTCGGTGCCGTCGCGCTCGAACAGCGGGTGGTCCTTCACGGTCACCACCACGAACAAGTCACCGGCTGCGCCGCCGTCGTGACCCGCCTCGCCCTCGCCCGTGAGTCGCAGGCGGATGCCCGTGTCGACGCCCGCGGGGATGCGCACCGACAGGTTCTGGATCGTCTCGACGCGGCCCTTGCCGCGGCACTCGCCGCAGGCCTTCTTCAGGCTCTGACCCATGCCGCCGCAGCGATCACAGGTGCGCGCGATGCGGAAGAAGCCCTGCTGCAGCGTGATCTGGCCACGGCCCTGGCAGCGCGGGCAGGTCTCGCGTTCGCCGCCCAGACCCGCGCACTTCGCGCACTGCTTGTGCTTGGGAATGCGCAGGGTCTGCTCGCCGCCGAGCGCCGCCACCGAGAACTCGACCTCGAGGTCGTAGCGCAGGTCGGCGCCGCGCCGGCCGCGGCCACGGCCGCGGGCTCCGCCGCCGAAGATGTCGCTGCCGAACAGCTCCGAGAACAGATCGCCGAAGCTCGCGAACGGGTCGGCGCCGGCGAACGGGTCGCCACCGCCGAACGCGTTGTGGCCCAAGCGGTCGTACTGGGCACGCTTCTCGTCGTCGGACAGGATCGCGTAGGCCTCGCTGGCCTCTTTGAAGCGCGCCTCGGCCTCGGGGTTGTTCGGGTTCTTGTCCGGGTGGAACTGGTGGGCGAGCTTGCGGTAGGCCTTCTTCAGCTCATCCGCGCTCGCTTCCCGCGAGACCCCCAGAATTTCGTAGTAGTCGCGCTTCATTTCGGGCGCGCACAGGCTATGGCCTCGCGGGGTTCACGCAAGCGCTAGTCTTCGATCAGCTCGTCGTCGCCGGCGGCCGCGGGGGCGGCGTTCGGGTCGACGGCGGTTCCGCCGTCCATTCGCTCGTACATGGCCTCGGTCATCTTGTACGCGAGCTGCTGCAGGTCCTCGACCGCGCCGCGCAGGTCGTCGACGTCGCTGCCCGGCAGGGCCTTCTTGGCGCGCGCCAGCGCGGCGTCGACCTCCTCGCGCTCGGTGGCCTCGAGCTTGTCGCCGTAGATGCCGAGCGTCTGCTCGACCGAATAGACCAGGCCCTCGCCGGTGTTGCGCAGCTCGACCATGGCGCGGCGCTCGGCGTCGTCCGAGGCGTGTGTCTCCGCCTCCTTCACGAGCTTGTCGATCTGATCGGTGGAGAGGCCGCCGGACGCGGAGACCTTGATCTGCTGGGCGCGGCCGGTGCCCAGGTCCTTGGCCGAGACGTTCAGGATGCCGTCGGCGTCGATGTCGAAGCTGACCTCGATCTGCGGCACGCCGCGCGGCGCGGGCGGAATGCCCACCAGCTCGAAGCGCCCCAGCGTCTGGTTGTCGACCGCCAGCTCGCGCTCGCCCTGCAACACGTGCACGCGCACCAGGTTCTGGTTGTCCTCGGTGGTCGAGAACACCTCGCTCTTGCGCGTGGGCACGGTGGTGTTGCGCGGGATGATCTTGGTCATGATCCCGCCCTGTGTCTCGACGCCGAGTGACAGCGGAGTCACGTCGAGCAGCAGCACGTCCGAGGCCTCGCCCTTCAGCACGCCGCCCTGGATCGCGGCGCCCACGGCGACCACCTCGTCGGGGTTCACGCCGCGGTGGGGCGGCTTGCCGAAGATCTGCTCGACCTTGGCCTGCACCGCCGGCATGCGCGTCATGCCGCCGACCAGGATCACCCGGTCGATCTGCTTGGGATCGAGGCCGGCGTCGCTGAGCGCGGCGCGGCAGGGCGGCTCGAGTCTCTCGATCAGCTGCTTGACCAGCTCCTCGAGCTTGGGCCGCGTGAGCTGCTCGGACAGGTGCTTGGGGCCGGCGTCGTCGGCCGCGATGAAGGGCAGGTTGACGTCGGTCTCGGTGGCCGACGACAGCTCCTGCTTGGCGCGCTCGGCGGCCTCCTTGAGTCTCTGCAGCGCCATCGCGTCGCCGCGCAAGTCACTGCCGGGATTCTTGTCCACGAACTGCTGCGCCAGCCAGCCCAGCACCACCTGGTCGAAGTCCTCGCCGCCCAGGAAGGTGTCGCCGTTGGTCGACAGCACCTCGAATACCGAGTCACCGATCTTCAGGATCGAGATGTCGAACGTGCCGCCGCCGAGGTCGAAGACCGCGATCGTCTCCTGGCGCTCGTTCTCGACACCGTAGGCCAGCGCCGCGGCGGTGGGCTCGTTGATGATGCGCAGCACGTTCAGGCCCGCGATCCGGCCCGCGTCCTTGGTGGCCTGGCGCTGGGCGTCGTTGAAGTACGCGGGAACCGTGATCACCGCCTCGGTGACTTCCTCGCCCAGGTAGTCCTGCGCGGTCTCCTTCATCCGCTTCAGGATCAAGGACGAGATCTCCTCGGGGCTGCACTCCCTGTCGCGCAGCTTCACCCAGGCGTCGCCGCTCGCGGCCTTGCAGATCTCGAACGGCGAGATCTCGCGGAAGCGCACGACGTTCTCGTCCTCGAAGCGCCGGCCGATCAGCCGCTTCACGGCGAACACCGTGTTGGCCGGGTTGGTCACGGCCTGGCGCTTGGCGATCTGGCCGACCAGTCGCTCGCCGCCCTGGTTCGCCGCCACGATCGAGGGCGTGGTGCGGCTGCCCTCGCTGTTGGCGATCACGACCGGCTCGCCGCGCTCGAGGATCGCCACGCAGCTGTTCGTGGTGCCCAGGTCGATGCCGACGACTCTTCCCATGCTTCCCTCGCGCGCGCCGAAGGAGGGAGTGTCTGGCCGGCTACTCCGCCACCGCGACCATCGCCGGCCGCAGCAGCTTGTCCTTCAGCATGTAGCCCTTCTGGTAGACCGCGACGACGCTACCGGCGGGCTGCTCGCTCTTCACCCGCCGGACCGCCTCGTGGATCTGCGGATCGAAGCTCTGCTCCAGCGCCTGAACCTCGGTGACTCCGTGGCGAGTCAGGAGCTGCTGCAGCGACCGGTAGGTCAGCTCGATCCCTTGCAGAAGGTTGTCAGTGTCGCCGCGCTGCTCCTCCTTGCGGCCGTGCTCCACGGCTCGCTCGAGGTTATCGACGATGGCCAGAAGCTCCTTGACGAGATTCTCATTGGCGTAGTTGAGCAGGTCCTGACGCTCCTTGAGCGTCCGGCGGCGGAAGTTGTCGTAGTCGGCGCCCAGCCGCAGATAGCGGTCCTTCAGGTCGGCGAGCTCGGCGGCGACCTGCTCCTGCGTGCCCGCAGGAGCGGGGGCCGGCGGCGCGTCGGCCTTGGGCTCCTCGAGCTCGCTCATCAGCTCTTCGGGTAAGTCGACCTTGGGACCTTTTGGCTCAGTCATCGACTCGTGGTCCCTTCGCCGTCAGACGAGCGCAGGTGCCAGCTTGCCCGACACGTAGCGCACGACCGGGATGATGCGATCGTAGCGCATGCGAACCGGCCCGATCACGCCGAGACCGCGCAGCGGCGCAGGCCCGAGCTGCTCGGCGATGACCGCGCAGCGCGCGACGCCGGCATCGCCCAGCTCCTCGCCGATGGCCACGCGCACACCGCGCGCGGAGATCAGCTTGTCGAGCAGCGCCAGCAGGCGCTCCTTCTCGTCGAGCGCCCGCAGCACCTCGCGCAGGCGCCCGCCGTCGGCGAACTCGGGCTGGTCGAGGAGCTTGCTGCGGTCCCCCACGTAGAGCTCGGCGGTCGCGGCGCCGCTCACCTCGAGCCCGCGCGCGCCCAGCGCGAGTGTCTCGCGCCAGAGCGCGTCGGAGCGCCTGCGCTCGCCTTCGATCTCGCCCGACAGGCGCACGCGCGCCTCCTCCAGAGTGAGTCCGGCCACCAGCCGCGACAGCTCTGCCGACATGCGGTCGAGCCGGCGCTGGTCGGACTCGCGCTCGTCGAGCAGGCGCGTGCGCACGGCGCCGCCGTCGGACACGAGCAGCGCAGTGACTCGCTCGCTCGACACGCGCACGAAGTGGACCTGCACCAGCCGCAGGCGCTCGCGCCCGACCGCCACGGAGAAGCCGAGCTGGCCGGTGATCACGGTCAAGAGGTCGGCCGCGCGGCGCAGCGCCTCGGCGGAGTCGTCGAGTGACTCGGCCAGGCCCAGCGCGAGCGCCGGCAGGGGCTCGTCCGCGAGCGGCGAGCGCTGCAGCGCGTCGACCCAGAGCCGGAAGGCGGCGTCGGTGGGAATGCGCCCGGCCGAGGTGTGCGGCTGCTCGAGCAGGCCCAGCTCCATGAGCTCGGCCATCGCGCCGCGCACGGTCGCGGACGAGAACGAGAGCTCGCCCAGATCGAGCGCGTCGCGCGAGCCGACCGGCTGTCCCGACTCCACGTAGCCCCGCAGCACCGCCAGCAGCACCTCGCGCAGGCGGGGGGCCAGCTCGCCCAGCTCGGGCGTCTGCGTAAAGCCGCGCGCGCCTTGGAGTTTCACGGCATCGAGGCTAGCCGCGGCCGCGCGCGGGTGTCAACGCCCTGGCGAGGCGGAGAGCGGCCCCCCGACCTCCCCTTCGACGTCGCTCCAGAGGTGCGGAAGACCGAGCCGCGCGAGCCACGCCGGGCCGGCGTCCTCCTTCAGCATCGCGATCGTCGCCGCGCTGCCCGCGACGACACACAGCTCGGCCGCGACGCTCACGGCCGCCATCCGCCGCACGGGCCAGCCGGTGCGCGGCGACAGGATGTGCCCGTAGCGCACGCCGCCGACCAGGACGCAGCGCTCGTAGTCTCCGCTGCTCGCCAGCGCGCCCCGCTCCAGCGCGACGCGCGAGACCAGCTCGCCCGGGCGACGCGGGTGGCGGATGCCGACGTGCCACGGCCCGCCGTCGGGCCGGGGGCCGATCGCGCCGACGTCCCCGCCGAGGTTCACGAGTCCGCCGCCGGCTCCGAGCTCGCGGCACAGCGCACTCACTCGGTCGACCGCATACTCCTTCACCACGCCGCCGAGGTCGAGCTCCATGCCGGCGCTGGGGAAGGACAGCACGGGAGTCTTCCACGAGACGCGCTGCCAGCCCACTCTCTCGAGCAGCGCCTGCACCTGCCCCGGCTCGGGCAGCGCGTCCTGGCCCTGGAAACGCCAGGCGCGGCGCAGGATGCCCGAGGTCACGTCGAACAGGCCGCCGCTCTCGCGGTGACACGCGTCGGCATAGGCGAGGAGGCTCGCGGTCTCGGGGTCGACGGAGATGCTACCCCCGCGCGCCGCGGTGCGGTTGATCTCGGACAGGAGACTCGACTCGCGGTAGCGCGAGTAGAGCGCCTCGAGTCTCTCGACCTCGGCCGCGGCCTGCTTCGCGACGTCGCGCGCGTGCGGCTCGGAGCGCGCGCACAGCGCGAGCTCGCAGGGCGAGCCCATCGCGCGCCAGACGTGGCGGTAGGGCTCGAGGCCGGGCGCGCTCACAGCTCGATGCTCCAGCGGAGCACCAGCGTGCCGCGCCGCTGGAGCTGGAAGCCGTTCTGGTCGTCGAGCAGCGGCTGCAGCCACTCGACCCCGACGCGATTCCCGGAGAGCGAGCGAAACGGCAGGAGCGCGGACGCGCCGATCCCCAGGTCCCAGTACTGGCCGCCGTAGTTGCCCGGGAAGTCCTGGGGGCCCGAGGTGGTGTGCAGCGCGTCGTAGCGGCCCTGGATCGCGCGCTGCATGCCGTAGGTCCCGCGCAGGGTGAACGACAGCCAGTGAGTCGCCGACCAGCCTCCCCATATGCTGGCCTGGAAGACGTCACCGAGCGCGTAGCCTGACTCGTTGGCGTGCTCGAGCCGGGTCACGCCGCCGACCTGCGCGCCCCACGAGAACTGCGCGAGTGCGCCCGTGTAAGTCAGGCTGGGCATGAGGTCCCAGGTCCCGCTGCCGAGCTGCATCATGTAGTGGGTGAAGCCCTGGTCCTGCTGGTGCTCGCGCCGCTCGCGGATGTCGACGGCGCCCGTCGGCGCGCTGAGCCCCAGCCCGAAGTGGACGTGCTGTGTCTCCAAGTCGAGCAGCTTGAAGAGCGCGTACATGCCGATGTCGCCCACGCCGCCGGTCGCGTGATCGTGCGCGTGAAGATCGGGCACCGCGCCCTGGAGCGGCCGCAGATCCATGTCGTTGTCCACGAACTGCGGCATGAGCATGAGGTTCAGCCAGTCGGTCGGGGCGTACATGAGCTCGAGCATGTGCATGTGCATCTCCATCGAGCTCGGCGCCGTGCGGCAGGGCGCGCCCTCGCAGCCCAGCGCGAGCACCTCGGCATCGCTCGCGGAGCGCGAGCCCCGCAAGAGGTCGCCGCGCGCGCTGCTCCACCAGGACTCGTAGGCCACCATGAACGCGCCCGGCCGGGTCAACATGTGGGCGAGCATGACTCCCGCCGGCGCTGCGGCGTGGAGAAGGTGCTCTTCGTGACCCTCGGCGGCCCGCCCGAACTCGGTCAGCGCGTTGGAGTCGAGCGTGATCGACGCGCCCACCAGGTACGCGGCGTAGTCCGCGAAGCTCGACTCGCCGCCGCCGCCGAGCTTGAGCCCGCCGTCGTGACGGTAGTACTCGAAGCTCGCCGAGAGCCGGACGCCCGGGTCGAGCAGCTTGTCCAGAGTCACTCCTGCGCTGAGCGCGCCGAAGCCCGACAGGCGTTGGTCGCTCGAGTAGCTGGCGGGCAGCCGCCGCGGATCGAAGGGCGTGATCGAGATGATGTCGCCGGTGTCGGGGTCGGACACGACGGTCTGGTAGGCCTGCGGCGTCAGCAGATAGGGAGTGTAGAAGCGGGCGGCGTCCTGCGAGTAATAGCGGAAGCGCGGAGTCACGGTCCATCCGCGCGGCAGTGGCTGCGCCAGGCTCAGCTCGAAGGTGTGCGCGCCGATGCCCCAGTCGTCGCGGAAGTAGCGGTATCCCAGGTGGAGCGAGGCGTCGAGCGGCGCGAGATACTGCACGAAGCGCGTGTCCCAGACCCACTGGCTGCGCGAGCTCGGCCGGCGCTCGAGCAGCGCGTGCACCTGGGCGTAGAAGCCGCCCGGCGGGGCCAGAAACTGCTGCTCGGGATCGATGAATCCGACCTCGACCACTTTGTACGGGTTCGCGAGATAGCCCTGGCTGCGGGTGAAGCCCAGGCTGGTGCTGAAGAACGCGTCCTTGGTCAGCACTTGGTGGAGTCCCGCCTGGAGCGCCCAGTCGGTGCGCTCGTCGCGCAGGCGCCGTTCACCGCTGCCCGGTGAGTTGTGGATGCGGCTGCCGGCGGACGTCACGTCGATGTACGGGACGGCGTCGTGGTCCAGCAGCGCGTCGACGTCGGCACGCGTGTAGCTCGCGTCGAAGCTCAGGCTGGTCCGCTTCTGCGCGAAGTCGAGCGTCCCGCCCAGGCTGCCGTAGCCGGCCTCGTAGTCCTTCTCGAGCGAGCTGCCGCCGCCGGCGCGCAGAGCGAAATCGTCGCCCTCGAACTCGAGCGACAGGTCCATCTGTCTGCGCGCCTCGGGCGACGCCGAGGAGAGCGTGTGCACGAGCCGCGTGTCCACGCCGAGGAACTCGCCCAACGAGTTGCGGCGCACGGGCCGCAGCTGCCCGTCGAGAAACAGGTCGCCCTCGATGTACGGCGTTGCGCCGGAAACCCCGTCGGGCTTTGTGGGGTGGTTGCCGCCAAACACGAGCGGCGCGGTCGCGATCGGGGTCGCGCCGGACCAGGTGTCTTGCGCGTAGGCCACGCCGAGGCGCAGCCGGTCGGTCAAGGTGAGCTTGCCCGACGCGGAGAGACTGTCGACGCGGATCGGATGGAAGTCGCTGTGGATGCCGTCGAGGTCGCGCTTGCCTTCCTGGTACTCGCCGTACTGGAATGCGAAGCCGTCGCCCTCGTCGGCGCGCGAGGTGACTGCCAGACCCGGCAGCATGAGCGCCGCCGCCGTCAGCGCACGCAGTGGCGGCGACGGGCGCGGCGGACGCAGGGCACGCAGGAATGACTCGAGGCGGACCGAGAGCCAGCGGACCAGGCGCCTAGTAGCAGCCGCAGCCATGCCCCTCGCCGAACGACCCGCCGAGCGACGCCTCGCGGCTCATGTAGACGTGCTCGCGCAGCGCGCGCAGCTCGGGCGCGGGCTCCGCGGCCATCTGGGGCTTGGCCAGGCGCTCGCGCTCCCAGGGCGCGACCTCGGTGCAGCCCGCGAGCGCGAGCGCGGCCAAAAGCGTCGCCAGGGCGCGAGTCACCGCGAGCTCTCGGCGAGCAGCTCTCGTGCCCGGGCACGCAGCTCGGGGCCCTCGCCGCTGCGGAAGCCGAGGTAGACGGCGCGAATCACTCCGTGGCGGTCCACGAGATAGCTCGAGGGCATGCCCTGGACTGCGAACTCTCGCGCGCAGCGCCCGCCCGGGTCGAACAGCGGGCTGAAGCTCACGGGGTGCTTGGCGAGGAAGTCACGCGCGTCGGCCGCGTGCTCGTTCACGTTCACCGCCACGACGCGCAGCCCGTCGTCGCCGAGCTCGCGCTGCAGCGCGTCCAGGAACGAGAAAGACTCGATACAGCGCCCGCACCAGGTCGCCCAGAAGTCGACCCAGACCACCTCGCCGCGCAGCGCGCGCAGCTGCTGCATGCCCTGACCCGACAGGGGAGTGAGTGCACAGTCGGGCGCCGGGGCGCCGACGTCGGCGGCGCGGGCAGGGCCCGCCGCGGCGAGGGCGAAGCCGCACGAGGCGGCGCACAGAAGCGTCCGGAAGCTGCTCACGAAACTCCATCGTACCAGCACGTTCCTTCGCCCCGGCCGGGGTGCGACAACATGCCGCGGCCCTGGCGACTTCGAGTGCGATACAAGACGCGACATGAAAACACTTCATCCGATCGCGTTCGCGCTGTCCGTCTCACTTCTCGCCGGAATCGCCGCCGCCCACACCACGATCCCGACGCAGTCCACCGAGGGCTTGCGTTCGAACGGCTATCTCCGCATCGGTCATGGCTGCGAGGACGGCGCGCGCGACGTGGTCGCGCAGAGCGTCGTGTTCCCCACCGACGCGCCCGTGCTCTCGTCGAGTGACCCCAATCAGACACCGGCGAGCCTGGACCAGGTGATCGAGCAAGGCGGCCTCGCGGGACTCCCGAACCTGGTCCAGGACCGCAGCGTGTTCAATGTGCAATCGGAGAAGACCGACGGAAACGGGAACGCGATCGGCTTCGTCGGCAGCCGGGGTCGGCTGCGCCAGGGCCTGATCGGACAGATCCCCTTCGAGTTCACTGGCCCGAACTTCCTTGCCGAGTCCTGCGCGAAGCGGCTGCTGATCCAGGTTGCGATTGCCGATCTGTGTGCAGTGGGAAGTCAGCCTGTGCGCGGGGACAAGCTCAACCTGTGGATCCCGGACAACGGCTCGCAGCTCGCGACCAAAGGCGCCGCGGCCAGCATCGACGGCATCGGCGAGCCGGCCACGCTGATCGTGAATCGTGACCTCTTGAACAA
>DATJZP010000096.1:0-44764 GCA_035498875.1 Myxococcota bacterium
CTCGGTGGTGCCGATGTCGGCGTGACCGAGCATCTCCTGCACGATGCGCAGGTCGGCCCCGCCCTCGAGCAAGTGGGTCGCGAAGGAGTGGCGCAGCACGTGGGGAGTGAGCTTGTGGGCGATCCCGAGCTCGCGGCCGTAGGCGCGGATCCGGTACCAGACGGCCTGCCGCGTGAGTCGCCCGCCGCGCGCGCTGGTGAACACCTCGGGGACCTCGCGCTCGCGCAGCCAGCGCGGGCGGACCTCGCCGAGATAGCGCTCGAGCGCGCGCGCCGCGGGCTCGCCGAACAGCGCCAGCCGCTCGCGCCGGCCCTTGCCCTGCACCGTGCACGAGCGCGAGCCGAGCCGCAGGTCGGCCAGCCGCAGCGAGGTGAGCTCGGAGACGCGCAGCCCCGCGGCGTAGAGCAGCTCGAGCAGCGCCCGGTCGCGGATGCCGAGGTCGCTCTCGTCGGGCGCGTGCACGAGCGCGCTGACCTCTTCCGCGGAGAGCACCTTGGGCACCCGGCGCCCGCGCTTGGGCCGGGAGAGCTCGGCCAGCGGGTCGCCCTCGAGCGCCCGCTCCGCGCGCAGCCAGGCCAAGAGCCGCGCCAGCGCGGAGAGCGCCCGCGCGCGCGTCGCCGCCGAGAGCCCGCGCGCCTCGAGCGCCTCCACGTGCGCGCGCAGCGCCCGGGCGTCGAGCCGCGCCACCTCGATCTCGCCCAGCCGCTCGGCGAGCTTGCCCAGGTCGCGGCCGTAGGCCTCGATCGTGGCCTGCGACAGACCGCGCTCCACGGCGAGATGCGCCAGGAACGCATCGATCGCCGGACCCAGAGTCACTCGCTGCCCTGCCCGATCGCGCGCAGCACCGACTCCTCGACGCGCGCGATCAGCTTCGGATCGACCAGCTTGTGACCGTCGACCGTGGTCACGTAGAAGGCGTCGGTGGCCCGGCTGGCCCGGGTCGACGCGCGCACCACGACCAGCGTGAGTCCCTGCTCGAACAGCGCGCGCGAGATGTCGTACAGGAGACCCGGCCGGTCCGTCGCCTCGACGTCGATGATCGAGTAGAAGTCGGAGTCGTCGTTGTCGAGGCGCGCGCTCGGCGCCTGCACGCGCAACACGCGCGGCAGCGCGGGCCGGTTGGGCGCGGGGATCTCGGCCGCGCCCGAGAGCACCGCCGAGAGTCGCTTCTCGATCCGCGCGCGCTCGAGCTCGTGCTCGTCGGGTCCGCCCGCGATCGGGTCGAGGTCGAACACGTCGAGCGCCAGGCCGTCGCGCGTGGTGTAGGCCGACGCGGCCAGGATGTTGTGACCGCAGCTCGAGAGCACGCCGGCGATCGTCGCGAACAGGCCCGGCCGGTCGGGCGCCACCACCACCAGTCCCCACGAGCGCGGGTTCACGAGCGTGGGCCGGAACGGCTGCACGCGCGCCGGCGGGCGCTCGGCCAGGAACGCGAACGCGGTGCGCAGGTGGGCGGCGACCTCCTCTGGCGAGTTCTCGAGCAGGTAGCGGCGCGGCATCTGGTCGAGCAGCGCCTCGGCGTCGTTCTTCGCGATCCCGCTCTGCGCCAGCATCTCGACCGCGCGCCCCGAGGTGGCGGTGGCCTGACTCATCGCGCGCTCGAGCAGGAACTGCTCGGCGATCTCGGTCTCCTGGCCCGCCTCGAGCCACTCGGCGGTGTTGCGGTAGAGCCGCTCCAACAGGCCGGCCTTCCAGGAAGTCCAAGCCACGGGCGAGACGCTGCGGATGTCGGCCACGGTCACCAGATAGAGGAGCCGCAGATACAGCCGCGAGCCGCACAGCTTCGCCAGGCGCAGGATCAGCCGCGGGTCGTGCACGTCGCGCTGCTCGGCCATCGCGCTCATCGTCAGGTGGTGCAGCACCAGGAACTCGACGATCGATGTCTCCTCCCCGGTCAGGCCCAGGCGCGCGGCGAGCTCCGGGATCATGGCCGCGCCCTTGCCCGAGTGACCGCCGCCGTGCCCCTTGCCGATGTCGTGCAGGATGCAGCCGAGATACAAGAGCACGGGGCTGCGCACCTCGCGCATCAGCTCGGTCGCGAGCGCGAGCTCGTTCCGGTAGCGGCCGCGCTGGATCCGGCGCAGCTGCTCGACCAGGAAGAGCGAGTGAATGTCGACGGTGTAGGTGTGGTACATGTCCTGCTGCCACATGCCCACCAGGTGCGCGAACTCGGGCAGATATGCGCCCAGCAGCCCGACCTCGTCCATCGTCTGCAGCGTGCGGTAGACGCGCGCGGGCGCGGCCAGGATCTGCCGGAACAGCGCGCTCGCCTCGGGGTCGGCGCGGAAGGCGCCGTCGACGAGCGGCAGGTGCTGGCGGATCAGCCGCTGCGCGCGTGCCGACAGCTCGACGTCGTGGTGCTGCGCCACCGCGAACGCCGCGAGCATGCGCATCGGGCGCTCCTCGACCAGTGACTGGGCCGGAATCTCGAGCCGGCCGTTGCTGATCGCGAAGCCCTCGGCCACCGGATGCGAGGCGTCGCGGTAGCTCGCGCGCCGCTGCGTGCCGACCTGGCGGGCGTGGTCGATCGCGCGCCGCGACGCGCGCTGGATCGCGCGCGCGTGCAGGTAGTAGCTGCGCATCAGCGCCTCGACGCCGTGCAGCGGGTCGTCCTTGGAGAAGCCGAGATACTCGGCCAGGGCGATCTGCGCCTCGTAGTGCAGCCGGTCGTCCTTGCGGCCCTTGCGGTGCAGCTGGTTGCGCATGCGCCACACGAACTCGAGCGCCGCCAGCAGCTCGCGCTCCTCGTCGGCGTCGATGAAGCCGTGCACGCGCAGGTGCTCGGGCCGGCGCACCTCCCAGATCGCGGCGCGCGCGATCCACATCGCGGTGTGGAAGTCGCGCAGCCCGCCCACGCTCTCCTTCAGGTTGGGCTGCAGCAGATAGAGTGACTCGCCGAAGGCCTCGTGGCGCTTCACCTGCTCCTGCAGCTTCGCCTCGATGAACTCCTCGGCGTGCTCCTTGAGATGGATGCGCACGTCGCGATCGAGCTCGGCGAACAGCGCCGGGTCGCCGACCAGGAAGCGCCCGTCGAGATACGAGGTCAGGGTCGAGAGGTCGTCCTTGCCGACGCGCAGACACTCACTCACGCTGCGCGTCGCCGCGCCGACCACCACGCGCGCGTCCCAGAGCCGGGTCGCGATCGTCTCGGTGATCGTCTCGACGTACGGGTTCTCCTTGCCGCGGTACAGGAACAGGAGGTCGACGTCCGAGCCCAGCGACAGCTCGCGTCGCCCGTAGCCGCCGACGGCGACCACCGCGAAGCGGAAGTTGAGGCGCGGGAAGTTCTCGAAGTAGCGGTCCTCGGCCAGCCGGAAGAGCTTGCGCACCAGGCGGTCGATCAGCTCGGCGTGCTCTTCGTTCACCCGCCGCGCGGAGACGCCCGCGTCGTGGAGCGCGAGCAGGTGCGCGCGCACGGCGTCGAGATAGGCCTTCACCGACGGGTTCAGGTGCGCGGACGAGGGGCCGGGCCGACCCCGATCGCTGGCGGAGAAGAAGTCCTCGCAGACCGGCTGCACTAGCGCCTCGCGAAGATGCGGCGCTCCTGCTGCTCGCGGTACGCAGACACGCCGTCCGCGATCCCCTGCGCAGCCGCATGCGCGAAGTCACGCGAGCCCAGGCGGCGTCCCTCGGCGACGTTCGAGACGAAGCCGACCTCGACCAGGATCGCGGGCATGTCCGCCTGGAACAGCACCAGGAAGGGCCCGCGCTTCACGCCGAGATCGATCGTTTCCGCATAGCTCTTGCGCAAGCGGCGGATCAGCGAGCTCTGCACCAGGTTCGCGTAGCGCGCGGCGTAGCGCTCGTTGTTGCCGAGCTTGAGCGAGGCGAGCAACAGGTTCAGGTCGGTGAGCTGCGCGACGCTGGTGCCGTTCTCGCGCGCGGCCACGCGCGCGGTCTGGTGGTCGTAGCGCGTGTCCAGCAGATAGGTCTCCACGCCCGCGAGCTTGCGGCTCTTGGCCGCGTTCGCATGCACCGACAGGAACAGGTCGGCGTCGCAGTGGTTCGCGATATCGGTGCGCTCGGTGAGCGGCAGGAAGACGTCCGTGTCGCGGGTCATCACCACTTCGAAGCCGCGCTCGCCCAGCTCGCTCTGTAGCTCGCGCGCGATCGCGAGCACTACGCGCGCTTCGCGCAACGCGTCGGCGCCGAGCGCGCCGGGATCCTTCCCGCCGTGACCTGCGTCGATCACGATCCGGCGCACGGCCCGCTGGTCCCAGTCGGGCTGCACCGGCGTGGCGGTCGCGCCCGCAACGGTGACTGGCTTTTCGGCGGGAGTCACACCCTTGGGCGCGGAGGCCACGTCGACCCTGGGTGCGGTGACCGGCGCCGGCGCGGGCTGCGCGACGCGCGCCGTGCGCGGCAGCTCGGCCACGATCCGGAACGGCTCTTCCAGCGTGTAGACCTTGGTTGCGACGCCGGGACGCGTGAGCTCGAGCACGATGCGCGAGCGGGTCAGCGTGTTCTGGCCGCCGCGCACCACGCGCAAGAGTGACCCGACGCTGCCCGGCTGCGGCGCGGCCGCGGGGCCGTCGAGCCAGGTGCCGTCGACGTCGATGTAGAGGCGGCGCGGATTCGCGAGCTCGTGACTCTCGAAGCGCGCGTGGGTCGAGAGCTCGATCACCACGCGCGTCAGCGTGTCTTCGTCCGCCACCGAGATCGAGCGCACGTCGCCCAGACCCTCGGGCCGGACGCCGCCCGCCAGCGCGCCGCTCGCACACAGCCAGAGCACGACGGCCAGGCTGGCGCGCTTCAAGACTCTTCCTCGAGCGAGCGCTTCAGGCGCTCCAGCTCCACCAGCGCCTCGACCGGGGTCATGTGCTCGGGCTCCAGCCGCCGCAGCGCCTCGCGGAGCGGGTCGGGAGGCGGAGCGAAGAGGCCGAGCTGCGCCGGTGCGGCGGTCGCACCCGCGCCGTGCGCCAATCGCGGCACGCCGCGTTCATCGAACTCCCCCCCTTCGAGATTCCGGAGCACTTCGCGCGCGCGCCGAATGACCTTGGGGGGGAGACCGGCCGCACGCGCCACCTCGATTCCGTAGCTTCGACTCGCGGCCCCTGGCTCCATGCGCCGGAGAAACAGGATCTCGCCGTCCTGCTCCGCGCAGGTGAAGTGGAAGTTCCGAACCCCCGACTTCGTCCGCGCCAGGTCCGCCAGCTCATGATAGTGGGTCGCGAACCAGACGCGCGGGCGCAACCCCGGGGTATCGTGGAGGTATTCTGCGACCGCCCAGGCGATCGACAAGCCGTCGAAGGTCGAGGTCCCGCGCCCGATCTCGTCCAGCAGCACCAGGCTCCGTTCCGTCCCCTCGCGCAGGATGGTGGCCGTCTCCCTCATCTCCACCATGAAGGTGGATTCGCCGGTGGCCAAGGAGTCGGAAGCCCCCACCCGCGTGAAGATCCGGTCCGCGACGCCGATCCGGGCGCGCCGCGCGGGCACGTAGGAGCCCGCCTGGGCCAGCAGGACGATCAGGGCGACCTGCCGGAGCAGGGTCGATTTCCCCGCCATGTTCGGGCCGGTCAGGATCACGAAGCGGGTGCTGTCGCCGTCCAGCACGACGTCGTTGGGCACGAAGCCGTCGCGCGCGCTCTGCTCGACCACTGGGTGGCGGCCGGCTTCGATCTCGAGCCCGAGCGTGCGGTCGACGTCGGGCCGCACCCAGCCGCGCTCGCGCGCGATCTGGGCCAGGGCCTGCGCCGTGTCGAGCTCGGCGACTTCGGACGCGCTGCGGCGGATGCGTTCCCCCTCGAGGCGCAGCCGCCCCTGCAGCTCCTGGAGCACGCGCGCCTCGGCGGCGGCCGCGCGCTCGCGCGCGCGCAGGGTCACTCCCTCCCAGCGCTCGAGCTCGTCGGTGGTGAAGCGCTCGCCGCCGGCAGTCGTCTGCTTGCGCCGGTACTCGGCCGGGACGCGGTCGAGCCGAGCCTTGGTGACTTCGATCGACCAGCCGAAGACGCGGTTGTAGCGGACCTTCAACGCCGCGATGCCAGTGCGCGCGCGCTCGCGCGCCTCGAGGTTGGCTAGAAACGACTCACCGTCACTCGATTCACTCCGGATCCGGTCGAGCTCGGGGTCGACGCCGTCGCGCACGTAGCCGGTGTGCGGCTCGCCGCGCGGCGCCGGCGGCGGCTCTTCGACGAGCACGCGCTCGAGCTCGGCGCGCAGGCGCCCGAGCGCGTCGGCCAGCGCAGTCACCTGCGCGACGCGCGCCACGCCGGTGAGCGAGGCGCGCAGCGCCGCGAGCTCGCGCGGCCCGCCGGTGGGCAAAAGCGCGCGCGTCGCGGCGCGCTCGAGGTCGCCCACGCCGCGCAGCGCCTCGCGTAGAGCCTCGCGCCGGCTGTCGGGCTCGAGCCAGGCGCCGACCCGCTCGTGGCGGCGCGCGATCGCCTCGGGCGCGAGCAGCGGCTCGCCAAGCCACTGCGCGAGCCGGCGGCGGCCGAGCGGCGTGCGCGTGCGGTCGAGCGCCGCGAACAACGTCCCCTCGGTCCCGCCGTCGCGCAGGTTCTGGAAGAGCTCCAGGTGGCGGCGGGTCGAGCGATCGATCCACAAGTGCTCGCTCGCGCGGTAGCGGCGCAGCGCGCCCAGCTGAGCCAGCGCGGCGGGCTGCAGCTCGGCGACCGCAGCCACGAGCGCCGCCGCCGCCCGCGCGTCCGCACCGCGCTCGTCCGCGCCGAGTCCGTGCGGCAGGAGGCCCGCCCGCTCCGACACGGCGCGCGGGTCGAAGTCGGCGTCGCGCACGCGCCGGATCGGCGCTTGCGCCGGCAGGTCCTTCTCGGCGTCGCGCGCGAGCAGCTCGCGCGGAGCCACGCGGTCGAGCTCGGCCAGGAACAGCTCGCGCCGCTCGGTCTCGCTGGCGGCGAACTCACCGGTCGAGAGGTCGAGATAGGCGAGCCCGAAGCGGCCGCCGTCGGAGAGCACCGCCGCGAGATAGTTCGCGGCCGCGCCCTCGAGCCGGTCGGAGTTCGCGACCAGGCCGGGAGTCACCACCTCGGTGATCTCGCGCCGCACCAGGCCCTTCGCGCTCTTCGGGTCCTCGGTCTGCTCGGCGATCGCGACGGACAGTCCCGCCGCCAGGCAGCGCCGCACGTAGCCTTCGAGCGCGTGGAAGGGAACGCCGCACATCGGCACCGGCGACGGTGAGTCGCGCTCGCGCGAGGTCAGCACCAGGTCGAGCAGCGGCGCCGCGCGCTCGGCATCGGCCTCGAACAGCTCGTAGAAGTCACCCATGCGGAAGAACAAGAGCGCCTCGCCCGCGCGCTGCTTCAGCTCGCGGTACTGGCGCATCATTGGCGTCTCGGATCGCGGCGAGCCCACGCGCCCATCTTACGCGTTGACGGCGGCGCCGGAGCTTTGGTACAAGCTGCGACGTGATTTCGCCGCGCCGCGCTTATTTTGGCTTTTACTTTTGGCCCGTGATCGGGGCCGAGGGCAGAGGCACGAGCGCCTAGCGCACGACAGACAGCCGAAACCGCGGAGCCCCGAGAGAGACCTCTCGGGGCTTTTTTGTTGCCCGTTGCTGGAGGCCGCCACATGGAGAACCCCAAACGAGAGCTCGCGAGTGACCTGCCCTCACCTGCCGCCCTGCGCGCCCGTCTGCCGCTCGCTGCGCGCGGCGCGGCGACGGTCGAACGCGGACGGCGCGCGCTGCGCGACGCCCTGCACGGGAAGGACGCGCGCTTCGTGGCGATCGTCGGCCCGTGCTCGATCCACGACCCGGCCGCCGCGCTCGAATACGGCCGGCGGCTGGCGCGCCTCGCCGAAGAGCTCGGCGACTCACTCACGCTGGTCATGCGCACTTACTTCGAGAAACCCCGCAGCGCGCTGGGCTGGAAGGGCTTCATCAACGACCCGACGCTGGACGGGCGCGGCGACCTCACGCAGGGTCTCGAGCGCGCGCGCGCTCTTTTGTGCGAGCTGGCCGAGCTCGGCGTGGCGTGCGCGAGCGAGCTGCTCGACCCGATCGTGCGCCACTATCTCGGTGATCTCCTGGCCTGGGCGTGCGTCGGCGCCCGCACCTCGGAGAGTCAGATCCACCGCGAGATGGCCAGCGGCCTGCCGCTGCCCGTGGGCATGAAGAACCCGACCTCGGGCGAGCTCGGCCCCGCGCTCGATGCCATCGTTGCCGCGCGCAGCCCGCACCGTCACCTCGGCGTGTCGGCCGGCGGCGGCTTCGCGCGGATCGAGACTCCGGGCAACCCCGACGTGCACCTGGTGCTGCGCGGCGGCGCGCGCGGTCCGAACTTCGATCCCGAGAGCGTGGCGCGCGCCGCCGAGTCACTCGCGCCGCTCGCCCTGTCGCGCCCGGTCCTGGTCGACTGCTCGCACGGCAACTCGCACAAGGATCCGCGGCGCCAGCCCACGGTCTTCCGCGACGTGCTCGCGCAGTTCGCGACGCCCGGCACGCCGATCCTGGGCGCCATGCTCGAGAGTCACCTGTGCGAGGGCCGGCAGGAGCTCGCGCCGGGTCGCGCACCCGTATACGGAGTGTCGATCACCGACGCGTGCCTGGGCTGGGACGAGACCGAGGCACTGCTGCGCGAGGCCGCGGCGCGGCTCGTGTAGCATGTCGACCATGTCGCAGACTCGGCCGTTCCGCGTGCTCGGACTGCAGCAGATCGCCGTCGGCTCGCCCGACAAGGCGGCGCTGCGCAGGCTCTGGATCGATCTCCTGGGACTGACTCCCGCGGGCACCTACCAGAGCGCGAGCGAGAACGTCGACGAGGACATCGCCAAGGCCGGCTCGGGGCCGTACGCGGTGGAGGTCGACCTGATGCAGCCGATCGATCCCGAGAAGCGTCCGCGCGTGCACGATCCGGCGCTGAACCACGTCGGCCTGTGGGTCGACGACTTGCGCGCGGCGGTCCACTGGCTCGAGCAGCAAGGCATGCGTTTCACGCCCGGCGGCATCCGCAAGGGCGCGGCGGGCTACGACGTCTGCTTCATCCACCCCAAGGGCAGCCCCGAGTCACCCGCATCCGGCGAGGGCGTGCTGATCGAGCTGGTGCAGGCGCCGCCCGAAGTGATCGCCGCTCTCGGTCGTTAGCCGCCCTCGGATCAGAACGGATTCTGGGTGTCGAGACCCAGACTGAGTCGCCCGAGCTGCTCGGTGATCCGGTCGATGTGGCCGTTGATGTGGAGCGGCATGGCCTGGAAGTCGCGATAGCGGCGCTCGAAGGCGGTGCCTTCGCGCAGCCCGTTGCCGCCGAGCACGCGCAGGATCAGGCGCATCGCCTCGTCGCAGAAGTGGACCGCCTGCATGCCGGCCGAGGTCTGGCGGAAGTAGTCGGCCTCGCTGGGAGTCAGCGCAGCGGCGATGCGCGCGTCGGTCTCGGCCATGGCCGCCCAGACCGTGTCGGTGGCGGCGTTGATGAGCGCCCGGGCGCGGCCCAGGTTCACGTGGATCGTGGGGCGGTCGGCCATGCGCGTGCCCAGGATCGCGAGCCGGTCGCGGATCCCGGTCGCCGTCTCGGTGAACGAGATCTCCGCGACGCCGGTGGCCATCGCACCGAGCCACAGCACCGAGAGACCCACCCAGTCCTCGCGGTAGCGCGGGTGGATCACCGGCTGCTTCGGATCGCGCAGCCGCGCGCGCACCATCGGCGGCAAGGGCACGACGCGCTCCGACGGCACCTCGACGCCTTCGTAGTGCACGTGGTCGGTGGCCGAGCCGCGCAGGCTCATCGCGTCCCAGGTCGCGCGGATGCGCACCTTCGGATCGCGCAGATCGACGACCGTGAAGCGCGGCATGCCCTTGCCGTCGACCATGAAGGCGACTCCGGCCCACTCGGCGTAGCGCGCGCCCGAGCCGAACGCGGCCACGCCCTCGAGCTGCGTTCGCGCGCCGTCGGTCCTGCCCTTCACGTCGCTCGAGGCACCGGCCGGAAAGCAGAACCACTCGTGTCTCGAGATTGCGGCGCGGAGAAAGTCCGAGTGTCTCGGGCCGAGCAGCGCCGCGAAGTGGTGGAAGACGCAGAGGTGGTTCCAGACACACCAGGCGGTCGAGGTGCAGTGCGCGGCGATCGCGCGCAGCTCGTCGCCCATGGCCACGATCGACTCGCCGAGGCCGCCGATCTCGGGCGTCGCCGACATGCGCATGATGTCGTTGCGCTTGATCGCGGCGATCAGCTCGGGCGCGACGGAGCGCGAGGCGTCGGCCTGCGCCGCCTGCGCGAGCACGTCTCTCAGCAGCGGGCGGATGTAGCGGGGTTCGTTCATGGCGGCATGATGGACCAATTCGTCAAGCCGGGCGCGCGAGCCGCCGAATCTCCTGCACACACACGCGTGGAGAGTCTGGCGATGCGTTCCGCGATTGTCTCTCTGGCTGCGCTCCTGCTCGCGAGCGCGCTGGCGTCGGGCAAGACGCTCTCGAGCGCCAACAACGGCAGCGATTCGCCGAGCTGCGGCACGGCCGACGCGCCCTGCCGCTCGATCGGCCAGGCGCTCGCCAACGCGGCCGATGGCGACACGATCGTGGTGGGCCCTGGCTACTACGGCGACCTGAACCGGGATCACGACTTCGGCGACGCGGGCGACGAGGCGCTCGCCTCTCCGGGCTCCGGTTGCCTGTGCATGATCCCGGTCACCAAGCGAGTCATTCTGAAATCGCGCGACGGCGCGGACGTCACGGTGATCGACGCCGCGCTGGTCTCGCGCGGCCTGTACTTCGGCGCCGGCTCCTCGGGCTCGCAGCTCGTGGGCTTCACGATCGTGGGCGGCGCGGACGCGATCTACGCCGACGGCAACGCGGGCGTCTCGGGCTTGAAGCTCACCGGCAACGTGACTCGCGGCGGCGCGGGCACCGGCTTCGGGATGTACAACGGTGCGAGCGGGACGCTCTTGGCGAATCACGCGATCGGGCGCGGCAGCGACGGCTTCGATCTGCAGGGGCCGGCGACGGTCAGCGACGCGGTCGCGCAGTCGAACGCGGGCAACGGCATCTACACCCCGTTCACCGGCGTGAAGGTCCAGAAGTCCGTGCTGCTCTCGAACGGCAGCTTCGGCTTCTCGGTCGCGAGCGGAAGCGCCCAGCTCAAGAACGTCTCGATCCTCGCGAACCAGCAGGGCGGCATCCTGTACAACTCCGGCACCGGCTCGATCGCGAGCTGCACGGTGAGTGACAACGGCCGGGCCGCCGCGCAGAGCTGCGGCATCCAGAACTCCGGCGCCTCGGACTTCACGGCGACGGGCGACTTCTGGGGCGGTCCCGGAGGTCTGGGCGTCGCGCCCTCCGACTCACGCTGCCCGTTCGGCGTCGACGTCGTCACCACGCCGTTCAAGAAGACCGAGGTCAAGGTCGTGCCCAAGGCGATCCGCTAGGAGCCGATGATGCGCAGCACCCTTCTCACCGCGACCCTCGCGCTCGGCATCAGTCACTCGGCCGCCGCGGCGACCTGGCTCACCGCGATGTACGGCGTCGACTCTCCCAGCTGTGGCACCAAGACCGCGCCCTGTCGCTCGATCTCACAGGCGATCGCGAACGCGGCCGCGAGCGACACCATCCTGGTGGGGCCGGGCTACTACGGCGACGTGAACGCCAACCACTCGTTCGACGATCCCGGCGACGAGGCCGCGGAGGGCGGAGCCGGCTGTGACTGCCTGGTGAACGTGAACAAGGCGGTCACGCTGAAGTCGCGCGACGGCGCGAACGTCACCGTGGTCGGCAGCACGCTCGACGTCAAGAGCGCGCTGGCCGTGACCGCCTCGGGCGCGACGATCGGCGGGCCGCAGAACGGCTTCACGCTGCGCGGCGCGTCGCAACACGGCCTGCGGGTCGACGGCGCCGCGAGCGGCGTCCGCGTGATCGGCAACGTCGCCGACTCCAACAATTCGCACGGCTTCCAGGTCGACGGCAACGGGGCCGTGGTCACCGGGAATCGCGCCTTCCAGAACGTGGGCGACGGCTTCGATTTCACGGGCTCCGGGATCGTGGCGAGCGGAAACGTCGCGAGCGCGAACCAGCAGTCGGGCTTCGTGGTGCTGAACGGCCAGGCCGACCTCCAGAAGTGCGTGGCCTCGGGCAACGCGCAGTACGGCCTCGCGGCAGTGACTGCCGGCATGACCCTGCGCAGCGTGACTGCCGCCGGGAACGGCTTTGCCGGCGTGCTCTACGTCGTCTCCGCCACCGGCTCGGTGAACGGCTCGACGCTCTTGGGCAACGGCTTCGCCGACGGCGACCACTGCGGCATCTCGAACCAGGCCGGGGTGGCCATCGACGCCAGCGGCGACTACTGGGGCTCGGCTGGCGGCCCCGGCTCCGGCAGCGCCGACCTCGCGTGCGTGAACGGCGGCGGCTCGTCGCTCAGCACGGCTCCGTTCAAGACCCGGGAGATCAAGGTGCCGGTGAAGCCGCTGCGCTGATCTCTAGACCCGAGTGTCTCGGCCCTTCCAGAACGGCTCGCGCAGCACCTTCTTCAGGATCTTGCCCGAGGCGTTGCGCGGGATCTCCTCGGCGAACGTGACCGAGCGCGGGATCTTGTAGCCCGCCAGGTGCTCGCGCCCGTAGACCAGGATGTCTTCCTCGGTGAGCATCACGTCGGGCAGCTTCACGATCACCGCGTGCACGGCCTCGCCCCACTCCTCGTTCGGGATGCCGATGATCGCGACGTCGAGCACCCTGGGGTGCGCGTCGAGCACGGCCTCGATCTCGGCCGGGTAGATGTTCACGCCGCCCGAGATGATCATGTCTTTCTTGCGGTCGCAGATGTAGTAGTAACCTTCCTCGTCGAAGTAGGCGACGTCGCCCACGGTGTGGAAGTCACCGCGCCTGTCTTCTTCGAACTTCTCGCGCGCCTTGTGGTAGGTGTCGAACACGCCGGCGCTGCGCACCGCCAGCTCGCCGGGCACTCTCGGCTGGGTGACTTCCTTGCCCTCGTCGTCGAACAGCTTGATCTCGACCATCGGCGCGGGCTTGCCGCAGGAGCCCGGCTTGCGCAGCTGGTCCTCCGGCCGCAGGACGGTGTTCACGCCGAGCTCGGTGGAGCCGTAGATCTCGAAGAGCGAGTCGACGGGGAAGTCGGCGAGATACATCTGCTTCAGCGCGAACGACCAGGGCGCGGCATTGGCGATGAAGCGGCGCATCGAGCTCTTGTCGTACTTGGCCTTCACGGCCGCCGGCAGGTTGCAGACCAGCCGCACCGGGGTGGGTGCCGAGAAGGTGGTGCTGACCCGGTACTTCTCGACCAGCCGCAGCCAGTCCTCGGCGTCGAACTTCTTCTGCAGCACGACCGTGTTTCCGAGCGCGTGCGCGACGCCCATGAAGCCGCCCGGGCCCGAGTGATAGAGCGGCCCGGTGGTGAGATACACGTCGTCGGGCAGATAGCCGATCAAGCCCAAGAGCGCCGCGGACTGCGCGGCGTTGGCCGCGCCGCGCACCGCCCCCTTGGGCTTTCCGGTCGTGCCCGAGGTGTAGATCATGGTCTGCGCCGCGTCGGCGCTGGCCTTCGCCACCGGCTCGGAGTCACTCGCGTTCGCCACCAGCGCGTCGCCGTCGCGCATGCCCGCGGGCGCGGGCCCGTCGTACACGACGATCTCGCGCACCTTCGGGATCTCGCCGCGGATCTTCTGAAACAGCGGCACGTACTCGGCGTCGACGTAGATCATCACCGCGTCGGAGTTGTCGACGACGTACTGCGCCTCTTCGGGTGACAGCCGGTAGTTGAGCGGCACCGCGACCGCGCCGATCTTGCGCGCGGCGTGCACCACCCGCACCACGCCGGGTGAGTTCTGGCCGCACCAGACCAGCTTCTCGCCGGGCCGCAGGCCGAGCGCCAGCAGGCCGTTGGCCAGCTTGTTCGCCTGCGCCTCGAGCTCGGCGAAGGTCCAGCGCAGGATCTTCCCGTCCGGCCGGTCGTGGATGACGGCCAGCTTCTGCGGGCTCATCCGAGCGTGCAGCGTGAGAATGTCGGGCGGACGGGCGGCGGTGTCGGACATGCGTGGCCCCTCCCTGGGCCGCGCCGATTCTCTACGTCGCTCGCCCGCCGGGTCAACTCACGCGCCGGCCGCGACGCGGCCGTTGCCGCGGCGCGGCAAAACGTGCTAATCGGACCCCCCGTGCAGCATGGGGTCTCCGACGCGGGTGGTTCATCGCTCGCGCTCCGCCGTCTGACCCTGGGCGCGATCGGCATCGTCTACGGCGACATCGGAACCTCTCCCCTGTACGCGCTGCGCGAGTGCTTCCACGGGACACACGGCGCGGCCGCGACGCCCGAGAACGTGCTGGGGGTCGTCTCGCTCGTCTTCTGGACCCTCGTCCTGGTCGTCGTCGTCAAGTATCTGAGCTTCGTGATGCGCGCCGAGAACCACGGTGAGGGCGGCGTGCTCGCGCTGATGGCGCTGGTGCAGCGCGCCTACGACAGAGCGCCGCGCTTCCGGACCGTCGCCTTCCTGGTGGCGCTCGCGGGCACTGCGCTGCTCTACGGCGACGGCATGATCACTCCGGCGATCTCGGTCTTGTCCGCGGTCGAAGGGCTCGAGATCGCGCTGCCCGGCATGACCCCCCTGGTCTGGCCGACCGCGCTCGTGATCCTGATCCTGCTGTTCCTGGTGCAGCGGCACGGCACGAGCCGGATCGGCGCCTGGTTCGGGCCGATCTCGCTGGTCTGGTTCACCGCGATCGCGGCCGCGGGCATCCCCTGGATCCTGCGCGAGCCACGGATCCTCTCGGCGATCAACCCCGGCCACGCGCTCGTCGAGCTCACGAGTCACACCGGTGCAGGCTTTCTGATCCTGGGCGCGGTCGTCCTGTGCGTGACCGGCGCCGAAGCGCTCTACGCCGACCTGGGTCACTTCGGCCGCCTGCCGATCTCGATCGCCTGGTACGCGGTGGTGTTTCCCTCGCTCTTGTTCTCATACCTCGGCCAGGGCGCGTATCTGCTGCGCGCGGGCGCCGACGGAATCGAGAATCCCTTCTTCACCATGCTGCCCGCGTGGAGCGTGCTGCCGATGGTCGCCCTCGCCACGCTGGCCACGATCGTGGCCTCGCAGGCGGTGATCTCGGGCTCCTACTCACTCACGGCCCAGGCCATCCAGCTCGGCTATCTGCCGCGCATGCAGATCGTCCACACCTCGAGCCGGCAGGAGGGCCAGATCTACGTGCCGGCGGTGAACTGGTTCCTGATGTTCGCATGCATCTTCCTGGTGCTCGAGTTCCGTGGTTCGTCGGGCCTGGCCTCGGCCTACGGCATCGCAGTCACCGGCACGATGGCGGTGACCACGTTCCTGTTCGTGCCGGTGTCCGCACGCCGGGTCGGCTGGCCGGTGGCGATCGCGCTGGGCGCGGTCTTTCTCACTGTCGACCTGGCGCTGTTCGGCGCGAACCTGCCCAAGACGCCGCACGGCGGGCTGTTCCCGCTGGCCATGGGCGCCGTGCTGTTCACGATCATGACCACCTGGAAGCGCGGCACCGACCTTTTGAACCAGCACCTGAACGCAGTCACCCTGCCGCTCACCGCCTTCATCGCCGACGTCGGTCGCGAGAAACCGCAGCGGGTCGCGGGCGTCGCGGTCTTCATGTCGGGCTATCCCGACGGTCTGCCGCTCTCACTCGGTCACTACTTCAAGCATTCCAAGGTGCTGCACGAGCGGATCGTGCTGCTCTCGATCTCGACCGAGCACGTCCCCTCGGTGCCGCGCACCGACCGCGTGCGGGTCGAGTTTCTGGGCGAGGGCTTCGTGCGCGTGAGTGCGCGCTACGGCTTCCAGCAGACGCCCGCGATCGCCGAGATCGTGCGCCAGATCGCCGCCACCGGCGTCCCGGTCACGGTCGAGACCGCCAGCTTCTTCCTGGGCCGAGTCACCGTGCTGCCCTCGGGCAAGCGCGAGCTGGCCGGCTGGCGCAAGCGCCTGTTCGCGCTCTTGCACTACACCGCGCAGCCGGCGGCCGGCTACTTCGGCATCCCGCCCGGCCGGGCCGTCGAGCTCGGCATGCAGATCACGATCTAGTGCGCCACTGACTCGCACCGAGCTCGGCGATCGTGACCGCCACGAGGCCGATCACCGACAGCGCCACCCCCCGCCGCGGGAAGCCGAACGCCCGCACCAGCGCCCCGCCCGCGAGCGCAGTCACGAGCGCGAGCAAGAGCCAGCGCGGCGTGCGGGCGGGCGCGAGACCCGCCGCGGCCGCCGCCCAGGCCAGGAGCGCGACTCCCGCGACCAGTGCCAGGAGCTGCGGGGCCACGAACACGAGGTCGCCCGACTGGAAGCGCTCCATCACGGGCAGCATCGCCTCGCGCGCGACTCCCGGCGCCGACATCTCGAACGCCAGCAGGTGGTAGATCGCGTCCGCGGCCAGCCCCGTCGCGCCGATTCCGACCAGCGAGAGTGCGGCGAAGCCGCGGGCCGAATCACGCAGACCCGGCGCCACCGCAAAGCCCAGGAGCCCGGGGATGAAGAGCGCCCCGGACAGCACCTGGACCGCAACCGAGGCGAAGACGTGCGCTCGATTCGCCCCGACCTGCTCGAGGATGAACGCGGCGTCCGTGGTCCCCGGCAAGGGCATCAGGAACCAGGCGAGCCAGAAGGTGATCCCGGCCAGCACGAGACACGCGCCAGACACCCGCCGCAGTGAGCCCACGAGGGCGGACGGTTCCACCGCCGGCGCGGCTCCGAAATGCAGCGGATCGCTGCGCGGCCGCGAGTGATACGATCGCCGACAGAGGGGTCTCCATGTTCCGCGAGTGGCTGCGCGCCTTGCGCCGCGCCGTAGGCCTGCCCGCGAGGCGCGCGCCGGCGATCGAGGCGGTGCTCGAGGCGACGCCGAACTGGATCGCGTTGCTGATCCAGGGGCACCTGGTCTACGCGAACGGCAGCGTCCGGCGGCTGCTGGGCGTAGCCAGTCGGCGCGAGCTGATCGGCCGCCCGCTCGTGGACTTCGTGGACCCCGCGGCGCGCGAGCGCACCCAGGAGCTGCTGGCGGAGGCCGAGCGCTCGGGTGAGTCGGTGCCGTCGTTCGAGCTCGAGCTGCGGGCCGCGGACGGCGCGCGGATCGTGCTCGAGGCCTGGGTCGCGCCGGTCCGCTACCAGCGCCGCAACGCGCTCCTCATCCACGGCCGCGACCAGTCCCGGCGGCTGCGCGGCGAGGCCGAGCTGCGCGAGCGCGAGACCCGCTACCGGCTGCTGGCCGAGAACTCCTCCGACGTGGTCACCGAGTATTCGGCAGACGGTCAGCTGCTCTGGGTGAGTCCCAGCATCGAGCGCCAGCTCGGTTACCCGGTCGACCGCTGGCTCGGCGAGCTCGCGCCCAACGTCCTGGCGCTGACTCACCCGGCAGACCTGCCACGCGCCTTCGAGGCGTTCGAAGACGGCCAGCTGCGGCCCACGATCGACCTGTTGCAGCGCATCCGCCACGCCGACGGTGAGTACCGCTGGCTCGAGACTCACGGTCGCCGGTTCGACGCGCCCGACGGCACGCGTCGCGTCGTCATGACCACGCGCGACGTGACCGAGCGCCAGCGCATGCTCGATGCGCTGCGCGAGAGCGAGGAGCGGTTCCAGAGCCTCGCGCGCGCGGTCCCCGTCGGGTTGTTCCGGATCGACAAACGTGGCCGCCACGTGTTCCTGAACGAGCGCTGGTCCGAGCTCACAGGCATTCCGGTCGAAGAGGGGCTGGGTGCGCTCGGCACTCAGTGGCTGCACGCCGACGACGCCGCACAGATCCTCGAGCTGTCGCGCAAGGCGCTGGCGGAGCGCCGGCCGCTGCGGCTCGAGCAACGCGTGGTGCGGCGCGACGGCAGCGTGCGCTGGGTGCTGAATCAGGCGATCGCGGAGTTCGACGCCGGCGGAGAGTTCGCGGGCTGGGTCGGCACACTCACCGATCTGTCGGACAAGAAGGCGGCGGAGCAGGCGCTGGCCGCGAGCGAGCAGCAGCTGCGCCTGGCGCTCGAGGCCGCCGACATGTGCACCTGGGAGTGGGATGCCCCCAGCCGGCGCGTGAGCTGGTCGGCCAACGCGCCGCGCGTCTTCGAGCTGGCGCCCGGTGAGTCGATGCCGAGCGAGCCCGACGCGGTGGCCGAGCTGATCCAGCCCGGCGACGCGACTCTGGCGCGCGCGTACGCGCGCGACCAGATCCGCAAGGGCGAGGGCTTCGAGGTCGAGCTGCGGCTGGCGGCGCGGCCCGACCGCGAGCAGCGCTGGGTGCTGATGCGCGGGCACGCCAGCCCGGCGCGGCCCGGTGCCGCGGTCGGCGTGGTCGCGGAAGTCACCCAGCGCCGCCGCTTCGCCGAGGAGCGCGCCGCGCTCGAGGCGCGCCTGCGCGAGTCACAGCGGCTGGAGAGCCTGGGCCTGCTCGCCGGAGGAGTCGCGCACGACTTCAACAACCTGCTGGTCGGCATCCTCGGCAACGCCGACCTCGCGCTGCGCCGCCCGCTCGGCGATCCGCTCCTGCGTGAGTGTCTGGCCGAGATCCAGCACGCGGGCGAGCGCGCGGCTGGGCTGGTGCGCCAGATCCTGGCCTTCGCCGGCAGCGAGCGGATCGAGCGCGCGCCCGTGAACCTGTGCCCGCTGGTCGACGACACGCTCGCGCTCTTGCGCGCCAACCTGCCGGCGAACGCGCGCGTCACCTGGCAAGCGCCCCAGCCCGCGTCCTGGATCGACGGCGACGCCACGCAGCTCCGCCAGGTGCTGATGAACCTGGTCACCAATGCCTGCGAGGCGCTCCCGGCCGAGGGCGGCGACGTCGCGCTGCGTGTCGTTCCGCCGGAGCCGGGAATCACTCCGGAGTGGGTGACGCTCGAGGTCAGCGACAGCGGCTGCGGCGTCGACGCCAAGGCGCTGGCCAAGATCTTCGATCCGTTCTTCACCACCAAGGGCGCGGGGCGCGGTCTGGGGCTGGCGGTGGCGCACGGCATCGTGCGCGCGCACGGCGGGAACCTCTTGGTCGAGAGCACGCCCGGCGTCGGCACGCGCATGCGCGTGCTCTTGCCGGCGCCGCTGCGCCGCGCGGCCCCAGCGCCGGCGGGAGTCACTCTGGCCGAGGCCGCACAAGTGCTGGCCCGCGGCACGATCCTGGTCGTCGACGACGAGCGCGGCGTGCGCGAGGTGGCGCGCCGCGCGCTCGAGTTCGCCGGCTACCGGGTGCTGCTCGCCGAGAGCGGCACCCGCGCGCTCGAGCAGCTCCGCACCCATCCCGGACAAGTCTCGGCGGTCGTGCTCGACCTGACGCTCGCCACCGAGTCGGGCGAGATCGTGTTCGAGGCGCTGCGCGAGCTCGCGCCCGAGATTCCCGTGCTCGCGGCCAGCGGCTACGCCAGCGAGCGGGCGCTCGCGCGCCTC
Organism: Myxococcota bacterium; assembly: GCA_035498875.1. Classification (GTDB taxonomy): domain Bacteria; phylum Myxococcota_A; class UBA9160; order SZUA-336; family SZUA-336; genus VGRW01. The sequence goes on from DATJZP010000096.1 coordinate 19,261, forward strand.
GAGTCACAGGGGCTCGCAGGCTTCCTGCAGAAGCCGTTCACGGTCGCGCGACTCACCGAGGCGATCGACGCCGCGCTGCGCGGGGGCCCCGCTAGCTGAAGCTGTCCCACTCGCCGCACTGCGGACAGCGGAAGTGCAGCGTCACGTCCTGCGCGCCGCAGCTCCGGCAGGCGAGCGCGCGCGGCTCGGTCGGCAGGCGTTCGAGCAGCTCTTCGAGCGCCTTCTTGGCCTCGCTGTCCCGGTTCTCTCGCAAGAGCACCCGGCCGATCTCGGCGTGCAGCGCGAGCTGGCCCGGGTCGCGGTCGAGCAGCCGGCGCAGGTGCGCGAGCGCCTCGTCGGCGCGCGACTGGGCCGCGATCGCGCGCGCCAGCCAGAGCGCCGCGTCGTGGTCGTCGGGCTCGCGGTCGAGCCGCTCGCGCAGCATCGCCTCGAGCCCGGCCATGTCGCCGAGCTTCTTGTGCGCCTCGAACAGACGCGGATAGAGCAGCCGCCCGATCGCGGGGTGCAGGCCGAGTGCGCGCCGGAACAGCCCGACCGCCTTCTTGGTGCTGCCCTCGCGGAAGCGCTGGTCGCCCAGCGCCACGTAGGCTTCGGCACAGTCGGGGTCCTGAGCGACCGCGCGCTTGAACGCGCGCCGCGCCTCGGCCTCGATCCCGCGCGCCGCGCGCGAGCGGCCGTGACCCGTCCACAGGTGCGCCAGCACCTTGGGCGTGGCCGTGTCGCGCGCGCCGATCTGATTGCGGATCTGCACCGCGCCCTCCCAGTCACCGCCCTCGATCTTGATCCGCTCGAGCGCCCGCAGCGCCTGCAGGTTCTCGGGCTCGAGCCGCAACAGGTCCTCGAACGAGGCCGCGGCGCGCTTCAAGAAGCCACCGGCGCGGAAGTCGAGCGCCAGGCCCAATAGTGACTCGCGGCGCAGATCGTCGGAGATGTCGGGCCGCAGCAACAGGTTCTGGTGGATCTGGATCGCGCGCCCGATGTCGCCGCGCAGGCGGTACAGGTTGGCCAGCGCGAGATACACGTCCGACGACGAGGAGTCGACGCGCGCGGCCTCCGCGAGCTGCGCCTCGGCGGCCGGCAGGTCGCCCGCCAGCACCAGGTGCAGAGCGCTGCGCAGCTGCGCGGTCGCCGAGCGCTCGGGCGCCGGCTTCTGAGTCAGCCCGCGCAGCCAGTCGCGCACGGCGCTCAGACTTTCTGCTGCGTGCGCGAGCTCGCGTCGCTCGCGATCGGGAGCGTGCGCAGACCGTGGACCTCTTGCTCGAGCTCCGCGATCCGGCGCGTGTGTTTGCGCGACTGCAACTTCATGCGGAGCAGCGGCCAGCTCGTGAGCAAGAGCGTCGCGCCCGCGCCGACTATCGCCGACGCGACCATCGCCGACCAGAGCTTCGTGGGCCACTTCACGAGCGGCAGCGTCACGATCACGATGTCGTTGTTGCTGATCACTACATAGACGAGCAGCGCGGCGAACAGCAGAAAGACCGTGACCGACGCCCAGCCCCTCATCGCGCGAGCTCCGCGAACGCGGGCAGCAGCTCGTCGAAGCTGCGCTCGATATGAGTCGGAATCACTCGGATCTCGCCCACGGCGGTCATGAAGTTCACGTCGCCCCTCCAGCGCGGGACCAGGTGGAAATGCAGGTGGTCCGCGAAGCCCGCGCCGGCGGCGGCGCCCAAATTCGCGCCCACGTTCAGCCCGTCGCAATTGTAAGTCGCCTCGAGGATGCGCGTGGCCTGCGCGACCAGGGTCATCAGCTCCGCCTGCGTATCCGGCTCGAGCGCGTGGATCCGGCCCGAGTGGGCGAACGGCGCCACCATCAGGTGACCGGGTGAGTATGGGTAGCGGTTCATCAGCACGAACGCGCTCTTCCCGCGGTACAGGATCAGGCGCTGGCGGTCGGGGACGGGCTCTTCCGGCTCGCAGAAGATGCAGCGCCGGGCTTCGTGCCCGTGCTCGACGTACTCGATCCGCCACGGCGCCCAGAGCGGCCGACGCGCGTCCTCGGCGGCGCTCACGGCGGGACCCGCCTCAGGAGCGGGGGACTGCGCCGGCGCTGGGTCGCGCTCCGCCCCCCCCGACTTCCTGCTTGCGCTTGGCTTCGATCCGCTCCTTGAGCTCCTTGCCCACCTTGAAGAACGGTGTCCGCTTGGCGGGGATCTTCACTTCCTCGCCGGTCTTCGGGTTCCGGCCCTCGCGCGCCTCGCGCACTTTGACCTGAAAGCTCCCGAAGCCCCGGATCTCGATCCGATCGCCCTTGCGCAGTGACTCGGTCATGCAGTCGAAGATCGTGTTGACGACGGTCTCGGTGTCCTTTTTCGAGATGTGCGGCACTTTGACCGCCACACGCTCGATCAGGTCACTCTTGGTCATTCCGGAGAGGTCCCCCACCCGCTTTTCTCCGTACTAGGGTTTTGTGCTCACGAATCGTCGCTTCCCGAGCTGCTGGAGCCGCCTCCGCGCAGCTTGGAGAGTGCGTCGGACGAGAACAGGTCACCGAGGGTCGCCTTCTGCGTGCCGGACTGCGCAGCCACGCGCTTGATCGCCGCGCGTTCCTCGCGCTCCTGAATCGCGCGCATCGACAGGGCGATCTTCTGCTCCGCCGCGTCCACGCGCACGACCAGCGCCTCGACCTCGTCGCCGACCTTCACCACGTCCGAGATGTTCTCGACGTTGCGGCCGACCTCGGATGCGTAGACCAGGCCTTCGATGCCCTCTTCCACTTCCACGAACACACCGAAGTCGGCGATGCTCGTGACCTTGCCCTTGATCTTCGAGCCGACGGGGAACTTGCGCGGCACCTCGTCCCACGGGTTCGGCTGCAGCTGCTTCAGGCCGAGTGAGAACTTCTCGCTGTCGGTGTCGACCTTCAGCACCACCGCCTCGAGCTCGTCGCCCTTCTTGAACAGCTCCTTGGGGTCGCGGATCTTCTGCGTCCAGGAGATGTCCGAGACGTGGATCAGGCCGTCGATCCCGTCCTCGATGCCCACGAAGACACCGAAGTTGGTCACGTTGCGCACCACGCCGCGCACCTTGGTGCCCGGCGGATAGCGCTCCTCGAGCAGGCTCCACGGGTTGGGCTCCGTCTGCTTCATGCCCAGCGAGATCTTCCGGTTCTGCGGATCGACCTCGAGCACGAGCACGTCGACCTCGTCACCGATCGCGACCACCTTCGACGGGTGCTTCACGCGCTTGGTCCAGCTCATCTCGGAGATGTGGATCAGGCCTTCGATGCCGGGCTCGAGCTCGACGAACGCGCCGTAGTCGGCGAGTGACACGACCTTGCCGCGGATGCGCAGGCCGATCGGGTAGCGGTCGCCGATCGAGACCCACGGGTCGGGCTGGGTCTGCTTCAGGCCCAGTGACACGCGCTCGCTCTCGGGATCGAACTTCAGCACGCGCACGCGCACCTGGTCGCCGACCTGGAACACCTCGCTCGGGTGCGAGATCCGGCCCCACGACATGTCGGTGATGTGGAGCAGGCCGTCGATGCCACCCAGATCGATGAACGCACCGTAGTCGGTGATGTTCTTGACGATGCCCTCGACGACGAGACCCTCTTTCAGGATCTCGAGCGTCTTCTGGCGCAGTGACTGGCGCTCGGTCTCGAGCAGCGCGCGGCGCGACAGCACGATGTTGCCGCGGCGCTTGTTGAACTTGATGATCTTGAACTTGTGCGGCTCGCCGATCATGCGGTCGAGATTGCGCACCGGCCGCAGGTCGACCTGCGACCCGGGCAGGAAGGCCTTGACGCCCTTCAGGTTCACCGACAGACCGCCCTTCACGCGGCCGTTGATCACGCCCTCGACGACTTCGGAGTTGTCGTAGGCGCTCTGCAGGTGGTCCCACACGCGCAGGCGGTCGGCCTTCTCCTTGGAGAGGACGATCACGCCGTCTTCGTTCTCGGATTGCTCGACGAGAACGTCGACCTTCTGGCCGACCTGGATCCGTGCGACGCCGTCGTCGTCGGCGAACTCCCAGGTGGCGATCATGCCTTCGGACTTGCAGCCCACGTCCACCAGGACGTGTTCGGGGTCGATGGAGAGCACGGTGCCGGAGACGACCTGCCCTTCCTTCACGAGTGACTGACTGCTCTCGAAGAGGTCCGCGAAGGACTCCTCGGTGGGGGTCTGTGCTGGGGCTGACATTACTTGGGTCGTTCTCCTGGTTTCGTTCGCTGTCGTCGGTTGAGTTCATCTGCGCCGGCTCGCCCGCCCTCGAGCAACCGTTCGAGTTCGGGCCGGTCGGCGCGTTCCAAAGCGTCCAGTATCGCCCCCAAGTTCTTCGAGAAACGCGCTGCCTCTTCGGCGACGCGCTTGCGATTCATGAGCAGAATCTCGCACCAGAGCTTGGGGTTGGAGCGCGCGATGCGGATGAAATCGCGCAGTCCGGGTCCTGCCAGCTCCAGTCTCTCGTCCCCGGGGAGCCCTTTTCCGTACGCGAATGCGACGACGTGGGGCACGTGCGAGAGCGCGGCCGCGATGGCGTCGTGCTCCTCGGGCGACTTCCGAACTGTGAAGGCACCGAGACACTGCCAGAATTCCTCAATCCGGGCAACCACATAAGGGGCCTCGCCGCCGGAGAGCGCCAGGATGCACGGCGCGCCGGCGAAGAGCTCGGGACTTGCCGCGCCAAAACCGCTGCCGTGGCCCCCGGTCATGGGGTGGGCTCCGACCACCTGTTCGGGGTGCGGCAGATGCTGGCGTGCCAGCTCCGCCACGGGCGCCTTCACGCTCGCCAGGTCCGTCAGCAGCGTCTCCGGGCGCAGATGCGGGGCCAGCGCTCGCATCACCTCGCCCATGGCCTCGAGCGGGACGGCCAGAACGAGGAGCTCTGCCCACGCTGCGCACTCGTCCAGCGGAACCAGGGGGATGTCGCCGGCCGATGCGAGGTGGCGGTCGGAGCCGCGAACCTCGGCGGCCGCCCCGCGGGCACGCGCCGCCATGGCGACCGAGCCGCCCATCAGCCCCATACCGATGACGCCCAGGCGTGCGACGACCGGTCGCTTCAACGCTTGCGCTCGGCGGCCAGCGCGGCGAGGAAGCGCTCGTTCTCCTCGCGGGTTCCGACGGAGACGCGCAGATGGGTCGAGAGCCCGAAGCCGCCGAGCGGACGGGTGATCACGCCGTGCCGCTCGAGCCGACCCTGCAGCGCGTCCGCGCCCTGCCCCACCTCGATCAAGAGGAAGTTGGCGTCGGTCGGCGCGAAGCGGATGCCGAGCTGGCGCAGCCCGTTCTCGAGCTGCGCGATGCCCTCGTGCGTGAGCTTGGCGATGCGCGCGCTGTGCGCGGTGTCGGCCAGCGCCGCCGCGGCGGCGACCTGGGCCAGGCTGTTCACGATGAAGGGGTGACGCGCGCGCTCGAGGTATCCGATCAGCTCGGGCCGCGCGATCGCGTAGCCGATGCGGAGCCCCGCCAGCGCGTGACCCTTCGAGAACGTGCGCAGGACCACGAGTGTCTCGCGCTGCGCGAGCGCCGCGACCGAGTCGGGGAAATCCGGCCGGCGCACGAACGCGAGATACGCCTCGTCCGCGACCAGCACCACGCGCTCGGGCAGCTCGCGCACCAGCCGCTCGAACTCGGCGGCGCCGATCGAGGTGCCGGTGGGGTTGTTGGGGTTCGCGAGCACCAACAGCCGCGTCTTCGGAGTGACTGCGCGCAAGAGCGCGCCGACGTCGGCCCGGTACTCCGGATCGAGGGGCACCTGGACCGGCGTCGCGCCCGCGCCCTTGGTCATGATCGGGTACATGGCGAAGCTGGGCCACGGGAAGAGCGCCTCGTCGCCGGGCGCCAGGAAGCACTTCGCGAGCAGCTCGAGGATGCCGTCCGAGCCGCCCGCGAAGCACAGCTGGTCGGTGCGGATGCAGAGGTGCTTCGCGAGCGCGTCGCGCAGTGCGAAGCAGCTGTCGTCGGGATAGCGGTTCAGGTTCTCGGCGGCCGCGAAGATCGCCTCGACCGCGCGCCGCGACGGCCCGATCGGGCTCTCGTTCGAAGCCAGCTTCACCGCGGACGCGATGCCCAGCTCGCGCTCGAGCTCTTCGACCGGCTTGCCGGGAACGTACGGCGCCAGGTCGCGGATGTGCGGGTTGACCAGCTCGCGCAGCTTCACTTGATCACCTCCGCCACCGGGTAGCTCCCCAGCACCTTCACGAAGTCACAGCGCGGCCGCAGCTCCTGGATCGCCGCCGCGACCTTGGCGTCGTCGACGTGGCCTTCGAAGTCGCAGAAGAACACGTACTCCCAGACGCGCACGCGCGTGGGCCGTGACTCGATCCGGGTCAGGTTCACGCCGTGCTGATAGAACGGCTCGAGCGCCTTGTACAGCGCGCCGACCTGGTCGCGCTTGATCGAGAACAGGATCGAGGTGATGTCGCGCGAGCTTTTGTGCGGCGGCTGCTTCGAGATCACCAGGAAGCGCGTGGTGTTGTCGACGCGGTCCTCGATTCCCGAGTGCACCACGCGCAAGCCGTACAGCTCGGCGGCCACCGGGCTGGCGATCGCTGCCAGCTCGTCGCCGCGCGCCGCCAGCTCGGCGGCCTGCGCAGTCGAGTGAGTCGACTGCTGCGGCACGTTGGGCAGGTTCAGCTCGAGCCAGCCGCGGCACTGCGCCAGCGCCTGCGGGTGCGAGTGCACCGCGCGGATCGCGCGCAGCTCGCCGCTCTTCGACAAGAGATCGTGGTGGATCGGCACGTGGACCTCGGCCGCGATCGTGAGCGGTGAGTCGACGAACAGGTCGAGCGTGTGAGACACCACGCCTTCGCTCGAGTTCTCGATCGGCACCACGCCGAACTCGACCTGGCCCGACTCCACCTGGTCGAAGATCGCGTCGGTGGTGGCGGCGGGCCGCAGGTCGGCCATCTGACCGAACTGCTGGATCGCGGCCTGGTGCGTGTAAGTCGCCGGCGGACCGAGATAGGCCACCGAGACGCCGCGCTGGCCCGCGATCGAGGCCGAGATGATCTCGCGGAAGACCTTGCGGATGGCCTGCTTCGGGAACGGCCCCTGCGCCTCGCGCTCGAGCCGCTCGAAGATCTCGAGCTCGCGCGCGGGCACGAACGGCGTCGCGCCGCCCAGCGCCTTGGCGCGCCCGATCTCGTTGGTGCGCGCGCTGCGCCGGTTCAACAGCTCGAGGATCTGCGAATCGATCGCGTCGATCTCGTCGCGCAGGCGCGCCAGTGTCTTCTCGCGCTCGTCGGGGTTCAAAGCGCGCGCATCATAACGCGTTTTCCTTTGTGAAACGATGCTTTAGACTCCCGCGCCGTGGCGGAGAAGGGCGCGCTCCTGGTCGGTCTCACGGGTGGGATCGGCTCGGGAAAGTCCAAGGTCGCGAGCCTGCTCGAGGAGCTCGGCGCGGCGGTCGACTGCTCGGATCGGATCGTGCGAGAGCTCCAGTCACCGGGCGCTCCGGGCCTGCGGGCGATCGTCGAAGCCTTCGGCGAGGAGTATCTCACCGCGTCGGGCGAGCTCGACCGGCCCAAGCTCGGCAAGCTCGTGTTCGAGGACGCCGAGGCGCGCCAGCGCCTGAACCGGCTGATCCACCCGTTGGTGACTGCCGAGCACCAGCGCCGCGCGGCGGCGCACCGCGCGCGCGGCGTCGAGGTGATCGTGGCCGACGTGCCGCTCCTGCTCGAGGGCCGAAAGGCCGGCGTCGGCACCGGCGCGCTCCTGCCGTTCGACCTGATCGCGCTGGTCTACGCGCGGCCCGAGCAGCAGCTCGAGCGCGTGGTCGCGCGCGACAAGCTCGCGCCCGCCGACGCGCGCGCGCGCATCGCCGCGCAGCTCCCGATCGACGAGAAGCGCGCGCTCGCGGACGTGGTGATCGACAACTCGGGTGACTGGGAAGCCACGGCGAAGCAGGTGCGCGGGCTCTACTCCCAGTGGGTCGAACGCGCCCGGCTGACCCCGTAAAATCAACCCTTCGGTGGATGTACTGCCCGTTCTCACGCGGAACGAGCTCTGGCTGCCGAGGCCACTAAGCGCGCGCGCGCCTGACCGCGGCCGCGAGCTCGGCCACGAACGCGCGCGCGGCGCGCACCGCCTCCTCGCGTCCGCGCGCCGCGCCGATCTTCGCGACCAGCGCGCTGCCCACGATCACGCCGTCGGCCAGGCGCGCCACCTGCGCCGCCTGCTCCGGGGTCGAGACGCCGAATCCGACACCGATCGGTGTTGCGGTCACGCGGCGGATCCGGCCCACCAGCTGGTCGAGGTCGGGCGGAAGCGACTGGCGCGAGCCGGTGACCCCGGTGACCGACACGCAGTAGACGAAGCCGCGGCTCTTGGCGGCGATCCGCACCACGCGCGCCGGCGTGCTGGTCGGCGCGACCATCAGCACGCGGTGCACGCCCGCCTCCGCGCAGGCGCGCGACAACAGCTCCGTCTCCTCGAACGGCGTGTCGGCCACGATCAGCCCATCGGCGCCGGCGGCCGCCGCGTCCTTGGCGAGTCTCTCCTCGCCGTGCGCGAGTACGTTGTTGAGATAGCCCATCAGCACGAGCGGCACGTCCGTCACGCCGCGCACGCGCCGGACCAGCTCCAGCACCTGTGACAGCGAGGTGTGGTGCGCGAGCGATCGCTGCGACGAGGCCTGGATGGTCGGGCCCTCGCCGATCGGATCGCTGTGCGGGAAGCCGAGCTCGATCACGTCGGCGCCTGCCGCGGCGAGCTCGGGGATGAGCTCGGCGGTGGTCTCGAGATCCGGATCGCCGCCGGTCACGAACACGATCAGCGCGGCGCGCTTCTCGGCGCGTGCCTTCGCGAAGGCCGCATCGATCCGATTCATGGCGCCCCGCCCTTCGCCAGCAGGGACTTCGCTTCGGCGGCGTCCTTGTCGCCGCGGCCCGAGAGATTCACGATCACGAGCGACCCCCGAGTGAGTCGCGGCGCGCGCTTGCGCAGCTCGGCGATCGCGTGCGCGGACTCGAACGCGGGGATGATGCCCTCGGTGCGCGCCAGCCAGATGAACGCGTCCAGCGCTTCGTGGTCGGTGATCGGCGTGTACTCGGCGCGCCCGCTGTCCTTGAAGTAGGAGTGCTCGGGGCCGACGCCGGGATAGTCGAGCCCGGCCGAGATCGAGTGCGCCTCGAAGATCTGGCCCTCGTCGTCCTGCAGCACGTACGAGAAGCTGCCGTGCAGCGCGCCCGGGCTGCCGGCCGAGATCGAGGCGCCCTGCCGGCCCGAGCCCACGCCCTCGCCGCCCGCCTCGACGCCCACCATACGCACTTCGGTGTCGTCGTAGAACGGCGCGAACAGGCCCAGCGCGTTGCTGCCCCCGCCCACGCACGCGATCAACAGGTCGGGCAGCCGGCCCTCGGCGCTCTGGATCTGGGCGCGCGCCTCCTGGCCGATCACCGCCTGCAGGTCGCGCACCAGCATGGGATAGGGATGCGGCCCCGCGGTCGAGCCGATCAGGTAGTAAGTCGAGCGCACGTTCGTGGCCCAGTCGCGCAGCGCCTCGTTCATGGCGTCCTTCAGCGTGCGGCTGCCCGACTTCACTGCGTGCACCTTCGCGCCCAGGAGCTCCATGCGGAAGACGTTCAGCGCCTGGCGCCGGGTGTCCTCCTCGCCCATGTAGACCTCGCACGCCAGGCCGTAGCGCGCGCAGGCGGTGGCCGAGGCCACGCCGTGCTGGCCGGCGCCGGTCTCGGCGATCACGCGGCGCTTGCCCATGCGGCGCGCGATCAGCGCCTGGCCGATCGCGTTGTTGATCTTGTGCGAGCCGGTGTGCGCGAGATCCTCGCGCTTCAGATACACGCGCAGGCCGAGCTCCTCACTCACGCGCCCGGCGAAGTAGAGCGGCGTCGGCCGGCCCGCGTAGCTGCCGCGCTCGAGCTCGAGCTCCTTCCAGAACCTCGGATCCTGGCGCAGCACCTCCCAGGCGTTGGCCAGCTCCTCGACCGCGGGCACGAGTGTCTCGGGCACGTAGCGCCCGCCGAAACGGCCGAAGCGGCCGCTGGCGTCGGGCCGCGTGCGCGCCGGCGCAAAGGCGCGCACCGCCGCCACGAACTGGCGCAGCTTCGCGGGGTCCTTCTTTCCCGGCGCGGACTCGAGGCCCGACGACGCGTCGACCCCGTAGGGGAACGCGGCGCGCAGGGCCTCTGCGACGTTCGCGGCGTCGAGCCCGCCCGCGATCCAGACTCGCCGCCCGCGGCTGACCAGCGCCCGCACCTGCGCGAAGTCCCAGCCGCGGCCGCTGCCGCCGCCCGAGGGATGGTCGATCAAGAGCTCGACGCCCGGATAGCGCTCCGCTTCGCGTTCGAGCGAGTCGTCGCCGCGCAGCACCTTGAGCACCGGGAACGGCAGCGCCGCCGCGTACTCGGGTGACTCGCTGCCGTGGAGCTGGATCACGTCGAGCGGGACCTCGCTGGCGAGCCGCACGACCTCTTCGCGCGGCTGGTCCTGGAACACGCCCACGCGCACCGCCCGGCCCGCGGCCACGACCGAGATCTCGCGCGCGGCCGCGACCTCCACGCGGCGCGGCGAGCGGGGCGCGAAGTTGATGCCGATCGCGTCCGCGCCCGCCTCGAGCGCGGCTTCGGTGTCGGCGCGGTTGGTGAGTCCACAGACCTTGACCTGAGTCATGGCGTCCCCCGCAGCCGGCGCAGCGCGGCGCCGGGATCGGGCTCGCGCATCAGCGCCTCGCCCACCAGGAACGCCGAGGCGCCCTCGGCGGCCAGTGCGCGCACCGTCTCGGGCGCGTCGATCCCGCTCTCGGAGACGACCGTGCGGCCGGCGGCGCGCGGCAAGAGCGCGCGCGTCACGCCCACGTCGGTCTTGAAGTCGCGCAGGTCGCGGTTGTTCACGCCCAGGAGCTCGGCTCCCGCGGCCAGCGCGCGCTCGAGCTCGGGCTCGTCGTGCACCTCGACCAGCGCGTCCAGCGCCAGCTCGCGCGCGCAGGCCAGGAGCTCGCGCAGCCGTGAGTCGTCGAGCGCGGCTACGATCAGGAGCGCCGCGTCGGCGCCCGCCGCGCGCGCCTCGAACAGCTGGAGCGCGTCGATCGTGAAGTCCTTGCGCAGCACCGGCACGCGCACCGCCGCGCGCGCCGCGCGCAGGTCGTCGAGCGAGCCGCGGAAGAACTCGCGGTCGGTCAGCACCGAGAGCGCCGCGGCGCCGGCGGCCTCGTAGGCGCGGGCGATCGCCGCGGGGTCGGCGCCCGGCCGGATCTCGCCCTTCGACGGCGACGCCCGCTTGAACTCGGCGATCACGCGCGGCGCGGGGGCGCTCCGCAGCGCGCGGGCGAAGCCGCGCGGCGCCGGAGCCGCCAAAGCCTCCGCGCGCAGTCGGGCAGAGTCGCGGCGCAGCGCCGCCAGCTCTTCGCGCTTCTGGGCCAGGATCCTGTCCAGCACGTTCACGAGTCAGCTCGCGAGAACGCGACCAGCCGCTCCAGCACCGCGCGCGCCCGGCCGCTCTCCAGGCTGCGCGCCGCGAGCTTCGCGCCGTCGGCGAGTGACTGCGCGCGCTCGGCGGCACACAGCGCGGCGGCCGCGTTCAAGAGCACCACGTCGCGCCGCGGGCCGGGCTCGTTCGCGAGCACGCGCTCGGCGATGCGCGCGTTCTCGGCCACGTCGCCGCCCGCCAGCTCGCGCGTGTCGGCGCGCGGGAAGATCTCGCCCACGGCGATCTCGAAGCGCTCGACGCGCGCGCCGGCGCGAGTCACCACGCGCGTGGGCGCCGCCAGCGAGATCTCGTCGAGGCCGTCCTCCGAGTGCACCACCCAGACGTTGCGCGCGCCGAGCTCGGCCAGCGCCGCGGCGGTGGATTCGAGCGCGCCGGCGTCCGCCACGCCCACGAGCTGGCGCTTCACACGCACCGGGTTGGTGAGCGGCCCGAGCCGGTTGAACAGCGTGCGGAAGCCGAGCGCGGCGCGCACCGGCGCGACGCGCGCCATCGCCGGGTGACACGCGCGCGCGTACAGAAAGCCGAAGCCGACCTCGTGCACGGCGCGCGCCATGCGCTCGGGCGGCGCCTCGATGCGCACGCCCAGCGCCTCGAGCAGCTCGGCGCTGCCGCAGCGGCTCGAGGCGGCGCGGTTGCCGTGCTTGGCCACCGGCACGCCCGCGCCCGCGACCACGAGCGCGCCGAGCGTCGAGATGTTGAAGGTGGAGGCGCCGTCGCCGCCGGTGCCGCAGGTGTCGATCGCGTCGTCCGGCGCCGGCTCGAGCGGCAGCGCGAGCTCGCGCAGCGCGCTCGCCGCGCCGACGATCTCGTCGAGTGTCTCGCCGCGCGCGCGCAGCGCCGTGAGCAGCCCCGCGATCTCCACGTCGCTGGCGCGCTCCGACACGATCTCGTGCACGAGTGCGCGCGCCTCGGCGCGCGAGAAGCGCTCGCCGGCGACCGCGCGCGCGAGCGCCGCGCGAATCACGCCGCGCGCGCGCGAGCGCCGCGCGCGATGCGCAGGAAGTTCGCGAGCAGCGCCTTCCCGGCCACGGTCAGGATCGATTCGGGATGGAACTGCACGCCGTACAGCGGATGCTCGCGGTGGCGCATGCCCATGATCTCGCCGTCGTCGGTCTCGGCGGTCACGACCAGCGCCTCGGGCAGGCCCTCGCGCGCAACCGCCAGCGAGTGATAGCGCGTGGCCTCGAACGGGTTGGGCAGGCCTTCGAAGATGTCCGTCCCGCGGTGCCGGATCAGCGAGGTCTTGCCGTGCATCAGCGTCTTGGCGTGCACCACGCGCCCGCCCAGCGCGGCGCCGAGTGACTGGTGCCCGAGACACACACCCAGGATCGGCAGCCGCCCCGCGTAGCGCAGGATCGTGTCGACGCTGATGCCCGCCTCGGCGGGCGTGCACGGGCCGGGCGAGATCACGATCGCCTCCGCCCCGCGCCGCCCCACCTCTTCGACCGGGATCGCGTCGTTCCGCACCACGTCCGACGTCGCGCCGAGCTCGCCCAGATACTGCACCAGGTTGTAAGTGAACGAGTCGTAGTTGTCGATCACGAGCAGCTTCATCGCCCGCTCCCCGCCAGTGCGATCGCGCGCAACAGCGCGCCCGCCTTGTGCAGTGTCTCCTGGTATTCCTTGTCGGGATCGGAGTCGGCGACCACGCCGCCCCCGGCCTGCACGTACAGCTTCCCGTCCTTGGCCAGGAGCGTGCGCAGGGCGATGCAGGTGTCCATGTTGCCGAAGTAGTCGAAGTAGCCGACGCAGCCGGCGTACAGGCCGCGCCGCTCCGGCTCGACCTCCTCGATCACCTCCATCGCGCGCACCTTGGGCGCGCCCGAGACCGTGCCCGCCGGGAACGTCGCGCGCATCAGGTCGATCGCGTCCTTGTCGGGGCGGATCTTGCCGCGCACGTTCGAGACGATGTGCATCACGTGCGAGTAGCGCTCGATCACCTCGAACTCGTCGACCACGACCGAGCCGATCTCCGCCACGCGCCCCACGTCGTTCCGGCCCAGGTCGACCAGCATCACGTGCTCGGCCAGCTCCTTCGGGTCGGAGAGCAGCCGGCGCTCGATCTCCTTGTCCTCCTCGGAAGTGGCTCCGCGCGGCGCCGTGCCCGCCAGCGGCCGCAGCTCGATCTGTCCGTCGGTGAGTCGCACGTGGATCTCGGGCGAGGAGCCCAGCACCACGTCGTCGCCGCAGCGCATGAAGAAGAGATACGGTGACGGGTTCAAGAGCCTGAGCTCGCGGTAGATCGCGAGCGGATCGGCGTTCTGCGGCAGCGTGAAGCGCTGCGACGGCACGACCTGGAAGATGTCGCCGGCGTGGATGTATTCCTTGCAGCGCTTCACCATCTCGACGAAGCGCTCGCGGGTCACGTTCGAGCGCGGCTCCATCGGCGCCGCGCTCGCCGGCGCTGCGGCGGGCCGCGGCGTGGGGCCGGCCAGCCGTGACTCGACCGCGGCGATCGCACGCAGCCCGCGCTGGTAGGCGGCCTCGGGCGACTCGCCCGCGCGCAGCTCGACGTCGTGGATGATCGTGAGTCGCTCGCGCAGCCGGTCGTGCACCAGCACCGTCTCGGGGAACACGAACCAGCAGTCCGGCAGCGCCAGCGGATCCGGGTTCGTCTCCGGCAGGCGCTCGACGTAGCGCACCCAGTCGTAGGCGATGTAGCCGACCGCGCCGCCCGAAAAGCGCGGCAGATCGGGCAGCCGCGCCGGCCGCAGCTCGGCCAAGAGCCTGCGCAGGTGATCGAGCGGGTCCTCGCTGCGGTCCGACGCCAGGCGGTGTCGCGTGCGCGACTCACCGCGCTGGATCTCGACCTCGCCCGCCTGCGCCCGGAAGATCGCGCGCGCGCCCAGCCCGACGATGCTGTAGCGGCCCCAGTGCTCTCCGCCTTCGTTGGATTCGAACAGGAAGGCGTGGCGGCCGTCGTCGAGCTTCAGGAAGACCGCGAGCGCGGTGTCGAGGTCGCTTACGACCTCTCGGACGAGCGGTACGCAGCGCGCGGCAAGAGCGAGTTTTGTGAAGCTCTCGAGGTCCGGGCGGACCATGGCGCCACCGCTTTCATCGCGCGGGACTTTCTCACAGTGTCTGTCCGCCGTCAACGCCGCCTCAGTTGATCGCCCGGTCCTGCTCGCGCCGCCGGTCGAAGGCGTTCTGGCGCGTGTTCTCGCCCAGGCCCGTCAGGCGGAACTGGAAGCTGAAGCGCGTATCGTTCGTGCGCGACACTTTCTCGAGCTGCATCAAGAGGTCCCAGCACTTGCACTCCGAGCTCACCACCGCCCCGAGCCGGCCGCCGTCGGTGCCGGTCTCGAGTGATTTGAAGCCATCGGCGAAGAACTCGAGCTGCTTGGTGGCGGCGAAGTACCCGGACAGGTTGATCTGGTCGACCTTGCCCGAGGACGCGGAGCGCGACGCGTCGAACTCGTCGCCGCGGCTCAGGAAGCCTTCGAAGATCGGGTTCGGGTTGCGGTTGAAGCGGTAGCCCAGCCGGATCGAGTCACCGGTGGGGAAGCGGTAGCCGACGTTGACGCGCAGGTCCTGCAGGTGCCGGGCGTCGGGATCCCAGCCGCCGTCGAACAGCAAGCTGATGTCCTGGGTCGGGTTCAGGTCGGCGGCGAGGAACACGCGCGTGAACGCGTTGCGCACCCAGTCGTAGCCGCTGCCCACGGTCAGGTCGCCGTACAGGCGCGTGGCCTCGTTCTCGTCGCGGCCCGGACCGTAGAGCCGATTCGAGATCTGCATCTGGATCAGGCGCGCGTCCGGCACGCGGTCACTCGGGTCCTCGGTCACGAGCCGGATATCTCCGTCGATCAGCCGAGGCTCGATCCGCGTCGGCTCGGGAATGAAGAGCGGCTTGTTCGCCTGGTCGGGCGCGAACACCGCCGCGAACGCGATCCGCGGCTCGATCACGTGATTCAGCGGCAAGGTGCCCAGCGCGAAGCGCCGGCCGAACGGCGCGCGCGCGTCGGCGCGGAAGGTGTACAGCGTGCGCGACGCGAAGTTCTCCAGGTTCGGCAGATACAGTGTCTCGCGCACGCCGCCTTCGGCCAGCGCCTCGATCGGGCCGAGCTGCGCGGGCAGCGTGAGCTTGGGATAGAAGTCGAGGCGCTGGCCGTCGTCGGCGAGCGGCTCGCCCTCCTCGAAGATGCCGTCGCCCTCCGTGTGAGTCTTGGCCTCGGGGTTGCCGAAGTTGTCGAGGTTCGAGTCGATGTGCGCGCCGAGCACGCCGGTCGCCGTGGGCTCGCCGATGTCCGGCCGGGCGTCCTCGCCGAAGTCGAAGAACTGGCCGTTCACCGGCGCCTCGCCCAGCGCCGTGCGGTGAGTCGCCGACTGCACGAAGTTGGTGAAGCGCGTCGCGAACGAGCCCAGCACCGGCAGGCCGAAGATCCAGCGCTGCAGCGTGCCCGCGCGGATCTCGGGCAGCCTCTGCAGGAAGAACTTGTCGCGGTCGAGGTCGTTCGGGCTCTGCAGGTCGTTGTTCGCCGACAACAGCGCGTTCGCGTACAGCCCGTCTTGCGCCCCGGTCAGCCAGGCCGACGACTCGAGCATGCGCTGGTGCTGGATGTCGGTGCCGAGCATGTACGGGAAGTCGAACGGCAGGTTGTTGTCGCTGACCTGCGTGATGTCGGTCCCGAACTGCAGGCCCGGCATGAGCGGCTGCTGGTGGCGGAGCCAGTAGGCCCAGCGGTTCGAGCTGAACAGCTCCGTGTCACTGTTGTTGTCGACGTTGCGGTCGTTGGGCAGGAACGCGGCGCCGCCGCGGCCCTTGCCCTCGAGCCCGAACACGTATTCGGTGGTCGTGCTGGTCATGAAGCCACGGCGACTCACCCACTCGGGCGTGAGCGTGACGTTGACGTTGTCCGCGAGCGCCCAGTAGAAGGGCAGGAAGATCTCGCTGCCGTTGCGGTTGGTCTGCGAGAAGACCGGGATGAGAAAGCCGGTCTGCTTCTGAGTCTTCACCGGGTAGAGGATCCAGGGCACGTAGAGCGTGCGGACGCCCAGCACCTTGAACCATGCCTCGTGCGCGGTGGCGTAGCCGCCGACCTCGACGCTCGCGTCCTTGGCGTCGATCTCCCACGGCTTGCGCGCGTTCTCGGGCGGGCAGCGGCAGCTGGTGAAGTTGCCGCGCTCGATCTCGTAGGTGTCGAGGCCGGTGCGCTCGATCACGTCGCCCTTCACCTGGAAGCCCGGCTCCGGGCTGTCCATCGTTCCGTTCATCGCCACCGTCACGGTCGAGCGCAGGTCGACCGCGACGAACTGCGCGTGCACGGTGTTCTGCGCGTCGACCAGCACGACGTTTCCCGAAGCCACGCCGGTGCGCGTCGTGCCGTTGAACAGCGCCCAGTCCGAGGTCATGGTGCGGCCGTCGGTGGTCACGATCTTCACGTCGCCGGTGGCTTCGTAGAGATCGCGCTCACTGTCGTAAGTCACGACCTTGGCGGTCAGGATGTAGTCGGGCGGCGCCTGCGGCGCCTTGGTCTCGGTGGGCGGAGGCGGCTTCGTCGGCTCGGGCTCGCCCTCTTGTGCGCGCGTCACCGCGGCGAACAGAAGGGCGCTCGCGACGAGGAGCGCTCCGAGGCGACGCATCGCGCACTTCTACAATGGGCGTCGGCGCGAGGCAAGCTTTCGAACGCGCTCAGGCGGGCTTCTGCGCGACCGAGGCGAGCTCGTCCGGCTCGAGCACGGTGAGTTGGTCGTCGACCAGACCCACCAGGCGGCGATCGAGGAGCTCCTGCAGACACAGATACGCCTGCCGGATCGGCAGATGAGAGGCGGCGGCCAGATCCATCAGCCGACCGCGCACTGGCGTGGGCACTTCACCGGGGATGCGCCGCGCGAGAATCGCGCGCGCGAGTGCGCTGAGCGCGCGTGCATCCTGTCGGATGGTGGTTCGTGGCGGCTCGGGCTCGGCGGGCAGCGCCTCTGCGGACGCCTCCTCGCGCGCCGCGCCGACACGCTCGGCGAGCGCCTGGATCAGCCGAAACGAGAACTCCGCGTTCTCGCGCACCAGCACGTTGAGCAGTGACACGTCGAGCGCGAGCACGCTCGTGTCGCCCTCGGCTTCGGCGCGCACCGGCGAGGCGCGGCCCAGGATCGCCGGCGCCTCCCCGAACATGTCGCCCGGTCCGAGCAGATAGGGCGCCTGACCTTCCGTGATGTGGACGAGCACGTTGCCGCTGCGCACGACGTACAGCACGCGCTCGCGCGAGCCGCGCTCCACGATGGTCTGCCCCTTCGTGTACCGCTGCTCGATGTCCTCGGGTTTCATCCGCTCCGGCCTCGGCGCACGCCAAACATGGGTAGGCTGCCCATGCGGCCACAAGACAAACGAGCGGATCGACGCCCGCGGCGCGGGCCTTGAGCGCGCTATGGCTTTCGGTGGCGGGCGAGTACGGCGCGCAGCTGCTCGCGATCGTGGAAGCCGGACTCGAGGCGCTCGAGCACTTTGCCGTCGGGCCCGACCACGACGTGGAACGGGAAGGCATCGGCTCCGTACAGGCCGGCCAGGTCGGAGTCTCCGAGCGCGACGGGATAGGTCACGTCGCGCTCCTTCAGCCAGTCACCCAGCGCCTCCGCGGTCAGGCTGTCGACCGAGATGGCGAGAATGCGCTGGTTCGAGCCGTGGAGCTCCTTCGAGACGGCGTTGAGCTCCGGCACCTCGGTCACGCACGGCGGGCACCAGGTGGCCCAGAAGTCGATCAAGACGGTCTGGCCCTTCAGCGACGCCAGCGACACGCTGCCACCGCCCACCAGCGGCAGATCGAAGTTCGGAGCCGGGTCGTTCTTGGGTGCCGGTGCGGGCGCGCCCGATTCGCGGCCGCAGGAGATGCAGGCCGCGATTGCGGCCAGAAGCAGAACTCGCCTCACGTCAGCCCGTCACTCACTCGTAGTTGTCGTCTCCCGACGACCTGTCGAGCGCGCGCTCCTTGCCCACGAACAACAGCGGCTGGTTGAACGTGAGATGCTCTGGCGTCACCACGTAGTCGCCGCGCACCGCAGGCTGCACGATTTCGCGCGGGACGTCGAGCCGGCCGCCGGTCAGCAGGTACGCGAAGCCGCCGGTGATCGAGCCGAGCGTCGCGTACAGCACCTTCACCGGTCCGTACACCAGCGTGCACAGCACCGAGCCGACGCCGAGGCCGTAGTGCAGCATGATATTCCGCTCAGGCGCCTCGTCGGCGCGCGCGGGCAGCGGCAGACCCGCGAGGCTCGCGCACACCAAGCTCAACGTGAGAGCGGCAACCAGACGAGCAGACAGACGAGAGAGAGCGGCTTGGAAGACCCCCCGATTTTCCATGGCGGCGAAATAAACTAAAAAAGGCGCCGCGTGTCGAGGAGCAGCGTCACTGGCCCGCGATTCAGGAGCTCGACGTCCATGTCCGCGCGGAAGCGTCCGGTGACGACCGTCACGCCGAGCGCGCGCGCGTGCTCGATCAGCGCGTCGATCAGTGTCTCGGCTTCCGCGGGCGCCGCCGCCTCGCCGTAGCTCGGACGGCGCCCCTTGCGCGCGTCGCCGAACAGCGTGAACTGAGACACCACGCCGAGCGTGCCGCGCGTGTCCAGGAGTGACTGATTCATGACGCCCGCGGCGTCGTCGAAGACGCGCAGGTGCACCAGCTTCTCGGCCAGCGCGCGCGCGTCGTCCAGCGAGTCACCGCGGCCCACGCCGACCAGCGCCAAGAGGCCCTCGCCCATCTCGGCCACGGTCTCGTCGCCCACCCGCACGCGCGCGCTCGCCACGCGCTGCGCGACCGACCTCAAGGGGAGTCCTGGTCGGCGAACTTCCCGCGGTAGACGGCCTTGCCCTCGGTCCGCTGCAGCACGATCTGGCAGATCCGGATGCCGGGGTGGATCGCGAGCGCGCGCCCCGACACGTTGGAGAGCTCGAGCACCTGGTGATTCGAGACGCCGGGCTGCACGAAGCCCGAGCTCACGTGCACGGTGAGCCCCAGGCGTGCGATCCGGCTGCGGCCCTCGATCCAGGCGCACAGGTCGGGTGGCAGGAACAGCCGCTCGCGCGTGATCCCGTGGACCGTGTGACCGGGCGCCAGCAGGTACGGCTTCTCGAAGGCGATCACGTGCGTGAAGCTCTCGGGTGTGGCGTCGTCGGTGACGTCGATCGGGCCGTTCGTGACTTCGTTCGGGACGCGCAGCTCGCCGCCCAGGTGAAGGTCGACCGAAGCCGCCCCGACCTGGTCGAGCGAAAACGGCTCGAGCCGCAGCCGGCCCGATTCGAGCTCGCGCAGGATCGCATCGCGGGTCAGAACGCTCATGGTGTCTCCGCGCGGAGGCTCGCGGCTCCGGCGCGCTTGTCAACTCGGCACCCCGCCCCGTAGCGTGTGCGCGTGCACCCGTATTTCGACACTCCAAGGCCGCAGCTGTTCGGACACCGCGGCGCGAGCGGCGAGGCGCCGGAGAACACGCATGTCTCGTTCCAGCGCGCGCTCGCGCAGGGCGTCCCCTATCTCGAGATGGACTGCCACGCCAGCGCCGACGGCGAGATCGTGATCCACCACGACGACACGCTCGACCGCACCACCGACGCGCAGGGCCCGATCCGCGCGCGCCGCTTCGCCGAGCTCGAGCGGATCGACGCGGGCCACCGCTTCTCGGCGGACGGCGGCCGCAGCCATCCCTTCCGCGGGCGCGGCGTGCGCATACCGCGGCTGGTCGACGTGCTGCGCGCGTTCCCGGAGGCGCGCATCAATCTCGAGGTGAAGCAGGCCGAGCCGCCGATCGCCGAGGAGGTGGTGCGCGTGATCCGGCGCGAGCGCGCGGAGCGGCGGCTGCTGCTCGCCGCCGAAGACGAGGCGATCCTGGCCAAGCTGCGCGCGCTCGACCCGGGCACCGCCCTGGGCTCTTCGCTCGAGGACGTGGTCCAGTTCGTGCGCGCGGGCGCCGAGGGCCGGCTGTCGAGCTTCGAGCCGCGCGGCCACGCGCTGCAGGTTCCGGCGCAGGCGCTGGGCCGGCCGCTCGTGACTCGCGAGTTCGTCGCGATGGCGCGCGAGCGCGGGCTGCTCGTGCACGTGTGGACGATCAACGAGCCCGCCGAGATGCGGCGCCTGCTCGAGCTGGGCGTGGACGGGCTCATGTCGGACTTTCCCGGCCTGCTCGTCGAAGTGACTCGCTGAGCCGCGCGCGCGCCCAGCGCGCCGTCTCGGCCAGCATCTCGTCGGGCGCGCCGAGCCAGCGCTCGATCGCGGGCAAGAGCCGCGGATCGCCCGAGTTCCCCGCCGCCACGAGCGCGTTCCGGCGCAGGCCCGCGGCGCGCGTCCGCGCCAGCGCCGTGTCGTCGAGACGCGCCTCGAGCGCGGCGTCGTCCAGCGCGAGCAGCTCGGCCAGGTCGGGCGCATGCCACTCGCGCCGCGGCTCGAACGCGGGCTCGTTCGCCAGCGGGCGCGCGCGCCGCTGGTTCCACGGACACACCTCCTGACAGACGTCGCAGCCGAACAGGTGCGTGCCGATGGCCGCGCGCAGCGGCTCGGGAATCGCGCCGCGCTTCTCGATCGTGAGATACGAGATACAGCGGCGCGCGTCGAGCACGCGCGGCTCGGGAAACGCCTCCGTGGGACAGGCGTCGAGACAGGCGCGGCAGCTGCCGCAGTGATCGAGAATCGGAGCATCGGAATCGAGCTCGAGGTCGGTCAAGAGCACGCCGAGAAAGAGATAGGAGCCGAGCTCGGGATCGATCAGGCACGCGTTCTTGCCGATCCAGCCCAGGCCCGCGCGCGCCGCCAGCAGCCGCTCGGGCACCGGACCGGTGTCGACGTAGGAGCGGAACGTCTTTCCGGGAAGCTCGCGCGCGAGCGCCGCCCCCCAGCTCTCGAGCCGATCCAACAGGCGCGCGTGATAGTCCTCGCCCCACGCGTAGCGCGAGACCCAGCCGCTGCCGCTCGCCCGCGGCGCGCTCGACTCGGGCGCGCCCGTGTCGTAGGGCACCGCGCCGACGAGCGCGCTCTTCGCGCCGGGCAGGAGCCGCGTCAGGTCCTCGCGGTCGTGCAGGCGCTTCTCGATGTACTGCATCTCACCGGCATAGCCGCGCGCCACCCATTCACGCGTGCGCTCGAGCTCGGGAAAGCGCTCGATTCGCACCACGCCCGCGCGCGCGATGCCGGCGGCGCGCGCCAGCAGCTCGATCCGCGCGCGTGTCTCGGCTGGCGTCACCGGGCCTCCTTTCCGCAGGGTAGCTTCCCGTGCGATCGTCGCGGGCATGCGCGGCCGGGTGCTCGCGACTCGCGACGATCTGCACGTGGTGCTGGTCTCTCCCGAGATTCCCTGGAACACGGGGAACGTCGGCCGGACCTGCCTCGCCGCGGGCGCGCAGCTCCACCTGATCGAGCCGCTGGGTTTCTCGCTGGCCGCGCGGCCGGTGCGCCGCGCGGGCCTGGACTACTGGCCGCGCGTGGCGCCGCGCACCTGGCCCGACTGGGAGACGCTCGAGAAGTCACTGCCCGAGCTCGGTGAGCCGGTCTTCTTCTCGGCCGACGCCACGCGCACGCTGTGGCAAGCGCCGCTGGGCGCGCGCGCCGTGCTCGTGTTCGGGCGCGAGAGCACGGGGCTCCCCCAGTCACTGCGCGAGCGCTACCGCGAGAGACTCGTCGGCTTCCCGATGGCCGACCCGGCGCTGCGCTCGCTCAATCTCTCGACCTGCGCCGCGCTCGCGATCTACGAGGTCTTGCGCCGGCGCGCGGGCTAGCGGAACAGGACCGTGGCTTCGCCCGGCGTGGTGCGCTCTCCCTTGCCGTTCTCGGTCCAGATCTCGAGCTGCGCCAGCTTCTCGCCCCGCTCTTCCCACTTGCGCTTCACCACGCCCTTGCAGCGAATGGGCTGGTTGGGCGTGTCCATGCCGCGGTACTGGCAGGAGAGCTTCTTGATCCGGCCGTTGTGCCCGAGCCAGTTCGAGACCAGCTCGCCGAGCGACGCGTACTTGAAGCGGCCGTGCACGATGATCGAGCCGATCTGCTTAGACTGCGGGAAGGCGTAGTCGTGGTGCAGCGGGTTGAAATCGCCCGAGCCTGCCGCGTACTTCACGAGCTGAGTGACTCCCGGGCTCTTCTCGAGCATCGGGAGCTCCTGACCTTCGCGCACCGCATCCCAAGTGACTGCCATCGCTCGCTCCTAGTAGAAGATCGCCTGGCCGCGCTGGCGCGCGACGAGCTTGCCCGTCTTCTGGTCGGTGTAGGTGGTCTCGTTGCTGACGAGCAGCATCTTGCCCAATGACTTGCTCTCGCGGACGTCGAGGCCCGCGACCTTGCTCACCACGACCAGCGTGTCGCCGGCGCAGATCTCCGCGAAATACTCGGTCTCGGTGCCGCCGTCGAGCAGCCCGGGCAGACCGTGCTTGATCGCCGGCTGGCCTTCGGCGGGCCCGCTGAAGGTGTCGCTGGAGCGGCCGGGGATGAACACCGGCGTGCCCAGATAGGTGGGCGGCGCGGGCAGGCTGCGGTAGCCCGCCTTGTGCGCGGCGTCGAGGTCGAAGTAGACGGGGTCGGTGTAGCCCACGCCGCGCGCGAACGCGCGCACGCTGGTGGTCGTCACTTCGTGGATCCAGGGCGGCGACTCGCGCCCGATCTGCGCGCGCATCTCGTCCGTGATCTCGAACTCCTTGGCCATGTGTCTCTCCCGAGTGCGCGTGCCGCCCGTGCGCGCCGCGCGGGAGAAGTGTAAACCAAACGCCCCGATGAGTTCGAAGCGGAACGGTCCCCTGCTCAAGCCCGAGGAAGTGCTCGCGCGCTACAGCGCCGGCCCGAAGGAAGGCGTGTTCACCGACGGGGCGTGCGAAGGCAATCCCGGCCCGGGCGGCTGGGCCTACGTGTGGGTCGAGGGCGATCGCGTGCGCAGCGAGAGATACGGCAGCGACCCGGCGACCACCAACAACCGCATGGAGCTGACGGCGCTGGTCGAGGCTTACCGCGCGCTGCCCGAGGACGCGCGAGTCACTGTCCACTCGGACAGCGAGATCTGCGTGAAGACGATCAACGAGTGGGCCGCCGGCTGGGAGCGGCGCGGCTGGCGGCGGAAGTCCGGGCCGATCGCGAACCTCGAGCTGGTGCAGACGCTGTGGCGGCTCGCCCAGTCACACCGAAATGTGTCGCTGGTCTGGATCCGCGCCCACGACGGCTCGCGCTGGAACGAATACGTGGACGCGCTCGCCAACTCGTTCCTGCGCGAGCGCGAGGCGAAGCGCTAGACCGGAACCAGCGCGCCGCGCACGGTCGCACCGGCGTCGCTCGCCAGCCAGTGAATCACCTCGGCGATCGCCGCGGGCGGCGTCCAGTGCGAGAAATCCGCATTCGGCATCGCTGCCCGATTCGCCGGCGTATCGATCGTGGTGGGCACGATCGTGTTCACGCGCACGTGCCGCTCCCCCACCTCTTTCTGCAGGATCTCGGAGAGAGACAGCACCGCGCCCTTCACCGCGGCGTAGGCGCTGAGCCCCGCCGGGAGATCCAGCGCCGCACGTGAACCGACGTTCACGACGAGACCCCGACCGCGCGCCAGCATCCCGGGCAGCAGCGCGCGCGCCAGCGCGACGGCCGTGCGCACGTTCATGCGGTACATGCGGTCCCAGAGCTCGAGCTCGGTCTCGTGCAGCGGTTTTCCCCCGCCGTAGCCGCCGACGCCGTTCACGAGCACCTCGGCCGTGCCTGCAGCCTTCGCAACGCGAGTCGCACCGGTGTCTTCCGCGACGTCGGCCTCGACCAGAACGAGTTTCTGGCCGCGGAGTGCGTCGGCGTAGGTGGCCTCGATCACCTCGACCTCGCGCTTCACGATCCACGGCACGATCACGCGGTCGTCCGACGCCAGAAAGCGCCTGACCACCGCTTGCCCGAGCGCCCCCGTTCCACCGCTGATCACGACCGTGCGATTCGCCATGAACGAAGGGTACGCCATCGTCGTCCACAGCAAGGATCCGACATGATCCATCCGCCGGAACCCTTTACTGAAACCGGCATCTCTCCTATATCCAACCCTGTACCGACCCCCCGGCACGCGTTCCCTTCCCCCCCGGGCGCTGCCGCCTCGTCGAAGAACTGGAGACGCGATGAGTGCTTCCGCCGAGTCGCCCCTGCGCGCCGTCTCGCTCCGCTCCGCGCCGACCCGTGACGTTCGCCTGCCCGATGCCTCGGCGTCCGACGGTCGCGAGGCCGGCTACTGCCTGGTCGAGGACGGCGGCGTGCTGCGCCAGGTGCGCTTCCGCGGCGACGCGCGACTGTGGGAGTGGCCGGGCGTGTTCGAACACCTGGTCCGCAGCCTGCTGCGCGGCAACGCGCCGGGTGCGCTGTGTCACTTGCTCGATCGCCAGCTGCGCGCGGCCAAAGTGCGCCCGCAAGACCTGCGCGTGATCGATCTGTTCGCCGGCAATGGCTGGATGGGCGAGGAGCTCGCGGCCCTGGGCGTGAACGAGATCGTGGGCGTGGACGCCAACACGGTGACGGCGGCGGCGGTCGAGCGCGATCACCCGGACGTGTACCGCGACTTTCTCGTGCTCGACATGCGGCGGCTCTCCGAGAGTCACCGCGACGAGCTGATGGCCTACGACTTCAACTGTCTCACGTGCGTCGACGCGCTGGCCGCCGAAGAGCCCGCGCCGAATGCGTTCACCGAGGCCTTCAACTTGCTCGCGCCCGACGGCTGGGCCGCCTTCCACCTGAACGCAGAGACCGCCGAAGGCGGTCGCGACTCGCGCTTCGCGCGGCTCGTGCACCGCATGATCGCGAGCGGCGCGATGAACATCGCCCACCAGCAGCGCTACCGGCACCGCTTCTCGACTCACGGCACGCCGCTCTTCCACGTGGCCGTGATCGCCCGCAAGGTGCGCGACTTCGAGCCTTAGTGGGGCCCGGCCGCGCTTGGCGCGGCCACCCACTCTTCGCTCGCCTGCGGCTCGCTGCGCGGCCCTTCGCGCCTTGCGCCCTCGCTCAGGGCGGCCTTCGCTCGGCCTCGCACTAACTCGGGCTTGCTCGGGAAAACCCGTCTCCGGATCCATTGCCTTCGCTCGCCTGCGGCTCGCTGCGCGGCCCTTCGCGCCTTGCGCCCTCGCTCAGGGCGGCCTTCGCTCGGCCTCGCACTAACTCGGGCTTGCTCGGGAAAACCCGCCTCCGGATCCATTGCCTTCGCTC
>DATJZP010000097.1:0-34355 GCA_035498875.1 Myxococcota bacterium
CCGCCGCCCTGGCGCGAGAACTTCACCAGCTCCTCGCACTTCTCGCGCACCGCCAGCACGTCCATCCCGTTCACCACGTGGCCCGGGATGCCGTAGCCCTGCGCCTTCTTGTGGATCTCGTTGAAGGCGGAGCTGGTGCGCACGTCGGTGCCGATGCCGTAGAAGTTGTTCTCGCAGACGAAGATCACGCCCAGGTTCCACAGCTTCGCCATGTTCAGCGCCTCGTGGAAGACACCCTGGTTCGAGGCGCCGTCGCCGAAGAAGTTCATCACCACGCGGTCCTGCTGCTGCATGTGCATGGACAGCGCCGCGCCGACGCCGATCGGCAGGTTGCCGCCCACGATGCCGTAGCCGCCGAGCATGTATCTCGAGGCGTCGAAGAAGTGCATCGAGCCGCCCTTGCCCTTGCAGATGCCCGTGGAGCGGCCGTACAGCTCGGCCATCAGCGCGCGCGGGGGCGTGTCGCGGCAGAGCGCGTGCGCGTGCACGCGGTAGGTGCCGATCACGTAGTCGTCGTGATTCAGCGCCGAGATCGAGCCGGTCGCAACCGCCTCCTGGCCGATGTACAAGTGCGTGAAGCCGCCGATGAAGCCGTCGGCGTAGGCTTCCGCGACGCCTTCCTCGAAGCGTCGGATCAGCACCATCTTGCGGTACATCGTGAGCTGGTCGGCGGCTGCAATCGTCATCAGAGCTCGAACTCCGCTGCTTCCAGCACGCGCGCCACGCGGTAGAGGAAGCTGTTGCCAGTGACTCCGTCGATGATTCGATGATCGTAGGAGAGCGCGAGATACATCATGGGATGGATCGCGATCGTCTCCTCGCCGGCGTTCTCGACCACCACCGGGCGCTTCTTCACCTCGCCCATGCGCAGGATCCCGACCTGCGGCTGGTTGATCACCGCGAAGCCGTACAGGTTGCCCTCGCGGCCCGGGTTGGAGACGGTGAAGCTGCCGCCGCTGAGCTCGTCGGCGCCGATCGAGCGGTCGCGCGCGCGCGTCGCCAGCTCGTTGATGGCTTCGGCGATGCCCACGAGCGAGAGCCGGTCGGTGTCTCGAATCACCGGCACGAGCAAGCCGCGCTCGGTCTCGACCGCGACGCCCACGTGGATGCCCGCGCGCTCGACGATCGCGTCGCCGACCACGGCCGAGTTCACGCGCGGGTAGTCGCGCAGCGCGCGCACGGTCGCGGCGACCACGAACGGGAGGTACGAGAGACCGAAGCCGTGCGCGGCCTCGAACGCCTTCTTCTGTCGCTCGCGCAGCCGCGCCAGCTTCGACAGGTCGACCTCGGCCACCGTGCCCACGTGCGGCGAGACGACGTGCGACACCACCATGTGCTCGGCGATGCGGCGCCGGATCGAGCTGAAGGGAATCACTTTGTCCTCGGGAGTGACTCGGTGCGTGGGCACCTTCATCTTCGCGAGGAACTCGAGCAGCGTGCCCGGGGCGGCCGGAACGGAGACTTCCGCCGACTCGGCGGCCGGCCGGGGCGCGGCACCCGGCGCCGCCGCGCGCGCGGTCACGTCGGCCTTCATCACGCGGCCGCCCGGACCCGAGCCGGAGACGCCGGCCAGATCGATGCCCTGGTCCTCGGCCACCCGGCGCGCGACCGGAGACACTCGCGACAGCGGCGCCGTCGGCGCGACCGGCGCGGCCGGCGCGGCTGCGGGGGCGGCCTGCGCGGGCTTCGCGGCCGGCGCGGGCGCAGTCACCCCGGACTTCGCGCCGGCCGGCTCGAGCTGCGCGAGCTCGGCCCCGACCGCCACGGTCTGGCCCTGGGCGACCACGATCTTCGACAGCACCCCGCTCTCGGGCGCAATCACCTCGGCGTCGACCTTGTCGGTGGTGATCTCGCACAGCACCTGGTCTTTCTCGACGCGCTCGCCCTCGCGCACCAGCCAGCGCTCGAGCGTGCCCTCGACCACGCTCTCACCCATCTGCGGCATCGTCACTGAAATCGCCATGACCAAAGGCCTCGCGTCGCGCTCAGAAATCGAGCGCGCGTCCCTCGGCGGCCAGCGCCGCCTGCATCAACATCTCGCCCAGCGTCGGGTGCGCGTGTGCGGTCTCGCCCAGCTCGGTCGTGGTCGACTCGACGATCATGGCGAGCGCGATCTCGTTGATCAGCTCCGTCGCACCGTAGCCGATGATCTGACAGCCCAGGATCTCGCCGTACTTCGCGTCGGCGACGATCTTCACGAAGCCCTCGGTGTGGCCGGTGCCGACCGCCTTGCCCGAGGCGACGAACGGCGCCTTGCCGACCTTCACCTCGTGACCCGCCGCGCGCGCCTCGGCCTCGGAGAGACCGACGCTGGCGACCTGCGGCTGGCAGTAGATGTTGGCCGGGATCTTCTTCTTGTCGACGCCGTGCGTGCGAATGCCGGCGATGAACTCGACCGCGGCCACGCCCTCGTGCGAGGCCTTGTGCGCGAGCAGCGGCGGGCCGGAGCAGTCACCGATCGCGTACACGCCGTCGGCGGTCGTGCGCTGGTCGGGACCGACCTTGATGAAGCCGCGCTCGAGCGCGACTCCGCGGGCCTCGAGCCCGAGGTCGGCCACCAGCGCCCGGCGGCCCACCGCGAGCAGCATCTGGTCGGCCTTGATCTCGACCGGGCCCTTCTCGTTCTCGGCGGTCACCACCACGCCGGGCCCGCTCGCGTCGAGTGACTTGAAGGCGGTCTTGGTCAGCACCTTCACGCCGCTGCGCTGGAACGAGCGCGCCAGCGCGTCGGCGGTCTCCTTGTCGAAGCCCGGCAGGATCTGGTCCTGCATCTCGACGAGAGTCACCTGCGAACCGTAGGCGTTGTACGAGTAGGCGAACTCGAGCCCGACCGCGCCGCCGCCGACGATCACGATCGCCGCCGGCAGCTCGCGTGACTCGAGCGCCTCGCGGCTGGTCAGCACCTTCTTGCCGTCGACCTGGATGCCCGGGAACACGAGCTCGGTCGAGCCCGTGGCGAGGATGACGTTGCGCGCCTCGACCGACTCAGTCACGCCCTCGCGCGTGATCATGACCTCGCGCCCCGCAGTGAGCCGGCCCCGACCGAGCAGGACCTCGATCTTGTTCTTGCGCATCAGGCCGTTCACGCCGCGTACGAGCCGGTCTGCGGCGGCGCGGCTGGCGTCGATCACCTGCGAGTAGTTCGCGCTCTGTGACTCGACCACGAGCCCCGGCACGCCGTGCTTCACCGCGCTGTAGAGCTCGGCCGCGGACAGGATCGCCTTGGTCGGAATGCAGCCCCAATTGAGGCAGACGCCCCCCAGGGTCGGCGCCTCTTCCACGATGCCCACGGACATGCCGAGCTGCGCGGCACGAATGGCGGCGATGTACCCGCCTGGACCCGAGCCAATCACCAAAACGTCGAACGACTTCATGCGGTCGCTTAGTCCTTCCCCGTCCCCTATTTCGTCGAATCTTGCCGGCTCCTTGAGCGGCAGAATTGGACGGGAACGCGCGTCAGGCGACCGGTTTCTCGATGATCGGCAGCGAGAGGTCGCGGGTCTCCTGGTGATGCGGACGGTTCCACCCTGGAGTGCGCTGCACCCGCTCTTGAAGCTTCAACAGGCCGTCGATGACGGCTTCCGGCCGCGGCGGGCAGCCGGGAATGTAGATGTCGACCGGCACGATCGTGTCGATGCCCTGGACGGTCGAGTAGTTGTTGTACGGGCCACCGGAGCAGGTGCAGGCGCCGAAGGCCACGGTCCACTTCGGCTCCGCCATCTGGTCGTAGACCTTCTTCAGGATCGGCGCCTGGCGGTGACTGATCGTGCCCACCACCATCAGCAGGTCGGCCTGGCGCGGCGAGAAGCGCGGCAACGCCGCACCGAAGCGGTCGAGGTCGTAGCGCGGCCCCGCGGCGGACATGAACTCCATGCCGCAGCACGCGGTCACGAACGGGTACAGGAAGAACGAGTACTTCCGACCCCAATTCACGACGGCGTCGACGGTCGTCGTGAGGAACGAATCCTGGCCCTGCCGGAGGATTTCGCGCTTCTCGACCATCGACGGCGAATATACCCACTCCGCTATGCTCTGCCCGTGGTGCGGCGGGTTTTCGCCTGGGGTGTCCACCTGTACACCGCTTCGTCGGCGGTGTTCGGCCTGTTCGGCGTCGTCGCCTGCTTCCGCGGGCAGTTCCGACTCGCGATGTACTGGATGATGCTGACCATGGTGATCGACTCGACCGACGGAGCTCTGGCACGTCTCGTCGACGTTCGCGGGCAGATTCCGTGGTTCGACGGCCGGCGGCTCGACGACATCTGCGACTACTTCACCTACGTGCTCCTGCCGGCCTGCTTCCTGATCGCGGCGCGCATGCTGCCCGACCCGCTCTGGGCCGCCGTGCCGGTGCTCGCGTCCGGCTATGGCTTCAGCCAGGACAAGGCCAAGACCGACGACTACTTCTTCCTGGGCTGGCCGTCGTACTGGAACGTCGCGGTCATGTATCTGTATCTCCTGGGCGAGCCCCCGGCGATCGCGCTGGCGTGGGTGCTCGGACTGGCCGCCGCGATCTTCGTGCCGCTGAAATACATCTATCCCAGCCGCACGCGCGTGCTGCGCCCGCTGTCACTCCTGGTGCTGTCGGCCTGGACGCTGGTCTTCTCCTGGCTCGCGGTGCGGCCGGAGCCCTCGCTGCGCGGGCTCTATCTCACGCTGGCGCTCGGCCCGGGCTACTACGTGGGGCTGTCTCTGCTCCTGAACGTGCCCAGCATCCGTGCCGCGCTCGAAGGCGCCGGAGCGCGCGGCGCGGCGGCAAGCTAGAGTCCCCGCCTCATGTCGTTCGAACTGCTACTCGCGAGCCCCCGCGGCTTCTGCGCCGGCGTCGACCGAGCGATCGAGATCGTCGAGCTCGCGCTCGAGATCTACGGCAAGCCGGTCTACGTCCGGCACGAGATCGTGCACAACCGCCACGTGGTCGAGGACTTGCGCGCCAAGGGCGCGATCTTCACCGACGACCTGGCCGAGGTGCCCGAGGGCAGCCTCGTGGTGTTCAGCGCGCACGGCATCTCGCCCGCGGTGCGCGCCGAGGCCGAGCAGCGCAAGCTGCGCACGCTGGACGCGACCTGCCCGCTGGTGACCAAGGTCCACGTCGAGGCCATGCGCTACGCGCGCGACGGCTACGAGATGGTGCTGGTCGGTCACCGCGGCCACGTCGAGGTCGACGGCACCCTGGGTCACGCGCCCGAGCGCATGGTCCTGGTCGAGACGGTCGAGGACGTCGCGAAGCTCCGCGTGCGCGACGAGTCACGGCTGGCGGTGCTCACCCAGACCACGCTCTCGGTCGACGACACCCGCGAGATCGTCGCCGCGCTCCGGGCGCGCTTCCCGGCGATCCGCGTGCCCGGCAAGGACGACATCTGCTACGCCACGCAGAACCGCCAGAACGCGGTGAAGTCACTGGCCGCGCGCGTCGAGCTCGTGATCGTGGTCGGCGCGCCGAGCTCCTCGAACTCGAACCGCCTGGTCGAGGTGGCGCGCGTGCACGGCGCGCGCTCGGCGCTGGTGCAGGACGCGAACGAGCTCGATCCGGCCTGGCTCTCCGGAGTCGCGCGCGTGGGAGTCACCGCCGGCGCGTCGACGCCCGAAGCGCTGGTCCAGGCGGTCTGCCAGCGGCTGCGCGAGCTCGGCGCGGCCAGCGTCGAGGCGCTGGCGACCGTCGACGAAGGCGTGCGCTTCGCGCTCCCGGCCGAGCTGCGCCGCGAGCAGCGGAGCTCGCAAAGCGCGTAGTGGATTCCGAGCTCCGAACTTGGGCCGCCGCGCTGGCGCGCGGCGATGCCGAGCGCGGAGCGCTGGAGACGCTGGGCTGCCTGGATCCGGAGCGCGCGAGCCAGCAGCTGCGGCGCGCCTGCGTGCACCCGGATCTCGCCGCGGGTAGCGAGCGCTGGCTGCCGTCGCTTCTGCTCTCGGCGCGCCCGGGCGCCGGCGCCGAGTATCTGGCGGAGCTGGCCGAGCGCCATCGCCAGGCCTTGCGCCGCCCGCTCGATCTGGACGCGCTGCCCTGCCTGCCCCGGCTGCTCGGCTCGAGTGACTTCCTGGCACGGGTTCTGCTGAGACACCCGAACTGGTGCGAAGAGCTGCTCGGCGCCCGGCCCGCCGCGCCGGAGACCACGCCGATCGAGCCCGATTGGACCCCGCTGCGCATCGCAAAGTACAAAGGGCTGCTCCGGGTCGCGGCGCGCGATCTGTGCGGGCGCCCGTTCGAAGAGAGCCTCGGCGAGCTGTCGCGGCTGGCGGACCGCTGTCTCGAGGCGGCGCTCGCGCGCGCCGCACAGGAGGCGCAGGTAGCGCCGCCGGCGCTGTTCGCGCTGGGGAAGCTGGGCGGGAACGAGCTCAACTTCTCGTCGGACGTCGATCTCCTGTTCATCTGCGAAAACTCCGGCGAGGGCCAGGAGCCGCCCGAGCTGGCGGCGCAGATCGAGCTGATCCGCTGCTTCAAGAAACACCTGGAAGTGGCCAGCGAAGATGGCTTCGGCTACCGCGTCGACCTCGAGCTCCGGCCCGAGGGCCGGACCGGCGTGATCGTGAACTCGGTCGACGCCGCGCTCTCCTATTACGAGAGCTTCGGCGCCGAGTGGGAGCGGCAGATGTTGATCCGGCTGCGCTTCGTGGCCGGGCCCCGCCGCCCCGCCGAGGCGTTCGAGCGCGGCCTGCGCCCGTTCGTGTGGCGGCGCAGCGTGGGACCGGACGCGATCCTGGGCGTGCGCGCGATGAAGCGCCGGATCGAGGACGAGAGACTCGAGGCCGGTCGCGATCTCGAGGCCGACCTCAAGGAGGGGCCCGGCGGGATCCGTGACGTCGAGTTCCTGGTGCAGGCGTTCCAGCTCTTGTTCGGCGGCCGCGAGCGCAGCTTGCGCACGGGCAACGTGCTAGAGGCGCTCGGCGCGCTCGAGCGCCTCGGGCTGCTCGACGCCTCGGTGACTGCCGAGCTGTCGGAGGCCTATCTCTGGTTGCGGCGCGCCGAGCACGCGCTGCAGATGGTCGAGGAGCGCCAGACCCAGGCCTTCCCGCGCGACGCCGCGCAGCAGCTCGGCCTGGCGCGCCGGCTCGGCTACCCGCAGCTCGAGGCCGCGCGCGCGCGCGACGCGCTGCTCGACGACTGGACCCGGGTGCGCGCGCGCGTGCGCACTCACTTCGAGAACCTGGTGCTGGTGGCCCGCGATGCCGACGTCGTTTGAGGCGCGGCTCACGGCCGCGCTCGTCGCTTCACCGCTCCGAGCGCGAATCGCGAACGCCGCCGCGCCGCTGGTCGAGCGGCGCAGCGGCGATCCCGCAGCGCAGTCGATCGACGGCGCAGCGCTGCGCGGCCTGGCGCGCGCGATCGCGGCCAGCCCGGAATCGGCGAGATACTTGTCGCTCCGGCCGGCGCTTCTCGAACGCATCGCGGCGCTGACTCCCGGTGCGCTCGCCCGGCGCGCGCAGCAGCTCGATGGGGTCGAGCTGCCCGACCCCGAGCGCGCGCGCGAGAGCTTCTTCGATGCACTGCGGCTCTTGCGGCGCGACGAGATGCTGTTCGCCGCCTGCGCGCAGTTCGCCGGCCTGGTCTCGTTCGACGAAGTCTCGACGTTCCTCTCGCGCGTGGCCGAGACTTGCGCCGCGCGCGCGCTGGAGGCGGCTGGGAACCGCGGCCCCGCGCACTCACCGGTGCTGGCCGTGCTCGGCATGGGCAAGCTCGCCGGCCGCGAATTCACCTATCACTCGGACCTCGACGTGATCTTCCTGTTCGGCGGTGACGAGGCCGGCGACGCCTTTCCGCCCTCGCGCATCGCGCAGCGCTGGATCAGCGCGCTCGCCACCATGACCGGGGCCGGCTTCGCCTACCACGTCGACTCACGCCTGCGGCCTTCGGGGCAGCAGGGCGCGCTGGTCACGACCTACGAGGCGTTCGCGCGCTATCAGGTCGAGCAGGCGGCGACCTGGGAGCACGTGGCGCTGTTGCGCGCGCGCGCCGTGGCGGGTGACCGCGAGCGCGCGCAGTCGGCGCTCGAGGGCGTGCGCGAGCGGATCGCGCGTCAGGCGCCCAACCCCTGGCAGTATCTCGCCGACATGCGCGGCCGAGTGGTGGCCGAGCGTGGAGCCGAGGACGAGAAGACCGCCGCGCTGAAAACCGGCCGGGGCGGGATCATGGACGTCGAGTTTCTCGGCGCGGGTGCCTTGCTCGAGCGCGGGCTGCAGCTCGGCGGCGAGTCACTGCCGGCGGTGCCGGCGATGTTGCGCGCGGCGGTGTCGGGGCCCGCGCTCGAAGCGCTGCTGCTCGACTACGCCTTCCTGCGCCGGATCGAGGCCTGCGCGCGCTGGCTCGCGGGGCGCGCGGTCGAGACGGTCGCGCGCGCGGGCGAGACCGCCGAGTGGCTCGCCGACCTGGTCGCGCCGGGCCAGCCGGCGCTGCGCGTCGAGGCGCGCACCGCGCTCGCCCGGGCGCGCATCGCGGAGAGCTTCGAGCGCGTGGCCGCGAAGCAGTCGATCGACGCGCTCGCCTAGCTGCGCAGCCAGGCGAGAGCGGCGCCGACCAGACCGCCGAGCACCAGCACCGCGTTCGGCGCGAACGTGAGCAGGAAGCCGAGCCCGCGCTGGTCGGGGTTGGCCACGTAGCTGCGCAGATACACGAAGCGCCCGGCGATGAACACGAGCCCGAGCGCGCCCGCCACGGCCGCGCTCACGAAGCTCCCGAACACCCACAGACCGGGCAGGAAGATCACGAGCTGCTCCAGCGTGTTCTGGTGAACCCTGAAGTAACGCTCGAACACCTCGTTGCCGCTGGTCGCGGGCGCCTTGATCCCGTACCGTCCCCGCGCCTGGCCGACCAGGAACCCGATCCACATGTATTCGACGAGCGCCAGGCAAGTCACGAGCGCGAGGATCCGCATGGCGCGATTCTACACAAATGAGTGACGGCATCGTGTTGCGGCGCGAGCTCTTGCTCTCCGAGAACGCCGAGCGCGCCGCCCAGTTCTTCCGCGCCGCCGGCATCACGGTCAGCTCACTCGAGGAGCGCGCGGCCTCACTCGCCGCGACACTCGAGCGCGTCGCCGCCGGCGACGACGTCTGGGTGTTCGGCTACGGCTCGCTGATGTGGAACCCCGCCTTCCAGCACGTCGAGCTGCGCACCAGCCGGCTGCGCGGCTGGCATCGCCGCTTCTGCGTCTGGAACACCTTCGGCCGCGGCTCGCCGGAGGCTCCGGGCCTCTCGCTCGCGCTGGAGACCGGCGGCTCGTGCATCGGCACGGCCTTCCGCATCGCCGCGCGGGAGGTGCAGACCGAGCTCACGGTGCTCTGGAACCGCGAGATGCTGATGGGCTCCTATCTCGCGCGCTGGGTTCGTCTCCACACGGACGACGGGCCGATCGACGCGGTCACGTTCGTGGCCAACCGAAACAACGAGCGATATGCCGGTCGCCTGCCGCTTCCCCGCGTGGCCGAGGTCCTGGCGCGGGCGCGCGGGCCGCTGGGAGCGGCGCGCGACTATCTGGAGCGGACGGTGGCCGAGCTCGAACGGCAGGGCGCGCGGGACGGCGAGATGCACGCGCTGCTGCGTGCCGTAAACACGCTGACCTAGGCTAGACTAGTGGGGCCATGCCCCTCCCCGTCCCCGTCGCATGGCTGGCCGCGTGCGCCGTCGCATCGGCATCCGCGGCCGAGCCGAGCTTGCCCCCGGTCGGCGCGGGGCCGTGCATCGCCTGCCGCGCCTCGGCCAGTGACCCGCGCAGCGCGTTCTCGGCTTCCGACTGGGCAGCGCTCGAGCACGGTCGCGATCTGCTCGCGACGCCCCAGCGCGAGGCCTCGGCGAACGATCTCTCCGCTCACACCACCGCGACCTCGCTGGTGCCGCGGCCGCCGGGCGAGGTCTGGAGCGTGCTCACCGACTTCGAGCGCTGGCCGAGCTTCATGCCGCTCTTGCGCGAGACCCACGTGGAGCGGCGCGACGGCGAGAAGCTGTGGGTCGCGCAGAAGTTCCGGGTCTGGTTCTACCCGCTGCGACACACCACGGTGTACCAGCTCGACCCGAACGACGGCCGGCTCGACTGGCGACTCGACCCCGACGCCCCGCACGACATCGCCGCGAGCGAGGGTCACTGGGACCTGGTGGCGGTCGACGGCGGCGCCGCGACGCTGGTGCGCTACGACGCGAAGATGAGCGCCGGCCGCACGGTGCCCGCGTTCCTCGAGCGCTCGCTGCGCGAGCGCTCGCTCGGCCAGATGCTCGAGGCGCTGCGCGGGGAGGTGCTGCGCCGCTTCCCGCGGCCGGCCCTGCCCCGCTAGCCGCCCTGGCGCCCTGTGCTAGCCGCCCTGGCGCCCTGCGCTAGCCGCGGTACTTGCCGAAGTCGGGCGCGCGCTTCTCGTTGAAGGCCGTGACTCCCTCGCGCGCCTCGGGCGTGTTCAGGAACAGCTCGAGTGAGTCGAAGGCGAGCTGTCCGATGCCCGCGATCGCCTCGCTGTCTGCGTTGAAGGAGTGTTTCAGGACCTTCAGCGCGGTCGGGCTCTTGGCCAGCATCTCGTCGGCCCAGCGCCGCACCTCGGCGCGCAGCTCGGACTTGGGCACCACCTTGTTCACGAGCCCCCAGCGCTCCATCGTGGCCGCATCGTAGAGGCGGCACAGGTACCAGACCTCGCGCGCGCGCTTCTCGCCCAGAATGCGCGCCAGATACGAGCTGCCGAAGCCGGCGTCGAAGGAGCCGACGCGCGGGCCGGCCTGGCCGAAGCGGGCGTGCTCGGCGGCGATCGTCAGGTCGCACAGCACGTGCAGCACGTGACCGCCGCCCACCGCGACGCCGTTCACCATCGCGATCACCGGCTTGGGGATGTCGCGAATCACGCGATGCAGCGTCTCGACCTCGAACAGTCCGGTCTCGGTCGGGCCGTAGTCGCCGGTCTCGTTGCGCTGCTTCTGGTCGCCCCCGGCACAGAAGGCCTGCTCGCCCGCTCCGGTCAGCACCACCACGCCGACCGATGCGTCCGCCCAGGCCGCCTTGAAGGCGCGCACCAGCTCGTCCACGGTGCGGCCGCGGAAGGCGTTGAAGCGGTCGGGACGCGCGATCGTGATCCAGGCGACGCCGCGCTCCAGCTCGTAGCGCACGTCGGAGAGGTCGCGAAGCTCCATCGGGTCTCCTTCGCGGCGGATTATGGCGTGCCCAGCGCGGCGAGTGCCGAGCGCGCGGCGCGCGCGTAGTCCGAGGCCGCCGGCTCCTGTGCGATCAGCGCCTCGAGCTCCGTGCGCGCCTGCTCGACCCGGCCCAGCCCCGCGAGGGCCGCCGCATGATTGAAGCGCGCCGGAGCGTTGCCCGGCGTGCGCCCGACGATCGGCTCGAGCACGCGCAGCGCGCGCCGGAAGTCACCCGTCTGCACCAGCGCCGCGCCGTAGTTGGACGCGATGTC
The DNA here is from genome assembly GCA_035498875.1 of Myxococcota bacterium. GTDB lineage: Bacteria > Myxococcota_A > UBA9160 > SZUA-336 > SZUA-336 > VGRW01. The sequence continues at coordinate 11,371 of DATJZP010000097.1, forward strand.
GGGGTCGTCGGGGCGGCTCGCGAGCGCGCGCTGGTATCTCGCCAGCGCCTCGGCCGGCCGGCCCGAGCGCAGCAGGCGATTGGCCGAGTTGTTGTTGGCGTCGGGGTGATTCGGGTCCAGCTCGAGCGCGCGCGCGTAGGCGGCGTCCGCCTCTTCGGCGCGCCCGAGGCTCTCGAGCGCGATGCCGCGGCCGGCGTGTGCGTCGGCGAGCTTGGGGTCGAGCTCGAGCGCGCGGTCGTACTGCGCGAGCGCGCGCGCGAAGTCACTGCGCTTGCGCAGCGCGTCGCCCAGGCGCGCGTGCCCGGCGGCGAAGTCCGGCGCAGCCGACACCGCCCGCTCGAGCTCGCCCTGCGCCTCGACGGCCCGGCCCGCGTCGAGCAGTGCGCTGCCGATGCCATAGTGAGTGAGCGCGAGCCCGCTCGTGCCGGCGAGCGGCCAGCACACGGCGACCGCCGCCGCGACGCCCGCGGCGGCGAGTGGAGCAGCGGCGCGGCGCGCGCGCGAGTCCCCCTGCGCCGCGCGCCACAGCGCCAGCGCTCCCGCTGCGGCGAGCGGGACGAGCTCGGGCACCAGCACGTAGCGGTAGCGCGCGAACACGTAGAACAACGTGGCGCTGGTGGCGAGCGCCGCCGCGAACGCGGGCAGGACCCAGAATCGCCGCCAGTGTCTGCGCTCGGCGAGCCCGCCGACCAGCGCGAGCGGGGCCAGCACGCCGAACGAGCACGGCCAGCGCAGGACGCGCAGCAAGAGCGACGCCTCGGTGTAGGCCTCGATGCCCTCGGTATCCGGAATCTCGGCCGCGCGCCAGACCAGGTCACCCTTCCAGGCCATGAGTCGCAGCCACTGGCCCGGCTGCTCGCGCACGTACGCGAGCGCGCGGTCGCGCCAGTAGTCCGAGACCTCGCCCGCGGACAGCTCGTGGCCCGCCGCCGCCACGGCGAGGTCGTGGGCATCCTGGCGCTCGAAGCGCACACTGCCGCGGCCGGGCCGCAGCGGCTCGTAGCGGCCCGAGGCGCCGGGGTGATTCCCGATCCAGAGATTCGGCCCGAGCTGCGCGGTCGTGAGCAGGAAGCGGCCGCCGAGCGCCTGGTTGCGCAGCCCGACCGGCACGAGCACGAGCGCGGCGCCGATCAGCAAGAGCCCGACGGCGGCGCCGCGGCGCGCCGGCGTGCCCGGCTGGCTGGCCCAGAGCCAGAGCATCGCGACCGGCGCCAGCACCAGCGCGTTCTCGCGCGAGAGCGCGAGCAGCCCGAGCAGGGCGCCCGCGCCCAGCGCACGCCCGACACCAAAACGTGTCACTCCGGGCGCGAGCGCGAGCAAGAGGCCCGCGAGCAGCGGGCCGTCGAGCGCGGGCTTCTGGATCAGCCCGTCGAAGTAGATCGCCGGCGCGTACAGCGCGAGCCCGATCCCGGCCGCGACGCCGATCACGCGCTCGAAGTAGCGCTCGGCCGCGCGCCCGAGCCACACGCAGGCGAGCGCGCCCAGGACCGCCTGCACCCCCCTCGGCCCCCAGGTCTCCGAGCCCGTGGCGCGCAGCACCCCCGCGAGGAAGTACGGGTAGAGCGGCGCCTGGTAGAACACCTCACTGCCCCACACATCGCCGGCTGCGATCGCGCGCGCCCACTCGAGATAGCCCCGGGCGTCACCGATCGGTGTCGTGAAGAGCAGCGTGTCGCGCCACTCGAGCAGGTACAGGAGCCGAAGCCCGAGCGCGAGCGCGAACACGCCCAGCCAGACCCGTCCGGTAGCTCGATCACGCAAGGCAGGTACGCGTACCCGAGTGGGGCGACGATGGCCACCCCGTCGCCCGGGCGAACGGAGCGCCTACCATCCGGGAATGGCGGATTCGGACTGGACCCGAACACGCGTCTCGGCCCGGCTCGGCATCCGCTACCCGATCATCCAGGGTGCCCTCGGCGGGCTGGCGTCGCAGCGACTGACCGCGGCCGTGTCGAACTTCGGCGGCCTCGGCTCGTTCGGGGCGCTGGCGATGCCGCCGAGCGCGCTGCAAGAGGTGATTGCCGAGCTGCGTTCACTCACCGACCGTCCGTTCGCGGTGAACTTGTGGGTCTCGATGCAGGACGAGGCTGCGCTGGCCGTGGATGAAGCGGCCTGGCGGCGGAACGCGGCCGCGCTCGCGCCGCTGGTCGAGTCGCTCGGCGGCACGTTGCCCAGCTACGTGCGCTACGCACCCGCCAGCTTCGAGGCGCGGGCGCGCGTGTTGATCGATGCGCGGGTGCCGGCGTTCAGCTTCGTGTTCGGGATCCCGCCGGCGGAGATCCTCGACGAGTGCCGCGCCCGGGAGATCGTGACGCTCGGCTCGGCCACCACGCCCGAGGAGGCGCTCGCGCTCGAGCGCGCGCGCGTCGACGTGATCGTGGCGGCGGGCTTCGAGGGCGGCGGGCACCGCGGCTCGTTCCTGCGCCCCACCGAGGAGTCACTCTTCGGCACGCTGGCGCTCGTGCCCCGCGTCCGCAGCTCGGTGTCGGCGCCGGTCGTGGCTGCGGGCGGCATCGCCGACGCTCGCGGGATCGTGGCCGCGCTCGCGCTCGGGGCCGAGGGCGTGCAGCTCGGCACGGCGTTCGCGGCCTGCGAGGAGTCGGGCGCGAGCCCGCTCTACCGCGCGGCCCTGCTCGGCGGCAAGGCCGGGCAGACGGTGCTGACTCGCGCCTTCACCGGACGCTTCGGACGGGGCATCGCAAACCGCCTGTTCGAGTCACTCAGCGCGTCCGGGGTCGAGCCTCTGCCCTACCCGCTGCAGCGCCAGCTCGTGCAGAGTCTTTCTGCGGCGGCGGAGCAGGCCGGACGCCCGGAGTGGATGCCGATGTGGGCCGGTCAGTCGGCCAGCCTGCTCGAGCACGGCAAGGCGCGCGAGCTGCTCCAGGACCTGGTCTCGGGCGTCAGTCAGTGGCCGCGCGCCGAGCCTTGACGCTCGGCCCCCTGTGCTACGCTCCGCCGCGAAGAGATGGCCACGCTCTCCGACCCCGCGCTCGCGCTGCCTCTGGTCGTCGATCGCCTCGCCCGGCCGCTCTCCGACCTGCGCATCTCGGTCACCGACCGCTGCAACTTCCGCTGCCCCTACTGCATGCCCGCCGAGATCTACGGCGAGCGCTACCAGTTCCTGCCCAAGCGCGAAATCCTCTCCTTCGAGGAGATCGCGCTGCTGGCGCGCGTGTTCACGCGGCTGGGCGCGCGCAAGCTGCGCATCACCGGCGGCGAGCCGCTCTTGCGCTCAGACCTGCCGCGCCTGGTCGAGTCACTGGCGCGGCTGCCGAGCCGCCCCGACCTGGCGCTGACCACGAACGGGTACCTGTTGGCCGACCAGGCCAAGGAGCTCGCGCTGGCCGGGCTCTCGCGAGTCACGGTCAGCCTCGACTCACTCGACCCGGAGGTGTTCGCGCGCATGAACGGGAAGGGCTTCCCGCTCTCGCGCGTGCTCGAGGGCATCGAAGCCGCGCAGCGCGCGGGTCTGTCGCCGCTCAAGCTCAACTGCGTGGTGCAGCGCGGCATGAACGACCACACCCTGATCGAGCTGGCCGCTCACTTCCGCGGCAGCGGCGCGATCGTGCGTTTCATCGAGTTCATGGACGTGGGCACGCTCAATGACTGGAACCGCAGCGATGTGGTCTCCGCCCGCGAGATCCGCGATCGCATCCACGCCGTGTTTCCGCTCGAGCCGGTGGCCGCGAGCTACCGCGGCGAGGTCGCGCAGCGCTTCCGCTACGCCGACGGCCGCGGCGAGATCGGGATCATCGGCTCCGTGACGCAGCCGTTCTGCGGTGACTGCACGCGCGCGCGACTCTCAGCCGACGGCCACCTGTTCAGCTGTCTGTTCGCGACGCGCGGAGCCGACCTCAAGACGCCTTTGCGCTCGGGTCTGGGCGAGGACGCGCTCTTGCGCCGGGTCGCCGAGCTGTGGCGCGCGCGCGGCGACCGCTACTCGGAGCAGCGCGCGGAGCAGGCCGCCCGCGCCGAGAAGATCGAGATGTTCCGGATCGGAGGCTGAGCTCTGGATCCGAAGGTCGTCGAGATTGCGCGGGCGATCCGCACGGCCGGCGGTCGGGCGCTCCTGGTCGGCGGCTACGTCCGCGATCGGCTGCGGGGTCACGACTCCAAGGACTACGACGTCGAGGTGTTCGGGCTCGAGCTCGCCGCACTCGAGCGGGTGCTGGGCCGCTTCGGCGAAGTGATCGCGATCGGCCGGGCGTTCGGCGTGCTGCAGGTGAAGGGCCTGCCGATCGACTTCGCGCTGCCGCGGCGAGACAGCAAGGTTGCCACGGGTCACAAGGGCTTCGAGATCGCCTTCGACCCGGGCCTCGACTTCGCCAGCGCCGCGCGCCGGCGCGATCTCACGATCAACAGCATCGCGCTCGACCCGTTGACCGACGAGGTGCTCGATCCCCACGGCGGCCGCGCGGACCTCGCGGCGCGCCTGCTGCGAGCCACCGACCCGACTCACTTCTCCGAGGATCCGCTGCGCGGCCTGCGCGTGGCGCAGCTGGCGGCGCGCTTCGAGATGACTCCCGACGCCGAGCTCGAGCGGCTCTGCCGCGCGCTCGACCTGTCGGAGCTCTCGCCGGAGCGGATCCTGGAGGAGTGGCGGAAGCTCCTGCTGAAGGGGGTGCGCCCGTCGCTCGGCCTCGAGTTCCTGCGCAAGACCGACCTGTTGCGCTTCACGCCCGAGCTCGCCGATCTGGTCGGCGTGCCGCAGGATCCCGAATGGCATCCCGAGGGTGACTGCTGGGTGCACAACCAGCTCGTGATCGACGAGGCCGCGCGGCTGCGCGACGGTGGCCCGGACGACGAGGCGCTGATGTTCGGCGCCCTGCTCCACGACGTGGGCAAGCCCGCCACCACCGTGACCGAGGACGGGCGCGTGCGCTCGCCCGCGCACGACGTGCGCGGCGTCGCGTTCGCCGAGTCATTCCTCGCGCGCATGCGCGCGCCCTACGAGCTGCAGAGTCGGGTGCAGGCGCTGGTCGAGCACCACCTCGCGCCCGCGCTCTACGTGAAGCAGGAATCGACCGCCAAGGCCTACCGCCGGCTGGCGCGCAAGCTGGGTGCCGCGGGCGCATCGACGGAGCTCTTGCTGCGCGTCGCGCGCGCGGATCACCTGGGCCGCACCACGGACGAGGCGCTGGCCCGCAGGTTTCCCGCGGGCGACCAGTTCCTGGCCCGCGCGCGCGAGCTGACGATCGAGCGCAAGCCGCCCCAGGACGCGGTGCTGGGCCGCCACCTGATCGCGCGCGGGCTGAAGCCCGGGGTCGAGTTCGGCGTGATCCTGGAGCGCTGCCGCGAGATCCAGGACGAGACCGGCTGGACCGACCCGGACCGGATCCTCGATCGCGCGCTCGCGGCGCTCGGGCGCTAGATCCGGCCGCGCTGCTCGAGCAGGCGAATCACCCGGTCGACGCATTCCTCCACCCCGAGCTCGTGAGTCGCCAGAACCAGGTCGGGCGCGCTCGGCACGTCGTACGGCGCAGAGACTCCGGGGAAGCGCTGGATCTCGCCGGCCTCGGCGCGCGCGTACATGCCGCCAGTGTCACGCGCGCGCGCGACCTCGAGCGGAGCCGAGAGATACACCTCGAGATAGCGCTCGGCGCCGATCGTCTCCCTGACGCGCTGGCGCACCTCGGCGCTGGGCGCGACGAAGGCGCAGATCGAGATCAGTCCCGCGGCGTTCGCCAGGCGGCAGACCTCGGCCGCGCGGCGCAGGTTCTCGGAGCGCTCGACCTCGCTGAAGCCGAGGTCGCGGCTGATGCCCAGGCGCATGTTCTCGCCGTCGAGCGCGATCGCCTGGTGACCCGAGTCGAAGAGCCGCCGCTCGAGCGCGAACGCGAGCGTCGACTTGCCGGCACCGGTGAGCCCGGTCAAGAGGATCGTGGTCGGCTGCTGGCCGAGCTGGTCGGCGCGCTCGCGATCCGAGACGCGGCTGGTCTTGCGCTGCAAGAGATCACTCGCCGGCTCCGCTTCCCAGAACGAGCGCCCGCGCTCGGGGCCCGACTGGCGCTGCAGGATCATGCCGGCGCCCACGGTGCCGTTCGTGATCCGGTCGATCACCACGAACGCGCCCGTGCTGCGGTTGCGCGCATAGGCGTCGAACGGGATCGCGCGCGCGAGCGACACCTGCACGCGGCCCACCTCGTTCAGCGCCAGGCTCGCGGCCGGCTTCTGCTCGAGCGTGTTCACGTCGACCGCGTAGCGCACCTGCGCGATCGAGCCCGCGACCAGGTTGTGGGTGTGCTTCACGAAGTACTGCCGGCCCACGCCGAGCGGCTCTTCCGACATCCAAACCAGCATCGCCTCGAAGTCGCGGTCGAGCCGCGGCAGCGCGTCGGGAGTCACCAGCATGTCGCCGCGCGAGACGTCGATCTCGTCGGCCAGCGTCACGTTCACCGCCATGCCGGGCGTGGCCTCGGCCAGGTCGCCGTCGAAGGTCACGATCCGAGTCACGCGGCTGGTCTTGCCGGTCGGCACGACCTGCACCTCGTCGCCGGGCCGGAGCCTGCCCGCCGCGAGCGTGCCGGCGAAGCCGCGGAAGTCGAGGTTCGGGCGGCTCACCCACTGCACCGGCAGGCGCAGGTCCGCAAGCCGCGCGTCCGAGCCCACGTGCACGTTCTCGAGGTGATCGAGCAAGGGCGCGCCCTGGTACCAGGGCAGGTTCATACTGCGCTCGACGACGTTGTCGCCGGTCAGCGCGGAGAGCGGCAGGAAGTGGATGTCGGGCAGGTCGAGCCGGCTCGCGAACGCCTCGTAGTCGGCGCGGATCTTGTCGAAGACCTCCTGCGACCAGCCGACCAGGTCCATCTTGTTCACCGCCACCACCACGTGGCGCAGGCCGAGCAGCGCGACGATGAACGAGTGTCTGCGCGTCTGTGGCAGGACGCCCTTGCGCGCGTCGATCAGGATCACCGCCAGGTCGCAGGTCGAGGCGCCGGTGGCCATGTTGCGCGTGTACTGCTCGTGACCCGGGCAGTCGGCGATGATGAACTTGCGCTTCTCGGTCGAGAAGTAGCGGTAGGCGACGTCGATCGTGATGCCCTGCTCGCGCTCGGCCTTCAGGCCGTCGAGCAGGAGCGCCAGGTCGATCTCGCCGCCGGTCGTCCCCTCCTTCTTCGAGTCACGCGCCACGGCCGCGAGCTGGTCCTCGTAGATCAGCTTCGAGTCGTGCAGGAGCCGCCCGATCAGCGTGCTCTTGCCGTCGTCGACCGAGCCGCAGGTCAGGAAGCGCAAGAGCTCCTTGCGTTCGTGCCGGTCGAGATAGGCCTCGACGTCGCGCAGATCGAGCTCTTCCAGCATGGCTAGAAGTACCCCTCGCGCTTCTTCTTCTCCATCGAAGCTTCTTCGTCGTAGTCGATGACTCGACCCTGGCGCTCGGACACGCGCGCCAAGAGCATCTCGCGAATCACCGACGGCAGGTCCGTGGCGTCCGACTCGATCGCGCCCGAGAGCGGGTAACAGCCGAGCGTGCGGAAGCGCACCTGGCGCGGCCGGGGCTGCTCACCGGCGCGCAGCCGGAAGCGCTCGTCGTCGACCATGATCAGGTTGCCGTCGCGTTCGACGATCGGCCGCTCTTCGGCGAAATACAGCGGCACCACCGGAATGCCCTCGCGATGGATGTAGAGCCAGGTGTCGAGCTCGGTCCAGTTCGAGAGCGGAAACACCCGGATCGACTCACCCTTGTGCACGCGCGCGTTGTACAGGTTCCAGAGCTCGGGGCGCTGGTTCTTCGGGTCCCACTGGTGGTTGCGGTCGCGGAACGAGTAGACGCGCTCCTTGGCGCGTGACTTCTCCTCGTCGCGGCGCGCGCCGCCGAAGGCGGCGTCGAAGCCGTACTTCTCGAGCGCCTGCAACAGCGCCTGGGTCTTCATGATGTTGGTGTAGACACTCGAGCCGTAGTCGAACGGGTTCACGCCCCGGGCCTTGCCATCCGGGTTGGTCCAGGTGAGCAGCTCGAAGCCGTTCTCGCGCGCGAAGCGGTCGCGGAACTCGTACATCGCGCGGAACTTCCAGGTCGTGTCCACGTGCAGCAGCGGGAACGGCGGCTTGCCCGGGTGGAACGCCTTGCGCGCCAGGTGCGCCAGGACCCCGGAATCCTTGCCAATGGAGTACAGCATGACCGGGTTGCGGAACTCGGCCACGACCTCCCGCAGGATGAAAATCGCTTCTGCTTCCAGGGCTTCCAGGTTCGTCATCGACACGGCGGCGGGCATTCTAGGGCATGTGATGCCTGCGCTCTCATCGGCGATGCTCGAGCGCAAGAAGATGCCCGGGAGTCGGAGACTCCCGGGCATCCTTTTGGGGGGGATCTGTCGAGAATGCAGAGCGGCTAGCGACCGCTCCTATCGCGAGCTGACGGGTGTGTTCACCTGCAGCTCGTCGATCACGGAACGCACGCCCGACACGCTGCGCGTGGTCGAGAGCGCGAGCAGCCGGTCCGACTGGCTCGCGACCGTGCCGGTCAGGCGCGCGACACCTTTCGCGACCTGGACGCTGATGCTCGAGTCTTTCAGCTCGCTGCGTGACTGCAGCTTGTCGTCGATCGCTTTCTGGATGCTGTCGTCGCTGTGCTCGGTGGCCTTGGCCATCGACTGCGGAACGACCTGCAGCTCGTTCTTCACGGCTTTCACGCCGTCGACCTTCTTCACCTCGGTCTCGGCGAGCTTCTTCGAAGCTTCGCTGGGCACCGAACCGAAGAGAGTCACGACCTCGTGGTCGGTGTCGACGTTGATGTCGAGCGCCGGCACGTCCGCCGTCGCCAGCAGGCGCGACTTCGCGGCCGTGGTGATCCAGGCGTCGTAGGCCGCCGACTTCATCGACGAGCCCTTGTCCTTCATCGTGGCGCTGCTGGTCGAGATCTCGTCGTCACCCAGCTTGTCGGGGCTCTGGATCTCGCTCGACACCTTCTTCACGCCGGGCACGGCGCGCGCATCGGCGAGCGCGCGGCGGTGGGCCGACAGCGTCTTGGCGTTGCCCGAGAGCAGCACCACGCCGTCGTGCACGGACGCGATCTTGATGCTCGAGTCCGAGAGCGCGGCATCGCGGCTCAGCACCGCCTCCACGTTCTTCTGCAGCTGCGCGTCGGCGATCTTCACGTCTTCCTTGCGGCTCGACGGGACCACCTGCAGCAGATTGTTCACGGTGCGCACGCCCTCGATCTGCCGTGCGACCTGCTCGGCGCGGGTCTTCTCCGAGTCGGTCGAGACGATGCCGTGCAGAGTCACCTTGCCGTCGACCGTATCCACGTTGATCGCGGTCGAGGGCACGTTCTCGGTCGTGAGCAGCGACATCTTCACCTTGGTGGTGATCCAGGCGTCCGGCCGTTCCATGTCGGCCCGACTCGGGCGGGCGGCGAACGCGGCGAGCGCGAGCACGAGGATGCCGATGCCGATCCGGCAGCGCGCCCTCTCGCGGCGGGCGACGACTACCGTCGAATGAGAGCTCGTGGAATTCATCAGTTTCTCCCTTTCGCGTCGTGTGCGACGCAGAACGGTGTACGAGCAAGCCGCGTGCCAGTCAGCCGTCCTTTCGCCTCGTCGGCTCGTCCGGATGCTCGGGGATCGGGTCAGATGGGCGACGCGGCTCGCCGATCCGAGTCACCCCGCGCGCGGGCACGTCGCTCGCGGGAAACGACTCCATCGACGCCTCGTCGACCGAGTCGTAAGTCACTCTGTCCGGCGTCTCGGGCTTGGGACTATCTGGCTCGCGAGTCATCGCGCCCCGATCCGCCGTGATTAGTCATGCGAATCTCGTTGCGCACGTCGTGGACTCCGGGCACGTGCTCGATGCATTCCTCGGCCATGCGCTTCGCGCGACGTTCGTCGACGGTGCCTTTGAGCGTGACTTCTCCGTTCTCGACCGAGACCTCGATCTCCGAAGCATCGAGCTCGGGGTGGTCGGAGAGCGCCTGGCTGACGTCTTCCTGGATCCGCTCGTCGGAGCGGCGATAGCCCTTGGGGCCTTTGCCGGTGAACGGCCCGCGGGCATCGCGGCCTCCGCCGCCAACGCCGTACTGACTCGCGCTGCCGCGACCGTACTGCGGTCCGCGCTCGAACTCGAAGCGCTCGCGTTCGCCGATGTCTTGCGGCTCACGCCAGTCTTCGCGCTCCTGGCTGAAGTCTTCGTTCCCGAACGCGCGCCGCTCGCGCGGCTCGAAGGATTCGTGCGGGCCGAAATTCGCGCGCCGCCGTTGCACGAAGCGGTCGCTTCGGCTCTGCGGCATTCGATCCCAACGCTCGTCGTGGCTTCGGTCCTGGTAGCCCATTCGGCCCTCCGTGGCTGGATTTCGTCGAGTTCCCTCCCCGAAGGAGCAAAGCGCGTGCCCCGCGCGACGCGCCCCGGCGAAGCTGCGGGCCCCAGCGCCCGCGCTCCTTTGCAGAAAGCTCAGTGCGTGTGCCGCTTTGGCTCTCCGGGCTCGACCGCTTCGGCGGCCGGCTGCGCGCGTGCAATCGGTGCAGGCGTGAGTGCCGCGACGAGCGCAGCGCACGAGGGCAGGATCGGGACGCTCGGCTCGAGCGTGAGCCCGCGCACGTCGCTGGCGGCCGCCAGCAAGAGGGCATCGCGCCCGCGGACTCGGCTCGAGATCCGGGCCGACGACGCCGCTTCGATCGGCGCGCGTTCCGAGACACTCGCCAGCACGAGCGTGGCCGCCTCGCCGCGCGCGCGGCCCGCTTCGAGGACCTGGAAGCCGCAGCGCTCGAGCACGGTCGCGATCCAATCACGCGCGAAGCGGTCCAGCGCGCTCGAGCGCAGCTCCTCGACACGCAGCGCGCGGGCCGCCGGCGTGACCGTCTCGATCGGCACCGTGGCCAGGAGCTCCGCCAGCAGCGCGCGCAGCCGCCGCAGCGCTTGAACGACTTCGAGCCGCGTGACCCGGCCGGCTTCGCGCTCGCTCGACAGCTTCACCAGCATGGGCAGCACGAGTGAGTCGGAGAACCGAACCAGGTCGCCTTCCGCTGCGGCGTGCCGCAGCAGTGCGGCCGACTCCTGCGCGTCGTGATTCATCAAGCGCTCGTAGAGCTGTGTCGACGGCGGCGCGATCGGGTCGTGAGACAAGAGCGCCGGCAGGAACGCGAGCTGCGGCACGTAGCGGCCGACCACGGTGAGACAAGCGGTGAGCGGGATCGCCAGGAACAGGCCGGGGGCGCCCCACAGCCAGGCCCAGAAGGTCGCCGACAGAATCACACCGAACGGGGTCAGGCCCGCGCCGCGCCCGAGCACGTGCGGGTCGAGCACGTTGTTGGAGAAGAGCTCCCAGCACACGAAGAAGCCGGCGGTCCACAGCGTCATCTCGAAGCCGTGGAAGGCGGCGGCCGAGAACGCGATCGGCAGCGCGGCTGCGGTGGTGGGACCGAAATACGGGATCGAGCGCAGCAGCGCCGAGATGAACGCGAACACCAGCGCCCCGGGCACGCCGATCAGGCCGAGCCCGACCCCGACCGCAACACCTTGCAGCAGGCAGACCAGCGCCTGGCGGCCGAGAAAGCCGCTCACCAGCGCGCCCGCCTCGTCGACCGCGCGGGGCGACAGCCGCGAGTCGCCCAGCGCGAGCCAGCTCACGATGCGCTTGGGCAGGTCACTCTGGCTGAGCATGAAGATCGCGAGCACGGCGACGATGCCGGCCGTGCCCAGCGGGCCGAGCAGCGGAGTCAGCCAGCGGCCGAGCAGCGGCAGTCCACCGGGCTCGACGATCTCGACCTTCGGAGCCTGCGAGCGACCCGCGGCCGGATCGAGCTCCTTGCCCAGCTGGTCGATCCAGCCCAGGCCATCGGCGAGCGAGCGCAGGGGGCCGCGCAGCGCGCGCAGCTTCTCCGCGAAGGTGGCCTTGAAGTCCGGCAGGCCCGCGATCAGGCCACTCACCTCGGTCGAGATGAACCAGGCGGCGGCCGCGGCGGCGGACAACAGCGCGAGTGAGATCCCGATCACACCGATTGCGCGCGGCACACCCAGGTCTTCGAGCCGCCGCAGCAGCGGGTTCAGCAAGAAGCCCAGCAACGCAGCGAGCGACACCGGGATCAGGAACTCACGCGCGAAATACAAGAGCGCGATCACGATCGCGATCGACACGAGCGTGGCGAACTCGGAGCGGCCCGAATCCCGGGGCATGTTCGGCCCGCTCTGCAGAGGCCGTGCCCGAGAGCGATCACCGCAGTTGTAGAAAGCTCCAGTGGGTCCCTGTCTGAAGTTGCCCGCCGGGCCCCATTTGCGCGCCGCGCGTGGCACGCAACCTGCTGAACGTCGGCCGGGGGACTTCCGTGAAAGTTTGGCCCGGTCAGCCACTGCCGTTGGGCGCGACGTTCGACGGTCTTGGAACGTGTTTCTCGGTCGCGAGCGACGTCGCCGACGCGGTCGAGCTGTGCCTGTTCGACAAGGCGGGTGGCGAGTCGCGCGTCATCCTGCCCGAGCGCAGCGGCGCGTACTGGCACGGCTATCTGCCGGGCATCGAGGCCGGCCAGCGCTATGGCTATCGCGTGCACGGACCGTGGGATCCGGAGCACGGTCAGCGCTGCAATCCCGCGAAGTTACTCATCGACCCCTACGCGCGCGCGCTCGATGGCGACTTCCGCTGGGGTCAGGCGCTGTTCCCGCACGAGCTCGGCGGCGATCCCAACGGCGCGCCCAACGGCGAGGACAGCGCGCAGTCACTGCCGAAGTCGGTGGTGGTGAGCACGCTGTTCGACTGGGGCGACGACCGTCCGCCGCGCACGCCCTGGAACGAGACGGTGATGTATGAGCTGCACGTGCGCGGCTTCACCAAGCGCCACCCCGACGTGCCGCCCGAGCTGCGCGGAACCTACGCCGGACTCGCGCATCCGGCCGTGATCGCGCATCTGGCGGCGCTGGGAGTCACTGCCGTCGAGCTCATGCCGATTCACGCCTTCGCGCATGATGCACATCTCATCGAACGCGGCCTGGTGAATTACTGGGGGTACAACACCGTCTGCTTCATGGCGCCCCACTCGGCCTACGCCGCCGCGGAGCGTCCCCATCAAGTCGTGCAGGAGTTCAAGCACTTGGTGAAGACCCTGCACGCGGCCGGCATCGAGGTGATCCTCGACGTGGTCTACAACCACACGGCCGAGGGCAACCACCAGGGCCCGCTCTTGTCGCTGAAGGGCTTCGACAACGCCGGTTACTACCGGCTCGTCGACGGTGATCCGCGTTACTACATGGACTACACGGGCACCGGCAACAGCCTGAACATGCGCAACCCGAATGTGCTGCAGCTCATCATGGACTCACTGCGCTACTGGGTCCTCGAGATGCACGTCGACGGCTTCCGCTTCGATCTGGCCGCCACGCTCGCGCGCGAGCTGCACGACGTGGACCGGCTGGCGGTGTTCTTCGACCTGATCCAGCAGGACCCGGTGGTGAGTCGCGTGAAGCTGATCGCCGAGCCCTGGGACATCGGCCAGGGCGGCTACCAGATCGGGAACTTCCCGCCGCTCTGGTCGGAGTGGAACGGAAAGTACCGCGACGCCGTGCGCGACTACTGGCGCGGCGAGCGCAGCACGTTGGGCGAGCTGGCCGGGCGGATCACAGGCAGCTCCGACCTGTACGGGTCGAGCGGCCGGCGGCCCCACGCCAGCATCAACTTCGTGACCGCGCACGACGGCTTCACGCTGCACGACCTGGTCTCGTACAACGAGAAGCACAACGAAGCGAACGGCGAGGACAACCGCGACGGCGAGTCGCACAACCGTTCCTGGAACTGCGGCGCCGAGGGGCCGACCGACGATCCCGAGGTCCGAGCGCTGCGCGAACGTCAGAAGCGCAATCTGCTGCTGACGCTCTTGCTCTCGCAGGGCGTGCCCATGCTGCTGGGTGGCGACGAGCTCGGGCGGACCCAGGGCGGCAACAACAACGCCTACTGTCTCGACGACGAGCGCACCTGGGTCGACTGGCCCGGCGCGGACGCCGAGCTCCTGGTCTTCGCGCGCAAGCTCGTGGAGCTGCGCCGCAACCACCCGGTGTTCCGGCGCCGCGGCTGGTTCGGCGACTTCCCCGCGACCGGGCCTGCGCCCGAGATCGCCTGGCTGCGCGCCGACGCAGAGCCGATGAGTCAGTCGGACTGGACCTCGGGCGCCAGCGCGGCGCTCGGCGTGTTCCTGAACGGCGATGCCCTGCCCCACCCGGACGCGCGCGGCGAGCGCGTCCGCGACGACAGCTTCTACTGGATCCTGAATCCCGGCGCCGAGCCCGTGCCGTTCACGTTGCCACCCGCGCTGTTCGGCCGAGCCTGGCTGATCGAGCTCGACACCTCGAACTGGCTGCGGCCCGAGTCACAGACCTTCGGCGCGGGCGCCAAGCTCGACGCCCCGGCGCACTCGAGCATACTGCTCCGGCGGCAGGACTGAACGTGGGCGAGCCGCGCGCCAGCTACCGGCTGCAGCTCCAGGCCGGGCTCGACCTCGAAGCCGCCTCGAAGCTCGCCGACTATCTCGCCGAGCTGGGCGTGAGTCATGTCTACTGCTCGCCGATCCTGCAGGCCGGCCCGGGCAGCAGCCACGGCTACGACGTAGTCGATCCGACCCGCGTCAGCCGCGAGCTCGGCGGTGAGTCGGGCTATCGCGCCCTGGTCCAGGCGCTGCGCAAGCACGACCTCTCGCTCCTGCTCGACATCGTGCCCAACCACATGGCGACGCACGCGCCCGAGAATCGCTGGTGGTGGGACGTGCTCGAGAACGGCCCGGCCAGCCGCATGGCGCGCTTCTTCGACGTGGACTGGCGCGCCGCCGAGCGCAAGCTCTCGCACCGGATCCTGTTGCCGATCCTCTCCGGCCAGTACGGACAGGAGCTCGGGCGCGGCGCATTCCGGCTCGAGCGCGACGGGGGCGGCTTCGTGCTGCACGTCGGCGACCAGACCCTGCCGATCGCACCGCGCTCCGCCGACGCGTTGCTGCACGATGCCAGCGCGCGCGCCGACTCGGCGCTGCTCGAGTTCCTGGCGCACGCGCACGGCTCGCTGCCGCTGTCGACCGAGGCCGACCCGGAGCGGCTGGAACGCCGCCACCGACACAAGGAAGTGTTGCGCACGCTGCTCGCGCGGCTGTGCGACGAGGAGCCTCGCGTGGCGCGCGCGATCGCGAGCGCGCTGGCGCGCTGGAACGCCGACCCCGACCTGATGCACGGGTTGCTCGAGCGCCAGAACTACCGACTCGCCCATTGGCGCACCGCCGCGCGCGAGCTCTCGTACCGGCGCTTCTTCGACGTCTCCGAGCTGGTGGCGCTCCGGATCGAGGATCCGCGCGTCTTCGCCGAGACACACGCGTTCGTGCTCGAGCTGGTGGCCGAGGCCGAGGTTCAGGGTCTGCGCGTCGATCACGTCGACGGTCTGCGCGACCCGCGCGGCTATCTCGAGTGGCTGGCCACGGCCGCGCCCGAGGCGTGGATCGTGGTGGAGAAGATCCTGACTGGACCCGAGACTCTGTCCGAGGACTGGCCGGTGGCGGGCACCACCGGCTACGAGTTCCTGTGGCATTCGACCGGCGTGTTCGTCGATCCCGCGGGCGAAGCACCGCTCGGCGCGCTCTACGCCAGCTTGACCGGCGACACACGGAGCTGGAGCGACGCAGTGACCGCCGGCAAGCGGCGCGTGCTGCGCGACCTTTTGGCGAGCGACCTGGCGCGACTGGTCGACCTGGGCGCGCAGATCTGCGAGCGCCACCGTTCGTTTCGCGATTTCACGCGCGGCGAGCTCGAGCGAGCCCTGCTCGAGATCGTGGTCGCCTGGCCGGTGTACCGCGGTTACGCCCGCGCCGGCGAGCCCAAGCTCGACGCGGCTTCGGAGCGCTGGCTGGTGCAGGCGCTGACTCAGGCGCGCGCGAACGCGGGCTCGATCGACTCGGAGCTGTTCGCGTTCCTCGAGGCGATCCTGCGCCGCGAGCTCAGCGGGCCGCTCGAGACCGAGCTCACGCTGCGCGTGCAGCAGCTGTGCGCCGCGGCCATGGCCAAGGGCGCGGAAGACACCGCTGGCTACGGCTACACGCCGCTGGCCGCGCTCTGCGACGTGGGCTGCGATCCCGGCGCCTTCGCGGTCTCGCCGCAGCAGTTCCACGCCGCCAACGCCCACGCGCAGGCGCACTGGCCGCGCAGCCTGCTCGCCAGCTCGACTCACGACACCAAGCGCAGTGAGGACGTGCGCGCGCGGCTGGCGCTGCTGTCCGAGGTTCCCGAGCTGTGGGCCGCGACCGTCGGCCGCTGGTTCGAACGCAACGCGCGCCATCGAACGCCCGCCGGTCCCGACCCGAAGCTCGAGTATCTCTTGTACCAGACCCTGGTCGGCGCCTGGCCGCTCGAGCAGGAGCGCGCGCAGCAGTATCTCGAGAAGGCCGCGCGCGAGGCCAAGGAGTACACCTCGTGGCACGCGCCGTCGCGCGCCTACGAGACGGCGGTGCGCAGCTTCGTGGCCGCGCTCTACCGCGACCCGGCGTTCGGGCGCGAGCTCGACGCCTTCGCGGGCAGCCTGGTTGCGCCCGGCCGCAATCAGTCACTCGCCATGCTCCTGCTCAAACTCGTGAGCCCCGGCGTGCCCGATCTCTATCAGGGCACGGAGCTCTGGGACCTCTCGCTCGTCGATCCCGACAACCGGCGGCCGGTCGATTTCGAGCTGCGCCGGCGGCTTCTGACGGTCGCGCGCACGGCCACGCCGGAGCAGGCGCTGGCGGAGACCGAGCTCGGCCTCGCCAAGCTGTTCGTAACCGAGCGCGTGCTGCGCGCGCGCCGCGAGCACCCGGAGCGCTTCGACGCCAAGAGCCCGTACGGGCCACTGTTCGCGTGCGGCGCGCGCGCCGACAGCGTCCTGGCCTTCACGCGCCGGGGGCTCGTGTGCGTGGTGCCGCGGCTGCTGCTGCGCGGCGGCAGTGACTGGGGCGACACGGCGCTCGAGCTGCCGCCCGGCCTGCACCACAACTTGTTCACCGGCGAGCGCGTGCTCGGCGGCCCGTGCCGGCTCGGCACGCTGCTGGGGCGCTTCCCGGTCGCCCTGCTCTCGCGCGCAGGAGACTCGTGATGGCCCGCTTCGAGCTCTGGGCGCCGCGCGCGCGCCGCGTCGAGCTGGTGATCCCGGGCGAGCGCATCCGCCTGCGCCGCGCGAGCGGCGGCTGGTTCCGCAGCGACCTTCCACTCGATCGCGAGCTCGACTACGGCTTCGCGCTCGACGGCGGCGAGCCGCTGCCCGATCCGCGCTCGCGCTGGCAGCCCGACGGCGTGTTCGGACTGTCTCGCACGCTCCGTCCGAGCGCGTTCCACTGGACCGACGCCGAGTTCCGGCCCGAGCCCTTGAGTCGCGCGATCTTCTACGAGCTCCACGTCGGCACGTTCACTCCGCATGGGACGTTCCTGTCCACGATCGAGCGCCTCGACCATCTGGTCGAGCTGGGAGTCACTCACGTCGAGCTGATGCCGGTGGCAGCGTTCTCGGGCGCGCACGGCTGGGGCTACGACGGAGTCGCGCCGTTCGCACCTCATCCGGCCTATGGCAGCCCGGACGAGCTGCGCACGCTGGTGCAGGCCTGCCACGCGCGCGGGCTGGCGGTGGTGTTCGACGTGGTCCACAACCACCTCGGCCCGGAAGGCTGCTTCCAACCGCGCTTCGGGCCCTACTTCTCCGAGACACACGCGACTGCCTGGGGGCCGGCGCTGAATTTCGACGGCCCCGACTCGGACGAGGTGCGCCGCTACTTCATCGACAGCGCGCTCGCCTGGCTACGGGACTACCACGGCGACGGGCTGCGGCTCGACGCGGTGCACTCGATCCGCGACGACTCGGCGCTGCACTTCCTCGAGGAGCTGCGGATCGAGGTCGACCGCCTGTCGCTAGCACTCGGCCGCCCGCTGTTCCTGATCGCGGAGAGCGACGCCAACGATCCGCGCCTGGTCACTCCACGGCGCGACGGCGGGCACGGCCTCGATGCGGTCTGGAACGACGACTTCCACCACGCGCTGCACGTCTTCCTGACCGGCGAGGGCGAGGGCTACTACGCCGACTTCGCCGGCTGCAGCGATCTGGTCGAGGCGCTGGCGCGCGGCTTCGTCTACGCCGGGCGCTACTCGAGCTACCGGCGCCGCCGCCATGGCCGGCCGGATCCGCGGCCCTCCGGCGCGCAGCTGGTCGGCTTCGGCCAGAATCACGACCAGATCGGCAACCGCGCGCGCGGCGACCGCTACGCGCAGACTCTCTCGCCGGAGCGACTGCGGGTCGCGGCCGGGCTGGTGCTCACCGCGCCCTTCATCCCGCTCCTCTTCCAAGGCGAGGAGTGGGGCGCGCGCACGCCCTTCCCGTTCTTCTGCGACTACGCAGACCCTGAGCTGCGCGAGGCGGTGCGGCGCGGGCGGCGCGAGGCGCTCGCCGCGACCGGCAGCGACTCAGTCGACCTCCTGGACCCGTGCGCGCACGAGACCTTCCGTAGGGCGAAGCTCGACTGGGACGAGCTCGCCGATCCCCGACACCAGAGCGTGTTGCGCTGGTACCGCGAGCTGATCGCGCTGCGCCGCGGCACGCGCGCGCTGGCCGCGGGCCCGCTGCTCGGACCCGACGTGCGCTGCAGCGAGAAGGAGCTCTGGATCAGCTTGCGGCGCGGCTCGCTGCAGATCGTCGCGCACGCCGGCAGCGAGAGCGCCTCGATCCCGGTGGAACGCTCCGCGCAGGTCCGGATTGCGCTTGCATCCGGCGCAAGCCCGCGACTCACGGGTGACCGGCTCGAGCTCGCGCCCGACAGCCTGGTGATTCTGGCTCCTTTGTAGAAAGCGAGTCGTATCTCGAGCGGCCGCGGGTCCGGATCTTGCTCCTCTTCGAGCAAACACGAGGAGGAGTGCCATGGCGAAGTCCAGCACGGCCCGGAAGCCCAAGTCACCGTCGGCGATTCGCGAAACCATCGACGTCGACGTTCCACTGTCCACCGCGTACAACCAGTGGACGCAGTTCGAAGAATTCCCGCGCTTCATGGAAGGCGTGGAGTCCGTGCGTCAGCTCGACGACACGCGCCTGTTCTGGAAGGCCGACGTCGGCGGCAAGACCGTCGAGTGGCAAGCCAAGATCACCGAGCAGGTGCCCGACATCCGCGTGGCGTGGCGCAGCGTGAGCGGCGCGAAGAACGCCGGAGCAGTCACTTTCGACCGACTCGACGACCGGCGCACGCGCATCACGCTCGAGCTCGAGTACGAGCCCGAGGGCTTCGTGGAGAACGTCGGTGACTTCCTCGGCGTGGTCTCACGCCGGGCGAAGGGCGATCTGGCGCGCTTCAAGGACTTCATCGAGAAGCGCGGACACGAGACGGGCGCCTGGCGCGGAAGGATTCCGTCGCCCGGCCGCTCCGGTGAATAGAGGAGGAGAGTGATGATCCGAACGACTGCGCTCGCGCTGCTCGCCTGCGCCACGGTGGCACTCGGCTGCAACCGCGAGAGACCCGATGCGACCGTGAATGCGGCCATCCTGGCGAAGCTCGACCGAGAGCCGGCGCTGGCCGGCGGCACGGTCTCGGCCCGGACCGAGGCCGGACACGTGTATCTCACCGGCAAGGTGCCCACGCCCGAGCAGCGCCGCCGCGCCGAGGACCTGGCCGACGACGTGAAGGGCGTGAAGGAGATCACGAACGACATCCAGGTCGACGCCGCTGCCGTGCCCTCGACGCCGCCGACGACGACTGCGCCCGGCACGATGAATCCGCCGCTCCCGAACACGGCGCCGACGCCGTCGAACCCGAACCCCAACATGCCCGAGGCCAACCCGCCGATGCCGGAGACCCAGCCGGCACCCCCGCCGGGTCCGGAGTCGAATGAGACTCCGCCACCCGCCCCAGGGGATCGGGCGGAGGACACGCAATGAACCTGATCTTGTTGCTGGTCGTGATCCTGCTCTTGGTCGGCGTGCTGCCCGCGTGGCCGTACAGCCGCGAGTGGGGCTACTTCCCGAGCGGAACGCTCGGACTGATCCTGTTGATCGTGATCGTCGCGGCCCTCACGGGCCGCCTCTGACGCTCCGCCGGCTCGGGTCACTCGCGCCTAGTGCGCGAGTGACTCGAGCGCGTGCGCCAGGATCGGTACGCGGCTCCGGAGCTGGGGCGCGCCGAAGGGCCGGCGCGCGCAGCGGCCACCCAGTACGCTGGCGATCCGGTCGGGCGTGCCGAGATCGCTCCAGCCGCACGGTGGGACGCGAACCACGCCGAGCCGGTCGGCGACGCGCTCCAGCACCTCGCGCGAGAAGTCGACCGAGGGAATCTTGCGGTACACGGCCTCCAGCGGCCGTTCCGCGAAGGCGCGCACCAGGGCAGACTGTGCGCGGCTGAAGGCCGCCAACAAGCCCAGCCCGTGGCTCGCGAACAGGAAGCTCGACCAGAGTGCGCCGCGAGCCAAAAGGCTGCGCGCGGTCTCGCGGTCGGGCTTCTCGACGAAGAGCTCGATTCCGCTCGCGCCGCGCGCAAGCGCGGCGCCGTCCGCCGGCACGATCCAGCCGTACTGCGTGTCGGGTGCGTCGGGAGTCACTCCCAGGAGCACGATCTGGCGCGGGTCGTCGCGCACCGCATCGAACGCGCTCTCGAAGGCGCCGTGCAGCGTGCGCTCGTCGTCGACGTGGTGATCGGAGGGCAGGACGAGCACCTCGGCCGCGGGATCGCGCTCGAGCACGGAGAGCAGCGGCAACAGCAGGCCCGGCCCGGTGCCGCGCGCCTGCGGCTGGACGATCACGTTCTCGCTCGGCAGCCAGCGCAGCTCGTCGCGCCAGAAGCGCTCGTGGCGCGAGGAGACGACGACCACGGTGCGCTCGCGCTTCGACACGCTCTCCGCGCGTTGCAGCGTATTGGCGAGCAGGCTCGGCCCGCCGTTCAGCGAGCAGAACTGCTTCGGCACGGTGACTCCGGCGCGCGTCGTGGTCAGCTCGCGCAGCCGCCGGCCCTCGCCCCCCGCGAGAATGATCGACCAGGGATTCCCGTGCATCGCTAGCCCTCCACCGTTTCACAAGGCGAAGTGCAGATGACGTGCCGCCGCGGCCGCTCCAACGAGGCGGCGCGAAGCTTGCTCTCCTCGACGCTACGCGAGTATGAAGCCGCGAGGTGCGCGCCGTCACGCCCGGATGTGCATCTCTGTCTACAAATTCGCATCGACGCCCGGGCCTCCGACCACGGACCGCGCGGCATGTCACTTGCTCGATCGAACGTCATGCGCCGGGTTCGACGACGCTCGCCGCGCTGGATCGTGATCGCGGTATCGGTCGCTCTCGTGATCGTCGTCGCGCGCATTGCGCTTCCCTTCGCCATTCACTCGTACCTCAACCGTTTGTTGCTCCGGAATCCGCAGTATTCAGGGCAAGTCGGTGACGTGGGCGTGGCGCTCTATCGCGGCGCCTACAAGATCCGCGACGTCGAGATCGTGAAGCGCGGCGGAAAGGCCCCCGTGCCGTTCCTGAAAGCGCCGCTGATCGACGTGTCGGTGCAGTGGGGAGCGCTCTTCCACGGCAAAGTCGTGGGAAAGATCTCGATGCAGAGCCCCGAGCTGAATTTCGTCGCAGGTCCGACCGAGGCCGATCGTCAGTCCGGGGTCGCGGGCGAATGGAAGGAGCTCGCCGAGAAGCTCTTCCCCACCGCGCTCAACCGCTTCGAGGTCAGCGACGGCAGGGTCCACTTCCGGAACTTCCACTCGAGCCCCAAGGTCGACGTCGCGCTCACGCACTTCGACCTTCTGGCCGAGAACCTGTCGGACCACGGCGAGCGCAAGGCGCGGCTCGAAACGCGCGGCGAGTTCGTGCCGGCCGGACACCTGGTCATGCACATGTCACTCGATCCCCACACCGACGCGCCGACGTTCCAGACGGATCTGGTGGTGCGCGACGCCGACCTCGCCGAATGGAACGACTTCCTCAAGGCCTACGCGAAGGTCGACGCGCAGCGCGGCAAGCTGTCGCTCTACTCCGAGCTCAGCGCAGCAAACGGGTCCTTTCAGGGCTACGTGAAGCCATTTCTTGCGGACGTCCAGGTGATCGATTGGAATGAGGTCACCAAGCAGAACCTGCTCTCGAGCGCCTGGGAGGCGTTCGTCCAGGGCCTGCTCACCGCTTTCCGCAACCACGAGTCGAAAGACGTGGCGGCGCGCATTCCGATCGCGGGGCGCACCGTGCCGCGCGGCGAGTTCTGGCCCGCGCTGGGCAGCGCGCTCTACAACGCCTTCGTCGAGGGGCTCGCCCCGAGACTCGAGCGCCGTAGCGCCACCGGCGGCCGGACGGGCGCGAGCTAACGCCGCAAGAACGAGGCCGAGACGCGGAGCGCCGCCCACAGCACGGTGAGACAGAAGCCGAGCCGGCTCGCGCGCGAAGGGCTCGGACGCGCGCCGTCGGGGTCGATCGGCAGCGAGCGCATCCAGTCCGCGGGCACGGCGACGGGCGCGTCGGCGATCGGCTCGAGACCGCGAGCGCCTTCGCCGCGCTTCGGGATCGCCGCCAGGAGTGACCCGCCGGCACGGGCGATCCGCGACTCGATCTCCTCGGGCGAGCCGCCCGTGTGCTCGGCCAGCAGTCGGTTGCGCAGACCCGCGATCGCGCTGCGCAAGTCGAGCCGCCCTTGGCTCTCGAGCACCACGTCGCATTCGCTGTCGAAGCCCATCGAGCGGCTGGACAGGTTCGCGGAGCCGATCCGCGCCAGTGAGTCGTCGATCACGCAGATCTTCGAATGAACGTTGAGCGGGCGCTCGCCGTCCAGGATCGGTGCGAACACTCCCAGCCGGCGGAAGCGATCGGCGCTGCGCAGCGCGCGCAGCAGCTCGATACGCAGCCGGCCCATCGTGCTCTCCTCGAGCCAGCCCGAGCAACGCGCCGGCAGCACCAGCACCAGCTCCGGCCCGTCGCGCTCGGCGAGTCTCTCGCACAAAGCCTCGGCGGTGCACGGCGCCGTGAAGTACTGACTCTCGATGTAGATCGAGCGCCGCGCGCGCGCGATCGAGGCGAGCCACAGCTTCTGCACTTCGCGCACGCCCGGCTCGCTCGCGAACGGCGGCTCCGT
>DATJZP010000098.1:0-2584 GCA_035498875.1 Myxococcota bacterium
CGCACGGGCGACACCTGCGGCACCAGCGGCACGATTCCCTGCGCGATCTTCGACCTGGACGAAGGTACGGCGGCGAACATCGGCGCCCCCGACCTCGCGCAGTTCCGGCTGCTGAACGGCAAGGCGCCGGGCCCGAAGTGCGCGACGTGCCCGCTCGCCTGCACCGCGGGCACGGCGGGGAGCTGCGGACCGTAGCGCGAGCGCGAGGCGCTATCCTCGCGGCGTGGCCGACGAGGAGCGCATCGAGCTCGATCTCCGCGCCCGCGAGAAGCGGCTGTACGACCGGCTGCGCGCAAAGCTCGGCACCGCCGAGCCGGGCGCGCGCTCGGGCGTGCGCGATCTCCTCTTGTTCCTGCCCGACCTCGTGGTGCTGCTCGTGCGGCTCTCGCGCGACCCGCGCGTGCCCGCGGGCTCGAAGGCCGTGGCGCTGTTCGGCGTCGGTTACGTGCTCTCGCCGATCGACCTCATCCCCGAGCTCCTGTTCGGGCCGCTCGGCTTCGTGGACGATCTGCTCGTCGCCGCTGCCGCCGTGTCGCGCATCGTGAACCACGTGCACCCCGACCTCGTGAAGTCGCACTGGTCGGGCGCGGGAGACGCTCTGGACGTCGTGAAACGAGTCACGTCATGGTCCGAGACGCTGGTCGGCAAGACCGTCACTCGTGTGCTCGGGTTCAAATCGATCGGCGACAAGTGAGCGACACCCGGAGCCGCTAGCGCTCGAGCAGGTTGAGCCGCTCCGCGGCGCGGAACCTCTCGCGCAGGCGCTCGTAGTCGCCCTGCGTGAACGGGCGGAACGCGGCGTCGCCGCGCTCGCGGAAGAAGATCGGGTCGGACACGCGGCGCGGGTCGAAGTGCACGCGCTTCAGCTCGCGCACGAGCACCTTCTGCGTGCCCGTGTACTCGAAGTCGCGCACCACGCGCACGAAGTCCGGGAACCACTTGCGGTCCATGCCGCCGCCCGTGATCTGGCGCTCGCAGAAGTCGAAGAAGCCCTTCGGGTCGAACGAAGCACCGTCGCGCAGCTTCAGCGCCGCCATCACCAGCTCGTCCGACACCGAGCACGGCACGCCGTACGCCGCGGCGAGCGGCACGTCGGGATGCTCCGAGAGCATGCGCGCGACCTGGAGCGCCGAGAAGTTCTCGCCGTCCTTGCGGATCCAGTCGTCGGTGCGCCCGTCGAAGAACAGGAAGCGCTTGCCGTCGCGCTCGAGCACGTGGCCCAGGTCGCCCGAGTGGTACGTGCCGTCGCGGTACTTCGACGCGTTGGCCTCGGCGTTGTCGAAGTAGCCCTGGAACAAGCCGGTGTCGGTCGCGACGCGGCAGATCTCGCCGACGGCGGCGTCGTAGTTCGCGATCTTCCCGTCGGCGTCGAGCAGCGCGGGCACGCACTCGCGTCCGTCGTCGCGCAAGATGCGCACCGACGCATCGGTGATCTCGCCGACGCTGCCGCGCGGGTCGCCCTTCCGGCGCATGGTGCTGATCGCCGCCTCGGTCGAGCCGTACAGCTCGAACATGTCCTCGAGGCCCAGCCACCTCGTGAAGCGGTCGATGTCGACGGGCGACGCGCCGTTCCCGACCGCGAAGCGCAGCACGTTCTTCGGGTTCTCGGTCACCTCGCGGCGGATGCGCGCCTCGTCGCCGCCGTACTCGCGCTCGATCGCGGCCAGCACGTAGTGCACGGGCTCGCCCACGTAGTTCCAGCACGTGGCGCCGTACTCGAGGCAGTCGGGCACGAAGCGGCTGCCCGAGAAGCGCTCGCGCAGGCCGACGGACGCGCCGACCCAGAAGCACGGCATGAAGCACACGAACATCGAGTTCGAGTGGAAGAGCGGCATCGACGCGTAGCCGACGTCGTCCCGGCCCAGGCCGGTGCTCTGCGACACGCCGATTCCCGTGGCGCACAGCTTGAAGTGGTTGTTGTTGATGCCCTTGGGCAGGCCCGTGGTGCCCGAGGTGTAGATCACCATCAGGTTGGTCTGGGGAGTCACCTTGGCGTCGGGAAAGGGCAGGGCCTTCGACGCGGGCCCCACCTCGGCGTCGAGCGCGGCCACGTACTCGGGCAGGCTCATCAGGTTCTCTGGCGCGATCTCGCGCAGCTCGCGGCGGATGCGGTCGACCTCGGGCAGGAGCTTCTCCTCCACCACGAGCAGCCGGGCGCGCGACTGGTTCAAGACGCCCGCCAGGGTTTCGCCGCGCAGGCCGGTGTTCACCCCGAACAGCGTCGCGCCCGACACCGCGCAGCCGCCGTACAGCGTCAGCAGCTCGATGTGGTTCTCGAGCAGCATGGCCACGTGCGGCAGCGCCCCCCCGCTCGTTGGTCCGAGCCGGCCGTTCAGGAAGTGCGCGACCCGCGACGCCTCGTCGCGAAAGCCGCGATAGGTGACTCGCCGCGCATCGTGCATGAGGAAGACCTTGTCCGCCGACGCCGGGAACTCGGCCCGCACGCGGATCTGGTCGCGTACGGTGAGTGGTGCGGGCGGAAACTGCATCGCTGCGCTGCTCATCCGTGCCTCCTGCGAGATCGGCCCGGCCGGTCGCGAGGCGATCTTATCTTAGAATGGCCGGGTGACACACGCGGGCGTAC
>DATJZP010000099.1:0-58118 GCA_035498875.1 Myxococcota bacterium
AGCCCGAACAGGAACGGCTCGGTGAAGCGGTTGGCGTCGATCAGTGACAGCCCGTCGCCCACCAGGCCCACCGCCGAGGCAGTCACGAGCCCCCCCGCGCCGATCAGGTCGCCCCCGACACGAAACGGTGTCGACGCCAGCGCCCACAGCGCGGTACGCGGCTCGGGCCCGGCCTGGGCCGCGCGGGCCGAAAACAACAGCAAGCACACCACCCCGAGTGAGCGCAGCAAGCTGCTCTCGATACCGCACGCTAGGATGCCCGTCCATGCAGATCGAGCTCACGCAGCACGTGCCCGCCGCGCCCGACCGGGTGTTCGCGCTCTACACCGACCACGTGGGCTGGGAGCGCTGGGCTGGCGTGAAAGAGGTGGTGCTGCGGCAGAAGGGCGATCCGCCGCCGAACGGCCTGGGGGCGATCCGAGTGATTCGCGCGCGCGGCATGGCGATCGAGGAGGAAGTCACGGCCTTCGACCCGCCCTCGCGCATGGCCTACCGGCTGGTCGCGGGCGCCCCGCTCCGCGACCACGAGGGCCAGGTCCGCTTCGAGCCCGACGGGGCCGGGACGCGCGTGACCTGGAACGTCCGCTTCCGTCCGCTGGTGCCCGGCACCGGCTGGCTCCTGCGCGCCATGCTGGAGCGCGGCCTGCGCGACGTGCTCGCCAGGCTCGCCGAGAAAGCCGCCGCGACCCCCTAAAGTCTGCGCACAAGCTGCCGATCAATGAAGTGAAATTGCGGCCCGCCAGCCGGCAATTGAACGATCAAGGGATGGCGGGAGCGCGGGTGCTAGGAACTTGGGGGGGATCCGGCACCAGTGCTCCCGCCTTCTTGTCTTAGGCGTGTACGGCCGCGGGCGGCCGCGGCATACGCCACTCCGCTCGGCTTCGCCTCGCTGCGCGGCTCGCGCATTTGCGCTCGCCTTGCTGCCTGGATCTGGCTAGTCGTGCGCCAGGCGGATCAGGAGTTCGAGATCCCGCGCCAGCGTTTCGAGGCGCTCGGGGCTGCCTGGCGAGTAGCCGGCGGGGGAGCGCACGGCGGCGCTCAGGTTCTCGAGCAGCCGGAGCGCGTTCGCGAAGTTGGTGTTGTTGAAGAGCTCGGGCGACTGCACCCGGTCCTGCAGCAGGAGCTGGCGGCCGATCTCGTGACAGCGGCGCAAGACGCCCGCGCTCGGGGTGGGCGCGTTGCTCGGCAGCCGGCGCAGTGTCTCGGTCACCACCCAGTAGCTCTCCAGGAAGTCGAGCAGGATGCGCGGGCGAGCGGCGAGCAACGGCGGCAGGCCGGCGGCGCGCTCGCGCGACAGAAGCTGTGACTCGCGCTCGATCTCGCGCACGAAGGCGTCGCGCTCGGCGAAGAAGAACTCGAACTTCAAGAGCTCGCGCAGGCGCAGCGCGAACACGCGCATGTCGCGCTCGGGCGCGGTCGGAGCGGCGCGCATGGCCAGGTCGGCGATCGCCCGATTGACCAGGAAATGGATCACGGTGTTGCGGTAGTACGAGGCCGCGTGCCGGCCGGTGTCGGCCACGTGCACCACCGGCTCGACGCCGCCGTCGTAGCGCTCGAGCACGCCCGTGGCCGACAATCCGCGCTCGGCCGTCTCGATCGCCGAACGCGCGCCGGCGGCGACCTCGGCGGTCATGCCGATGCCGCGCTCGCGCGCGTAGTCGATCAGTCGCCCGGCCTGGGTCTCGAGCTCGCTCTCGGACAGCGCGCGCTGGCCCGCGCCCAGCAGCACCGCGCAGATCAGCGACGCCGGCGTGAGTGGCGTGACCGCGTTGATCGCGCTCGCGATCCGGAACGCGAGCTTCTCGACCACCAGCTTCTCGTCGGTGGTGCGGTCGAGATACTCGCGCAGCGAGATCGGGTCGGCGAAGCGCATGTGGATCCGCCCCAGCTTGCGCGAGCGCGCGGCGTTGATCTGGCGCAGCAGGAACGGGAAGCTCTCGCTCTCCTTCTCGTCGCCCAGGTTCTGGCGCACGTACTCCGCCAGCTCGAGGATCTGGTCGTACGAGATCGACACCGGCACGAACAGCACCTCGCCGATATCGTGCCGGCGCGCGCCGTCGACCACGTAGTTCAGGATCCCGTAGCGCGGCGGCAGGAGCTTGCCCGAGCGCGAGCGCCCGCCCTCGATGAAGAACTCCTGGTGGAAGCGGTGCTGCACCAGCGAGTTGATGAACGCGCGCAGTGACTCCTTGTAGATCGGGTCGTCCTGGAAGCTGCGCCGCAGGAAGTACGCACCGGTGCCGGGCAGGATCCGGCTCATCGGGAAGAACGACATGTTGATGCCGGCCGCCGTGTGCGGCGGCGGGAAGCCCGACGTGAACAGCAGCGAGTAGAGCGCCAGGTGGTCGAAGTTGCTCTTGTGCGAGGGCACGAACACCAGCGGCGAGCGCCGGCCCAGCTCGCGCAGCTTGTCGAGCTGTCCGGGATCGACGTCGATCTCGGGGTCGTAGGCCAGCGTGTAGATCCAGCGCGTGAAGCGGCGGAACACCTCCATCGCGAACAGGTTGTGACTCGTGCCCAGCTCGCGCAGCGCGCGCTCGGCCTTGCCGAGCGACTCGTCGCGCGTGAGTCCCAGCGTGGCGCCGGTGGCGGCGATGCGGTCCTGGAAGGCCGGCTCGGCGATGATCTGCTCGACCAGGAGCCGTGGCACCTTGTAGCGGTCGCCGAAGATCTGGCGCTGCGCGAGCGAGAGCGCCTTCACCGCCTGCACGCGCACGAACGACGACAGCGCGAGCTTGTCACCGTGCGCGTGAGTCGCGCTCTCGAGCCCGCTGCGCGTGCCGGGCAGGCCGACGGCCACGCGCACGTAGCCGCGCCGGAACAGCCGCAGCCAGCGCGTCCACTCGGGCGGGTCGTAGGGGTTGCCGAACGGCAGGTTCCAGAGCGACGGCGGGCGCTCGATCGGGCCCCACAGCACCTCGACCGGCCACAGATCGACGTCGACCCCGGCCTTCTGCGAGAACGCCAAGAGCCGCGCCAGCCGGTCCGAGGCGCTGCGCCGCGGCGTGAGCGGCACCAGCACCGGCTCACCCGCGAGAAACGACTTCTCCAGCTCGGCCGAAGCGACACCGCCGCGTGTCGCCGGCACCCAGCGCGGAGCCGGCAGCCCGGCACGCGACAGACTCGCCAGCAGCACCCGCAGGTCGAGCGGCGACTCGAGCGGCGCCAGGTAGATCCGGGGCCGGGGCGGACGCGCGGTAGCGTCTTCCGAACGACCGCTCGCCGCATGCACGACCGGCACCGCGAACCAACTGCTCGCGCGCGGCGCGGGACGAAGCAGCAACAGGTCGGGCACGCCCCCACGATACCGCGAAAGTGCCCGGCGCCGACAGCGGCGCGGCTGACGCAGTGCGGCGCGAGCGTCGCATTCACCGGCGCGCTGCGCGCTCCGATACGAGCGGGGAATCGCGCGAAAGCGCCGAGGAGCTCCTGCGCGTGCGCCGCACCCCCAGCCTGAGTGTTCGAGTCACACTCGTCGTCGCGGCGATCACGCCGGTGGCGCTGTTCATGCTGGGCACGGCGGCGGTGCTGTACTCGGTGGCGCGCACCCAGCTCGAGCGCGGCGTGCACGCGAAGCTCGACACGATCGCCGCCTTCCTGACTCAGTCCACGCGCGCGGGCCTGGAGAGCGGGTCACCCTCGCTGGTTCGTGACTCGGTGCTGTCGGCGCTGGCCGACCGCGACGTGGTGCACGTGTCGGTCTACGACCCGTACGGTCACGTGCTGGCGGCCGAGGGCGACCCGAAGATCGCGCCGCTCTTTCCCGAGGACCGGATCAACCTGCCCTTCGATCGCGTGCAGCGCGCGATCGGACCGGGGCTGCAGGAGCTGCGCGTGCCGGTGCGCTACGCCGCGCAGTCACGCGACGACGCCAGCGCGGACGGCCTGATCCGGATCGTCATCTCCACCGACCGCAGCATGGCCGAGTACCGCGAGCTGCTCGCCTCGAGCTCGGTGGTGCTGGCGGCGGCGCTGGTGGTCGGCATCGGCATCGCGGCCGCGCTGTGGCAGAACCTGCTGCGCGGCATCGACCTGTTGGCCGCGACCGTGAAGCGCGTCGGCGCGGGCGACCTGGGCGCGCAGGTGCCCGAGCTCGGCAAGGGCGAGCTCGGCGAGCTGGCCCGCTCGTTCAACGACATGACCCGCCAGCTCTCGCGCGTGCACGGCGAGCTCGAGACCCACCGGGCCACGCTCGAGCAGAAGGTCGCCGAGCGCACGATCGAGCTCGAAGCCGCGCGCAACGAGGCGCAGCGCGCGAATCAGTCGAAGAGCGCGTTCCTGGCCAACATGAGTCACGAGATCCGCACGCCGATGACGGCGATCCTGGGCTACGCGGATCTGTTGCTCGACGAGGAGATGCAGCTCGGCGAAGAGGCGCGGCGGCTGCTCGAGATCGTGCGCCGCAACGGCGGTCACCTGCTCGACGTGCTGAACGACATCCTCGACCTGTCGAAGATCGAGGCCGGCCGGATCGAGGTCGAGCTGATCCCGACCAGCGTCGTGCACATCGTCTCCGAGATCGCCTCGCTCATGCGCGTGCGCGCGGACGAGAAGGGCATCGCGCTCGGGGTGGCGTTCGACTCCCCGATTCCCTCCGAGGTGAT
Organism: Myxococcota bacterium; assembly: GCA_035498875.1. GTDB lineage: Bacteria > Myxococcota_A > UBA9160 > SZUA-336 > SZUA-336 > VGRW01. The sequence continues at coordinate 4,605 of DATJZP010000099.1, forward strand.
GTCGGACCCGACCCGCACCCGCCAGGCGGTGATGAACTTGCTCGGCAACGCGATCAAGTTCACCGAGCGCGGCTCGGTGCGCCTGCGCGTGACCTACGACGCGGCCGCGAAGACCGCGCGGATCGAGGTGCACGACACCGGCATCGGCATCGCGCCCGAGAAGCGCGAGTCACTCTTCCGGGCCTTCGAGCAGGCCGACAGCTCGATCACCCGCCGCTTCGGCGGCACCGGCCTGGGCCTCGCCATCACCAAGCGCATCGCCACGCTCCTGGGCGGTGACTGCACGGTCGAGAGCGAGCCCGGGAGCGGCAGCGTGTTCACCTTCACCATGAAGGCCGAGCCCGCGCCGGGCGCGCGCATCCTGAACGTGATCGGCGAGGCCGAGCTGCACGGAGACACCGCGCGCCCCAGCAACGGCGCCGCTCGCATCGAGGCCAAGATCCTGCTGGCCGAGGACGGCCCGGACAACCAGCGCCTGATCACGATGATGCTGCGCAAGGCGGGCGCGGAGGTCGCCGTGGTCGAGAACGGGCACATGGCGGTCGAGCGCGTGGAGATCGAGACCTTCGACCTGATTCTCATGGACATGGCCATGCCGGTCATGGACGGCTACACCGCGGCGCGTCTGCTGCGCTCGCGCGGCAACGCGATCCCGATCGTGGCACTCACCGCGCACGCGCTGGCGGGCGAGCGCGAGAAGTGTCTCGAAGCGGGCTGCAACGCCTATCTCACGAAGCCGATCGACCGCCTCGACCTGCTCGACTCGATCCGCGAGCTGCTGGCCGAGCGCAAAGAGTCAGCCGAAAGCTAGCGCCTGGAGAGCACCCGCTCGCGCAGCCGCGCCCAGTGCGGCGCCACGTCGGCGGCGCTCGGCAGGAGCGTGGCGCGCAGAGTCTGGCCCGAGGCCGAGACGAACATCGCCACCGTGGCCACGGCCTCGAAGCTGTACGAGAGCAGGCTCGAGCTCGCCGCGCCCAGGATGCCCCAGCGCGGGATCAGGAACAGGTTCAGGAGCACGTTCAGAGTCAGGGCCGCGAACATCACCCCGAGCAGCGCGTGCGGCCGGCCCACCGCGGCGAAGTAGCGCGCCAGGAGCCGCGAGACGGTGGCGGCGGTGAGTCCCGGCAGCAGCACCAGGAAGGGAGTCACGGCGGCGCCGTACTCGCGCCCGAACAGCAGCGGAATGGCCACCGTGCCCACGACCGCGAGTGCGAGCGCCCCCAGCACCATCAGCCAGGTGGTGATCCGCACCACGCCGGCCGTGAAGTCCCCCGCCTCGCTCTCGGCGGCCTCGCTGAGCCGCGGCAGCATCACCGTGCCGAGCGCTCCGGGCAAGAGCTGGAGCGGACTCACCACCGACGTGCCCACCGCGTAGAGCGCGATCTGCGACGGCGCCACGCCCAGGGACGAGAGCAGGATCAGCGGCAGGCGCTCGTGATAGTTGATGGCGATGTACTGGATCCACAGGCTGCCCGCGTAGGCCAGGCTGTTCCCGGCTTCAGTCAGGTCGAGCCGCCACTCGAAGCCCACGAGTGACCCGACCCGCGCGCCGAAGACGAGCGCCAGCGCGAGCTGCACGAGCAGGTTGACCGCCAGCGCCGCCTCGAGCGTGCCCCCGCCGCGCAGCGCGACGAACAGCCCGGCGAGGATGCCGAACGACTGCCCGAGCAGATACTGGTTGTGCAGGTCGAAGCGGTCGATCGCGCGCGCGACGCCGCGCAGGAAGTCACCCAGCGTGAGCAGCGGTCCGGTGGCGGCGGCCATGAGGAAGGCCGAGGCAGACACGTCGCCCAGCAGCCGACTCGACAGTGGCTCGCGCACGAGCAGGCACGCGCCGAAGCTCACCGCCAGCACCCCCAAGTTGGCCAACAGGCCGGTCGCGAACGCGTGCCGGGCGGAGACACCCGCGCGCCGGGTGCGAAAGATGATCGCTTCCGCCCAGCCGAGCTGGGTGAACAGATAGAACATGAACGAGAACGTCGTGAGCACGGCGTACAGCCCGCGGTCGGACATCGACAGCCAGCGCGCCAGGATCATGTTGCTCGCGACGCTCACCGGCAGCGCGATGGCGGTCGTCGCGAACACGGAGACGACGTTCCGGAAGAACCCCACGGTCTATGAGGTGGGAGAGCGGCGCGCCGCGTGCAAGGGGATCTTGCCGGAAGCAGCTAGCCCTCTGAGAATCCAAGGCTGGGGAGCTTTCATGCTAGGACCGCGAAGCGCCGTCCAGCGCCGCGCGCTGCGTCTGTTTCGCAGCGTGTGGCGGACGCGCGACCAGGCGAGTCTGATCCGGCGCCTGCTGGCGGATCTGAAGCCGGGAACGCAGCGACCCGTGGTGCTGGTCGAGACCGGCTGCGGCCTCTCGACGCTCGCGTTGGCCGAGGTCGCGGAGCGCGTGGGGGGCTACGTCTATTCGTGTGAGCTGGACCCGCGCCGGATCGACGCGCTGCGCAGCAACGCGCCCGACGCGCTGGAGCGCGTCCACTTCGTGGCCGGTGACAGCCTGGCCAGCCTGGAGCGGATCGCGGCGCGCCACGAGGCGATCGACTTCGCGCTGTTCGACTCGGCGCCGTCCGCGACTCACATCCTGCACGAGTTCCAGGCGCTCGAGCGGCGGCTGAATCCCGGCGCGCGCATCCTGATCGACGAAGCGGCGCTGCCCGGCGCGCGGCTGCTGCTCGGCCCGTGCCGCAAGGGCAAGCTGGTGGTGCCGTATCTCCTGGCCTCGCCGGTCTGGCGCGTGAGCGCGTTCCCGCGCGCGAGCAACTCGATGGTCTCGGCCGTGCACGACAGAGTCGGCGCGCGCGCGGACGCGAGCTACGAAGATCCTTCGTACGCCGCCTGGCGCGAAGCGCTCGGCGAGGGGCTGCAGCCGGTGCGCTAGGGCTTCGGGCTCGCAAGCGGGGCGATGCGCCAGATCACGAGCTGGTGCTCGTTCTCGTGGTAGTCGTGGTAGGGCGTGCCCCGGAACACCTCGTTCGCGCGCTCGAGCGAGAGCTCGCTCTCGCGCCCGCCCTCGAAGTGACAGGGGTAGTGCAGCACCAGGCTCTGATACGTGCCGTGCTTGGCCTCGGGCACGGCGTGCTGCGCGATGTAGGCCACGTGGTGATCGGCGAGATACTTCGCGAGCTGGCCGCGGCACAGCGTCTCTTCGTACTCGAAGCTGTTCGCCACGCCGTCCATGTTCACGACCGCGCGCTGCGAGAAGTAGCTGAACGCACCGCTGTCCTTCATGCCCAGCACCGCGTTCGCGGGCAGCGTGCGCGCCACCCACTCGCCGGCCTCGCGCGTGGCGGGCGTGAAGTCGAGGTGCAGACGCGAGATCGACCACCACTGCGCCCCCGCCAGGAAGAGGGCGACCGCCGTGACCGCTGCGCGACTCACTGCGACGGGCATGCGCTCCTCGACGCGCCGGAAGATCAGCGCCGCCGAGATCGCGCCGAGCGGGATGAACAGCGCGTAGTGCCAGGCGAAGACCGCCCAGCGCATCAACACCACGGTGTGTAGGGTGTGCACGACCAGCCCCGCCGCGATCGGCAAGAGGATGCGCCCCAGCCGCCGGTCGGCCGGCCGCGCGAAAGCCACCGCCACGCCGAAGAGCCCCAGCAGCAGCAGCGCCTGGTAGGGCAGGGCCACGTTCTCGGGCATCCAGCCGAGCTGCCCGTGGCTCGACTTCAGCGCGCCGCTGATCGGCACCCAGTGACCGAAGCGGGTGAAGTTCCAGAGCAGGTACGGTGCGACCCCGACGACGGCCGGCCCGAACATCACCAGGCCCCGGCGCGCGATCTGCACGAGCCTGGCGCCGAATGCGCCCCTGGCACCGTACAGTCCCAGCACCGTTACCTCTGCCGCCAGGGCGAGCGCCACGAAGATGGCATCCAGCCGAGCCAGCAACAAAAGCCCCAGCAGCGCACCCACCCGGGTGTCGCGAAGGCGAGGCTCCGCCTGCTCGAGCGCCTGGCTGGACCACAGCTCGACCACGAGCAAGACCGTGATTCCTATGGCGAATCCAGATTCGAGCCCCGACAGGAGCACGTTCAGGAAGGGCGGCACCAGGAGCACCGCGGTCCCGATCAGCGCCGCCCGCAGCCCGACCAACGAGCGCAGAAACGCGCACAAGACCCCGCCCAGAGCGCAGAAGATGGCGACCGACGCCACCTGCACGCTGGTGTAGAGGAGCTGCGTGTCGCCCGAGGTGAGCCACGCAACCGGGATCAAAGCCCACATCCACAGCGGCTGGAAGCCGTTCGTGAGCGCGATGCCGTCCATGGTGAAGCCGTGGCCGGCCGCCGCGTTGCGAGCGATTACGAGATAGTAGTAGGCGTCGTCTTCGAAGCGCGGCCAGACAGAGGGGAAGCCCTGCTTCGTCCAAGCGGCGAGCCAGATGGCCAGGCATGTCCCAACCAGACCCACAACAGCGACCCAGGCGAAGCCCGGGGCCGACGAGGCTCCGCCGGCAGGCGCCACGGCTTCGGACTCGAACTTCCCCTGCACTGCCATGATGCGTGGTCACCCGCAGCCCGAAAGTGAGCGCCTGATGCCCGCGGTCCGCGTGCGTTCCGGGCATCTGCGGGTCGCCCCGCCGTGGGCGATCTTACTCGCGGCCTGCGCGGCCGTGCTGACTTTCGTGGACACGTTCTTGACGGCGCGCACCACCGCGCTCTTCACGGGCGGCTTCCTCGTGGACGGCGCGCGCCGCACGCTGGCGGACTTCGCCGGCTTCGCGCTGCAGTCGCTGGTGCTCGACGCGACCTTCGTGCTGGGTCTGTGGCTGATCGCGCTGCCGCTCTTGCGCCGGGTGCGGATCCACGACCTGCAGAAGCTCGCGACCGCGGGCCTGGTCGCGCTGTTTCCGCCGTTCGTGTTCCTGTACTTGCGCTACGGCCTGGCGCGCTACGTGGGACGCATGCTCGACCCGAGTCTCTGGCTCGCGATTTCGGGGGGCTCGCGGGTGGAGTGGTTCGCTCAGGGCGCGGCGCAGATCGTCCCGGCGCTGGGGGTGGTCCTGGTCGTGCTGGTCACGAGCGTGTTCGCGGTGCGGCTGCTGCGCGGTGTCTCGCGCACCGAGCGCGCGCAGTTCGAGATACCGAGCTTCGTGACTCTGGCTGCGGCCTTCCTGCTCGGCTCGGGTCTCTCGGTGGGCGTGCTGGCCAACGTGTGCGCGCACGGCGGCACCGCCTGCGAGGCGCTCGAGAGCAAGGCCTCGGGAGCGCTGTTGCTCCCTTTTTTCGAGCGCGCCACGGACTTCGACTTCGACGGCTACGGCGCGTTCCCGCCGCTGGCCGACACCGCGCCCTTCGACGCCAGCCGCCACCCGTACGCGCTCGACATCCCCGGTGACGGCATCGATCAGAACGGCTTGGGCGGCGATCACCCGCGTGACTACCGGCCGCCGGCCGACGCCTTCGTGGACCGGCCGCGCTTCCGCACGCGCCCGAACCTGCTGTTGATCTTCCTGGAGGGAGTGCGCGCCGACATTGTGAGCGCGAAGCTCGGCGGCAAGCCGATCATGCCCTTCGTCGACGGGCTCGCCGCGCGGGGCGCGCGTTCGGAGCACGCGTACGCCAACTCCCCGTACACCGCGCGCTCGCGCGGCCAGCTCATGGGCGGGCGACTGTCTCCGTTCCCGAATCAGTCGACGCTGGTCGACGACTTCCATGCCAACGGCTACGAGGTGGCGTGGATCTCCGGCCAGGACGAGTCGTTCGGCGCGGAAGAGAGCGAGATGCTCGGCATCCGGCGCACCGACCTCTACTTCGACGCGCGCCAGGACGTGGGTCACTCGGTGGCGCGCTTCTCCACCAGCGGCAGCGAGATGGTGTCGTGGAAGCGGGTGAACGAGCGCGTGAAGGCGATGCTCGACTGGCACACCGCCGACCACCCGCTGTTCCTGTTCGTGAACTACGGCGACACGCACTTCCCCTACGACCACAGCGAGATGGACGACGTGCTGGGCGTCCCGCGGCTCGGTCCGCGCGAGATCCGGCCGGAGAACGCCGCGGGCGTGTACGCCACTTACGCCAACGCGGCCGCCAACGTCGACCGTGCGATCGAGCAGCTGGTCGCGATGTGGCGCGCGAAGCTCGGCCCCGATGGCGCGATCGTGATCACCAGCGACCACGGCGAGGCGCTGTTCGAGTCGGGCGTGCTCGGTCACGGACTGGCGCTCGACGCCACGCAGACGCGCGTGCCGTTGATCACGGTGGGTCTCTCGGGCGTCTGGCCCGAGCCGCTGGGCCTGAGTGACTTGCGCGGCGCGATCCAGCGCTCACTCACGGAAGAGGCGACCGAGCCGCTGCGCTTCGAGCCGGTTCCCGGCCGCCACCTGCTGCAGTACATGGCGGTGGTCGAGCACCCGAGGCTCTTGTGTCTGCGCAGCTTTGATCGCGAGCTGCGCTACGACACCACCGATCCGCCGCCCCCCGACAGCGAAGACTTCCGGCAGCTGATCTGGTGGTGGGAGAGCCTGCAGCTCGAACGCTCAGTCGCGTCGGCCCAATAGCTCGCGCAGCCGCGGCCGCAGCCCCGCCCAGACCTGGCGCGCGATCTCGGCATGACCCGGCGCGCCGAAGTGCACGTCGTCGATGAACCACTCGGGGCCCAAGGTCTGGCGCAGGTCGATGGCGTCGGGAAACAGCGCCTCGTACGGGCCCCAGTAGCTCGGCCGCGCATCGCCGCCCGGCCGCGCCTCCAGGAACACGGGCTGGAACGGGACGTTCGGGAAGCGGCGCTCGAGCTCGCGCAGCGCCGCCAGGTTGGCCTGCCCGGACTGCTCGCTGAGCGGAAGGTTCGGAAGCTGGCGCGCCCGCCAGCGAACCCAGAGTGACCCGAGACGGAGCGCGGGCGCACGGTCGACCACGCCCACCTGCTCCATGGTGGTGAACGGGAGCCGCAGGTCGAGCGCCGAGATCACCGGCACGATCAGGTCGGAGTCGAGCGTGCCGTTCGCCTCGAGCCAGCTCGTCCAGTTCTGCGGGCCCCAGCCCGGCACCGAGACATTCACGACCTCGATCGGCAGCCCGTCCGAGGTGGCCAGCTGCTCGATCCGGCGCACGAACAGCTCGGGCTCCGCCAGGTGACCGCCGCCGTAGGTGATGGAGTTGCCGGTGAACGTGACTCGCAGCGTGCCGGGGGGCTTGGGCTCGCGCAGCTCGGGGCCGCGCAGCCCGAGTGAGTTGATCGCGATCGTCTCACCGTAGGTCGAGATGCGCTGGTTCGGGCGGATGCCGTAGCCGAAGCGCGGGTCGGCCTGGTAGACCATGACCTGGCCCAGGCCCAACACGCGCAGCGCCCCCTCGGCGCCGGCGACCGCCAGCGCGAAGAGGGCGGCCGCGAGCGCGAGCCGCGCGCCCCAGCGGCGGGGAATCATGCGCGCGGCGCGAAGCGCGCGCGCAGGGCTTCCGGAATGCGGGTCGGCCGCAGCGTCTTCGAGTCGACGTAGGCCCAGATCGAGACGGCAGTCACCAGGATCGCGCCGTCCGAGGCGCGGGTGAAGCGCGAGTGACGCTCGCTCTTGGCGCCGGTCATGTCCTCGACCCAGGTCTCCTCGACGATCTCCTCGCCCGGGAGCGCGGGCCGGTGGTAGTCGAGCTCGTGCCTGCGCACGATCCAGAGCGCGCCGCGCTGGCGCAGCCCGTCGAGGTCGGAGCCGTGCAGCGAGGCGTGCGCCATGGCCACGTCGTTCACGAAGTGCAGCCAGCGCACGTTGTTCACATGACCCAGCTCGTCGATGTCCTCTGGCCGGATCAGGCGCGTGCGGCGGTAGATCTCGCGCTCAGCCATTTTCCTCGAGCAGCGCGGCGCAGTAGTCGCGGTAGGGCGAGGCGGGCATCGCGCGCAGCGTGCGCTCGAGCGCGGCGGCGTCGAGGAAGCCGCGCCGGTAGGCGATCTCCTCGAGACACGCGATCTTCAGCCCCTGCCGCTGCTCGATCGTGGCGATGAAGTTCGCGGCCTCGAGCAGGCTCTCGTGAGTGCCGGTGTCGAGCCAGGCGATGCCGCGGCCCAGCCGCACCGCGCGCAGCGCGCCGCTCTCGAGATAGGCGCGGTTCAGGTCGGTGATCTCGAGCTCGCCGCGCGGCGAAGGCTTCAATGACTTCGTGCGTTCGACCACGGTCTCGTCGTAGAGATACACGCCGGGCACGGCCAGGTTCGAGCGCGGCTGCTTCGGCTTCTCGACCAGCGACAGCACCTTGCCCGACTCGTCGAACTCGACCACGCCGTAGCGCTGGGGGTCGCGCACCGGGTAGCCGAAGATCACGGCGCCGGAGCGGAACTCGCGCACGATCTCGTCCAGCCGCATGCGGCCGTAGAACAGGTTGTCGCCGAGGATCAGCGCCACCTTGTCGCCGTTCACGAAGCGCTCGCCGACGAGGAACGCCTGCGCGATGCCCTTGGGCTCGGGCTGCACGGCGTAGGAGAGCGAGATGCCCCAGCTCGAGCCGTCGCCCAGGAGTGACTGGAAGCGCGGCACGTCCTGCGGCGTGGAGATCAAGAGGATCTCGCGGATGTCCGCCAGCATGAGCGTGGCGATCGGATAGAAGATCATGGGCTTGTCGTACACGGGCTGGAGCTGCTTGCTCGCGACCTGCGTGATCGGGTGCAGGCGCGTGCCCGCGCCGCCGGCCAGAACGATTCCCTTCATGCGCAGCGACCCTCCGAGCCGCGTAGGTTAGCAGGGCGGCCCCGGGGCTCCCATGTTAGTTTGCGCGCGTGAACAGGCGTGTGTTCGCGGGGGTGGTCGCCGCGTCGCTGTGTTTCGGACTCTTCACGACATACGAGCACGTGATCGCCCGCGGCATGGCCTACTTCGCCGAGGGCGCCGACCAGTACCGGAACTACCTGGCCATGTTCGACGGCACGGCCGGAAACCCGATCCAGTACCGCGTGCTCGCCGCCTGGCTCGAGGCGCTGCTCGTTCACGCCACCGCCGCGTTGGGCGTGCCGAATCACTTCACGGTCTCGTTCATCGCGCTGCGCGTGGCCGAGGACACGGCGGTGTTCCTGCTCGCGTTCGCGTACTACCGGAAGCTGGGGCTGTCGCCGGCGAGCTGCTTCATCGGCCAGTCACTCCTGGCCTGGGGCATGAGCTACGGCCACCACAACACCGACCTGCGTTTCGACACCTATCTCGACATGGCGTTCTATCTGGCCGCGGGCTGGTGTCTGCTCTCGGGCCGCGTACTCTGGATCTTGCCGCTGATGGTCCTGGCCGCGTTGAACCGCGAGACCTCGGGCATGATTCCGTTGCTCTTGCTCGCGCACTTCGCGGCCCGGCAGCGGGCCGCCGGAGGCCGCGTCCGGCTCGAGCCGCGGGAGTGGCTCTTGGTCGGCGCCGCGTTCGCGATCTACTTCGCGGTCTTCGTCGCGCTGCGGCTTTCGTTTCCGCCGCAGCGCACGATCCTCCCCGAAGACACGCCGCTCGGCCTGCCGGTCCTGGCCTACAACCTGACCCGGCGACTCACTTGGGTGCAGCTGTTCGCGGTGCTGGGCATCGTGCCGTTCGCGGCCTGGGCGGGGCGGCGCAGCTGGCCCGATGAGCTGCGCCTGTTCGCCTGGGCGCTCGTGCCGGTCTGGTTCGTCGTGCACGCGTTCGTGTCGGTCGTGGCCGAGTCACGCCTGTTCCTGGTGCCGCAGGCGCTGGTGTTCGTCCCCGGCGCGATGTTCTGGGTCGAGGAAAGCGTGGGTAGGGTGCCCACGCGACCCTAAGGCCTAGCGACCGCGAAGCTTCTTGATCTCGTCGTCGCTGAGGCCCACCTCGCGCAGCAGCGACTCGTTGTCGGCGCCGAGCTCGGGCGCGGGCCGGCTCGCGGACATGGTGTGCGCCGACATCTGGAACGGCGGCGCCACGCTCTTGAACTCGCCGAGCTTCGGGTGCTTCACCGTCGAGAAGTAGCCCATCGCGTTCACCTGGGGATCGTCGATCATCTCGTGCATGCGGCGCACCGGTGCCCAGATCAATGGGTGCTTGCGCAGCTCGACTTCCCAGTCGGCGAGTGTGCGCGTGACGAAGATCGCGTCGAGCGCGCTCACCAGCGCGCGCGAGTTGCGATAGCGACTCACCGCGCCCTGGAAGCGCGGATCCGCGGCCAGCGCGTCGGCCTCGAGCGCCGCGCACAGCTTCGGGAAGTAGCGGTCGGACTCGACCATCACCAGCATCAGCCAGCGGCCGTCGGCGGTGCGGTACGAGTTCCAGAGCGGATTGCGCGGCTCGCGCCGGTCGTGCATGGGCGGGCTCTGGCCGGTGGTCAGCACGCACGCCATGTCGTTGCCCAGGATGTAGAGGCCGATGCCGAGCAGAGACACTTCGATCGCCTGGCCCTGGCCGGTGCGGTCGCGCACGCGCAGCGCCGACAGGATGCCCGCCACGAGTGACACGCCGGCGGCGTGGTCGCCGACGCCCGGGCGCAAGAAGGCTGGGATCGCGTCCGGGTCGCGGAACATGTCCATCATGCCGGTGCGCGCCCAGTAGGCGGTGTAGTCGAAGGCCGGCGCGTCGGCCTCCTCGCCGCGAGCACCGTAGCCGTTCAGCATGGCGTGGATCAGCGCCGGCTGGCGGGCGCGCAGTGACTCGGCGTCGAGCCCGTACTTGCGTTGGCGTGCCGGCAAGAGGTTCGTGAGCACCACGTCCGCGCTCGCGATCACCTTGTAGAGCGCCTCGCGCGCCTCGGGCCGGGTCAGGTCGAGCGCGAGCGAGCGCTTGCCGCGGTTGTCCATCTCGAACGCCGGCGCGCCGTCGAAATCGGTCTTGTAGCCGTTCATGTGCGGCTTGGTGTGGCGGTAGAGCTCGCCCTCGGGGACCTCGACCTTGATCACCTCGGCGCCCAGGTCGGCCAGCAGCGCGCCGCCCGACGGCGCGGCGACGAAGCTGGCGACCTCGATCACCCGGATCCCTTCCAACGGCGCTGGCAACGGCGGCATTCGCGACCCTCCAGGGCGCATGCTATAACGCCGCGCATGGCGAAGAAGGGCGCGCGCGAGAAGATCAAGCTCGAGTCGAGCGCGGGGACGGGTTTCTTCTACACCACCCGGAAGAACAAGCAGAACACCCCCGACAAGCTCGAGGTCAAGAAATACGACCCGATCGTGCGCAAGCACGTCGTCTTCAAGGAAGCGAAGCTGAAGTAGCTCGCTCCTCAGACCGTGGTCCGCGCGATCGAGACGCGCTTCGGGGCGGGCAGTCCCCCCGGGGCGGCGTTGCGGAAGTAGCGTTCGCCGGCCACTTCGGGCGCCAGGAACTCGATCCGGCGGAAGCCGCACTCCGCGACCAGCGCGCGCAGCTGCTCGGGCTCGTGATGCGAGACCCAGGGCTCGCCGAGCGCCGCGGCGCGCGCCTCGAATGGTGAGTCGCGGCGCGGCGAGTAGGTGAACACCAGCTCGCTGCCGGGCGGGAACGCGCCGACCGTGCGGAACAGCGCTTCGATCGCGCTCCACTCCAGGTAGACGAGCACCCCGAGACACGAGAACGCCGCGGGCTTGGCGAAGTCGAGCGAGCTCGCGGCGAGCGCCTCGCGGAGCGACTGCCGCTCGAAGTCGGCGGCCACGAACTCCAGGTTCGCGGGCAGCGGCACGTCCACCGCCGCGAGCCGAGCGCGCTTCAGAGACTGACTCGCGGGGTGATCGACCTCGAAGATGCGCAAGCTGCGCGCCCACGCGGGCTGGCGGTAGGCGAAGGTGTCGAAGCCGGCGCCCAGGATCACGTACTGCCGCACGCCGCGAGTCACTGCCTCGGCGAGACAGTCCTCGGCGAAGCGGCTGCGCAAGACCACGCTGGTGCGCAGCGCGCGCACCGCCGGGGTCTCGGCGCGCGCGCCGTCCGGGATCGCGAACAGCCGGGGCGAGATCGGGTCGTCGAGGATGCGCGGCGGCGGGTCCTGGCGCTGGTGGTAGGCGCGCAGCGCGGCCACGCCCAGGGCGGTGTTGCTGGCGGCGCGTTCGGGTTCCGGCATCGAGCGGGGCCTCCGCTCCAAGCGTAAGATGGATCCATGGACTTTGCAGCGGATCCCGACTACCAGAGCATCTGCGCCGAGGCCGAGAAACTCGCGTCGCGCTTCAACGACGACTACTGGCTCGAGCACGACGACAAGAAGCAGTTTCCGTGGGAGTTCTACGAGGCGTTCGCGTCGGCGGGCTGGGTCGGCGTGGTCGTGCCCGAGGAGTACGGCGGCGCGGGGCTCGGCGTGATGCACGCCGGCGCGCTCCTGCGCACGATCGCCGGCAGCGCGGGCGCGATGAACGCGGCCTCGACCATGCACCTGTCGATCTTCGGCATGGGCCCGGTGATCCACCACGGCTCGCAGGCGATGAAGGAGAAGTATCTCCCGGCCACGGCCAAGGGCACGCTGCACGTCTCGTTCGGAGTCACCGAGGACGACGCCGGCACCGACACCTCGCGCATCCGCACCTTCGCGCGACGCGACGGCGAGCGCTGGATCGTGAACGGGAAGAAGGTCTGGAACACCAAGGCCCAGCAGGCGCAGAAGATCCTCTTGCTGGCGCGCACCACGCCGCGCGAGGAGTGCGCGCGGCGCATGGACGGAATGACGTTGTTTCTGGCCGACCTCGACCGGAGTCACGTCGAGATCCGAGAGATCCCGAAGCTCGGCCGCAACGCCGTGAACTCGAACGAGGTCTTCATCCACGACCTGCCGGTCTCGAACGCCGACGTGGTGGGCGAGGTGGGGCGCGGCTTCTACTGCCTGCTCGACGGCATCAATCCGGAGCGGATCGTGATCGCAGCCGAGGCCACCGGCATCGGCTTCCGCGCGCTCGACCGCGCCTGCGCCTACGCGCGCGAGCGGATCGTGTTCGATCGGCCGATCGGCCAGAACCAGGCGATCGCCCACCCGCTCGCGGACTCGTACAGCGAGCTGATCGCCGCCGAGCTCCTGTGGCAGAAGGCGGCCTGGACCTACGACCAGGGCGAGCCGGCCGGGCCGCTCGCCAACATGGCGAAGATCCGCTGCGCCGACTCGGCGTTCCGCGCCTGCGACCGCGCGCTGCAGACGTTCGGGGGCTTCGGCTACGCCCGCGAATACCACGTCGAGCGCTACTGGCGCGAGGCCCGGCTGATGCGGCTCGCCCCCATTTCCCAAGAGATGGCGCTCAACTTCGTGGCCGAGCACGTGCTGGATCTGCCCAGGTCTTACTGATTGCACCTCGCTCGCCTGCGGCTCGCTGCGCGCAGGATCCGCAGCCGAAGGTTGCAGGCGGCAAAGTAGCCGCCTGCGTCGCTTGACCCTGTCCGCGGGTCGCCAGTACCCTCCGCGGCGTCCGTTGCGGCCGGCTCGGGGGTGCGCCGCTGTGCCCGCGCTGCGTCCGCCGCATAGGAAAGGATTGGGAGCGAAGTGACTGCCCTCCCCGAAGACGCCCGCCGGCTGGCGCGTCGCGCCGGCCGTGGTGCCGCCGCGCTCGCGGCCGTGGCCTGGGCGCTGATCGTGTTCGGGGCGCTCGTGCGCGCGCACGGCGCGGGTCTCTCGTGTCCCGACTGGCCGCTGTGTCACGGCCAGGTGGTGCCCGAGTTCGACGCGCGGATCGCGCTGGAATGGGGTCACCGGCTGCTCGCGGGCACGCTGTCGTTGGGTGTGGTGGCGCTGGCCGTGACCCTGCTGTCGCGGGCCGAGCTGCGCCCGCGCTTCATGCGGCCGCTGGTCTGGATCTGCGCGCTGCTGGCGCTGCAGGTGACGCTCGGCGGGCTCACCGTGCTGCTCGGGCTCGCGCCCTGGACCGTGACCGCACACCTGGTCGTCGGGAACACCTTCGCGCTCTCGCTGGCCTGGCTGGCACGGAACGCGCTCGATCTGGCGAGTGACGTCCCGCGCGCGCCCGCGCCGGCCGGGCGCTCGATCTGGGTCGTCGCCGGCGGGGTGGGCCTGCAGCTGGTGCTGGGTGGGCTGGTCTCGAGTCACTATGCGGGGCTGGCCTGCGCGACCTTCCCGCTGTGCAACGGCGACTCACTGGCGCCCACCCTGTTCGGGCCGGTCGGACTGCACGTGCTGCACCGCACGAACGCATATCTCGTGGCGCTCGCCTACGCGGTGTTCGCATGGCAGCGGCCGGGGCTGGCGCAGCTGGGCTTCGGGCTGGTGCTCGTGCAGATCGCGGTCGGAGCGGCGAACGTGCTGCTGCGGCTGCCGGTCGAGGTCACGGCGCTCCACACCGGCCTCGCGGCCGCGATCTTCCTGACCACGGGCCTCTTGGTGCGCGATGCGCTCGCGGCGCGCGCTCCGACGCGCGCACGCCTGGTCGAGACGCCGGCGCTCGGAGGCGCGCGATGAACGCCTATCTCTCGCTGACCAAGCCCCGGCTCCTGCCGCTGGTGCTGTTCTCGGGCCTGCCGGCGCTGGTGCTCGCCACGGGTCACTGGCCCACCTTCGCGCTGGGTGCCTGGACGCTCGTCGGCACCGCGCTCGCGGCCGGCGCCGCCAACGCGCTGAACAGCTATCTCGAGCGCGAGCTCGACGCGCGCATGGTGCGCACCCGGACGCGGCCGCTGCCCGCGGGCGTGCTGCGGCCCGAACGGGCGCTCGCGCTGGGGCTGGTGCTGTCGGTGCTGGGCACGAGCGTGTTGTGGCTCGCCGCGGGGCCGGCGGCCGCTGGCATCGCGCTGGCGGCGATCCTCTTCTACGTGTTCATCTACACGCTCTGGCTGAAGCCGCGCACGCCGTTCGCGGTGGTCGTGGGCGGTGTCTCGGGCGCGATCGCGCCGCTGATCGCCGACGCCGCCGCCACCGGCCGGGTCTCGCTCTCGGGCTGGCTCTTGTTCGCGATCATCTTCCTGTGGCAGCCGCCGCATTTCTACGCGATCGCGATGAATCACCGCGCCGACTACCGCGCCGCCGGCTTCCCGATGCTGCACGACAAGATCGGCGACACCGCCACGTGTCGGCGCGGCCTGTACTGGATCGTGAGTCTCTTGCCCGTGACGATCGCGCCGGTCTGGCTCGGCATGCTGGGCTGGGGCTACGGCGTGGTGTCGCTCGCGCTCTGGGGCTGGTTCTTTGCGCAGGCGTTCGCGCTGCTGCGCCACCCCGACGGCCCGACCGCGCGCAAGACCTTCCTCGTGTCGCTGGTCTATCTCATGGGCACCTTCGCCGCGATGCTGGCCGACCTCGCGCTGCGGACCCCGCAGTGAGTCGCTGGCTGCCTGCGCTCGCGCTCGCGGCCTTCGTCGCGGCCTGCGGGGGCAGCTCGGAGAAGCAGAGTGCGCCGCCGGCTGCGCAGCCCGCGCCGGCGCCCGTGGTCGCGCCCAGTCCCGCTCCTCCGCCGGCTGTCGCCCCGAGCCAGACACCCAGCGGCAACCTGCGCGGCACCGCCGAAGCCGGGAAGCTCTTGTACGCGCAGTACTGCACCACCTGTCACGGCGCGACCGGCCGCGGCGACGGCCCCGCGGCCGCGGGCCTGAATCCCAAGCCCGCGAATCACACCGACCACGTCTACATGGCGTCGCTCAGCGACCAGCACCTGTATCAGGTGATCTCGAAGGGCGGCGCCTCGGTCGGCAAGTCGGCGATGATGGCCCCCTGGGGCGGCGTGATCAACGACGCCGGCATCAAGGACCTGATCGCCTACCTGCGCCAGCTCTCCAGCACCTGAGTGCGGTGCCGTGGTCGCGGCACTCACGGCCGATTTCTACGGCACGCTGGTCGAAGAGGATGGCCCCGTGATCTCGCGGATCGCTGCGGCGATCGCCGCCGACTCGCCGCGGCGACCTGCACCTGACGCCGTGAGCCGCTTCTGGTCGCGCGCCTTCTCGAGCGGGTGCGCGGCCGCGCATGGCCCGAGCTTCCGATCGCAGCGCCTGATCGAGCTCGAAAGCCTGCGCGCCACCGTCCGCGAATTCAGGGCTGCGCTGGACCCGGAGTCTCTCTCCGCGGAGCTGTACGCCTACTGGCGGACGCCCCGTGTGCTGCCGGGTGCGGAAGAGTTCCTCACGAGCATCGATCTGCCGCTCTGCATCGTGTCCAACATCGACACCGACGATCTCGAGGCGGCATTCGCCAGCCTGGGCTGGAGCTTCCCTCGGGTGGTCACGAGTGAATCGGTGCGCGCCTACAAGCCCCGGCGGGAGCCGTTCGACGCGGCGTTGCACATGCTCGGCAGCGCCCCGCACGAGACACTCCATGTCGGCGACTCACTCGGCTCCGACCTCGCTGGGGCGGCGGCGCTCGGCATGCCGTGCGCATGGGTGAACGCCTCTTCCCGGCCGCGCCCGTCCGGTCCGGCTCCGGCTTACGTCGTCTCGGACCTGCGCCAGCTCCTTCAGACTCGGTAGCGTTCGAGCAGCTGGCGCGCGATCACCAGCTTCTGGATCTCACTGGTGCCCTCGCCGATGATCATGAGCGGCGCGTCGCGGAAGTAGCGCGCGACGGGATACTCCTCGGCGTAGCCGTTCCCGCCGTGGATGCGCAGCGCCTCGGAAGTGATCTCGAAGGCGGCCTCCGACGCGAACAGCTTGGCCATGCCGGCCTCCAGGTCGACGCGCTCGCCGGAGTCGAAGCGCCGCGCGGCGTCGTAAGTCAACAAGCGCGCGGCCCGGAGCTTGGTCGCCATCTCGGCGAGCTTGAACTGGATCGCCTGGTGATCGTAGATCGGCCGGCCGAACGCGCGGCGCTGCTGCGCGTAGCGCATGGACGCGTCGAACGCGGCTTGCGCCACGCCGACCGCGCGCGCGGCGATGTTGATGCGGCCGAGCTCGAGCGCGGAGAGCGCGTAGTGGAGCCCGTGACCGAGCCCTTCGTCTCCACCCAGCACGTTCGCGTTCGGCACCCGGTGATCGGAGTAGGCCATCTCGACCGTCTCGATGCCGCGATAGCCGAGCTTGTCGATCTTGCGCGACACGGTGATGCCGCGGAAGCGCTCGCCCGGCTCCTTCTCGACCAGGAAGCAGGTGATTCGGTCACCGGGGGTGCGCGCGAGCAGCATCACGAGTGACGCGCGCAGGCCGTTGGTGACCCACATCTTCGTGCCGTTGATGCGCCAGTCGTCGCCGTCGCGCGTGGCGCTGCAGCGCAGGGCGCGCGCGTCGGAGCCGGAGTCCGGCTCCGAGAGCGAGAACGCGGCGCGCCAGCGGCCGTCGACCATGCGCGGCAGGTACTCGGCGCGCTGTGAGTCCGTGCCGAAGCGCCGGATCATGGTCGCGGCGATCTTGTGCGTGTTCAAGAGACCCGCGAGTGACATCCAGCCGCGCGACAGCTCTTCGACGATGCGTGCGTAAGTCGTCGCATCGAGCCCGAGCCCGCCGTATTCGGGCGGGATGGTCGCGCCGAACAGGCCGAGCTCGCACATGCCCTCGAACAGCGGCTGCGGGAACTCGTCGGCGCGCTCCCAGGTGGAGGCCTGCGGGACGACCTCTTTGTCCACCCACGTGCGCACCGCGTGGACGAGCTGGTCGGCGACTTCGTCATCCGTGGCCACGGCAACCGCTCCGCTTTGCGTATGATCGTATCATGACTTCGAAGCAGGTCGGCCCGCAGCGCTGGCGCGAGTCTTTCGGGCGCTGGTACGAGGAGTTCGCGATCGGCGACGTGTACGAGCACCGCCCGGGCCGCACCATCACTCAGGCCGACAACGTCTGGTTCACGCTCCTGACCATGAACACGCACCCGCTGCACTTCGACGAGGAGTACGCGAAGCACAGTGAGTTCGGCCGCACCGTCGTGTGCAGCCCGTTCACGGTGGCGCTGCTCGTCGGCATGAGCGTGAGCGACGTGAGCCAGAAGGCGATCGCCAACCTGGGCTGGACCGACATCAAGCTGACTCATCCTGTGTTCCCGGGAGACACCCTCTACGCCGAGTCGGAGGTGCTCGCGAAGCGCGATTCGGAATCCCGCCCCGGCGCCGGCATCGTGACCGTGAAGACGATCGGCCGGAACCAGGAGCGCGTGGTGGTGTGCGAGTTCACGCGCAGCATGCTGATCATGAAGCGCGGCGGCGACGACGTGGAAGCGCGCGCGAACTACTAGCTCACTGTCTTCGGGTACAATGGTCAGGTGACCGCCAGGCGCCCCCCGCCGTTCCGGCCGTCGCCCGAAGAGCTCTACGAACAGGGCAAGAAGCTGCGCGACCGGTGTCCGCGCAAGTCACACGCCGATTGGAAGCCGGATCCCCACCGGCGCAGCCCGCTGCAGCTTCAGCAGCAGTCGAACCGCGGCCGAATCCCGCACCTGGTGCCGATCCGAAACGGCCGGATGCTGAAGAGCCCGTTCACGTTCTATCGGGGCGCGGCGCTCAACATGGCCGTCGATCTGGCGCGCACGCCGGCGAGCGGGCTGCGCGTACAGGCCTGCGGCGACGCGCACCTGCTCAACTTCGGCGCCTTCGCCACGCCCGAGCGGAACGTCATCTTCGACATCAACGACCTGGACGAGACACTGCCCGCTCCCTGGGAGTGGGACGTGAAGCGGCTTGCCGCGAGCGTGGCGGTGGCCTGCCGCAGCAACGGCTTCAGCGACGACAAGGCGCATGACTCCGTGCGCGCCTGCGTGGGTTCCTACCGCGAGCACATGCTGGCGTTCAGCGGCATGCGCGTGCTCGACGTCTGGTACGCCCGAATCGACCTGGCAGAGCTGATCCAAGGTCTCGACGACCGCGCCGCGCAGCGCCGGATCGAGAAGCGCCTGGCCGACGCGCGCGAGCGCAGCGTCGTGGAGCACGATTTCCCGAAGCTGGCCGCAATCAAGGGCGAACGGCCCGTGATCAAGGACAACCCGCCGCTCGTGTATCACCCGCAAGACCACGCCGAGACCGAGAAGATCCTCGACCACGCCCACGCCGCGTTCGCGGCCTACCGCGAGAGTCTCGAGGAGGATCGGCGCGTCCTGCTCGACCGCTTCGCGGTCGCCGATGCCGCAATCAAGGTCGTGGGCGTCGGCAGCGTCGGCCTGCTGTGCGGAGTCATCCTGCTCATGGCCTGCCCGACCGATCCGCTGTTCCTGCAGGTGAAGGAAGCGCGCGCCTCGGTGCTCGAGTCCGCCGCCGGCAACAGCGCCTACCGCAATCACGGCCAGCGCGTGGTGTGCGGCTATCGGCTGATGCAGGCGGCGAGTGACATCTTCCTGGGCTGGACCGAAGGTCGGGCGGGCCGGCACTTTTACGTGCGCCAGCTGCGCGACATGAAGATCTCACCCTACGTCGAGCTGTTCAGCGCCGAGCTCATGACCCGCTACGCGGCGATCTGCGGTCGGGCACTGGCGCGGGCGCACGCCCGTTCGGGCGAGCCCGCGCGGATCGCCGGCTATCTCGGGCGCAGTGACGCGTTCGACGCCGCGATCGCCGGGTTCGCGATCGCCTACGCCGAGCAGACGGAACGCGACCACGCAGCCCTGCAGAAGGCCGCCCGGGCCGGCCGGCTCGAGGTCGTGGTCGAGTCCGACTGACTTCGCGCTACGACAGCTCGGCTGCCGAGTAACCCAGGATGTCGCGCGCGATGATCAGGCGCTGGATCTGGCCGGTGCCCTCGTAGATGTCGGTGATGCGGCAGTCGCGGAACCACTTCTCGAGCAGGTGATCCTGTGAGATGCCCAGTGACCCGAGCAGCGCCAGGCAGCGCTGAGTCGCGGTGCGCGCGATCTCGCCGCCCTTGGCCTTCGAGATCGACGCCTCCAGGTTGTTGGGCTTGGCCTCGCCCGAGAGCCACACGGCGTGCAGCACGTCGAGCATGGCGGCCTCGATGTCGGCCTCGATCTCGATCAGCTCCTGCTGCGCCGCGGAGCGCGCGTGCGGGCCGGCATTCCAGTCGACCTCGACGCCTTCCGCCGCAAGTGAGTCGCGGGTGAAGTCGAGCGCGGCCTGCGCGATGCCCAGGCCGATCGCGGCCACGGCGGGCCGGGTCATGTTGAAGGTCTTCATCACGCCCTTGAAGCCGCCGGCGCCCTCCTTGGGGATCGACTCGTCGCCGCCCAGCAGGTGGTCGCGCGGGATGCGGCAGTCGCGGAACACGTAGGCCGCGGTGTCGTCGGCGCGGATGCCGAGCTTCTTCTCCTTGTGAGTCACCTCGAAGCCGGGCGTGCCCTTCATCACGATGAAGCTCTTGATGCCGGCGCGGCCCGCCGCCTTGTCGATCGTGGCCCACACCACCACGCCCTCGGCGCGGCAGCCGGTGGTCACGAAGATCTTCTCGCCATTCAGCACCCATTCGTTGCGGGCGGCGTCGAGCACGGCCGAGGTCTGCACCGCCTTCGAGTCACTGCCGCAGCCGGGCTCGGTGATCGCCATGGCCAGGGTCTTCGAGCCCCAGCGCGAGTTCTGCTCGGGCGAGCCCGACGCACGCAGCGCCGCGTTGCCCAGGCCCCCGGTGCCGCGCCGCATGCGCACGGTGTAGTCGCCCCAGGTCTGGCCGGCGGTCACGAGCATGCTCATCACGCCCATCGACGAGTCGAGGTCGTCGCGCTTGGCGAGCAGCGCGAACGGGTTCTTGAAGTCCTTCGCCTCCTCGAGCGTGTCGGGGGCGAACTCCTCCTCGTGCTCGTCGTAGTAGCGGGCGTACTTGCGGCAGACGAGCGCCTCTTCGCGCACCGCCGCCAGGACTTTCTCGTCTTTCTCGGAGAGGGTGAAGTCGATCATGTTTCTTGTAACTCCCTGAATCAGATCGCTGCGACGCTCTCGAGGACCGTGAGCGCGCGCGCGTTGCGGTACCACATCTCGACCGGGTACTCGCGGATGTAACCGTGACCGCCGAAGACCTGCAGGCCGTTGTCGGCGATCTTCATGACCTCGCGATTCGCGTAGGTGAGCGCCAGCGTGGCCGCGCGGCTCGCGTCCTGCCCGTGCTCGAGCAGGCTCGCCGCCTTCCACACCAGGTGGCGCAGCGAGCTCACCTCGATCTGCATCTCGGCCAGCATGAAGGCGATCGTCTGCTTCTGCGCGATCGGCTGGCCGAAGGCGACGCGCTCCTTGGCGTAGGGCAGCGCAAGCTCGTACACGCCGCGCGCCAGGCCGAGCGACAGGGCGGCGCTCGCGCTGCGCAGCATCGCGATCAGGCGCGCGCCGTCGATGCCGCGATCACCGCCGAGCCGTGCCGACGCCGGCACTTCGACGCGTTCGAGCTCGACCGCGTAGCGCGGCAGACACTGGAAGCCGAGCGTCTTCTCGGGCTCGGCGGAGACGGTGAGTCCCTTGGCGTCGCGCGGCACGATGAAGGCCTCGAGGCCCTTCACGCCGTCGCGCGCGCCGCGCGCGACCACCAGCAAGTGACTGGCGCTGTGCGCCAGCGGCACCAGACGCTTCTTGCCCGAGAGCGAGAAGCCCGAGCCCTTGGCCTCGGCCACGGTGCGCAGGTTGGTGACCTCGAAGCTGAACGTGGGCTCGAGGATCGCCAGCGACGCCGCGTGGAACTGCGAGCCCGTGAACAGCGGCAGGAACTGCTTCTTCTGCTCGTCGGTGCCGAAGTCGAGCAGCGGCTGCACGAACAGACCCGGAGTCATGGCCGCGGCCGCCAGCGGCACGTCGCCCCACGCCAGCTCTTCGAGTACGAGCGCGTTTGTCACGGGTGAGCGGCCGATGCCGCCTCCGCCGTACGCCTCCGGGATCGCCCCGGCGACCAGCCCGAGCTCCCAGCTCTTCTGCAGGAACTCGTCCGGCAGCGCGCGTTTCTCGTCGCACTCGCGCGCGCGCTCGCGCAGCTCGCTCTGCGCGAACTCGTGCACGGTCTGCTGGATGAGCTCCTGCTCCTCCGTCGGCCCGAATGAGATCATTTCGCGTCTCCTCGTTCTTTTCTCTTCGGCGAATAGGGTTGGTGGAAGTACCAGGCGATCGAGCCGCCCCGGCCGTCTTTCTTGAGCTTGCCCTCGGCCACCGCCTCGCGGTCGTCCATGAGCCCGATGGCGAGCAACGTCCAGTCACGCGCGTCGGCCGTGTAGCGCACGTCGGCGCGCTCGGCGAAGCCTTCGCGCACGCGGCAGTCACCGTCGTCGATGTCGATGACCCACACGCCGCCACCCTTGCCGGTGAGTCGCAGCTCGTAGGTGATGCGCACGCCCGCCGTGCGCTCGTCGCGCAGCAGGAAGGGCAGCGCCTCGACCACCGAGGCGGCCGTGGTCTCCTTGAACGGGCCCGCCGCGCGCATGATGTGCCGCACCCACCACAGCGCGATCTCGCGCACCGCCGGCTCGAGCGTGCGGCCCAGGTCGGTGAGTCCGTAGAGCGAGCGCCCGCCCGCGGGCACGGTCTCGACCAGCCGGTTGGCGACCATCTGCCGCAGCCGCGCCGACAGGATGCGCGGCGCGATGCCCGTGCGGCTGCGCAGCTCCTGGAACCCGCGCGGCCGCGCGAGCAGGTGGCGCACCAGCACGAGCGTCCAGCGGTCGCCGATCAGGTCGAGGCTGCGGTGGACGGGGTCGAAGACCGCGCCGCCCTCGGCCAGGCCGTCCGCCGCCACACGCAGCGAAGTCTCGCGGCGCGCTCGTACCCGACGGGTGCGTGGAGGGGTGGACGAAGGCATACCTCGTAGAGGAGCATGCCAGAACCGCGATCAGTATTCAATGGGTACTATTCGACCGGGTTCAGCAGCCGGCAGCTCCCGAGCATCGGATAAGATGGGCGCCGAACACTGGAGGCGCGCGATGAAGATCGGATTGATGCTCGGGGCGACCGAGGGGGCGGACGGCACGATCGACGGGATCGTGGCGGCGGCGAAGCGCTACGAAGCAGCGGGCTTCCCGAGTCTGTGGATGGCGAACATCTTCGGGCTCGACGCGATCAACACGCTGGGGATCGTCGGGCGCGAGACGTCGAAGATCGAGCTGGGCACGGCGGTGGTGCCCACGTACCCGCGCCACCCCGTCGCGATCGCGCAGCAGGCGCTCACCACCCAGGCCGCGTCGCGCGGGCGCTTCGCGCTGGGCATCGGTCTCTCGCACAAGATCGTGATCGAGGACATGCTCGGCTTCTCCTACGACAAGCCCGCGAAGCACATGCGCGAGTATCTGCACGTGCTGGCGCCGCTCTTGCGCGGCGAGCCGGTGCAATTCAAGGGCGAGCAGTACCGCGTGAACGCGGGCCTGCAGGTGCCGGGCGCCACCAAGCTGCAGCTCCTGGTCGCGGCGCTCGGCCCGACCATGCTGAAGCTCACCGGTGAGCTCGCCGACGGCACGATCACCTGGATGACCGGGCCGAAGACGATCGCGAATCACATCGTGCCGGGCCTGCGCGAAGGCACGAAGGCGGCCGGCAAGCCGGCCTCGCGCGTGGTCGCGGGCTTCCCGATCGTGGTGACTCGCAACGTGGACGAGGCGCGCGAGAAGATCGGCAAGCAGCTCTTGATCTACGGGCAGCTGCCGTCGTACCGCGCCATGCTCGACCGCGAGGGCCTGAAAGGCCCGGCCGAGATCGCGCTGGTCGGCGACGAGGCCGAGCTGCGCAGGGGCATGGCGCGGCTGGCGGACGCCGGCGTCAGTGACTTCGCGGCGGCGATCGCGAACGTCGAAGCCGGCGCGATCGAGCGCACGTCGGCATTCCTGCAAGCCGAGCTCGGAGGCCGCAAATGAGTGACCCGGCGGTTCTGTACGAGGTCAAGGACTACGTCGCGACGATCACGCTGAACCGGCCCGAGAACCGGAACAGCATGACCGAGGACGTGCTCGAGGGATTGCGCGCGGCGGTGACTCAGGCGCGCGACGACTCCGAGCTGCGCTGCGTGGTGGTGACGGGCCGGGGCAAGAGCTTCTGCGCGGGCGCCGACTTCAAGTCGCAGATCCAGCGCGCCGAATCGGGCTCGGGCCGGCGCCAGCTCCCCAACGAGCGCAGCTTCGCCATGTACAGTCCGTTCCTGTCGCTGCTCGAGATCGAGGTGCCGGTGATCGGCGCGCTGAACGGCCACGCGATCGGCGGCGGGCTCGGCCTGGCGCTGGTCTGCGACATCCGGATCGCCAACCGCGAGTCGAAGTACGGCGCGAACTTCACGAAGCTGGGCCTGCATCCGGGCATGGCCACGACTTACTTCCTGCCGCGGCTCGTGGGCGTGCCGCGCGCGGCCGAGCTGTTGTTCACCGGCCGGCTGATCACGGGCGAAGAGGCGGCGCAGCTCGGGCTCGCCAACTACGCGGTGTCCGAGGCCGAGGTCCTGCCGCGCGCGCTGGCGATGGCGCGCGAGGTCGCGAGCGCCGCGCCGATCGCGGTGCGCTGGACCAAGCGCTCGCTCTACCAGAACGTCTCCTGGGATCCGGTCTCGGCGGCGCGCGCGGAGGCGCACGCGCAGTCGCGCACGCTCGAGACCGACGATTCGAAGGAAGGCGTGAAGGCGCTGCTCGAGAAGCGCGAGCCGGTCTTTCGCGGGCGCTAGCTTCTCGCAATGAGCGAACGTCCGAAGTCGCCGCCGCAGCGGACGACGCGCGTTCCCGAGGGCCGGGGCGAGCGCATCGCGCGCGTCGCGGGCCTGTTCGCCGCGCTCGCCGGTGAGTCGGCGCTCGAGGCGCTGCGCCGGCTGGCGGGCGCGGGCGAGAAGGACGCTTCGATCCTGCTGACGCGCGCCGGCGCGCGCCGCGTGGCCGACACGCTGGCCGACCTGCGCGGCGCGGCCATGAAGCTGGGGCAGCTGCTCTCGCTGCAGGGCGACGACCTGCTTTCGCCCGCGCTGCGCGAGACGCTCGCCACGCTCCAGAGTCATGCGCACTTCATGCCCGAGGCCCAGGTGCGGCAGGTGCTGGCGCTCGAGCTCGGCCGTGACTGGAAGAAGCGCTTCATCGAGTTCGACTTCGAGCCGCTGGCCGCGGCCTCGATCGGCCAGGTGCACGCGGCGCAGGCGCGCGACGGGCGCGAGCTCGCGCTGAAGCTCCAGTATCCCGGGGTCGAGCGCTCGATCGAGGGCGACGTCGACAATCTCGCGCTGCTGCTGCGCGCGCTGCGGCTGGTGCCCGCGGGGCTCGACATCGACTCGGTGCTTCCCGAGCTGAAAGAGGAGCTGCGCCGCGAGGCGGACTACGCGCGCGAGGCGCGCAGCCAGGAGCAGTACCGGGCGCTCGTCGGCGACGACCCCGGCGTCTTGGTGCCGCGCGTGCACCTCGATTTCTCGACCCGGCGGGTGCTGGCGAGTGACCGCGTGCGCGCGCTGCCGATCGAGGACCTGCGCTCGCCGAGTCACCCACAGCGGCTGCGCGACGAGGTCGGCGCGAAGCTCTTGCGGCTCGTATTCCGCGAGCTGTTCGAGTTCCGCTTCGTGCAGACCGACCCGAACTTCGGGAACTACCTGTACGAGCCGAAGCACGAGCGCGTGGCGCTGCTCGACTTCGGCTCGGTGCGCAGCTTCTCGCGGCATTTCACCGACCACTACCGCGAGCTGATCGCGGCCACGATCGCCGGTGACTCGTGCGACGTGGAGGAGCGCGCGCGCGAGCTGGGGCTGTTGCGCGGCGACGAGTCACCCGAGGCGCGCGCCGCGTTCGCGCACCTGTCGATGCGCGTGGCCGAGCCGCTGGCGCAGCGCGGCTCGTACGACTTCGCCGCCGCGCACCTGGCGCGCGAGGTGCGCGAGCTCGGACTCGACGCCTACACGCGCCGCGGCCTGCACGCGCCGCCCACCGAGCTGTTGTTCCTGCACCGCAAGCTCGCCGGCACCTACCTCTTGCTCGCGCACATCGGCGCGCGCGTCGACTGCGCGCGTCTGTTCGAGGAGTTCGCGCGTGGCTGAGCGCTGCCCGTGGGCCGGGAAGGATCCGCTCTACATCCCCTACCACGACGAAGAGTGGGGCGTGCCGTCGCACGACGACCGCCACCTGTTCGAGATGCTGATCCTCGAGGGCGCGCAGGCAGGTCTGTCCTGGATCACGATCCTGCGCAAGCGCGAGCACTACCGGCGCGCATTCGACGGCTTCGATCCCGCGCGCGTGGCGCGCTACACCGAGAAGCGTCAGGCGAAGCTCTTGGCCGACCCGGGCATCGTGCGCAACCGCCAGAAGGTCGCGGCGGCGGTCACGAACGCGCGGCTGTTTCTCGAGCTCGCGGAAGAGCAGGGCAGCTTCGACCGCTATCTGTGGAGCTTCGTGGGCGGAAAGCCGAAGCAGAATCGCTTCCGCGGCTTGCAAGAGGTGCCCGCTCATACGCCCGAGTCCGACGCGCTCTCGAAGGACCTGGCGAAGCGCGGCTTCAAGTTCGTGGGCTCGACGATCTGCTACGCGCTGATGCAGGCAGTGGGGCTGGTGAACGACCACCTAGTGAGCTGCCCGCGGCACGCGCCCGTGAAGAAGCTCGGCCGCGCGTGAACTGGCGCCGCGTGGCGAGCCTGGCCGAGCTGCCGCCGGGCAGCGTGCGGCGCGTGGTGGTCGAAGGCATCGCGATCGCGCTCTGCAACGTGGGCGGCGAGCTCTACGCCGTCGACGACCAGTGCACGCACGCCTTCGCGAGTCTCTCGGAGGGCACGCTCAGCGGCGACTCACTCGAGTGCCCGCTGCACGGCGGCCGCTTCGACGTGCGCAGCGGCGCCGCGCTGGGCGGCGTGGTCAGCGAGGACCTGCGGCGCTTCGCGGTGCGGCGCGAGGGCGACGCGGTGTACGTGGCACTGGGTGACGCCTAGCGCTTGGGCGGCAGCCGGCGCAGGCCCGCGGGCACGCTGGTCGGAATCGCGAGCGCGCTCGAGCTCGTGGCCAGTGACTGGCGGAACGCGGTGCCGAAATCGATGCCGGTGCGGTCTTGATCTACCGTGATCGGCGCGGGCAGGTCGAGCGTCGGGTAGCTGCCGCAGGCCTCGCCGCCGTCGCAGATCAGCTGGTCGTCGTCCATGTCGCTGCCGGCGATCAGCAGATAGTCGCCCTGCGGCACGTTCGCGAACGAGTAGGCGTAGGCGCCGTTGGTCGCGGGCTCGGCGATCTCCGCGATCGCCGTCAGTGACTGCGCGTCGACCAGCAGGATGTAGTGGAAACCCGCGTCGGCCGTGCTCGAGTCCGGCGCCACGCGCATGGCGACCGGCAGGTGGATCGTGCCGTGGTTCGAGACCACGCTGATCGTGGCGTTGAAGCTGGCGCCCTTGGTCAGGCCCGTGCGATCGACGGCGGCGCGATAGGAGCCGAGGCCCGATCCGTCGACGCTCTGCGCCGCCACCGACAGCCACGGCGCCGAGCTCGGGTTCAGCACCGAGACGCTGCTGATGGTGAGCGCATTCGTGCCCGTGTTCGCGACCGTGAAATCGATCGTGTCGAGCGAGATGCCGAAGTTCAGGCTCGAGGGAGTCACGGACAGCTCTGGCGCCGCAGGCGGCGGCCCGCCCGCCGCGACTACGGCCTTCTGGGCGTCGATCAGGCCCCAGCCGGTGTCGTCGTCGCGACCGGGGGTCATGAGGTCGTCGGTCAGGCTGCCCGAGGAGAGTAGAGTGTCGATCGTGGCCGGGCTGATGTTCCGGTCGACCGAACGCATCAGCGCGAATACGCCCGAGACGTGCGGCGTGGCCATCGACGTGCCCTGGTAGAAGACGTAGTCGAAGACCAGCGGAGTCACCGTGTCGTCGGCCAGGGTCGACAGCACGCCGTCGGCGAAGCCGTCGCCGTTCAGGTCGACCGAAGTGTCTCCGCCGGGCGCCGCCACGTCGACGGTCGAGCCGAAGTTCGAGTAGAACGCCGGGTTGCGGTTGAAATCGACCGCGGCCACCGAGACCACGCCGTCGTAGGCGGCCGGGAACGAGGGCGCGCTCGAGCCGTCGTTGCCGGCGGCGGCCACCACGATCACGCCCGCGGCCCGCACCGCGGTGAACACGTCCTGCGCCGACTGACTGAAGCCGCCGCCACCCAGCGACAGGTTGATGATGTCGGCCTTCTTGGCCGGCACGGTGCCCGAGTCGTTGCTGAGGCCCGCGGCGTAGCGCACGCCCTGGAGCACGTCGAACTGAGTGCCGCCGTTCAGGCCGAGCACGCGGATCGGCATGACCTTCGCGCCCCAGCTCACGCCCGCCACGCCGATGCCGTTGTTGGTCTGGGCGGCGATCGTGCCCGCCACGTGCGTGCCGTGGAACGAGCTCCCGCCGGTGCCCGCGCCCTTGTCGCCGGGGTCGTTCGGGTCGGGATCGATGCCGTCGCCGTCGCGCGCGCGCGTGGCGTCGCTGATGAAGTCGTAGCCGGCCACGAAGCTGCCCTGCAGATCGGGGTGGTCGAGGCGCGCGCCGGTATCGACCACGGCCACGATCACGTTCGGGTCACCGGTGACGATGTCCCAGGCCTGCGGCAGGTGGATCAGCGGGTAGTGCCACTGCAGCGGGTAGCGGGGATCGTCCGGGATCGCGCTCGCGTGCATGATCGTGTTCAGCTCGACGGACTTCACGTCGGCGCGCTGGCGCAGCGCCTTCATGGCCAGGATGGTCTCGTGGCGCGCCGCCTGCTCGGCAGTCAGCGACTGGATCGTCATCGTCTCTTGCTGATTCACCGCGCCGAGCTTCTGCATGGTGCTGACGCGCGGGGCGCCGGCCGGCGGGAGCTGCAGCAGCATCTCGCGCGACGCGTCGCCACCCAGCTTCGCCATGCCCAGGTCACTCATCATCGCCGAAGCCTGCGCGCGCATGGAGCTCGGCGCCGCGAGCCCGCTCGCCGCCATCTCTTGCGGCGACTTCAGGGTCACGATCAGCTGGTTCGGGACGAAATCGAGGTCGGTGCGCGCGACCTTCGCGGCCGCCGCGGGCGCGGGCAGGCCGACCGACAAGGTGTAGGTGCCCGAGCAGTCACAGCCGTCGGAGACCAGGACCTCGATGAAGTAGCTGCCGTCGCTGGGCGCGCTGAGCAGCTTCAGCGACCCGGTCACACCCGTGGTGCAGGCCTGGTTGGGATTGGGATTGCCGGGTGAGGTCGGCCCGATCAGGCACACGTCGAGATCCGAGACCGAGGGGTCGTCGCCCAGCACGAGCGCGATCACCTGGCCCGTCTTCAGCGTGACCAGGTAGCGGTCGCGCAGGTCGCCGCCCTCCCAGGAGTTGCCGTCGGGACCGACGTGCGGCTGGTTCAGGTATCCACCCACCGTGACCGGCACCGTGAGCGGCTGCGCCGAGAAGAAGTCGTCGTTCGAGACCGGGACCGTGGACGTGTCGTTCACGTCGCTGTCGACCGTCGAGGCGTCGGCCGCGAACACCGTGCCCGCGACCGTGAAGGCCCCCTGGTCGGGACGCGTGAGCCGCTCCCACAGCGCGGCCGCCTGCTCCAGCGAGTCACTGACCTCGCCGGCCGGGATCCCGTCGTAGAGCACACCGTGCTTCAGGCTGCCCGTGGTGAGGCTGGCGAACGAGCTCTCGAGCTTCGTCTGCGCGTCGGCGAGCTTCGTGGCCAGCGCGTTCGGATCGTTGTTGGCGCTGAACGTGACTTCCGCCGCGAACGCCTTGCTGGAGAAGCTCGCGGCGGCGCTCACCAGCTTCGAGCGCAGCTTGCGGTCGGTGCCGTTGGCGAAGTTCAGGCTGCCGGCGATCTCGCTCACCAGCGGATCGACCGCACCCGACTTCAGCGAGAGCAGCGAGCCCACGTCCATGCGCAGGCCGCACTGGCTGCCGGCCTTCTGCGCCTTGGCCAGCGCCGACGAGTAAGTGCCCGCGAAGTGATTCTCCGCGCGCACCAGACAGCCGTCGAGGTCGAAGGTCAGGCTGGAGAGCGCATGCGACCAGCAAGCTTCGCTGGCTTTGAACAGCTTGCCCGCCGCTTGGAGCTGCTTCTTGCTGCAGACTTGCGCGGGATCGGACGCAGCGCGCGCTTGCGCGCCGAGAACGGCGACCACGATCAGGGCGACGAGCGAGCCGACTGCGCGCCGACCGCGCCGCAGTGCCGAATCTCCCACGGCGAAATGGAAGCGTCTGGGGTGACTTCCGTCAACGATGCCCACACGGGGCGTATCGTCAGATTCCGGACCCTTCCTCTTCGTAGCCGGTGTGAATCCCGCACTCGCGGTTCTCCGGCAACTCCCACCACCAGCGGCCGGCGCGCTCGTCCTCACCGTCGCGAATGGCGCGCGAACACGGCGCGCAGCCCACCGACGGATACCCCTTGGCGTGCAACGCGTTCACGGGCACGGCGTGCTTGCGCACGTAGGCCCAGACGTCGTCCCTGGTCCACGTGGCCAGTGGGTTCAGCTTGATCCTGCCCTCGTGCACGTCGTCGATCTCGACCGGCGCCACCGTCGCACGAGTCACGCTCTGTTCCGGGCGCAGGCCCGAGATCCACGCGTCCAGGTCGGCCAGCGCGCGCTCGAGCGGCTCGACCTTGCGGATCGCGCAGCAGAGCTTGCGTTTCTCGGGTGACTCGTAGAAGAGGTTCATGCCGTGCGTGCGCACCATCTTCTGCACGCGCTCCGGATCGGGGAAGTAGACCTCCACCTCGACCTCGTAGCGGTCGCGCACGCGGTCGATCAGGTTGTAGGTCTCCTGCGGCAGCCGGCCGGTGTCGATCGTGAACACGCGCGTCTTGGCCGGGTCGAGCCGGTGCATCATGTCGAGGATCACCATCCCGTCCGGCGAGCCGAAGCTGGCCGACAGGGCGATGCGCGGGACGAACCGCGCGAAGCCCCACTGCAGGATCTCCTGCGCGGACTTCTGGGCCAGCGCGCCCGAGCGGATCTCCTCGAGCACCCTGTCCGGAATCGCGTTCTTCGCCATCGATGCTCCTAATCACAGTCTACGAGTGCGGGAATTCGTTCCGCAAGTCTGGGCGATTTCCGAGTCCTCTGAGGTGATTTAGCTCTCAAAGGTTTCAGGGCGCTCCCTGGATAGGGGGCGTCGCTATACTCGCTTCTCATGACTCCGCGCGTCTTCATCGATGGCAACGTCGGCACCGTGGGCCTGCGCATCCGGCAGTGGCTCACGGGCCGCCGCGAGTTCCAGGTCGTGGAGCTGCCCGAGTCGCTGCGAAAGGACCTCGGCGCGCGGCGGGACGCGATCCAGAGCGCCCAGGTCGCCATTCTGTGTCTACCCGATCCGGCTGCCCGCGAGGCGGCGGAGTTCGCGCTCGACCACGGGGTGCGCGTGCTCGACGCCAGCACCGCGCACCGCGTGGCGCCGGGCTGGGCGTTCGGCCTGCCGGAGCTCGGGGCGAGTCAGCGCGCTGAGATCGCACGGGCGCGCGCGGTCTCGAACACCGGCTGCTGGTCGTGCGCGACCATCCTGTTGGTGAAGCCGCTGATCGACGCCGGCATCCTGTCGTCGGACACGCCGCTCCACATCCACGGTCTCTCCGGCTACACCGGCGGCGGCCGCGAGATGATCGCCAAGTGGGAGGACCCGCAGCGCGGGCTCCTGACTCACGTGTACGAGGCGCCCTACGCGCTCGACAAGCTGCACAAGCACGTACCCGAGATGAAACACTACGGCGGACTCACGCGCGATCCGGTTTTCGTGCCGGCAGTCGGCCCGTTCGCCTGCGGCATGCGGGTCGAGATTCCACTGCACGGCGACCTCGTGCCGGGTATCGCGGGCGGGAAGAGCATCTATGAGGCGCTGGAGACGCGCTACAAGGACGAGCCGTTCGTGAAGGTGCACGCGATCCGCGAGCCGCTCGACGCGAACGAGTCCACGTTCGACCCGCGCGCCTGCAACGACACCAACCGGATCGAGCTGCGGGTCCTGCCGCATCCCAGCGGACACGTGCTCTTGATGGCCATTCTCGACAATCTCGGGAAGGGCGCCTCGGGCAGCGCGATCCAAAGCCTCAACCTGATGCTCGGTCTGCCGGAGGCCGCAGGACTCACTCCGTGACGGAGCATGGGTAGGGTGCCCATGCGATCATCGGACTTAGACCTCAGCCCCCCGGTCCGCGCCTGGTTCGAGAAGAAGTTCCGCGCGCCGACCCCTGCGCAGGCCGCCGGCTGGCCCGCGATCGCCCGCGGCGAAGACGTGCTGATCGCCGCTCCGACCGGCTCCGGCAAGACACTCACCGCCTTCCTGCTCGTGATCGACCGCCTGGTGCGGCGCGCGCTGGCGGGCGAGCTCGCCGACCGCGTCGAGGCGATCTACGTCTCGCCGTTGCGCGCGCTGTCGCACGACATCCAACGCAACCTCGAAGCGCCGCTCGACGAGATCCGCGCCGAGGCCAAGCGCATGGGCATCGAGCTGCCCGCGATCCGGGCGGCCGTGCGCACCGGCGACACCACGCCCGCCGAGCGCCAGGGCATGCTGCGGCGCGCGCCGCACCTCCTGGTCACCACGCCCGAGTCACTCTACGTGATGCTGACCTCGGAGCGCAGCCGCAGGCTCCTGGCGACCGCCAACACCGTGATCGTCGACGAGATCCACGCGCTGGCGCGCGACAAGCGCGGCTCGCACCTGGCCCTGACGCTGGCGCGGCTCGACGCGCTGGCGGAGAAGACGCCGGTGCGGATCGGCCTCTCGGCCACGCAGCGGCCGATCGACGGCATCGCGCGCTTCCTGGTCGGGCGCGCCGAGCGCGCCTGCACGATCGTCGACCTGGGGCACCAGCGCGACCTCGACCTCGCGATCGACGTCCCGCCCAGCGAGGACCTGGCGGCGGTCGCCTCGAAGGAGCAGTGGGACGAGATCGTCGAGCGGCTCGCGGGCTACACCGAGAAGCACCGCACGACGCTGATCTTCACCAACACGCGCCGGCTCGCCGAGCGGCTGGCGCACCGGCTCGGCGAGCGCATCGGCGCCGAGCACGTGGCCGCGCACCACGGCAGTCTCTCGCGCGAGCGCCGGCTGCGCGTCGAGTCACGGCTGAAGAGCGGCCAGCTTCGGGCGCTGGTCGCGACGGCCTCGCTCGAGCTCGGCATCGACATCGGCGAGATCGAGATCGTGTGTCAGATCGGCTCGCCGCGCAGCATCGCCACCGCGCTGCAGCGGATCGGCCGTTCGGGTCACGCGCTCGGGCTGCGGCCCAAGGGCCGGCTCATGCCGACCTCGCGCGACGAGCTGGTGGAGTGCGCGGCGGTGGTGCGCGCGGTGCGCGCGGGCCGGCTCGACCAGATCGTGATGCCCGAGGCGCCGCTCGACATCCTGGCCCAGCAGATCGTTGCGGCCTGCGCGACCGACGACTGGGGCGAGGACGCGCTCTACACCATGCTGTGTCAGGCGTGGCCCTATCGCGGGCTGGCGCGCGCCGACTTCGACGCCGTGCTCGAGATGCTGGGCTCGGGCTTCGAGACGCCGAAGGGCAAGCGCGCCGCCTACCTGCACCGCGACCAGGTGAACGGCCGGGTGCGCGCGCGCCGCGGCGCGCGGATCGCGGCGCTGATGTCGGGCGGCGCGATCCCGGAGATCGGCGACTACCGCGTGGTGCTCGATCCCGACGACACCACCGTCGGCACGGTCAACGAGGACTGGGCGATCGAGTCGATGGCGGGCGACGTGTTCCTGCTCGGCACTCACAGCTGGCGCATCCGCCGGGTCGAGTCGGGGATCGTGCGCGTGACCGACGCGCAGGGCGCCCCGCCCACGATCCCGTTCTGGCTTGGCGAGGCGCCGGCGCGCACCGCCGAGCTGTCGCGCGAGGTGTCCGAGCTGCGCGCCGACACCGCGGCGCGGCTCGAGGACGGCGAGGCCGCGGCGAGTCACTGGCTCGAGACCCAGTGCGGGCTCGACGCGCACGGCGCACAGCAGATCGCGCACTACGTGTCGGCGCAGCAGACCGCGGTCGGCTTCATCCCGACCCAGAGCGAGCTCCTGGCCGAACGCTTCTTCGACGAGGCGGGCGGCATGCAGCTCGTGATCCACTCGCCCAACGGCGCGCGCATCAACCGCGGTTTCGGGCTCGCGCTGCGCAAGCGCTTCTGCGCCTCGTTCAACATGGAGCTGCAGGCCGCGGCGACCGACGACGCGATCGTGCTGTCGCTCGGCAACCCGCAGACCTTCGACCTCGAGCAGCTGCCGCGCTTCCTGTCCTCGCGCACCGTGGCCGAGGTGCTCGAGCAGGCGCTGCTCGGCTCGCCCATGTTCACCGCGCGCTGGCGCTGGAACGCTACGCGCTCGCTCGCCGTGCTGCGCGCGCGGGGTCGCGGCCGCGTGCCGTTCCCGATCCAGCGCATGCAGGCCGACGACCTCCTGGCCGCGGCGTTTCCGGACCAGGCCGCCTGCCAGGAGAACGTCACCTATCCGATCGAGATCCCCGAGCATCCGCTGGTGGCGCAGACCATGCGCGACTGTACGACCGAGGCTTCGGACGTGCGCGGCATCGAGTCACTGCTGGCGGCGATCGAGTCCGGCAGCGCCCGCATGCGCTGTCTCGACACGATCGAGCCCTCGCCTTTCGCGCACGAGATCCTGAACGCGCGGCCCTACGCCTTCCTCGACGACGCCCCGCTCGAGGAGCGGCGCACGCGCGCGGTGGCGCTGCGGCACACGCTGCCCGCCGACGCGCGCGACCTGGTGCGCCTCGACCCGAACGCGATCGCGCAGGTGCGCGACGAGGCCGCGCCGGCGCCGCGCGACCCGGACGAGCTGCACGAGCTGTTGTGTGACTGGCTGGTGGCGCGCCCCGGCGATCTGCCGGCCGCCGCGCCGGATCTCGAGGCGCTGTTCGCCGCCGGCCGCGCGACGTGCGTCGAGACCCTGGACTCGCCCCGGCTGCTCGCCAGCGAGAACGCGGCGCTGGTGCGCGCGCTGTTCCCCGACTCCGCAATTGTGCCCGAGCCGGTCTTGCCGCGCGCGCTGGCCGAGCGCAGCGCCGATGCCGAGAGCGCGCTCGACCTCGCCTTGCGCGGTCACCTGGCCACGCTCGGGCCGGTGACCGCCGCCGCGCTCGCGGCGCGCGTCGGTGTCTCGGTCGGGGCCGCAGAGTCTTCGCTGGCGCGGCTCGAGGGCCGGGGCATCGCGGTGCGCGGCCGCTTCGAAGGCGAGTCGGCAGGCGAGCAGTTCTGCGAGCGCAGCCTGTTGGCGCGCATCCACCGCTACACGCTGGCGCAGCTGCGGCGCGAGATCGAGCCGACGAGCGCCCGCGTGTTCCTGCGCTTCCTGCTCGACTGGCAGCACCTGACTCCCGGCACGAAGCTGGCGGGCGAGGGCGGGCTGTTGCGCGCGCTCGAGACACTCTCGGGCTTCGAGGCTGCGGCCGCGGCCTGGGAGAGCGAGCTCCTGCCCGCGCGCGTCGACGGCTACAAGCCGGCGCTGCTCGACGCGCTGTGTCTTTCGGGCGCGGCGGCGTGGGGACGCGTGGTGCCGGTCCGGCCCGAGGCGGGCACGCAGCCGTCGCGGCTCACTCCGTTGGCGATCTTCCCGCGCGGCGAGCGCGACGAGCTCTTGAACGCGGCCGGCGACGTGCGCGAGCCACCCACGCAGCTGCGCGGGCCGGCGGAGAAGGTGCTCGAGGCGCTGCGCGCGCGCGGCGCGCTGTTCGCGCGCGAGCTCGGCGCGATCACGCGGCTCCTGCCGGTCGAGCTCGAGGAGGGCCTGCGCGAGCTCGTGGCGCAGGGCCAGGTGAGCTGCGACGGCTTCGCGCCGCTGCGGCGGCTGATGCACGGGCACGAGCGCCGTGACTCGCGCCGCCGGCCCGGGCGCGCCAGGGTGCTGCCGAGCGGTCTGCCGGTGCCCGAGGGCCGCTGGGGCCTGCTCGCGCCACTCACTCCCGCCGGCGACGCCGACGAGCGCGCCGAGGCGCTCGCCCAGCGGCTGCTGCGCCGCTACGGCGTGGTGTTCCGGGACCTCCTGGCGCGCGAGTCACTGCCCGAGGGCTGGCGCCCGGTGCACGCGGCGCTGCGCCGGCTCGAGGCGCGCGGCCTGGTGCGCGGCGGCCGCTTCGTCACCGGCTTCACGGGCGAGCAGTTCGCGCTGCCCGAAGCCATCCCGCGCCTGCGCCGGATCCGCTCACAAGCCGAGACCGGCGAGCTGCTGCGCGTCTCCGCCTCCGACCCGCTGAACCTGGTGGGGATCCTGACTCCCGGCGCCCGCATCCCCGCCGGTCATACGCGCTGGATCGAGCTCCGCGACGGCCTGCCGATCGCAGTCTCGGACCGTTCCGGGCGAACCGAGCTCGAGGCGGGGGTGGCCTCTGAGAGTCTCAGACCCTGAAGGCGTCGACCAGGGAGCGCAGCTTGCCCGAGAGCTCCTGTAGCGCCTGAGCGCGCTGGCGCACGGCCGAGGCCTCGTGCGACGAGTCGAGCGCGGAGTGGCGCACCGCCTCGATGTGCGAGCCGACCTCGAGCGCGCCGCGCGAGGCGATGCCGGCGTTGTCCGAGATGCCGGAGATGCCGCGCATGAGATCGGAGGCCTTGCCGGCGACCTCGGCGGCCATGTTCGAGGCCTCGCCGATGTTGCCGGTGACGTCGGCGATCATCTTGGTCGAGTCACTGGTGGCCTCGAACACCTTGGCCGAGGTCTGCGTCTGGTCCTCGACCGCCTTCGCGATCGCGGAGTTGATCGCGTGCGCGCCTTCCATCAGCTCGATGATCTGGCCGATCGCGCCGACCGACTGGCGCGTGAAGCTCTGCATGTCGCTGATCTGCAGCTCGATCTTCTTGGTCGCCTCGGTGGTCTCGCGGGCCAGGTCTTTCACTTCGTTCGCGACCACGGCGAAGCCCTTGCCCGCCTCGCCGGCCGACGCCGCCTCGATCGACGCGTTCAGCGACAAGAGGTTGGTCTGGTCCGCGACCTTCTGGATCAGCGCCACGATCTTGCCCGTGGCCTCGGCGCTCTGGGTCAGCTCGCGCAGCAGCTGCTGCACGGGCGTCGCCTTCTCGGCGCCCTGGCGACTCACCGTGGCGGCCTTCTCGGTGTTGCCGCGGATCGTGGCCATGGCGTCGGAGATGTCGCGGATCGAGCCCTCGACCTCGACCGCGTTCGAAGCCACGGCTTCGGCGGCCAGTGAGACCTGCGCCATGTTCTGGCTCATCTGATCGGTCGAGTTGGAGACGGCGGACACGTTGCGCGTGGCCTCCTGCGCGGCACCGGCCACGGCCTCGATGCTGGCCGAAACCTCGTGCGTGCGCTCGGCGACCGCGCTCGCGCCCTCACTCACCGACTGATTGTTCTCGACCAGCCGGTCGGAGATGCGCGCGAGCTCGTCCGAGGCGGTGCCGAGCGTGGCCGCGTTGTCGGCGACCTCGCGAATCACGCCCTGCAGCTTGGCCAGGAACGCGTTCACCTGGGCGGCCAGCATGCCCACCTCGTCCGTGGACTCGACGCGCAGGCGGAAGGTCAGATCGCCGCCGCCGCTGGCCAGGCCGCCGATCGCGTGAGTGACTCGCAGGATCGGCGCCGAGACGGAGCGGGCCACGAAGAAGGCGACGGTCACGATCGTGGCCATCACCCCGGCTGCGATCATCAGGCACAGCCAGATCGGGCTCGTGCCCGCGCCATCGAGCGCCCCGCTGTCGAAGTCGAGCCGGAAGTAGCCGCGGTACTCGCCCTCGCCGAAGACCGGCGCGGTCACGCGCAGCCGGTGCTCGGCGGCGACGCGCTCTACGCTCTGGCTGCGCGGCGGAAGCTGCAGGTCGCGGCCGCGCTCGGCGTCGGCGTAGCCCGCCAGCCGCTCGCCAGAGGAGCCGTAGATCGTCGCGCGCGTGACTCGCAGCGCCGGGCTGTCGCTCGCGGCCTGGCTCTCGCCGCGAGACAGCTCGCGCAGCGCGTCGTGAAGCGCCTGGTCGGCGTTCGCGTCGTGCAGGTAGGCCGGCCGCAGCTGGGCTGCGAACAGGTCCGCGATCGTGCTCGCAGACGATTCGAGCACGCGGTCGCTGACCTTCGTCGCCTGCGCCGGAAGCAGCAAGAGCAGAAATACCGCGATCACGGCCGAGGTCAGGACGGCGTACACGCAGATCCGAAGCTGAATGGTGAGCCCGCGCATCTCGGCTTCGATTCGTGTTTTCGCCCGCGGGTCTTGAGCGCCGAGTCGCAGTCGTTTGGCGACACTCGGTGACCGGCGCGCGAGCCGTGCCCGCCGTGCGACGGATCCGCCGCCAGGGCCGGCTCAGGGAGTCAGTGCGTAGGGCCAGAGGTAGTAGAAGCCGGGCGCCAGCGAGCTCCGTCCGAGCGACGCCAGCGCCTGCTCGAGCGTGCGCAGCGAGACCAGCTCGGGCGTGGCCGCGCGGCTGTACACGTTCTCGCGTACGGAGTTGGATCGGTGATAGGAGACGATGCGCGACTCCTTCAAGTTGGCCGCCTTCTCGAGCTGGCTCACGGCGTCGTCCAGATAGCCCAGGTCGTCGACCAGGCCCGCCGCCAGCGCCTGGTTCGCGCTGTACACGCGGCCGTCCGCGAGCGTCTTGATCTTGGCCGGATCGAGCTTGGGGCGGCCGGCGGCGACCACGCTGGTGAAGCGATCGTACAAGTCGTCGATCACCGACTGCATCTGCTTCTTCTCGTCGGGGCGCATGTCGCGGAACATCGAGCCGGTGTCCTTGAACGGACCGCTGGTGATGGTCTGGTCGGCCACGCCGTACTTGTCCATCAGGCCCTCGAAGCTGATGCCCGGCATGATCACGCCGATCGAGCCCGTGACTGCCGCGGGGTGGGCGATCACGCGGTCGGCCGCCATCGCCAGATAGTAGGCGCCGGAGGTGCCCAGCCCGTTCACGAACGCAAAGACCGGCTTCTTGTTGGTCTCCTTCCACGACTTCAGCTCGTGGTAGAGCGTGTCGCTGGCAGAGACGGAGCCGCCCGGCGAGTTGATGCGCAAGAGCAGCGCCGCCACGTCCTTGTCGTCTGCCGCGTGGTCCAGGACGCTCTTGGTCTCGGCCACGATGCTGGGCCGCTCCGCCAGGTTGAAGGCGGTGCGCTCCTCGGCGTCCGAGATCACTCCCGAGATCTCGACCAGCACGATCTTCGGGCCCGAGCTGCCCTCGAGCACGCTCTCCTGGAACTCACCGGGGCCGCCCAGGGCCCCGAGGTCGATCGGCGAGTACAGGAAGCAGCCGGTGAGCGAAAGCAACGACGACAAGCCGAGGAGTCTGAATGCGCGCATCGCGGGAATATGCCCCAAAAGCAAACGCGGGGTGAGCTCCGCTTGGGCGCTCACCCCGACGTTGCGACGATTTCCCGCGAACTACTTCTTCTTCTTCTTTGCGCGGTACTTCGCCCAGCGGCGCTTCGCCGCCTGGGAAATCGCCCTGCGGCCGGCCGCAGACAACCGGTTCGTGCGCTTGCGGCCTGTAGCTTTCTTCTTTGCCAAGTCAGTCACCTCCGCTCATCACGCACGCCGTTCGAGCGGCTCACCAGAGACCGCTCTACCTGAATCGCGCGTTGCCAGGACATCAAGAAACTCCCTTCCCTAGAAACAGCCTCACTCGGACTGTCCGGAGACGGCTCTAGTGAGACTCACGCGTAGATTAGGAGGCAAGTGCGAGAGTGTCGAGAGGAATTGCAACTCAGGCGAAGAATTCTCTTGGTGATCTCCGTACCCCGGTGGGTGTCCGGCTCACTTTGCGCCGGGCGTTCACCCCGGTGTAGCATCGAGCGACTGCAGAAATTTCCGTGAAGGGAGCTCTCACATGCGGCTCGGACTGACCGTCGGATACTCCGGACGTGGCATGGGATTGCCGCTCGACCTGATTCGCGAGGCCGAGCGAGTCGGCTTCGACTCTGTGTGGACCGCCGAGGCCTACGGATCGGACGCGATCACACCGCTGGCCTGGATCGGGGCGCAGACCACACGCATCCGACTCGGCACGGCGATCATGCAGATGCCGGCGCGCACCCCTGCGATGTGCGCGATGACTGCCATGACCCTGGACGCGCTGTCTGGGGGCCGTTTCATCTTGGGGCTCGGACCGTCCGGTCCGCAGGTCGTCGAGGGCTGGCACGGCGTGCGCTACGGCAAACCACTCACCCGCACGCGCGAGTACATCGAGATCGTGCGCCAGATTCTCCGACGCGAGAAACCCGTGGAGTTTCACGGAGAAGAGTACGACCTGCCCTACAGCGGCGAGGGCGCGACCGGGCTGGGGAAGCCACTCAAGAGCATTCTGCACGGTCGCGCGGACTTACCGATTTACACGGCTGCAATCGGGCCCGCAGGAGTCAGCACCGCCGCCGAAGTCGCGGATGGGTTCTTCCCAATCTGGATGTCGCCCGAGAAGTGGTCGGTGTTCGCGCCGCACGTCGAGGCGGGCTTCAAGAAGGCCGGCGGCGGCAAGAGTCTCGCGAACTTCGACGTCGCCCCGTTCGTGACCGTGGTCATGGGCGACGACCTGGAGAAATGCAGAAATGCCGTGAAGCCGATGCTGGCGCTCTACATCGGCGGCATGGGCGCCCGGGGCAAGAACTTCTACAACGACTACGCCAAGAGACTCGGCTACGAGGAGGCGGCGGTGAAGATCCAGGACGCCTTCCTGGGCGGCGACCGGAACGGCGCGATGGCCGCGGTCCCGAACGCGCTGGTCGATGAAGTGGCGCTCATTGGCTCGCGCGAGCGGATTCGCGACCGTATTTCGGCATGGAAGCAGTCCCCGGTCGGAACGATGTGTCTCGGGACCGGTCAGATCGAGGCGGTCCGCACGCTCGCCGAGCTCGTGCTCTAGCCCGAGCGCGGCGCGGGGGGCGGCCGTGAGCGCGAGGTCCGCGTGTGAGTTGGTGCGCACGGTGTCCGCCGACGGCGGACTGAGTGTGCGTGCGCTGGTCGCGACCCCGCTGGTCGCGGAGGCCGCCGCGCGTCACTCGACCGCGCCGACCGCGAGCGCGGCGCTGGGCCGCGCGCTGATGGGCGCGGTGCTGGTGGCTTCGGGCGCGCAGGACGGCGAGACACTGCAGCTGCAGTTCCGGGGCGATGGACCACTCGGTCAAGTAACCGCGATCTCCGACCACCTGGGCCGCGTGCGCGGCTACGTGCGCGATCCGTCGGTGCACCCGCCGCCGAAGAACGGGAAGCTCGACGTCGGCGCCGCCGTCGGGCGCGGCATCCTGGCCGTGGTGCGCTACCACCCGGCCTGGCGCGAGCCATACACCGGCATCGTGCCACTGCAGTCGGGCGAGATCGCCGAGGACATCGCGCACTATCTCGTGACCAGTGAGCAGACGCCGTCGGCGCTCGCCGCGGGCGTGTACGTCGAGAGCGACGGCAGCATCGCGGCGGCCGGCGGCTATCTCGTGCAGACGCTGCCGGGGGTGGACGAGTCCGTGCTCGAGCGGCTGGAGGTCACGATCCGCAACCTGCCGGCGCCGACCGCGCTGATCAAGAGCGGCCTGGACGCCGACGGTCTGCTCGACGCGCTGCTCGCCGAG
Source organism: Myxococcota bacterium (assembly GCA_035498875.1). Classification (GTDB taxonomy): domain Bacteria; phylum Myxococcota_A; class UBA9160; order SZUA-336; family SZUA-336; genus VGRW01. The sequence continues at coordinate 45,640 of DATJZP010000099.1, forward strand.
CTGGGCGGCCGCGCCCGCGAGCGCTCGACGCCGGCGTTCCACTGCGCGTGCAGCGCCGAGAAGATCCGGCGCGCGGTCTCACTGCTCGGCCGCGACGAGACCCGTGCGATCGCGAGCCAGCGCGAGGCGGTCGAGGTGCGCTGTGAGTTCTGTGCCACCCGCTACGAGCTCGCGCCCGACGAAGTCGGGTCGCTCGTCCCGGACGCCTGAGGCGCGGTGGACGTCGCGCTCTTCATTCCCTGCTACGTCGATCAGCTCGCGCCACAGGTCGGGCTGGCCACGGCGGCCGTGCTCGAGCGGCTCGGCTGCCGGATCCACTTCGATCCCGCGCAGACTTGCTGTGGCCAGCCGTTCGTGACCACCGGCGCGCACGCGGAAGCCGCGCGGCTCGCGGCGCGTCACCAGCGCGTCTTCGAAGCCAAGGACGCCGTGGTCTGTCCGAGCGCGAGCTGCGTGGCCACCGTGCGCCACCGCTATGCCGACCTGATCGGAGCGGATGCAGCGCGTGCACTCGCTGCTCGCACGTACGAGCTGGGTGAGTTCCTGGTGCGGGTGCTGAACCGGAAGGACGTGGGCGCGCGCTTTCCGCACCGCGTGGCGCTGCTCGAGAGCTGTCACGGGCTGCGCGAGCTGGAGCTCGGCTGGCCGACCGAGCGCACGTCGCGCGCGCCGCGCCTGGGGCTCACGGAGTCACTCTTGCGCGCGGTCCAGGGGCTCGAGCTGTGCAACGTGGCTCGCCGCGACGAGTGCTGTGGCTTCGGCGGGGCGTTCTCGGTCGAGTATCCCGAGCTGTCCGGCCGGATCGGCCGCGCCAAGCTCGACGCATTGTGCGAGAGCGGTGCCGAGTTCGTGACCGGCACCGACACCAGCTGCCTGTTGCACCTGGACGGCCTGCGGCGGCGCGAGGGCAGGGGGCCGAGGCCGATCCACCTGGCCGAGATCCTGGCCGCGCAATGACTCCCGAGCTCGACCAGCGGGCCGAGACGAGCCTGCCGCGCGGGCCGCGACTCACGGCGCACGACGCCGCGGTTCACGCGCTGCGCGAGAAGCGCGATGCCGCGGGCCGCGCGGAGCCGGACTTCGAGCGGCTGCGCGACCAGGCGCAGGCGGTCAAGGCGCACACGCTAGATCAGCTGGACGTGTATCTCGAGCGCTTCGAGGCGAGCGCGCAGGCGGCGGGCGCGCGCGTGCACTTCGCGGCCGACGCGGCCGAGCTGCGCCAGATCGTGTCGGGGCTGCTCGCGGCGAAGGGCGCGCGCCGGGTCGTGAAGAGCAAGTCGATGCTGACCGAAGAGTGCGGCCTGAACGAGGCGCTCGAGCGCGCGGGCATCGACGTCGTCGACACCGACCTCGGCGAGCGGATCGTGCAGCTCGCGCACGAGCCGCCCTCGCACATCATCATGCCCGCGATCCACCAGACGCGCGCCGACATCGCTGCGCTGTTCGAGCGCGAGCTCGGCTCGGCGCCCGGCGACACCGACCCGGGGCGACTCACCGCGGCCGCGCGCCGCGACCTGCGCGCGCGCTTCCTGGCCGCGGACGCGGCGATCACGGGCGCGAACTTCGCGGTCGCCGAGACCGGATCGCTCGTGATCGTGACCAACGAGGGCAACGCGGACCTCGGCACGTCGCTTCCTGCGCTGCACATCGCCTGTCTCGGGATCGAGAAGCTCGTGCCCGGCCTGGCCGAGCTGGCGGTGTTCCTGCGCCTGCTGGCGCGCAGCGCCACCGGTCAGCGGATCTCGGCCTACACCAGCCTGGTCACCGGCCCGCGGCGCGGTGCCGAGCTTCACGTGGTGCTGGTCGACAACGGCCGGACGCGGCTGCTGGCCGACCCGCGACACCGTTCGGCGTTGGCCTGCATCCGCTGCGGCGCGTGTCTCAACACCTGCCCGGTGTACCGCCGTGCGGGCGGCCACGCCTACGGCTGGGCGCTGCCCGGCCCGATCGGCTCGGTGCTGGCGCCGGTGCTCGCAAGGAGCGCTGCAGCGCAGGGGCTGCCCTTCGCCTCGACCTTGTGCGGGAGCTGCAGCGCGGTCTGCCCGGTGCGGATCAACCTGCACGAGCAGCTCGTGCAGTGGCGCTCGAGTGACTCGCTGCGCGGGCAGGGCCGGCTTCCGGGCACCCGGCTCGGGGCGGCGCTGCTGGCGAGCCCGGCGCTCTACCGGGCCGCGGGCCTGGCGGCGCGCATCGGCTGGCCGCTGCTCGGGCGCGTGCTGCGGCCGCGGCTGTTGCGCGGCTGGCTCTCCGCGCGCGAGCTGCCGGAGCACCCGGGCCCGAGCTTTCGCGCGCGCTTTGGAGCGCGCCGGTGAGCGCCCGCGACGAGCTCTTCGCGCGCGTGCGCGCGGCGGTGAGTCACAAGCTTCCGCGGCCGGCCCCGTTCGAGCCCGCGCGCCGCAAGAGTGACTTCGCAGCGTTCGCAGCCGAGCTCGCCGCCGCGGGCGGGGTCGCGCTCGGACCGCTCGGCCCCGCCGCGCTGGGTGAACGCGTTGCAGCGCTGTGTCGCGAGCTGGCGCCGGAGCGCCGCACGCTCGCCAGCGACGCGGCGCTGTTGCGCCTGGGCTCGGGTCCGTGGCAGCCCGTGCCCGCCGATGCGGATCCGCACGCGCTCGCCGACGTGGCGATCGCGATCGTGTGCGGCGCGCTCGGCGTCGCCGAGAACGGCGCCGTGGGCCTCGATGGACGCGAGGCGCGGCCGCGCGCGCTGCCCGTCATCTGCGAGCACCTGGTGATCCTGCTCGAGACGCGGCGGCTCGTGCCCGAGATGCACGCCGCGCTCGCGGCGCTGCCCGAGGGCGCCCTCGCGCACCACCACTTCACGTTCGTGGCCGGACCTTCGAAGACCGCGGACATCGAGGGCGAGCTCGTGCTGGGCGCGCACGGCCCGCGCTCACTCACCGTGGTCGGCATCGACGCAGAGGGCGGCTGAGTTAGGATAGGCCGCCCATGATCGCGGAAGAGGAGCGAGCCAGCGAACTCGACTCGCGCTTCGCCGTGTTTCGCGAGCTGCCGTTCCGCTGGTTCGCGGTCAGCCGTTTCTTCTCCGGCACCGCGCTCACGCTGCTCGGCTCGGCCGTCGCCTGGCACGTGTACAGCCTCACCGGCCGGGCCGATCGGCTGGGGCTCGTGGGAGTGATTCGCTTCCTGCCGCAGCTCCTGCTCAGCTTGCCCGCGGGCGCGGTCGCCGACTCGGTCGATCGCCGGCGGCTGGTCCAGTGCGCGCAGGCCGTGACGCTCACCTGCTCGACGACGCTGTGCTGGCTCACCTGGCATGGGCGGGTGAGTCTCTACGCGCTCTACGCCGCGGTCGGGCTCGCGGCCACCGCGGGCGTGTTCGAACAGCCGGCGCGCGCATCGCTCCTGCCGCAGCTCGTGTCGCGCGAGCGCTTCCCGCGCGCGGTCACGCTGATCGCGACGCTGCTCTTCCTGGGCTTCGCCACCGGTCCGATGCTGACGGGACTCACCACCGCGCGCTTCGGGATCGCGGCGGCCTACGGCCTGCACGCGCTCTTGGTGATCACGTCGATCTTCTCGCTGAGCCGGCTCCCGGCGCTGCGCGGCGCCGCGAACGCGGTGCGGGTGACCTGGAGCGCGATCGCCGAGGGGCTGCGCTACGTGTGGAGCAACAAGGTCGTCCTCGGCTGCATGACGCTCGACATGTTCGCGGTGATCCTCGGCGGCGCGACCGCGCTCCTGCCCGTGTACGCGCGCGACATCCTGCAGGTCGACGCCGGCGGCTACGGGCTGCTGTCCGGCTCGCTCGAGACCGGGTCACTCCTGATGTCGGCCCTGCTCGTGTTCCGTCCGACCTTCCAGGCGGCGGGGCGCTCGCTGTTGTGGGCGGTGGTGGCCTACGGCCTGGCGACGATCGCGTTCGGGGTGTCTCGCAGCTATCCGCTGTCGATCGCTCTGTACATGATGGTGGGCATGGCCGACGCGGTGAGCGTGGTGCTGCGCAGCACCATGGTCCAGCTCGCCACGCCCGACGCGCTGCGCGGGCGGGTCAGCTCGGTGAACTTCATCTTCATCGGGGCCTCGAACAACCTGGGTCAGGCGGAGTCGGGCTTCCTGGCCGAGCTCACCAGCGCCACCTTCGCCGTCGTGTTTGGCGGCGTGGGGTGTCTCGTGGTCGCAGCCTTGGTCGCCTGGCGCCTCCCGCAGCTGCGCGGCTATCGGCTCGCGGAGTGACTTGTCGCGCGATGGGCGCCCGGCTCTTGAAAGCCCGGGCGCCGAGGGCTACCCCAAGGTCATGCAACTCGGGGCCGTGCTCGTCTACGACGCGGGTCCGATGTCGCTGCGCCACGGCGGCATCGACGTCGAGCGCGTGCGCGCCTGGCTGGCGAAGCGCCTGCCCGAGCTGCCGCGCGCCCGCGAGCGGCGCGTGCGGCTGGCGCTCGGCTCACTCGAGGGCTTCGTGCCCGACGCGGGCTTCCAGCTCGACTACCACGTGCGACACACGTGCCTGCCGCGCCCCGGGGACGAGCGCGCGCTCAAGCGACTCACCGGCCGCATCTTCTCGCAGGCGCTCGATCCGGAGCGGCCGCTCTGGGAGCTGTGGCTCGTGGAGGGGCTCGAGGACGGGCGCTTCGCGCTGGTGGCGAAGTGTGACTCGGCGCTGCTCGAGCCCGAGGCGCGCGCCGCGGGCGGCTGGCTGCACGCCGGTGAGGCCCGCGCGCGCCGCGCGCTCGCAGCGCTCTTGCCGCGCGCGCTGGCCGCTCGCGCCGGCGGCGGGCTGCGCGGCGCGCTCGACCTGGCGGAAGACGCGCTGTTCCGCGCGGGTGCGCTGAGCGCCGGGAACGAGGGCCCGCACCGCCGGATCGACTGGCTCGCGCTCGCCGCGGACGACGTGGCCGCGATCCGCGAGCGGCTCGGCGGCAGCGAGCGCGACGTGGTGTTGGCGGCGCTCACGGGTGGATTGCGCCGCACGCTGGAGCGGAGGGCGGCGGCCGCCGATCTAGGGGCGATGCGCGCGGTGACGCCCTTCTGTGTCGGTGATCGGAGCTTCGCGCCACGGCTGCGTCTGCCCCTGGACGCGCACGATGCGCGCGCGCGCCTGGTCGCCCTGCGCGCCCAGAGCGAAGGCTTCGCGCCCCGAGGCGGCGCGACTCACGAGTCACCGCTGCATGAGCTCTGGGCGCTCTGGCAGGCCGGGTCGACGCGGCGTGCCGAACTTCTGGCGCTCGAGCTGCAGGGGCTCTCGGCAGCGGCGTTTCTCGGCGCGAAGCTGCAGGCGTTCGTGCCGGTGGCGCCCGCGCTGGCGGGGCGCGCGCTGGGAGTCACGACCAGCCGGCTGGGCAAGCGCCTGTTCGTGACGCTCGATTCCGACGCGGCGCGCCTGCCCGACCTCGCGCCGCTGGCCGACGCGGTCGCCGCGAGCTTCGACGAGCTGCGCCGGCTGGCGGCCGAGCCGCCGGCGCAAGCGCCTCGCGCACGCCGCGCGCGTGCGCCCCGCCGCAGAGCCACGAAGTCACTCGAGGCGGAGGCCTGATGATCGAGAACGCGATCGCGATCGTGGCGGGCCTGGCCTGGATCGCGGCCGGGCAGGGGCCGATCAGCTTCTGCATCGCCGCCGTGCCGGGGTCACTCTTGCTCGCGGGCGGTGTCTCGAGCCTGCTGCTGCCGGGTGATCCGCGCACGCCGCAGCTCACCGCGCTGGGCGCGTTCGTGGCGGTGTTCGCGATCGTGCCGCTGCTCTTCGCGGTCGGGTTCGCGCCCGCGATCGGGCTGCTGGCGCTGGCCGCCGCGGCGTTCGTGGCGTGCGGCTGGGCCGCGCAGCACCGCGAGCCGCCGATCGAGCGCGTGCCGCAGCCGACGCTCGACCTTCAGCTCGCGACCAAGGTCGCCTTCGACCAGCTCGCGCTCGCCAGCCTGATCGCCACGCGCCCGGGCTCGATGAGCCCCGACGTGGAGCGCGCCGCCCACGAGCTGCGCGAGGCGCGCGATCACTTCGAGAGCTCGGGCTGGCTCGAGAAGCCCGCCGCGTACCACCAGACGCCGCCGCCGCTCGAAGGTCCGCAGCTGCGCTGGGGCCGGAGCTTCGGCCAGACCTTCGAGCGCATGTCGTTTCCCAGCGGCTACGAGCCGCGGATCGGCGATCCCGGTCGCGACCGCTGGCTCTCCTACGGAGTGAATCGCGAGGCGCACGCCGCGCTGCTGCGCCACCGCGATTCGAGCGCGCCCTGGCTGGTCTGCATCCACGGCTACGGCATGGGCTCGCCCGGCACCGACCTGCCCGCGTTCGACGCGCGCCGGCTGCACCACGAGCTGGGGCTGAACCTGTTGTTCCCGGTCCTGCCGCTGCATGGCCCGCGCTCGCCGCGCATGCGCAGCGGCGACGGCTTCCTGTCGGGCGACTTTCTCGACACCGTGCACGCCGAGGCGCAGGCGATCTGGGACATCCGCCGGCTGCTCGGCTGGCTGCGCGCCAACGGCGCGACACAGATCGGTGTCTACGGCCTGTCGCTCGGCGGCTACACGGCCTCGCTCTTGTCGTGTCTCGACGGCGGCCTGGCCTGCACGATCGCCGGCATCCCGGCCGCCGACTTCATCCGCCTGGTGCAGCGGCTCGCACCACATCGTCTGCTGCGCGAGATCGACCGCCTGGGCTTCGACTGGGAGATCCTGCGCGACGTGCTCTCGGTGGTGTCACCGCTCGCGCTGGAGCCGCTGGTGCCGCGCGAACGGCTCTCGATCTTCGCCGCGACGGCCGATCACCTGGTGCCGGCCGACCAGGTGCGCGACTTGTGGCGCCACTGGGGTGAGCCGCGCATCGCGTGGTACGCCGGCAGTCACCTCTCGTTCCTGCGCGAGCCCGAGGTGCGCTTCCTGATCGACGACGCGCTGCGCGTCGGCGGCCTGGTCGAGCGAAAGCCCGAGCCCTAGCCGCCCATCATCGCGCGGAAGTTCTCGCTGTAGAAGCGATCGTGCGCCGAGGCCGCCTGGCCCTCGAGTGACTGCTCGAAGCGCTTGATCGGGTCGCGCCCGCCCTCGGGGTGCGGATAGTCTGACGAGAACAGGAACAGGTCGTCGCCCGCCTGCTCGACCAGCCAGCCCACGGGCTCGGTCGGGAACGGCGTGAACCAGACGTGGCCGTGCACGTACTCCGACGCGCGCCGCGGCAGACGCAGCGCGGGCTCGGTCTTCTGGAAGGTCTCCTGCGCGATATCGAGCCGGCGCAGCCAGCTTGGCACCCACAGCGCGCCTTGCTCGATGCAGCCGCCGCGCAGGCCCGGGAAGCTCTCGAACATGCCGTCGAGCACCATGCACGAGAGGAAGGTCTCGGGCGCGTTGTGCACGGTCATGAAGTCTTTCGAGCGGATGTTCTCGCCACCGCCGAGCCAGTCGGTGACTTTCTTGCCGTTCTGGTGGAACTGCCGGCGCAGCGTGCGCCCGCCGCCGCCGATGTGCAGCATGAACGGCGTCTGCGACGACTCGAGCTCGGCCCAGAACGGGTGATAGTCGGGGTGAGTCGGCGAGACTTCGCCGCTCGGCGCCGAGTCGACCAGGATCGCCCCGCAGCCGAGCCGGATCGCCTCTTCGGCCTCGCGCCGCGTGCGCGCGGGATCGCCCCACGGCACCGAGGCCACGCCGATCAGGCGCTTGTCCTGCGAGCAGAAGTCGGCCATCGCGCGGTTGTGCGCGCGCGCGCCGCCGTAGAGCAGGTCGCGGTCGTCGCCCCGGTACTGAGTCGCCGCGAAGGTGCTGAACACGAGCTGGCGCTCGAAGCCCAGGAGGTCGAGCGCACGCTTGCGCTCGTCGCGGTCGAACGCGCCGAGCGCGCTCCAGCCTTTGGCCCCCATCAGGTTCGCTTCGGCGCTGCGCGCCGCAAGGGCGTCGCCGCGGCGCGCGGCCGCGGCGCTCACGGCCTGGTCGGCGAGCTTGCCGGCGCCGCCGAGATACAGCGGCCGCAGCTTCTCGCGCACGTCGGGGTCTGCGTACGGCGCGAGCCAATCCGCGAGCTCCATGATGTGGCTGTCGGCGTCGAAGTAGGTGCGGCCGTGGGCGTACGTCATTGGGGCGCTCCTCCGTGCCGGTCACCCTACTTGGAATTGACGGAAGCGTCAATTAGGATTCCGACGTGACCCCGCGCCCTCGCAAGCGCACGCGCCTGGCGGCCGACGACCGCCGCCGGCAGCTCCTGGACGTGGCCGCCGAGCTCCTGCTCGAAGGCGGCTTCCGCGAGCTCAACATGGAGGGCGTCGCGCGGCGCGCGGGGGTGTCGAAGGGGCTGGGCTACGCCTACTTCGAGAACGCCGACGCGCTCGCGCTCGAGCTCTACGACCGCGAGGTGAGCGAGCTCTACGGGCGGGTCGAGGCCGCGGTGGCCCGCGCCAGCGACTTCGAGGCGCGCATCCGCGCCGGAGTCACCGAGTATCTCGACGTGGTGGCCGAGCGCGGCGCGCTGATCGGCGTGCTCGAGGCGCGCATGCAGGGCCGCTGGTTCGCGCGCGCCGGACGCCGGCGCGTGGGTCACTTCCTCGCGTTCTGGGCGAAGCAGATCGAGAGCGATCTCGGCGTCGCCCCCGACGCGGCCGCCGCGCTCGCGGCGGCGAAGGTCTCGGCGGTCGATGCCTGCGCGCGCGCAGGGCGCCGGCGCAAGCTGCCGCGCGCGCGGATCGAGGAGCTGTGCGTGCGCTTCGCGCAGGGCGGCCTGCGCGAGGCCGCCCTGGCCTAGCCCTCGCGGCGCGCCATGGGCTTGGCGGCGAACGCCTCGCGCACGAACTCGGCCTGCTCCTCCTCGTGCAGCCGGTACGAGCCGGTCGCGGGGCTCGCCGACTCGCGGCGGCCCACGTAGCGCAGGGACTTGTCGGCGGGCAGCACGCGCCGCAGCCGCTCGCTCACGAAGTTCCAGCCGCCCATGTTCCAGGGCTCTTCCTGCACCCAGGCGATCTCGCTCGCGCCGTAGCGGCCGAGCGCCGCCATGAGTGACTCGAACGGGAACGGGTGCAGCTGTTCGAGCCGCACGATCGGCACGTCTTCGAAGCCCGAATCCTCGCGCGCCTCGAGCAGCGTGTAGTAGACCTTGCCGCTAGAGATCAGCACGCGCCGGGCGCTCTGCGGCGAGCGCCCGCCCGGGCCGAACGTGGGATCGTCGAGCACCTCGCGAAACTCGCCGCTGCTGAGCTCGTCGCGCAGCGACACGCACTTGGGACTGCGCAACAGGCTCTTCGGCGACATCACGACCAAAGGCTTCCGGAAGTTGCGCCGGATCTGGCGGCGCAGCGCGTGGAAGTACTGCGCGGGCGAGGTGAGATTCACCACCTGCAGGTTGTCCTCGGCGCAGAGCTGCAGGAAGCGCTCGAGCCGCGCGCTCGAGTGCTCGGGCCCCTTGCCCTCGTAGCCGTGCGGCAAGAGCATCACCAGGCCCGACGAGCGGCTCCACTTCTTCTCGCCGCTGGCGATGAACTGGTCGATGATCACCTGCGCGCTGTTCGCGAAGTCGCCGAACTGCGCCTCCCACATCGCCAGGCGATTGGGATCGACGGTGCTGTAGCCGTACTCGAAGCCCAGCACCGCGGCCTCGGACAAAAGTGAGTTCGCGATCTCGAAGCGCGCGCCGCTCGTGCCGAGCTTGTCGAGCGAGATGTATCTCGCGCCGTTCTCCACGTCGTGCAGCACCGCGTGCCGGTGCCCGAACGTGCCGCGCTCGCAGTCCTGACCCGTGAGCCGCACGGGGATGCCCTCGGCCAAGAGCGTGCCGATCGCCAGCGCCTCGGCGGTGCCCCAGTCCATGGGCTCGTTCTCGAGCACCGACCTCTGGCGCTGCTCGAGCTGGCGCCGGAGCTTCGGATGCACGCTGAAGCCGGCGGGCACCTCGACCAGCGCGCGCGCGACGCTCTCGAGCACCTCGCGAGTCACCGCGGTCTTGCCGTCGAGCTGCTCGGGGTTCGCCAGGCCCTCCCACAGGCCGTGATACCCTTCCGCGCCCGCCAGCCGCGTGTGAGTCGTGCTCTCCTCGAGCGCCTGCTCGAGCTTGCGCTTCTGCTGGTCCTCGAGCTTCGCCAGCGCCGCGGCGTCGATCACGTTCTCGGCCAGCAGCCGATCGGTGTAGATCTGTGCCACGCGCTCGTGCGCGTTGATGGCCTTGTACATGAGCGGCTGGGTGTAGGTCGGGTCGTCGCCCTCGTTGTGACCGTGCCGCCGGTAGCAGACCAGGTGGATGATCACGTCTTCCTTGAACTGCTGGCGGAAGGCGATCGCGAGCTTCGCGGCGTGGACGCAAGCCTCCGGGTCGTCGGCGTTCACGTGGAAGATCGGGGCCTGGATGTTCTTGGCGGTATCGCTCGGATACTGTGTGAAGCGGAACTCGGACGGCTCGGTGGTGAAGCCGATCTGGTTGTCGATGATCACGTGCACCGTGCCGCCGGTGCGATAGGTGGCGAGCTCGGACAGCGCGAGTGTCTCGTAGACGATGCCCTGGCCGGTGAAGGCGGCGTCGCCGTGGATCTGCACCGGCACCACCTGCGAGCCCTCGGCGTCGCCGCGGCGGTGCTGCTTGGCCGCCACCACGCCCTCGGCCACCGGGTTGATCCACTCCAGGTGACTGGGGTTGGGGCAGAGCGACAGGTGCAGTGACTTGCCGGCGCGCGTGCGGCGGTCGGCGGAGTAGCCGCGGTGGTACTTCACGTCGCCCGCGCCCTGCGCGTTCGAGGGCATGAGCGTGGCCTGGAACTCGGCCATGATCGCGCGGTAGGGCATGTCCATGGTGTGCGCCATCAGGTTCAGGCGCCCGCGGTGGGCCATGGCGATCACGATCTCTTCCGCGCCGAGCTCGGACGCGCCCTCGACCAGCGTGTCCATGATCGGGATCAGTGACTCGCCGCCTTCGAGCGAGAAGCGATACACGCCCAGGAAGCGCTTGTGCAGGAACTGCTCGAAGCGCTCCGCCGAGATCACCTGGGTGAGCGTGCGCAGGCGCTCCTCGGTGCTGAGAACCGGGCGGTTCTCGCGCGGCTCCATGCGCTCGAGCAGCCAGTCACGCCGCGGCTTGTCGCGGATCTCCATGAACTCGGCGCCGAACGTGCCGCCGTAGCTGCGGCGCAGGCTGGCCTGCAGCTCGGGCAGCGTGCCCTCGGGCTTGGCGAGATAGCTGCCGAACTTCACGCGCCGGCTGGGGTCGAAGCTGGCGAGCCCGTACATCGCCGGGTCGAGCAGCGGGTGCTCGCTGCGGTTGTTCCCCAGCGGATCGAGCCGCGCCACCAGATGCCCGTGACTGCGCCAGGCGTCGACCAGGCCCACGATGCTGTCTTCGGTGAGCTCTTTCGCCGCGTCGCTTGCGGAATTCGCGACCGCCAGCGGGGCGCTCGCGTCGCGACCGTTGGCGCGCGTGGCGGGAACGGCGGCAGGCGCCGCGCTCGGCGCGCGGCCCTGGATGCGGTCGAACACGGCGCGCCAGCTGTCGGGCACGCGCTCGCGACCCAGCACGTAATCCTGATACAGCGCCTCGACCCAAGCGCCGTTTTCGCCAGAGAAGAGCCCTTCCAGCTCCTCGGACACCGCAGCCTCCATAGACGCCCAACGCAACCAGAGAGGGGAAGTACAAGAGTAACCGCTTCGGACGCTCCGTTCGACGGTACTCTTCGACGGGGAAGCGTGGCGTTTGAAGGGCGAAGTGGCTCGGCTACGATGCCGCGCCATGCGCTTTCAGGCCCTTCCCGGCTTTCGGGACTTCTTTCCGGACGATCTCGCGCTGCGGCGTCTGATCGAGGACGCCTGGCATCGGGCGTCGCGGAACGCCGGCTTCGAGGAGATCGACGGGCCGGTGCTCGAGGCGCTCGAGCTCTTCACCGCGAAGTCGGGCCCCGAGATCGCCGGGCAGCTGTACGCGTTCACCGACAAGGGCGGACGCGAGGTCGCGCTGCGTCCCGAGATGACTCCCACGCTCGCGCGCATGGTGGCGGCGCGCGGCGCGGGTCTGCCCAAGCCGATCAAGTGGTACTCGGTGCCCGAGTTCTACCGTTACGAGAAGCCGCAGCGCGGGAGACTGCGCGCGTTCTATCAATGGAACGTCGACGTCTTCGGGAGTGACGAGCCGGCCTCGGACGCGGAGGCGATCGCGGTCGCGACCGACGCGCTGCGCCTGCTCGGCCTTTCGCCGGACGACGTGGTAGTGCGCATCAACGACCGGCGCTTCACCGCGCGCGCGCTCGAGGAGCTCGAGATCCACGGCCCGGAGCAGGCCGAGGTGCTCGGCCTGGTCGACAAGCTCGAGCGGGACAAGAGCGCGGGTCAGAAGCTCGACGACAAGCTCGGCGCGCGCCGCGCCGACGCGATCCGCGCGCTGTCCAGCGAGTATCCGCTCGCGCGCGCGCCCGAGCTGGCGGCCGTGATCGACGCTGCGCGCGACCTGGGAGTGACTTCCCCGATCGAGCCGGACTTCCGGATCGTGCGAGGCCTCGCCTACTACACCGGACCGGTCTGGGAGATCTTCGACCGCTCGCGCTCGCTGCGCGCGCTGGCCGGCGGCGGCCGCTACGACA
>DATJZP010000100.1:0-5776 GCA_035498875.1 Myxococcota bacterium
GTCGAACTGCATGCCCTCGACCACCTCGAGCACCGAGTCCATCGACTTGGCCTCCTCGACGGTGATCACGCCCTCCTTGCCGACCTTCTCCATCGCCTGCGCGAGCATCTTGCCGATCGCCTCGTCGCCGTTGGCGGAGACCGTGCCGACCTGCGCGATCTCCTCGCTGTTGCGGGTCGGCTTCGAGACCTTCTTGAGCTCCTCGGTGATCGCGCCGACCGCCTTGTCGATCCCGCGCTTGAGCTCCATCGGGTTCACGCCCGCGGCGACCAGCTTTGCGCCCTCGCGGAAGATCGCCTGCGCCAGCACGGTCGCCGTGGTGGTGCCGTCGCCCGCGGTGTCGGAGGTCTTGCTGGCGACCTCCTTCACCATCTGCGCGCCCATGTTCTCGAACTTGTCCTCGAACTCGATCTCCTTCGCCACCGTGACGCCGTCCTTGGTCACGGTGGGCGAGCCCCAGCTCTTCTCGATGATCACGTTGCGGCCCTTGGGGCCGAGCGTCACGCGCACCGCGTTGGCGAGCCCGTTGACGCCCGCGAGCATCTTCTCGCGCGCGTTCTGGTGATATCGGATGTCCTTGGCAGCCATGTCTCTCGATGCCTCCGTCTAGCTCAGGATCGCGAGGAGGTCTTCCTCGCGCAGGATGATGTGCTCGTCTCCGTCGAGCGTGATCTCGCTCCCGGAGTACTTGCCGAACAGGATCTTGTCGCCCGCCTTGACGTCGAGCGGACGCACGGTGCCGTCCTCGAGGATCTTGCCGCTGCCGACCGCCACCACGCGGCCCTCCTGCGGCTTCTCCTTGGCGGTGTCGGGAATGATGATGCCGCCCTTGGTCTTGGACTCCTCCTCGATGCGCTTGACGAGCACGCGGTCGTGCAGGGGTCGGATCTTCATGCGCTTGCTTCACTCCTGGCCGCGGCTCCCGCGGTGGGCAGCCGGCCGGTGGTGGGTTGCATGGACGGCGGCCCGCGCCGACAAAGGCGAGCGCGCCCTCGGGTGGCGGGGGATTAAGCACTGGCCGGCCTCTCGTCAAGTCGTCCGGACTCCGATTCTCCGTCGGAAGAGCCGCTCCGGAGCTTCTCCCCCACGGGGCAGCCGCTCGACCGGGGCATTTTTCGGGATTGCGCGGCCGATGGAATGTTGGAAGATCCCGCGCGCTCGTCGCGACCGCCGGGGATCCTCTCTTCTCGAGCGCCCGGGCGGTTCCAGAGAGGGAGATCGACCCAGCGTGAGTCGCGATGCCGCCCGGCGCCGGTGGATCGGCGCCCTGCTCCAGGTCGCGTGGCTCGGCTCGATGCTGGTCGGAGGCGCAGCCCGCGCGGCCGGCGCGCGCTTCGGTCTCGAGCAGGTCGCGGAGAAGGCGCAGGCGCTGGCGCGCGCGCCGTTCCACGACCCGCACGGCGAGGTGCCCGAGTGGCTGCTCGGCATCTCGTACGACCAGTGGCGCGACATCCGCTTCCGCCCCGAGCAGGCGCTGTGGCGCGGCAGGAACTCTGCCTTCGAGATCCAGTTCTTCCACCCCGGCCTCTACTACGACCGCACCGTCGCGATGAACGTGATCGACGCGAAGGGCGTGCATCCGGTCCCGTTCTCGCCGAGCCAGTTCGACTACGGCAAGAACGATTTCGCCAGCCGTGTGCCGCAGAACCTCGGCTACGCGGGCTTCCGCATCCACTTCCCGATCAAGCGGCCGGACTACAAGGACGAGGTCATCGTCTTCCTCGGCGCGAGCTACTTCCGCGCCGTCGGCCGCGACGAGGCCTACGGACTCTCGGCGCGCGGGGTCGCCGTCGACACGGCGCTCCCGACCGGTGAGGAGTTCCCGTTCTTCAAGGAGTACTGGCTCGTGCGGCCGGCGCCGGGCGCGAAGGAGATCGAGCTGTACGCGCTGCTCGACAGCCCGCGTCTCACCGGCGCGTATCGCTTCGTGGTGACCCCGGGCGAGCAGACGCTGGTCGACGTCGAGGTTCGCCTCTTCCTCCGCGACCGCATCGGCCGCCTCGGCGTCGCGCCGCTCACGAGCATGTTCTTCTTCGGCGAGAACACGCTGCGCCAGCCCGAGGACTTCCGCCCCGAGGTCCACGACTCCGACGGCCTGCTGCTCGAGGACTCGACGGGCGAGTGGATCTGGCGCCCGCTCGACAATCCGCGCACGCTCGGCGTGTCGGCCTTCCGCATGACGAATCCGCGCGGCTTCGGGCTCCTCCAGCGCGACCGGAACTTCGACCACTACCAGGACCTCGAGACCCGTCAGGACACGCGCCCCAGCGTGTGGATCGAGCCCGACGGCGAGTGGGGGCCCGGGTCGGTACAGCTGGTGGAGATCCCGACGCCGGCCGACATCCACGACAACATCGTCGCGTTCTGGGTACCGGAGAAGACGCCCGCGCCGGGCGATCCGATCCACTACGCCTATCGCATGTACTGGTACGGAGACGATCCCTCGCGCCCGCCGGCCGGACGGGTCGAGGCGACGCGGCGCGACCGCGGCACGTACGAGAACGCGCACCGGTTCGTGATCGACTTCAACGGCAAGCAGCTCGCGCAGCTCCCGCCCGAGACGGTGCTGCGCGGCGTCGTCAGCGTGGGGCCGATCGATGCGGGCCAGGCGGAGCTGCTCGAGCAGCACGTGATTCCGAACCCGGTGACGCACGGCTGGCGTCTCACCTTCCAGGTCCGCCCGAAGGGGGGAGACCCTGTCGAGCTGCGCGCGTTCCTGCAGCGCGGTCAGGACGCGCTCACCGAGACCTGGTCCTATACCCTGAAGCCATGACCGAGCCGCTGGCAGGCGCCGGCGCGGGTGAGCCGGAGGCGGGCGCCGCCCTCCGCAGCGAGCGCATCGAGATCGAGCGCGGGCGCCTGTTCTTCGACTGGCGCGGCGCGCGGGAT
This sequence comes from Myxococcota bacterium, assembly GCA_035498875.1. Taxonomy (GTDB): domain Bacteria; phylum Myxococcota_A; class UBA9160; order SZUA-336; family SZUA-336; genus VGRW01. Next base: position 2,890 of record DATJZP010000100.1, read on the forward strand.
CGCGCGCGCGCGTACCTCGCTGCGCTCGGCGTGCCGGCGCCGGAGCCGCGCTCGCTCGCGGAGGAGGCGGCGTTGCGGGCGGTGAATCAGCCGTCGCCCGCGCCGGAGGACGGCGCGCTCGCGTCGACGCTGGCGGAGCTGCGCGGGCTGCTCCTCGAGTCGCATCCGCAGCGCGCTCTCCTGCCGGCGCCGGGCGAGCCGGACGACTTCGTCGCCTGGCGGCTCGACGCGATGCTGGCGCGCGGCGGCGCGCCGCCCGCGCCCCTCGCGCGCAGCGGCCCGCGGCGGCTCGACTCGATGCCGCCCCTGGCGCGCGGCGCGATGATCCCGCACCGCTTCGTGCGCCGCGGCCTGCGCCGCGCGATCACGCGCGTCCCCTTCGCGCGGAGCGCCGGCGACCGCAGCACGGCGCGCCCGGACCCCCGTGCGCGCCGCTGGTCGTGGACGGCGCGCCGGCGCCGGCTGCTGCTCGCGATCCTGGTGCTGATCCCGAGCGTGATCGCGGGCGAGTTCATGCTCGACGTGCTGCCGCAGAAGGGCAACACGCTGCTCGAGGGCGGCATCGCGCTCTGCTTCGGCGCGCTGTTCGGCTGGATCTCGATCGGGTTCTGGACCGCCACCCTCGGCTTCGTCCTCCTGGCGAGCCGCCGCGACCGCTTCGCGATCACGCGCGCCACCGCCGACGATGCGCCGATCGAGCCCGGCGCGCGCACCGCGGTGGTGATGCCGATCTGCGAAGAGCCGGTTCCGCGCATCTTCGCCGGGCTGCGCGCCATCCACCACTCGCTGGCCAAGACCGGCAAGCTGTCGCACTTCGACTTCTTCGTGCTGTCGGACTCGAGCGAGCCGAGCACCGCGGTCGAGGAGGAGCTCGCCTGGTTCGAGTGGTGCCGCTCGACCGACGGCTTCGGCCGCATCTTCTATCGCCGGCGCCGCGTGCGCATCGAGCGCAAGAGCGGCAACGTCGCCGACTTCTGTCGGCGCTGGGGCCGGCGCTACCGCTACATGGTGATCCTCGACGCCGACAGCGTGATGTCGGGCGACGCGATCGTGCGTCTGGTGCAGATGATGGAGGCGAACCCGGACGTGGGGATGGTGCAGACCGCGCCGGTCTCCGTCCTGCGCCGATCGCTGTTCGCGCGGGTCCAGCAGTTCGCGAGCCGCCTGTACGGCGCGCTCTTCGCCGCGGGCCTCCACTACTTCCAGCTCGGCGAGGGACAGTACTGGGGCCACAACGCCATCATCCGCGTGGCGCCCTTCATGGACTACTGCCATCTGCCGCGGCTGCCGGGCGGCCCGCCGCGCGGAGGAGAGATCCTCTCGCACGACTTCGTCGAGGCCGCGCTGATGGGCCGTGCCGGGTGGGCGCTGTGGCTCGCCTACGACCTGCCGGGCTCCTACGAGGAGACGCCGTCCTCACTGCTCGAGGAGATGAAGCGCGACCGGCGGTGGTGTCAGGGCAACATCCAGCACCTGCGCCTCCTGGCGATCCAGGGCTTCTCGGGGGCGCATCGCGCGCTGTTCCTGAACGGCGTGCTGTCCTACGTCTCGGCTCTCCTCTGGTTCTTCTTCCTGGTGCTCTCGACCACCGAGGCGATCTGGGAGGCGCTTCGAGCCCCGGTGTACTTCCCGCAGGGCAAGAGCCTGTTCCCGGAGTGGCCGGTCTGGCGGCCCGACTGGGCGATCGCGCTCATGGCCGTGACCGGCGCGATCCTCTTCCTGCCGAAGCTGCTCGCCATCCTCCTGGTCCTGGTCCGCGGCGGCGCGCGGGACTTCGGCGGCGCGCTCCGGCTCCTGGCGAGCGCGCTCCTCGAGGTGCTGGTCTCGACGCTGCTCGCCCCGGTCCGCATGGTGTTTCACACCCGCTTCGTGATCGCGAACCTTTTCGGCCGCACGGTGGCGTGGCGGTCGGCGTCGCGTGGAGACGCCGAGACGAGCTGGGGCGAGGCGATCCGCCGCCACGGCATCGACACCGTCGTGGCCAGCGGCTGGGCGTCGGCTGTGTTCGCGCTGAATCCGCACTACTTCTGGTGGCTCACGCCGATCGTGGCCGCGCTGATCCTCTCCATCCCGCTGTCGGTGCTCACGAGCCGCGTGCGGCTCGGCGAGAGGGCGCGCGCGCTCGGCCTCTTCCTCACCCCCGAGGAGACGTCGCCGCCGCCCGAGATCGAGGATCTCGACCACGAGCTTGCCGCCGCGGAGAGAGAGCGCGCGGCGCTCCGGCCCGCCGAGCGCGACGGGTTCGTGCGCGCGGTCGTCGATCCCATGGTGAACGCGCTCCACTGCGCGCTCGCGGGCCCGCGGCGCGGGCTCAAGCCGCGGCTCCGCGCCGCCCGCGAGGCGCTGGTGCGGCGCCTGCTCGCCGACGGGCCGGGTGCGATCGGAAGTCTCGAGCGGCGCAACCTGCTCTCCGACCCGGAGCGCATGATCCACCTGCACCGCCTGGTGTGGCAGCTCGAGGATGGGGAGGCGGCACGCCGCTGGGGGCTGCCGGAGCCCGGCGCCTAGCGCCCGCCTCGCTCGCTCAAGGTGCGGCGAAGCCGACCACCACCGCCGGCCCGCCGGCGTCGGCATCGACACCCACCTGGAGGCGCGCGGTATCGACACCCTTCTGTGACACCAGGGTGTCGCGAACCTTCTCGGCGCGCTGCCGCGCCAGCGCCGCCATCCGCTCGGGCGGAACCTGTTGCTGCGCGACGTAGCGGGCGAGCAGCGCCTGGTCGTCCGGCGCCAGCTCGGCCGTCTCGCCGCGCGCGCGCTTCTCGAGCGCCGCGAACACGCGCCGCCGCGCGAAGAAGCTCGCGCCCTCGAGGCTCGGCAGCGCCTCGCCGCCGCCGGCGCGATCCACCAGCATCTGCTCGGCGACCCCGGGTCGATCGTCGGGACC
>DATJZP010000101.1:0-92450 GCA_035498875.1 Myxococcota bacterium
AGACCGGCGATCGCGCCCACTGCGATCAGGATGTTTCTGCGCAAAGCCCGTGGCCCCCGTTTGGCAGCCGGAAACGCGAAAATTGGACTAGACGGTCTAGTCTAATATGCTTTCGGTTTCGTTGCCGCAAGCCGACGGGCGCGCGCCGGTTAATTCGGAGCTAACTACTCGGCCGCGTCTGGGCGCTCGACGTAGATCTCGCCGCCGCCGTCGCGGAATTTCTCGCTCATCTCATGCATGCCCCGTTCGGCCATGTCGCGGATGTCCTGCGTGATCTTCATCGAGCAGAATTTCGGCCCGCACATCGAACAGAAATGCGCCGCCTTGTGCGCCTCCTTCGGCATCGTCTCGTCGTGGAAGGCGCGCGCGGTCTCGGGATCGAGCGAGAGGTTGAACTGATCCTGCCAGCGGAACTCGAAGCGCGCGCGGGAGAGCGCGTCGTCGCGCAGGCGCGCGGCCGGATGCCCTTTGGCCAGATCGGCCGCGTGCGCCGCGATCTTGTAGGTGACGACGCCCGCCTTCACGTCGTCGCGGTCGGGCAGGCCGAGATGCTCCTTCGGCGTGACGTAGCAGAGCATCGCCGTGCCGAGCCAGGCGATTTGGGCGGCGCCGATCGCGGACGTGATGTGGTCGTAGCCCGGCGCGATATCGGTCACGAGCGGCCCCAGCGTGTAGAAGGGCGCCTCGTGACAGACCTCGAGCTGGCGGTCGACGTTCTCCTTGATCTTGTGCAGCGGCACGTGGCCGGGCCCTTCGATCATGACTTGCACGTCGCGCTCCCAGGCGATCTTGGTGAGCTCCCCGAGTGTCTCGAGCTCGGCGAACTGCGCCGCGTCGTTGGCGTCGGCGATGCTGCCCGGGCGCAGCCCGTCGCCCAGCGAGAACGCCACGTCGTAGGCGCGCATGATCTCGCAGATCTCGCGGAAGTGCGTGTACAGGAAGTTCTCGCGGTGGTGCGCGAGGCACCACTTGGCCATGATCGAGCCGCCGCGCGACACGATGCCGGTGACTCGGTCGGCGGTGAGCGGCACGTAGCGCAGCAGCACGCCGGCGTGGATGGTGAAGTAGTCCACGCCCTGCTCGGCCTGCTCCACGAGCGTGTCGAGGAAGAGCTCGGGAGTCAGGTCCTCGGCGCGGCCGCCCACCTTCTCGAGCGCCTGGTAGATCGGCACCGTGCCGATCGGCACCGGCGAGTTGCGCAGGATCCACTCGCGCGTGGTGTGGATGTTCGCGCCGGTCGACAGGTCCATGGCCGTGTCGGCGCCCCACTGCACCGCCCAGAGCAGCTTCTCGACCTCCTCGTCGACCGAGGAGGTGACCGCGGAGTTCCCGATGTTGGCGTTGATCTTCACCAGGAACGGGCGGCCGATCAGCATCGGCTCGCTCTCGGGGTGATTCACGTTGTTGGGCAGGATCGCGCGGCCGCGCGCGATCTCGCTGCGCACGAGCTCGGGCGAGACACCCTCGCGCAGCGCCGCGAACTCCATCTCGGGAGTCACCAGGCCCTGCCTCGCGTAGCGGAGCTGAGTCACCGCGCGGCCTGCGCGCGCGCGCAACGGCTGGGTGCGCTTGCCGGGGAACACCGGCGTGCGGGCGGAGCGCTTGCCGTCGTCCTCGGGACGGGCGGGGCGCGCAGGATACTCCTCCACGTCGCCGCGCTCGCGGATCCAGCCGTCGCGCAGCTTGGGCAGGCCGTGCAGGAGATCGATGGTCTGGCCGGCGTCGCCGTGCGGCCCGCTCGTGTCGTACAGGCGCACCCCGGTGTCGGCGACGTCGCGCACCGGGACCCGCAGATCGGGCCGAGATCCCGTGACGTAGCCGCGCCGTGACCGAGGAAAGTGCCGGTGTTCGCTCATGTCCGGAGAGTACTAGAGAACCCGCGCCGGCTCCGCACAACACCCCTTGACCGCAGGCCTGAGAACGTCGTAAAAGATGACTGTGCTCAATGATGACTACAGTCAGCTTAGCCGCCGGGAACGGGGCAAGCTCGAGAAGCTGGCGCGGATCCGCGCCGCGGCGCACCGCCTGTTCGCGAAGCAGGGCTTCGAGGCCACCACCACGCGCCAGATCGCCGAGGAGGCCGACATCGGGGTGGGCACGCTCTTCCTCTACGCTCCGACGAAGGAGGAGCTGCTGGTGCTGATCTTCCAGGACGAGGTCGGCCGCGCCGTCGACCGCGCCTTCGAGCACGTGCCCCCCGCCGCGCTCGTCGACCAGGTGCTGCACGTGTTCAACGCCTTGATCGAGCACCACGCCGCCAACCCGGAGCTGGCGCGCTTGTTCGTGAAGGAGCTGCCGTTCGCCGACGACCGGCGACACGGCGTGGCGCACTTCGTGAGTCGGCTGTACGCGCGGCTCGGGACGCTGTTCGAGGCAGCCAAGGCCCGGGGCGAGCTCGCGTCCGACACGCCTTCGCGGCTGCTCGCGCAGAACTTGTTCGGAATCTGCTTCCAACACCTGCAGATGTGGCTCGGCGGGAAGATCCTCGTGCTCGAGCCCGGCGACCGACGGCTGCGCGCCGCGCTCGAGCTCCAGCTCCGCGCCGCGCGCGCCCAGGAGTGACTCGATGGCGGCGCGCAACGGCAAGCAGTATCTCGAGGGTCTCGACGACGGGCGAACCGTCTGGCTGGGCGGGCGCAAGGTCGACGTGCCGCGCGAGCCCGCCTTCGCCGGGTCGCTTTTGGGCATGGCCGGATACTTCGACTGGCAGCTCGCGCACGCCGACGACTGTCTCGTCGGCGACCCGCTGACCGGCGCGCCGATGAACGCGAGCCTGATCGTACCGCACGGTCCCGAGGACCTGGCCCGGCGCCACCGCTGCTTCGAACGCTTCGCGCGCTACTCCGCGGGCATGCTGGGCCGCACCCCGGACTACGTGAACGTGACGCTGGCGGGCTTCGTGGCGCGCGCCGACGTGTTCCGGCGCCAGGGTGACTCGCGCGGCGCCGAGCGGCTCTGCCGCTTCCACCGCGAGGTGATCGAGAAGGATCTCTCGCTCACGCACACGATCATCCACCCGGTGATCGACAAGTCGTTGGGCGACCTCGAAGGCCAGAACGGCGAGCTCGCGACGCGCGTGGTGCGGCGCACCTCCGAGGGCTTGGTGCTGCGCGGCGCGAAGATCCTGGCCACGCTCGGGCCGTTCGCCGACGAGCTCTTCGTCTATCCGGGCGCGCCGATGCCCCGCGATGCCGATCCGGCCTATGCGCTCTCGTTCTCGGTTCCCGTGGGCACGCGCGGCCTGCACACGCTCTGCCGCGACCACTACGGCACCGGCGGCCCGCTCGCCGACCGGCCGTTCTCGGGTCGCTTCGACGAGCAGGACGCGTTCGTGATCTTCGACGACGTGCTGGTGCCCTGGGAGCGCGTCTTCATCGACGGCGACATGACTGCCTACAATGAGCTGATGCGGGAAGGCTGGGCCGCGAACATCCTGCAGCAGACCTGCATCCGCGCCGCGGTGAAGCTCGAGTTCGCCTACGAGCTGTGCACGCGCATGGCGCGCGCCACGAACTGCGAGTCACGGCCGGAGATCGCGGCCATGCTGGGCGAGATCCTGAGCTACGCGCGACTCACCCGCGCCGCGATCCGCGCCGGCGAGGCCGATGCGCACGACTTCGGGAACGGGGCGTTCTTCTGCGACGACCGCCCGCTGCGCGCCACGCGGGCGCTCCTGCCCGGCTGGATGGTGCGGACCAACGACGTGATCAAGCAGATCGGCTCGCACAACCTGCTCGCCACCGCCTCGGTGGACGCCTTCGCCTCGCCCGAGCTCGCACCGCTGGTCGAGCGCTACCTGCCGGGCGCGAAGAACATGAGCGCGCGCGAGCGCGCGCAGCTGTTCCGCACCGCCTGGGACTTCGCGGGTTCGGCGCTCGGCGGGCGCGTCGAGCTATACGAGCGCTTCTATCTGGCGAGCGCCGCGCGCAATCTCGGGCTGGATCACCTGGTCGAGCAGAAGTCACGAGACTGGACCGAGCTTCCCGAATTCCTGGCCGCCGCCGGAATCGAATGGTGAGGGCATGAGCGCACGAGTCGCGGGCGTCGAGGTCTCGACCGAGCACTGGATCGGCGGCAAGCGCGTGGCCTCGCGCGAGCGCTTCGCCGATCTCTCGCCGATCGACGGCGCGCAGCTCGCCGACGTGTCGGCCGCCGGTGCAGCCGAGGTCGACGCCGCCGTCGCGGCCGCGCGCGCGGCCTTCCCGGCCTGGGCCGAGCTCGGCCCGCAGGGGCGGCTGCCGATCCTGCAGCGCTTCGCGCAGGGCATCACGGCGCGCAGCGCCGAGCTGGCGGCGGTCGAGACCGCCGACAACGGCTCACTGCTCGCGGGAAACCTGCAGCGCGTCGTGCCGCGCGCCGCGCTGAACGTCTCGTTCTTCGCCGACTGGGCTGCGACGAAGCTCCAGGGTCACGCCATCGAGTCACCCGAAGTCATCAACCACGTGCACTACGACCCGGCGGGCGTGGCCGCGCTGATCACGCCCTGGAACGCGCCGCTCATGCTCACCACCTGGAAGATCGGACCGGCGCTCGCGGCGGGAGACACCGTGGTCGTGAAGCCGCCGGAGTGGGCGCCACTCACCTGCTCGCTGCTCGCCGACATCGCGCACGCGGCGGGCGTGCCCGACGGCGTGCTGAACGTGGTGCAGGGCATCGGCGAGCAGGCCGGCGCCGCGCTCGTGGCCCACCCCGACCTCGACCGGATCAGCTTCACCGGCTCGACCGACACCGCGAAGTCGATCGGTCAGTCGGCGGCGCGCTCGATCACGCCGCTCGCCGCCGAGCTGGGTGGGAAGTCACCGTTCATCGTCTGCGCCGACGCCGACCTCGACGCCGCCGCGCAGACCGTCGCGGTGCAGTACGCGAACGCGGGCCAGGTCTGTCTGGCCGGCACGCGCGTCCTGGTCGAGCGGGGCGTCGCAGAGCCGTTTCTCGAGAAGGTGAGGGCGGCGAGCGCGCGCATGACGGTGGGCGACCCGCGGGACTCGAAGACGCGGGTCGGGCCGCTGATCACGCGCGAGCACTTCGCGCGCGTGGCGGGCTTCGTCGAGCGCGCCAAGGACGCCGGCGGGCGGACGCTGTTCGGCGGCGGACGCGACGCGGCGGGCGAGCTCTACTTCCAGCCGACGCTCTTCGACCAGGTGAAGCCCGAGTTCGAGATCTCGCAGCGCGAAGTCTTCGGGCCCGTGCTGACCTGGCAGACCTTCGGCGACGACGCCGAGGCGATCGCGCTGGCCAACGGCACGCGCTACGGGCTGGCCGGCGTGCTGTTCAGCCGGAACCAGCGCCGGGCCATGGCGATCGCCGAGCGAGTCACCGCGGGCACGCTCTGGGTCAACTGCTTCTTCATCCGCGAGCTGGCAGCGCCGTTCGGCGGCGCGCGTGACTCCGGCCTGGGCCGCGAGGGCGGGAGCTGGAGCTTCGATTTCTACTGCGACGTGAAGAACGTCGCGGTGCGCAAGGGATCGTTCGCCTAGGGAGGATTCGCCATGGGAGTGACCGAGCTCGGCTACATGGGGCTCAACGTGTCCGACCTCGACGCCTGGAAGAAGTTCGCGCGCGAGATCGTGGGGCTCGAGTGGGTGGACGCCGGCGCGGACCGCTGCTTCCTGCGCATGGACTACTGGCACCACCGGCTCACGCTGCAGCGCGACCCGGCCGACGACCTGGCGTATCTCGGCTTCCGCGTCGCCGGGCCGCAGGAGTTCGTGGAGATGCAGAAGACGCTCGCCGACGCGGGCGTCGAGTACCGCGTCGGCTCGCTGGCCGAGGCCGAGGAGCGGCAGGTGCTCGAGCTCTTGAAGCTCGCCGACCCGGACGGGAACCCGATCGAGATCTTCCACGGGCCGCTGGTGAAGTTCTCCAAGCCCTTCCACCCCGGACGCGGGATGCACGGCAAGTTCGTGACCGGCACGGGCGGCCTGGGTCACTGCATCATCCGCCAGCGCGACTCGGCCGCGGGCGTGCGCTTCTACCAGACACTCGGCATGCGCGGCGGCGTGGAGTACAAGATCGGCATGGGCGGGCGGTCGCTGCAGCTCAGCTTCATGCACTGCAACGATCGCGACCACAGCGTGGCCTGGGGCGTCGGCGCGCCGGACAAGCGGCTGAATCACATCATGCTCGAGGTCGACAACCTGGACGACGTGGGACTCACCCACGACCTGGTGCGCAAGGCCAAGATCCCGGTGACCATCCAGCTCGGCAAGCACTCGAACGACCACATGTACTCGTTCTACTTCCGCAGCCCGTCCGGCTTCGCGATCGAGTACGGCTTCGGCTCCCGAGCCGCGACGCACCAGTCCGAGTACTACTCCGAGGACTTCTACGGCCACGGCATGGAGGAGGGCGGGTTTTGACCACGAACGTGCTGGAGGGCCCGCGCGAAGAGCTGCGCCGCATCCTGTTCCAGGGCCGGCCCGAGTGGGTGCGGCTGCTCGGCGACGAGCTCGTGCTGGGCGACGGGCGGCGGCTGCGCGAGGCCGAGGCGACCTATCTCGCGCCGTGCGAGCCGACCAAGATCCTGTGCATCCACTTGAACTACGAATCGCGGCGGATCGAGTTCCGGGCCGAGCCCCTGGTGACTCCCACCTACTTCCAGAAGCCGACGACCGCGCTGAACGCGCACCGCGGCGCGCTCTGCCGCCCGGCGAACTGCCAGTATCTGAACTACGAGGGTGAGATCGCGGCGGTGGTGGGAAAGCCCATGCGCAACGTCGCGCCCGCGGACGTGTGGGACCATCTGGCGGGCTTCGCGCCGGCGAACGACGTGGGCGCCCAGGACTTCCGCGACACCGACGCCGGCTCGATGCTGCGCGTGAAGGGCCAGGATGGCTTCTGCCCGATCGGCCCCGCGCTGGTGCGCGGCGTCGACGTGCGCCAGAGCGTGGTGCGCACGCTGCTCAACGGGAAGACGGTGCAAGAGGGCAAAGTCACCGAGATGGTGTTCCCGATCGATTACCAGCTCGCCGACCTGTGCCGCCACATCACGCTCCTGCCCGGCGACGTCGTGCTCACCGGCACGCCCGCGAACTCGCGGCCGATGCAGCCGGGCGACGTGGTCGAGGTCGAGGTGACCGGGCTCGGGCGGCTCTCGAATACCGTGGTCGAGATTCCGGCGCCGCCGCACGCCGTCGGCCACCAGCCCACCGACAGCAAGGCCGTGCGCGCCGTCGCGCTCGGGAGTGACTCGCGCAAGCGCGAGTGAGCGCGCGATGCCGTTCATCCGCAACCTGTGGTACGTCGCCGCCTGGAGTCACGAGCTCGAGGCCGGGCAGCCGCGGGGCGTGCAGGTGATCGGCGAGCCGATCGTCCTGTACCGGCGCGGCGACGGCGGCGCGGTCGCGCTCGAGGACCGCTGCCCGCATCGCCACGCGCCGCTCTCGCTCGGCCGGATCGAGGGCGACGACCTGCGCTGCATGTACCACGGGCTGCGCTTCCGTTCCGACGGCAGCTGCGCCGAGGTCCCGGGGGTGACTCGCGTCCCGCCCCGGCTGTGCGCCAGGAGCTTCCCCGTGGTCGAACGCCACGGTTGGGTCTGGGTCTGGTCCGGCGATCCGGCACGAGCGGACCCGGCGCTCGTGCCCGCGGCCTTCGGGCTCGGCGATCCGGACTGGGTCTACCGCAGCGGCGGCATCGACTACGAGGCGGACTACGAGCTCCTGAACGACAACCTCTGCGATCTCTCGCACCTCGACTTCGTGCACGAGACCTCGCTCGGCCGCTCGACGGGCGCGAAATGGTCGACCGAGCAGCCGCGGATCGTGGCTGAGCCGAACGGGCTGCGCTTCGAGCGCTGGTTCCGGGATCACCCGATCACGCCCGGCCGCAGCGAGCGCGTCGATACCTGGAGCAGCTACCGGTATCTCCTGCCCGGGATCTTCCTGCTCGGCACGCAGTCCTTCCCGGTGGGAACGGCCGAAGCCAGCCAGCTCGGCGCGCCGGACGCGAAGCCGTTGCTTTCGCGCATCGACCAGCAGTCGGTGACACCGCTCGGTGTCGGCCGCAGTCGCTATCTGTGGGGCTTCGGCCTGCCGCGCGCGTTCGCCACGCCGTCGTTCGTCGACGGGGTGTACCGAGTGGTGAAGACCTCGTTCGACGAGGACCGGCGCATGATCGAAGCCCAGCAGGCGATCTGGAAGGCGACCTCTCCCGAGCAGCCGCGCGGCTTCATCCCGCAGGACCAGGGCCCGGCGCTGTTCCGGCGCATGATCGCGCAGCGCCTGGCCGACGAAGCGCGCTAGCTCTGCGACACCAACAGGATCCCGAGCGTGATCAGCCCGATCCCGAGCCAGCCGCGGGTCGGAAGCGTCTCGTGGAGCACCACGCGCGCCGCGAGCGCGATCCCCGCCGAGTTCAGGGCGTCGAACGGATACACCTGGCTGACGTCCCACTTGCGCAGGATCCCGAGCCACAGGAAGAACCAGGCTGCGAAGCAGACCACGCCCGCGACCAGCCAGCGCCATGCGATCGGCGCGCCGTCGCCCAGGCTTCCCGGCGGCGCCATCCCGCGCTTCAGCAAGAGCTGGCCCACGATGATGAACGCCTGTACGGCGATGCAGAGCGCGACCGCCGAAGGAGTCACTTGTGCTTCTCGAGCTCGGCGGCGGCGCTCATCACCGAAGTCACTCCGGCCAGCACGAGCGCGATGCCCGCCCAGCGCCAGCCCGTGATCTGCTCGTGCAACAGCAGCGCCGCGCCGATCGGGACCAGGACCTGCGCCACGTTCACGAGCGAGTAGGCGATGTTCAGCGGCACGAGCCGCAGCACGCGCAGCCACGACGCGAAGCTGCCGATGTAGGCGGCGATCCCGAGCCAGGTCCAAGTCGAGCCGAGTGCCGAGACGCCGAGCCACGCGGGGAGCCACGGCAGCTGCGGCGCCGATACCGCACCCTTCTTGAGCAGAAGCTCTGCCGCACAAGTGAGCAGCGCGCCCACGCCGATCTGCACGTACGGGTCGATGAAACAGGACAGCAGCGTGCGGGGTCGCGAGCGCTCCGCCTGCGGTGACTCTGCCTTCGCCTGTTCGCGCTCGCTCATCCTACGGGGCGTCACCGTGCACCAAACCAGGGCTATTTGCCACGACGTGGCCGCTGCTACGCTGACTCACGATGCCGCCGCTCGCGCTGCTCGTGATCGACGTTCAACGCGGCGCGTTCGATGGGGCGCGCTGCCCGCCGATCGCGCGCGCCGGTGAGCTCGTCGAACGCGTCGGCGCGGCGATCGGCCGCGCGCGCTCGGCGGCGCTTCCGATCGTGTTCGTGCAGCACTCCGAGCCCGCTGGCGTGTTCGCGGAGGGCACGCCCCAGTTCGAGCTGCACGAAGCCCTCGCACCCGCACGCGGCGAGCTGCGCATCACGAAGCGCCACTCGAGCTCCTTCGATGACACGACGCTCGTGGCCGACCTGGCGCGCCTCTCGGTCTGCGAAGTCGTGCTGTGCGGCCTGCAGAGCGAGTTCTGCGTCTACAACACCGCCCTCGGCGCCTTGACCCGCGACCTCCGCGTCACCGTGCTCCACGACGCCCACTCCACCTGGCCCACCCCCACCGAAACCGCCGAAGCCATCTCCGCGCGCATCAACTCCGAGCTCAGCCAGCGCGGCGCGAACCTCTGCGCAACGAAGGATCTCGAGGCATACGTACAAAGAAGTGGGTGACTGCTCCGCTCCTCTCGAGCGAGATCTCGGCAAGAGCGAGGCCGAGCGAAGGCCGCCCTGAGCGAGGTCGCAAGCGCCGGAAGGCGCGCGCAGCGAGCCGCAGGCGAGCGTAGTTACCTAAGACTGGCGATGGAGGGACTCGAACCCCCGACACGGCGGATATGAGCCGCCTGCTCTAACCACCTGAGCTACATCGCCAGAAAACGGGCGGCACACTCTAATGGGGCACTGCCCCGGCTGCTAGAGCAGCTTCAGGTAGTCCAGGAGCTGCGCCGTCTCGTCCGCGGTGAGCGGCGTCTCCTTGGCGGTGGTGATGTCGCGGATCGCGCTCTCGAGATCCGGCCAGCGGCCGTCGTGGCCGTACGGTCCGCCGCTCGAGACGCCGCGCAGTGTGGGCACGGCGAACGGGCCGCCGGTACCGACGTCGTAGCGCAGGAGCCGCGCGAAGGCGGGCGGCTTGTGACAGCCCAGGCACACGCGTTCGGCCACGGCGAAGCCGCGCCGCGCGCTGAGTGACACGGGCTCGATCGGCGTGCCGTCGGCGTCGATCCGGTGCTTGTCGAACGGCGGGATCGACAGCACGTAGGCCTCGAGCGCTTCGCGGTCGCGTCCCGCCAGCGTGGCGCCGCGCATCTCGACGGCGAACATCCGGTCGACCGCTTGCGAGATCGTGGTCGCCGAGTTGTCCCACAGATAGGGAGCGGTCTGCCAGGCGCCGCGCAGCGACAGCGTGCGCCAGCCGCCCGGCGTGCCCGGCGCGACCTCGTTCCCGTCGAGATACACCTTGCCGTCGGAGCCGCCGCCCGGGTGACAGGTCGCGCAGGCGCGGGAGCCGTCGCCCGAAACCTTGGCGCTCTGGAACAGGATCGCGCCGCGCTGCACCAGGTCGGCATCGAGCACCGGCGGTGTGGTGGGTGCACCCTTCACCGCCATCAGAAACGTGCAGCCGGTGAGTGAGCCGAGGGCGAGTGCAAGGACGCTAGCGCTGCGCCACGAGGACATGCTTTTGGACCTTTCCCGATGCGGTTCGAGGCAGCTCCTTCACCAGCACCACCTCGCGCGGAAGCTTGTAGCGCGCCAGGCGCTGGCCCGCCCAGGCCAGTAACTCGTCCGGGTCGAAGGGCGCTCGCGCGGGCACCACGTAGGCCCGGCCCGACTCACCCCAGCGCGCGTCCGGTACCCCGACCACGGCCACCTCCGACACGTCCGGGTGTTGCCCCAGCACGCGCTCGACCTCCGCCGGGTAGACGTTCTCGCCGCCGCTGATGTAGAGCTCCTTCGAGCGCCCGACCAGAGTCACGAAGCCCTCGGCGTCCACGACGCCCAGGTCACCGGTGCGGTGCCAGCCGCCCACCCGACTCGCCGCGGTCTCCTCGGGCCGGCGCCAGTAGCCCAGCATCACGATCGGCCCGCGCACCTGCACCTCGCCGTTCTGGCCCGGCGCCACGACCCGCCCCGACTCGTCGGCGATCCGGATCTCGCCGAACGGCACGGGCTTGCCGACCGAGCCCGCCTTGCGGCGCGCATCGGCGGCGTCGAGACAGCACAGGATCGATGTCTCGGTCTGGCCGTAGCCCTGCTTCAAGCAGACGCCCTGCGCGAAGTAGCGCTCGATCGTCTCGGCGGCGATCGGTGCGCCGGCCGAAAACGCGAAGCGGAGTGACTCGAGCTTCTTCGCCGCGAGCCCCGCCTCGAGCATGCGCGCGTACATCACCGGCACGGCCCCGAGCAGGGTCGCGCGGTGACTCGCCACGCAGTCCTGCAGGCCGAGCGGGTCGAAGCGTTCGACCAGCACCAGCGTGGCGCCGCAGTAGAGCGCGGGCACCGACAGGATCTTCAGCCCGAAGGAGTGGAAGAGGGGGATCGGGCAGACCGCCACCGAGCTCGAGTCGAGCTCGAAGTAGAGCTCGGCATTGCGCGTGTTCCAGTAGGTCTTGCGGTGGGGCAGCAGCGCGCCCTTGGGCTGGCCCGTGGTGCCGCTCGTGTACAGGATCGTCTGCGGCGACTCACCGCCCGGGGCGGGCGGGCGCTCGGGGAAGTCGGCCGACGCGGCCACCTGTCGTCGCAGCTCCTCGGGACTGAGCGCGCGGGTTCCGGTGCGCGCGGGCAGGTGGGAGTCCGCCGGCCGGATCGCCAGCCGCGGCTCGGCGTCGTCGAGCTGGAAGCCGAGCTCGGCCGCGGTGAGTCGCGTGTTCAGCGGGATCGAGATCGCGCCCAAGAGCGCCGCCGCGAAGTAGAGCTCGAGATACAGCGGCTCGCTCGGCAGCGCGAGCGCGATCCGGTCGCCGGGGGCGAGCCCGAGCTCGCGCAGCGCCGCGGCGGTGCGCCGCACCCGCGCCTCGAGCTCGCGGTACGAGATGCGCTCGCCGGTCCGCTCGACCACGAGCGCCGTGTGCTCCGGCCGGGTGGACGCGTGCAGCGCGAGCCAGCTGCCGACGTTCGCTTCGGGGCCGGGATCGGGACGCATGGCGGGGCGCGAGTGTGACAGAATCCGGGCGTGAACCTCAAAGGGCAGCCGCTCCGCGTCGGCGATCTCGTGCACACTGCCCGCCGCGCAGTGTCTCCCGAGGTGATCGCCTTCTACTGCGACACCTTCCACGACCACAATCCGCTGTGGGAGAAGGGCTTTGCGCCGCCGCTGCTCTACCACAGCGAGGTCTACAGTCACATCGACCGCTGGTATCTGAAACGCCTGGTCGGGAACCTGCACGCGCGGCAGGAGTGGCAGCTGTTCGCGCCGCTGCGCTCCGGCAGCGAGCTGTTCACGCGCTCGATGGTGATCGAGCGCTACCGCAAGCGCGACCGCGATTTCGTCGTCAACGAAGTCGACTACTGTGACTCGTCGGGACGGCTCTTGGTGCGCTCGCGCACGCATCAGTCGTTCCTGGCCGAGGAGCGCTCGGCCAGCGACAACGTGGTCGACCGGGACAGCGCGGCCAAGAAGGAGCGCGCGCCGATCGGCGAGGGCGACGGCCCCGAGCTCGAGCCGGTCGAGCTCACCGTCGATCTCGGCACCTGCTGGCGCTTCAGCGGCCCGATCAAGAACTACCACACCGACCGCGACGAGGCGCGCAAGCTCGGCTTTCCCGACGTGGTGGTGCAGGGGATGCTGTCCACCTGTCTCGTGTCCCAGCTCATGGGCAACGCCTACGGCGAGGGCTGGCTCGCGGGCGGGCGCATGGACGTGAAGCTCGTGAACGTGCTGTGGGGCGGCGAGACGGTGCGCGCGCGCGGCAAGGTGCGCAGCGTCGAGACCGAGGGCCAGGCCCAGCGTACGAATCTCGAGGTCTGGGTCGAGAAGGACGACGCGCGACGCACGCCGGTGGTGGTCGGGACGGCCTCAGCTCTGTCCGGCGCCGCCCGCTGACTCGAGCTCGGTCAGGAAGCGCTCGAGCGCCTGGGCCATCTCGTGTGCCGAGGCGTAGCGCTGATCGGGGTTCTTCTCGCAGGCGCGCTGCAGGATCGCCACCAGTGACTCGGGAATCTCGGCGCGGATCCGGCGCGGGTCGGGCAGCACCGCATGGAGCTGCTGATCGACGACGCCGTCGCCGCTGAACGGGCGCTGCGCGGTCGCGATCTCGAACATCGAGATGCCCAGCGCGTACAGGTCGGTGCGGCCGTCGATCTCGCGGCCCAGGATCTGCTCGGGCGGCATGTACTGCGGGGTGCCCTTGGCCTCGCTGCGCGCTTCCTCGCCCGTCTCCATCACCTTCGAGATCCCGAAGTCCATCAGCTTCACCGTGCCGTCGGCGGCCAGCAGCATGTTCGACGGCTTCACGTCGCGATGGATCACGTTCTGGCGGTGCGCGTAGGCGAGCGCGTTGCAGATCTCGCGCCCGATCTCGGCCACGCGCTTGGGCGGCAGCGGCTGCTTCTCGCTCGAGCCGCGCACACGCATCACTTCGCGCACGGTGCGGCCCTGCACGTACTCCATCACGATGCAGGGCTCGCCGCCGATCACCGCCACGTCGTAGATGTGCACGATGTTGGGGTGATTCATGGCCGCGGCCGCGCGCGCCTCGGCGCGGAACATCTTCAGCGCCTCTTCGTTCGCGGCCAGCTCGTGCGGCAGGAACTTGATCGCGACCGGGCGCTCCAGCTCCCGGTCCCAGGCCAGGCGCACGATGCCCATGCCGCCGCGGCCGATCTCGTCGCGCAGCTCGTAGCGGGTCGACTCGGTGGCGGGGAGCGTGGCCGGGCCCGCGCTCGGCTCGCGCAGCCGCTCCAGCCGCGCCTCCACGTCGGCGTAGCTCGGGTCGACCGCGGCGATCTTCTCCAGCGACTCGAGCGCGCTCGCGCCGTCGCCGAGTCTCTCGAGCGCGGTCGCCAGCGTGAGCAGGAGCTCGAGGTCGTCCTTCTCGAGCCCGCCCTGGAGTGACAGCGCCTGCAGCCGTTCGCGCGCGCGATCGATCAGGCCCTTCTCGAGGAAGATCCGCGCCAACAGCCGCGCCGAGGCGCGCGCGTCGGGCGAGGTCGGTGGGATGCGCTGCAGGATGTCGATCGCGCGGTCGTAGGAGCCGACCTCGTAGAAGGCCGCGCCCGCCTCGAGATTCTTGCCCTCCTCGAGCGCGAGCTCCGCCGCGCGCGTGCGGTCCCCCGCGCGCTCCCAGGCCGCGCGCGCCTGCGTGATCTCGCCCGCCTTCTCGTGACAGTCGGCCGCGCGCTCGAACGCGCCCGAGCGCGCGTACCACTCGGCCGCCTTCGAGAAGCGGTGGATCTTCTCGAACAGCTCCGCCGCGCGCCGCGCCTCGCCCGCCTCGGCGAACGCGTTGGCGGCGCGCTCGAAGTTGCCGGCCGACTCGTACAGCTCGCCGGCCCGCGCCAGCACGCGCGGCTTGCGGCCGCGCGCCTCGAGCAGCGCATCGCCCGCCTCGACGCCTAGCTGCGCGCGCTCGAACAGGCGCGCCGCGCTCTCCGGGTCGCCGAGCCGGTGGTGGATGCGCGCCGCGCGCTCGAGCTCGCCGCCGCGCTCGAGCAGCTCGGCGGCCGCGCGCTCGTCGCCCACGGTCAAGAGTGACTCGCCGGCCTCGGCCCAGGCGCCGGCGGACTCGTAGTAGTGCGCGGCCTCGGCGTGGCGACCCATTTCGGTGTAGACCTTGGCGGCGCGAGCAGGCTGCTTCGCCTGCAAGAGCGCGCGCGCGAGCTTCGCCTTGGCGCCGGCCTTCTCGTACAGCGGCAGCGCGCGAGCCAGCTGATGGCGCTCGACCAGGAGATCGGCGGCGCGCTCGATCTCGCCGCGCGCCACGAGCTTCTGCACGTCGGCCTCACCGCCGGTCGGCGGCTGCTCGCGCAGGTGGCGCCGGCGCACGACCACCTCCAGGAGCAGTCCGCCGCCCAGGCCGACCAGGGCGCCGATGGCGAGCGGATGGTCGTCCACCAGACGCGCCGCGAGCGCAGTGAGCCAGCTCGCGACTTGGGGGAAGCCTTCCAAACACACCTCTCTCAGGCGTTGTTTCGGCGAGGCGGATGACGCTGTTGAGGGGCGCACCCGCCCACGGGCGCGTACCCTGGACACGATGGCGACGCGGCTTCTCGACCCGGTCCACCGCGAGCTGGCGCGCTTCCTGCGCGGCGCGGGAGTCACGCGTGGCACACGGCTGCTGGCGGCAGTGTCGGGCGGGCCGGACTCGGTGGCGCTCCTGCACGCGCTCCTGGCGCTGGGTCAGCGGGTCGGTGTCGCACACGTCCACCACGGGCTGCGCGGCGCGGAGGCGGACCGCGAGCAGGCCTTCGTCGAGTCACTCGCGGCGCAGCTGGGCGTGCCCGTCCAGGTCGCGCGGGTCGACGCGCGCAGCCCCGACGGCCGCTCGCCGGAGGCCCGGGCGCGGGTCCTGCGCTACGCGGCGCTGGAGCGCATGCGTGTCGCGGGTGGCTACGCGAGCGTGCTCACGGCGCACCACGCCGACGACCAGGCCGAGACCGTGCTGTTGCGCGCGCTGCGCGGCACCGGCGTCGCGGGGCTCGCGGGGATCCGACCCGCGCGGGACGGCGGCCGCGTGCTGCGGCCGCTGCTCGGCCTGCGGCGCAGCGCGCTGCGCGAGTATCTCGCGCGGCGCGGGCTGGCGTCGCAGAGCGACTCGAGCAACGCCTCGCTCGCGGTGCCCCGCAACCGCCTGCGCGCGGAGGTCGTACCCGTGCTCGAGGCGATCGCACCCGGCGCGGTGCTGCGCCTGGCGCAGCTCGCCGCCCACGCGCGCGAGAGCGACGACGCCGCGCGCGTCGAGCTCGACGCGCGGCTCGCCGCGGCGCTCGAGCCCGGCGAGGGCGGGCTGTGGCTCGAGGCCGCGGCGCTCGGGTCACTCCCGGGCGCGCGCCGGCGCCAGGCGCTCGCGCACTTCGCGGCGCTCGGCGGCCTGGCCGAGCAGCAGAGCCGCGCGCAGCTCGAGCGCATGGATTCATTCCTGCGCAACGCGCGCGCAGGTCAGCGCATCTCACTGCCAGGAGGTCGCGTCCTGTACCGCGATCGCACGCGACTGTGGCTGGGCCCGGCCTCGGGACCGGCATTTCCCGAGCCGGTCCGGCGCACGCTCGCGGCCGGCGAAACGCTCGAATTTCCCGAGCGGCGGATCCGTCTTTCGTGGCGTTCTGCGAGCGTCCCTGGCCACGCCGACCGCGACTGCCTGCCCGTGCACCCGGGCGACCGCTTCACCGTGCGCAGCGCGCGTGACGGCGACCTCATGCACGTTCGCGGACGCGAGCGCCGGCTCAAGGACGCGCTCGCCGGCGCCCGATGGTCGAAGCTGGATCGCGCGCGCGCACTGGTCGTCGAACGAGGTGGCGAGATCGTCTGGGTTCCGGGATATGCTCCTTCAAGCCTTTTCCGAGCGCGCGAGGCGGTGACTTGCGAGATTCGCGCCGAGCGCCTTTCGAGTCCGCGTTGAACTTGCTAGATTACGTGGTAATTCGAGCGTTTAGACAGAGCTTCGCCCGATCGCGAAGGCCAGATGCGACCGAGCTTTGGCTCGCTGATCTCGCGCGCCGGTCGGGCGCCGTGAGATTGGAGGTGCGTTGAACCATCTCTACAAGAACCTGCTGACGCTGGCGACCGCGATGTTCGTGCTGTTGGCGATCTTCAGCCTGTTCGGGAACACCCAGCCCGAAGCCAACGAAGTCACCTACTCGGAGTTCATCTCGCGGCTCGAATCCGGTGACGTCGCCGAGATCACGGTCAAGGGCGAGCACATCGACGGGAAGCTCAACGACAACTCGAGCTTCACCACGAACGGCCCCACCGACGGCGAGCGCTTCCAGAAGCTCCTGCGCAAGCACGAGGTGAAGACGACTTACAAGCAGCCCGACGACACGGGCATGTGGCAGTCACTCTTGCTGTCCTGGCTGCCCATGCTGTTGTTCGCGGGTCTGTGGTTCCTGCTCTTCCGGCAGCTCCAGTCGGGCGGCGGGAAAGCGATGAGCTTCGGCAAGTCGCGCGCGAAGCTTCTGTCCGAGAACCAGCAGCGAGTCACTTTCGCGGACGTGGCGGGCATCGAGGAGGCGAAGGCCGAGCTCGAGGAAATCGTCGCGTTCCTGCGCGATCCCAAGAAGTTCACCCGGCTCGGCGGCCGCATCCCCAAGGGCGTGCTGTTGATCGGCCCGCCGGGCACCGGCAAGACGCTCCTGGCGCGCGCGATCGCGGGCGAGGCGGGCGTGCCGTTCTTCTCGATCTCCGGCTCCGACTTCGTCGAGATGTTCGTCGGCGTGGGTGCGAGCCGCGTGCGCGACCTGTTCAGTCAGGGCAAGAAGAACGCGCCCTGCATCATCTTCATCGACGAGATCGACGCGGTCGGCCGCCACCGCGGCGCCGGCCTGGGCGGCGGCCACGACGAGCGCGAGCAGACCCTGAACCAGCTGCTGGTCGAGATGGACGGCTTCGAGTCGAACGAAGGCGTGATCATCATCGCCGCCACCAACCGCCCCGACGTGCTCGATCCCGCCATGCTGCGGCCGGGCCGCTTCGACCGGCACGTGACCGTGAATCGCCCCGACCTGCGCGGTCGCGAGGCGATCCTGCGCGTGCACGTGCGCCGGGTGCTGCTGGCCGCGGACGTCAACCTGTCCGTGATCGCGCGCGGCACGCCGGGCTTCTCGGGCGCGGACCTCGAGAACCTGGTGAACGAAGCGGCGCTACTGGCCGCGCGCCGCGACGCTGACTCTGTGGCGATGCGCGACTTCGAGCTCGCCAAGGAAAAGGTGCTCATGGGCTCGGAGCGCCGCAGCATGATCCTGTCCGAGAAGGAGCGCCGAATCACGGCGTTCCACGAGGCGGGTCACGCGCTGATCGCGATGCTCGAGGAGCACAGCGATCCGGTGCACAAGGTCACCATCATCCCGCGCGGCCGCGCGCTCGGAGTCACCATGACTCTGCCGGCCGAGGACCGCTACTGCGTGTCGAAGGACGAGCTGCTGGCGACGATCACCCGCGCCATGGGCGGCCGGGCCGCCGAGGAGCTCGTGTTCGAGCACTTCTCGACCGGCGCGGCGCACGACCTCGAGCAGGCGACCAAGATCGCCCGCGACATGGTCTGCAGCTACGGCATGAGCGAGAAGCTGGGTCCGGTGAGCCTGGCCGACGACCACAATCCCGTCTTCATCGGGCGCGAGTTCGGCGCCGCGCCGAAACACAGCCCGGAGAAGGCGCGCCAGATCGACGACGAGGTCTACGCGATCCTCTCCGACCGCTATGCGCGCGCGAAGCAGATGCTGATCGACCGCCGCGACGTGCTCGACAAGGTCGCGCACTCGCTGCTCGAGCGAGAGACGCTGGACGAGAGTGACCTGCGGCTCCTGCTCGAAGGCCGCGAGCTGCCGGCGCTGCCCGAGCCCGCGCGCACCCCCGGCGTTCCCACGCGCGCGACCAGCGAGCCCGAAGGGCGCCGCCGCTTCGGCGACAAACCCGTTCCCGACCCCGAACCGGTTCCCGGCTGAGCCATGTCCGCCCCGCGGCCTCGCAAGCGGGGAGACGCGGGCGGCGGGCGCGTGCTCGTCGTCGGAGTCGTGAACGTCACGCCGGACTCCTTCTTCGACGGCGGACGCTACGCGCGCGCCGAGGCTGCGATCGCCCACGGGCTCACGCTCGCGGCCGAAGCTGCCGACTGGCTCGATGTGGGGGGTGAGTCGACGCGGCCGGGCTCGGAGCCGGTCTCCGTGGAAGAAGAGAGCGCGCGCGTCCTGCCCGTGATCGAGGGCCTGGCCAAGCAGTGCGCGCTGCCGCTCTCGGTCGACACCCGCCGGGCCGAGGTCGCGGATGCCGCGCTCGCGCGCGGCGCCACGGTCGTGAACGCGGTCGCGGGGCTGCGCGACCCCGAGCTCGCGGCGGTCTGCGCCGCCCACGGGGCGACGCTGGTCCTGAACCACATGCGCGGCGAGCCCGCAACCATGCAGCGCGCGCCGAGTTACACGGATGTGGTCCGCGAGGTCGCCGACGAGCTGCTCGCCGACGCCGCTGCGGCGGAGTCCGCCGGCGTGCCGCGCGAGAAGATCTGGCTCGACCCGGGAATCGGCTTCGGGAAGCGCCCGCGCGAGCACAGCCTGGTGCTGATCGCGCGGCTCGAGGAGCTGTGCGGCCTGGGCTACCCGGTGTTGGTGGGCCCGTCGCGCAAGAGCTTCCTCGGCGCGCTCACCGGCCTGCCTCCCGCCGAACGGCTGCCCGGCACGCTCGCGGTTGCGACCGCCTGCGTGCTGGCCGGCGCGCGGGCGCTGCGCATGCACGACGTGGCCGCGGCGCGCCAGGCCGTCGACGTGGCGGCGGCGATCCGAGACACCCGCCGAGGTGACTCGTGATTCCCGTCGTCTACGCCTGGCTGCTGGACCGCTGGCAGACCTTCGCCGAGAACTTCCAGCCGGTGCGGGACACGATCGACATCCTGGTCGTGGCCTGGGTGGTCTACTGGCTGCTCATGCGCATCAAGGGCACGCGCGCCGCGCAGATGGCGCTCGGGCTCTTGATCCTGGTGCTGGCGTGGCGGCTCGCGAGCCTGCTCGAGCTCGCGACCATGAGCTTCCTGCTCGACAACTTCCTGTCTTCCGGCTTGCTGATCTTGATCGTGATCTTCCAGTCCGACATCCGTCGCGCGCTGACGCGCGTGGGCCGGGGCGTGTTCGGCTCGTCGCGCACGCAAGAGGCGCACACGATCGAGGAGATCGTGCGCGCGTGTCAGGCGTTGGCACAGCGCCGCGTGGGCGCGCTGATCGCGATCGAGCGCGAGGTGCACCTGGACGAGTTCGTGGAGCAGGGCACCGCGCTCGACGCCGAGCTGACCCGCGACCTCCTGATCTCCATCTTCCTGCCTTACTCACCGCTGCACGACGGCGCAGTGGTGGTGCGCCGCGACCGGATCGCGACCGCCGGCTGCATCCTCCCGCTGGCCATGCGCGCCGCGCTCGACGGCGCGCTGGGCACGCGCCACCGCGCGGCGGTGGGAGTCACCGAGGAGACAGACGCGCTCGTGGTCGTGGTCTCCGAAGAGTCGGGCAAGATCTCGCTGGTGGCCGGCGGCGAGATCCGCGAGGACCTCGACGGCCCGCACCTGCGCGAGGCGCTGCTCGAGCTGTCCGGCAACGTGCGCGAGGAAGAGCCCGAGCCGGCCCCCGAGCCCGGCGAAGAAGGCGAGCGCGTGAAGGACTCACGCGTGGCCGAGGTGCGCTAGCCCATGCGCATCTTCGACAACCTGCTCTACAAGGTCGTGTCACTCCTGATCGCGTGCGTGCTGTGGGCCGCCGCGCAGGGCGTGACCGACGTGGAGCAGAGCCTCGACCTGCCGATTGCGGTCGAGAAGGTCCCCGACAACCTGGTCGTGGTCGACGAATCGGCGCACGAGATCAACCTGCGGCTGGTGGGCAGCCGGGCGGCGCTGCGCCAGGCCTCGAAGAGCCTGCAGCACTACACCGTGTCACTCGAGGGCGCGAAAGCCGGCGAGGCGCGCCTGGCGGTGAACCGCGAGGAGCTGTCGGTGCCGCGCGGCGCGCGCATCGCCGCGCGCTCGCCCTCGACGCTCGTCTATCAGCTCGAGCCCGTGGTCGGAAAGACCGTGCCGGTGCGCGCCGATCTGGCGGGCGAGCTGCCCACGGGCTTCAAGCTGGTGCGCGTCGCGCTCGAGCCCAAAGAGATCGCGATCCTGGGCGCGAAGAGCTCGGTGCGGAACATCCGCGAGGTGGTGACCGACCGCATCGACCTGGCGCGGCTGCGCGAGACCTCGGTGCTGGAGAGCTCCGTCGCTTTGGGCTACCCGCACGTCTGGCGCAAGGATCCGGACGGCGGACCGATTCGAGTGACGGTGGAGATCGAGCCACTGCCGCAGGCCAGCGGCGAGTGAGTCTACGCCCGGCGCGGTGAGGGGGGAGATGGGCAGTCCGAGAAAGCTCTTCGGGACGGACGGCATTCGCGGCCGCGCGAACGTCCACCCCATGACCGGCGAGGTCATGATGCAGCTCGGGCGCGCGCTGGCGCTGGTGTTCCGGCTGGGTCCCCACGGCGCGAGCGCGCCGCGCGTCCTGATCGGCAAGGACACGCGGCTCTCCGGCTACATGCTCGAGGACGCGCTGGCCGCGGGGTTGTGCTCGATGGGCGTCGACGTGCTGCAGGTCGGCCCGATTCCGACGCCCGGGCTCGCGTTCCTGACCGTCGACATGCGCTGCGACGCGGGCGCGATGATCTCGGCCTCGCACAACCCCTTCGAAGACAACGGCGTGAAGTTCTTCTCGCGCGACGGCTTCAAGCTGCCCGACGAGGCCGAGTCACGGATTGAGGAGCTCATGGACTCGCCCGAGCTCGAGCAGGCGCGCGCGCTCGGCGCCTCGCTGGGTCGAGCTCGAAGAATCGACGACGCGTCGGGTCGTTACATCGTCTTCCTGAAGAAGAGCTTCCCCCGCCACTCCACCCTGGAGGGGCTGCGCATCGCGATCGACTGCGCGAACGGCGCGGCCTACAAGGTGGCGCCCACCGTGCTCGAGGAGCTGGGCGCCGAGGTGATCGCGGTCGGCAACCGCCCCAACGGCACGAACATCAACGATGGCTGCGGCGCCACTCACCCCGAGCACGTCGCGGCGGTGACGCGCGAGTACCGCGCGGACCTCGGCATCGCCGTGGACGGCGACGCCGACCGGGTGATGCTGATCGACGAGCACGGCCAGGTGGTCGACGGCGACCAGATCCTCACCATGTGCGCGCTCGACGCCAAGCGCCGCGGCGCGCTGCACGCGAACGCGGTGGTGGGCACGGTCATGAGCAACCTGGGCATGGAGCGCGCGCTCCACGCGCAGGGCATCCGGCTGGTGCGCGCCGACGTCGGCGACCGCTACGTGGTCGAGGCGATGCTGCGCGAGAAGATCTCGCTCGGCGGCGAGCAGTCGGGGCACCTGGTCTTTCTCGACCACAACACCACCGGCGACGGCATGCTGTCGGCGCTGCAGGTGCTGGCGCTGATGCGGCGCGAAGACCGGCCGCTGTCGGAGCTCGCGCGCGTCATGCAGCGCACGCCGCAGGTGCTGAAGAGCGTGCGCGTGCGCGCCAAGACTCCGTTCGGCGAGATCCCCGAGCTCCAGCGCGCGCTGCTCCAGGTGGAACGCGCGCTGGCCGGGCGCGGCCGGATCAACGTGCGCTACTCGGGCACCGAGCCGCTGGCGCGAGTCATGCTCGAAGGCGACGACTCCGCCCAGATCGAGTCACTGGCCGAAGAGCTGTGTCAGGCCTTGCGCAAGGCGATCGGAGAGGCTGCGAAATGACTGAACGCCGGCTCGTCGTGAACGTCGACCACGTGGCCACGCTGCGCCAGGCGCGGCGCGGGCTCGAGCCCGATCCGGTGACCGCCGCGGCGCTGTGTCAGCTCGGGGGCGCCGACGGCCTCGTCGTGCACCTGCGCGAGGACCGCAGACACATCCAGGACCGCGACGTGCGGCTCCTGCGCCAGACCGTGCACGGGCTGTTCTGTCTCGAGATGGCGGCGACGCAGGAGATGCTGAAGGTCGCCCTCGAGGTGCGCCCGAGCTCGGTCACGCTCGTGCCCGAGCGGCGAGAGGAGCTCACGACCGAAGGCGGCCTCGACGTGCAGAGCCGGATCGGCGAGATCGGCGAGATCGTGCGCGCGCTGAAGGACGGCGGCATCCGCAGCTGTCTGTTCGTGGCGGCCGACCTCGAGCAGATCAAGGCCGCGCACCGCGTCGGGGCGCGCGCGGTCGAGATCCACACCGGCCGCTACGCCGAGCGCGGGCCGGACCACGAGGACGAGGTGCGGCGGATCGAGGACGCGATCCGGCTCTCGGCCAAGCTCCACCTGGAGATCGGCGTGGGTCACGGCCTGGACTACCGCAACGTCGCGCGACTGGCGCGGATCGGCGAGATCGAGGAGTTCTCGATCGGTCACGCGATCGTGTCGCGCGCGGTCTTCGTCGGGCTCGAGGCGGCGGTGCGCGAGATGAAGTCGCTTGTCGGACGCGCTTAGCGGCGTGGGCCTGGCCCTGGTCGAGGTGCCGCGCTTCCGCGCGGTGCTCGAGCGCCGCGGCGAGCGCTTCGCCGCGCGCGTGTTCTCGCCCGGTGAGCTGGCCTATGCGCGCGGCAAGACGTTCGGCTGGCAGAACCTGGCGGCGCGCTTCGCCGCCAAGCTCGCGGGCCGCGCCGCGCTGCGTGGCTCGCTCGGCCGCGCGCTGCCGCTGCGCGGGCTCGAAGTGACCCGGCTCCGGACCGGCGCGCCGCAGCTCGCGTTCACCGAGCACGCCCGCGTCCTTGGCGGGTTCGCCTTCCAGCTGTCGCTGACTCACGACGCGGACTTCGCGCTGGCGAGCGTCTGGGTCGAGGCCCGCGCGTGATTTCCGACGCCCGCGGCTGGCCGTGCGCGACGGGCGCCGAGATGCGCGCGGTCGACGCCGACGCGATCGGCCGGCTCGGGATCCCCGCGCGCACGCTGATGGAGAGCGCGGGGCGCGCGGTCGCCGAGGCGATCGCGACTCACTTCGGCGAAGCGCGCCGGCCGCTCGTGGCGTGCGGCGGAGGCAACAACGGCGGCGACGGCTACGTGGTGGCACGCGTGCTGGCGGAGCAGGGGCGGGGAGTGACTCCGCGCGTGCTCGAGCTGGCCAGGCCCGAGCGCCAGAGTCCCGAGTCGAAGGCGAACCGCGACCTTCTGGCCGGGAGCGCGGTCGAGCTGCGCAGCGCCAGCGATCCCGACGCGATCCGCGCCGCACTGGCCGGCTGCGACCTCGTGGTCGACGCGGTGTTCGGCGTGGGTCTCTCGCGACCGGTCGAGGGCGAAGCCGCGATCCTCTTGCGCGAGCTCGCGGCGAGCGGGCTTCCGATCGTGGCGGTCGACGTGGCCTCGGGCGCCTCGAGTGACTCGGGCGCGCCGCTCGGCCTCGCGCTCGAGCCCGCGCTCACGGTGGCGCTCGGCCTGCCCAAGCTCGGCCAGGCGCTCGTCCCCGCCGCAGGCACGATCCTGGTCGCCGACATCGGCTTCCCTGCCGAGTCGGTAGCGCGCGCCGGCATCCGCCAGTTCCTGCTGACGCGCGAGGCGGCGCGGGCGCTCCTGCCGCCGCGCCCGCTCTCCGGTCACAAGGGAACCTTCGGTCACGCGCTGGTAGTGGGCGGGTCGCTCGGCAAGACCGGCGCCGCGCTGCTCTCGGCGCTCGGCGCGCTGCGCAGCGGCGTCGGGCTCCTCACGATCGCGGCGCCGCGCGCGCTGCTTCCGATCTACGCGAGCCGTCTGGCCGAGGCGATGGGCGTGCCGCTCGCCGACGAGGGGCAGGGTGAGCTCGGCGCGAGTCACATCGACGCGCTCCTGCGCGAGTCGGGCGCGCGCGACGCGCTGATCGTCGGGCCCGGTCTCGGGCGCAGCGACGGCACGGTCGCGCTGGCGCGCGCGCTGGCGGTGCGCGCGGACGTGCCGGCGGTGGTCGACGCCGACGCGCTGTTCGCGCTCGACGGCTCGCTCGAGTCACTGCGCGCCTCGGCGCCGCGCGTGCTCACCCCGCATCCCGGCGAGGCCGCGCGCTTGCTGGGCTGCGACACGGCGGCGGTGCAGGCCGACCGCGCGGGCTCCGCGCGCGCGCTCGCGCGCCGCGCTCAGGCGGTCGCCGTGCTGAAGGGCGCGCGCAGCGTGGTGGCGCACCCCGCTGGCGACCTCTCGATCAACCCCAGCGGTGGCCCGGGGCTGGCGGCGGGCGGCTCGGGCGACGTGCTCGCCGGGGTGATTGGCGCGCTGCTCGCGCGCGGGATTCCGGCCTGGGACGCCGCACGGCTGGGCGTCTACCTGCACGGCGCCGCGGGCGACCTCGGTCCGAGCCTGGGCGGGCTCGCCTCGGAGCTCGCCGCGCGCATCCCTGCTGCCTGGCGGGCGCTGGCCGAGGCAGAATCGCGCGATGAATCCGGCCCGCTCCATCCATTCCCGTAGCGCCGACGAGACCCGCGCGCTCGGCCGCGCGCTCGGCGAGCGGCTGCGGGGCGGCGACGTGGTTCTCCTGTCGGGGCCGCTCGGTGCGGGGAAGACTTGCTTCGTGCAGGGCTTGGCGCGCGGCGTCGGCGTGCCCGAGAGCGCGGCCGTGACCAGCCCCACCTTCGTCCTGGTGGCCGAGTACCCCGGCCGCGTCTGGCTGAGACACGCGGACTTCTATCGGGTAGAAAGCTACGCTCGCCTGCTCGACGCGGGCTTCGACGACCTCGTGAATCCAGATGGCGTGCTGGTCGTCGAGTGGCCCGAGCGCTTTCCCGAGGCGCTGCCCAAGGAGCGCCTGGAGCTCTCGATCGCGGCGGACGCGAAGTCGGGAGTGCGCGAGATCGGGATCGAGGCGCGCGGCGAACGCGCGCAAGAGCTGTTGAAGGAACTCGGGTCGCCATGGCGCTGATCGTTCAGAAGTACGGGGGCACCTCGGTCGCGGGCGCGGAGCGCATTCGCAACGTGGCGCGGCGCGTGGTCGACACGCAGAAGCGCGGCAACGACGTGGTGGTGGTGGTCTCGGCGATGGCGGGAGTCACCGACCAGCTCGTGGCGCTCGCGCATGAGATCTCGCCCAGCCCGGACCCGCGCGAGTACGACATGCTGGTCTCGACCGGCGAGCAGCAGACGATCGCGCTGCTGGCGATGGCGATTCAGGGCCTGGGCGTGCGCGCGCGCAGCTTCACCAGCGGCCAGGTCAAGGTCTACACCGACGACGACCACGCGCGCGCGCGCATCCACCGCATCGACACCACGCGCATCCGCGACGAGATCGGTCACGGCGGAATCGCGGTGCTGCCCGGCTTCCAGGGAGTCACCGACGAGGGCGACATCACCACGCTGGGCCGCGGCGGCTCCGACACCAGCGCCGTGGCGGTGGCGGCCGCGCTCGGCGCCGACGTGTGCGAGATCCTGACCGACGTCACCGGCGTGTTCACGAGCGACCCGCGCATCGTCCCCAACGCGCGCAAGCTCGCGCGAGTCTCCTACGACGAGATGCTCGAGATGGCGAGCCTCGGCTCGAAGGTGCTGCAGATCCGTTCCGTGAAGTTCGGCAAGCAGTTCCGAGTACCGATCCACGTGCGCAGCACGTTTTCAGACGAGGAGGGCACCTGGGTGGTTCCCGAGAGCGAGATCATGGAGCGCCTGGTCGTGTCGGGCGTGACTTACAACCGCGCCGAGGCCAAGGTCACGATCTTCGGCGTGCCCGACGTGCCCGGCATCGCGGCCAAGATCTTCGGGCCGCTCTCCGACTCCGGCATCGTCGTCGACATGATCGTGCAGAACGTCTCGACCCAGGGTCACACCGACATGACCTTCACCGTCGCGCGCGGCGACATGAAGCGTGCGCTCGCGCTGGTCGAGAGCGTGGGCCGCGAGCTCGGGGCCGCGGGGGTCAAGTCCGACAGCGGCATCGCCAAGGTCTCGGTGGTGGGGCTCGGCATGAAGGATCACGCCGGCGTCGCGGGCAAGATGTTCTCGGTGCTGTCGACCCACAACATCAACATCCAGATGATCAACACCTCCGAGATCAAGATCTCGGTGGTGATCGACGAGAAATTCACCGAGCTCGCCTGTCGCGCCCTGCACGACGCGTTCGAGCTCGGTGCGACCCCGGCGGAGGCCGAAGACGCCTGAGTCGACCGAGCCTCGGGTGCCCGATCCGCGCGGCGCCCGCGCGCTGTGCTGGGCGGCGCTCGCGGCCGCGCTGTTCGTGTTCGCGGCGCGGCCCGGCGCGCCCGGCGCGCTGCGCCTCGCGGCCGACACCGATGGGTGTCGGATCGAGCCGCTCGCGCGGGGCGGCGCGCCCTGTGACTGCCGGCGGCTGCCGATGGCGCTGCGCGAGGTGCTGGGCCTGCCGGCGCCGCTCAATCGCCTGACCGGTGCCGAGCTCGAGCGCGTGCCCGAGCTCGGGCCGGCGCGCGCCCGTGCGATCCATGCCGAGCGGCTGCGCGGCGGTGACTTCGGCTCGCTCGACGACCTGGCGCGGCGCGTGTCCGGGATCGGCCCCAAAACGGTCGACCGGATCCGGTCCCGCTTGTACGTCGCGGGACCGGATCCGGCCTGTGGGGGAGTGGGGAGTAGGAAGTAGGGAGTCGAATGCTTCCTCGAATGCGCCGGCCGGACAGCAAGGAGGGAACCGCCCGGCGCTCTCGAGGCGTGCCGGGGGATTGAGCAAGCGACGTGCCGCGCGCGGCGGCCGGAAACACGGTCCGATCGTGCGCAGCTTGGGTGTTTCGGGTGAGAGATGAGGCAGCGCGCCTCCACGCTACTCTCGGAGCGCGGGTAGGGTGCCCGCGCGATCATAGGGACGGCTCATGATCTATCTCGATCACAACGCCAGCGCCCCGCTTCACCCGGCGGCTCTGGCGGCGATTCAGGACGCCCTGGTGGGCGCGTTCGGGAATCCCTCGAGCGCCCACGCGGCCGGTGCGGAGGCCCGCGCGCGGCTCTCACGAGCGCGCAGGCAGGTGGCAGCTCTCTCCGGGGTGAGTCCCGAGGCGATCGTGTTCACCAGCAGCGCCAGCGAGGCGAACAACACCGTTCTGCGTAGCCTGGGCGCGGGCGCGCGGCTCGTGACTTCCGCGGTCGAACACCCCTCTGTGCTCGAAGAGGCCGCGGCGCTCGAACGGCGCGGCGGCCGCGTGACCGTGCTGCCGGTCGGGCGCGACGGCCGGCTGGACCCAGACGCGTTCTCGGCGGCGCTCGAGCCCGGCACCGCGCTCGCCAGCGTGCAGTGGGCGAATCACGAGACCGGGGTGGTGCAGCCGATCGCCGAGCTGGCCGGCCGCGCGCGCGCGGCCGGCGTGCCGTTCCACAGCGATGCCGCGCAGGCGCTCGGCAAGACCCCGCTCGCGCTCGAGTCACTACCGATCGATCTCGCGTCGTTCTCCGCGCACAAGCTGGGCGGACCGAAGGGCGTGGGCGGATTGTTCGTGCGCGCGACCGCCGCACTGACTCCGCTCTTGCGCGGCGGAATGCAGGAGCGGGGGCGGCGCGCGGGCACGGAGAACGTGCCCGGCATCGCCGGCTTCGGCGCGGCTTGCGAGGCCGCGGGCGCGGCGCTCGCGAGCGAGCCCGCGGGTCTCTCGAGCTTGCGTGACTCGCTGTGGCGCGGGATCGAGAAGTCGATCCCGGGCGCGCTGCGCAACGGCGGCCCCGAGCACGTGCTGCCGCACGTGCTCGACGTCGCCTTCCCGGGCGCCTCGGGAGAGGCCCTGGTCGAGGCGCTCGACCTCGAGGGCATCGCCGTCTCGACCGGTGCCGCCTGTCACTCCGGCTCGACCGAGCCCTCGCCGGTGCTCCTGGCGATGGGTGTCCCCGAGGAGACGGCCCGCGCAGCGCTGCGCTTCAGCCTCGGGCCGCGCAACGACGGCTCGGAGATCGAGCGCGTGCTGGCCGTGCTGCCCGAGATCGTCGCCCGGGTGCGGCGCGCGAGGGCGGCATGACCCGCTGGCTGGTGGCCATGAGCGGCGGGGTCGACTCCTCGGTGGCGGCGGCGCTGCTCGCGCGCGCGGGTCACGAGGTGGTCGGCGTGACCATGGACCTGGGACAGGGCACCCGCGACGACTCACTGCCGGTCCTGGGCAAGCGCTGCTGCGGGCTGCCCGACGCCGAGGACGCGCGCGAGGTCGCGCGCGCGCTCGGCATCCGTCACTACACGGCGAACTACCGCGAGCGCTTCCGCGAGTCGGTGATCGAGCCGTTCGTCGCCGACTACGCCGCCGGCCGCACGCCGATTCCCTGCGTGGCCTGCAACCGCGTGCTGAAGTTCGACCTGCTCTTGCGCCGCGCCGAGGCGCTGGGCGCCTGCGGCGTGGCCACGGGTCACTACGCGCGGATCGCGCCGCTGCCCGGCGATGGTCAGCTCGGGCTCTATCGCCCGCGCGACCTCGCCAAGGACCAGACCTACTTCCTGTTCGACGTCCCGCGCGAGACGCTCCAGCGCGTGGCGTTTCCGCTGGGCGAGCTCGAGAAGCACGAGGTGCGCGCGCTGGCCCGCGAGCTGGGGCTGGCCACGGCCGAGAAGCCGGAGAGCCAGGGCATCTGCTTCGTGCCCGACGGCGACGTGCGCGGCGCGCTCGAACGCCTGGCGCCCGAGCGGATTCGCCGGCCGGGTCCGATCGAGACCCGCGACGGCCAGGTCCTGGGCGAGCACCGCGGTGCCACGGGCTACACGCCCGGCCAGCGTCGCGGGCTGGGTCTCTCTGGCGGGCCCTGGTACGTGGCCGAGGTCGACCCCGCCGCGAACCGGCTGGTGGTGGCGCGCGAGCCCGAGCTCCTGGCGCGCGAGGCGCGGATCGAGCGCGCGCTCTGGCACGACGGCGCGCCGCCCGACGCGCCGGTGCGCGCGGCGGTGCGCTACCGACACCGAACGGTGTCGGCGCACGTGTTGCCCGACGGCGACGACCGCGCGACGCTGGTGTTCGACGAGCCGGTGTGGGCGCCCGCGCCGGGCCAGGCCGCGGTGGTCTACGATGCGGCCGACGCGCGCGTGCTCGGGGGAGGGTGGATCGCTGGCGGCTGAGCGCGAGCCCGCGAGTGACCTGGAGGCGATCGCCGCGCGGCTCGGCCACGCGTTCGCGCGCCCCGAGCTGCTCGAGCAGGCGCTGACCCACGCCTCGCGCGCGAACGAGGCCGGCGATCGCGACGCGGGCAACGAGCGGCTCGAGTTCCTGGGCGACGCGGTGCTGGGTCTCGTGGTCGCCGAGCAGCTCATGGACGCGCACCCCGACGCCGACGAAGGCGAGCTCACGCACGCGCGCGCCGCCGCGGTGAATCGCACCGCGCTCGCGGCCGCGGCGCGCGGGCTCGGCGTCGCCGAGTGGGTGCGGCTGGGTCGTGGCGCACGGCGTCAGGGCGTGCGCACGCGCGACTCCACGCTCGCGAACGCGCTCGAGGCGGTGATCGGCGCGCTCTATCTCGACGGCGGGCTCGAGATCGCGCGCGCATTCGTGCTGCGCGAGCTCGACACGCCCCTGCGCATCCGCCGCGGCCGCGACGCCAAGAGCGCCCTCCAGGAGCTCCTGCAGTCACAGGGGCGCGAGCCGCCGCGCTACGCCACGGTCTCGTCCGAGGGCCCCCCGCACGCGCGCGCTTTCGCGGTCGAGGTGCGCGCGGGAGAGACTCTGCTCGGGGTCGGCTCCGGCCCCTCGAAGCGCGCCGCCGAGCAGGCCGCGGCCAGCTCGGCGCTGGGTTCGATCGCCGCGCAGAAGCCCGCGTCTCCACGGGAAAAATCGCCCTAAGGCCGCGAGAGATCAGCCACTTCTGTGATTGACGCACTGCGCTGGGTTCGGGTACCGTGCCGGCTCTGTTGCCCGTTCGGGGTCCGGGCCTAGGGCTTCGAGCGCCACCGAACCGCCTCCAGCCTCACTTCATTCACGCTCACTCCTTTCGGAGGGAATCCAACTCATGACGGACGTAGTGATTTCCAGCGCTTGCCGAACCCCGATCGGCGCCTTCCAGGGCGCTCTCTCGAGCCTGACGGCGCCCGAGCTCGGCGCGATCGCCGTGCGCGAGGCGGTCAAGCGGGCCGGGGTCGACCCCAGCAAGGTCGAACGCGCGTTCATCGGCAACGTGCTGCCCGCGGGCCTCGGCCAGGCGCCGGCGCGCCAGGCGGTGATCAAGTCGGGCCTGCCCGTCGGCGTGACCACCGTGACCGTGAACAAGGTCTGCGGCTCGGGCCTCCAGGCCGTGATGTTCGCGCGCCGCGACATCCTGATCGGCGACGCCGGCGTGGTGATCGCGGGCGGCATGGAGAGCATGACCAACGCTCCCTACGTGCTGCCCCAGGCGCGCAGCGGCTATCGCATGGGCAACGGCCAGATCATCGACACGATGATCCACGACGGCCTCTGGGATCCCTACAAGAACATGCACATGGGCAACTGCGGCGACATGGTCGCGGCCAAGTACGGCTTCACCCGCGAGGACCAGGACGCGTTCGCGGCCGAGTCCTACCGGCGGGCGCGCGCCGCGCAGGCCAGCGGCAAGTTCAAAGCCGAGATCGTGCCCGTGGAGATCGCCTCGAAGAAGGGCGCCGTGGTCGTCGACCAGGACGAGGAGCCGGGACGCGGTGACCCGTCGAAGTTCGCGAGCCTGCGGCCCGCGTTCGGCAAGGACGGCACTGTGACTGCGGCGAACGCGTCGTCGATCAACGACGGCGCGGCGGCGCTCGTGATCGCGAGCGGAGCGCGCGCGGCCGAGCTCAAGCTCCCGGTGCTCGCGAAGATCATCAACGACGCCACCGCGGCCGTGGAGCCCGAGTGGTTCACGATCGCCCCGGTGCACGCGCTGGCGAAGCTCTACGAGAAGACCGGCACGAAGCCGCGTGACTGGGACCTGTACGAGATCAACGAGGCGTTCTCGGGAGTCACCATGGCGGCGGTGAAGGAGCACGGGCTCGATCCCGCCAGCGTGAACGTGCACGGCGGCGCGGTGTCGCTCGGTCACCCGATCGGCTGCTCCGGCGCGCGCGTGCTGGTGACGCTGCTCCACGCGCTCAAGGACCGCGGCAAGAAGCGCGGCATCGCGACGCTCTGCATCGGCGGCGGCGAGGCGGTGGCGCTGGGCGTGGAGCTCGTCTGATGAAGACCCTCGGCATCCTGGGCACGGGCACGATGGGCGCGGGCCTCGCGCAGATTGCGGCCCAATCCGGTTACTCGGTCCTGTTCTGGAATCGCAAGCCAGCGTCGGTCGAGAAGGGCATCGGGACGGTGAAGAAGGGCCTGGGGCGGCTGCTCCAGAAGGAGCGCATCTCGCAGGCCGACCACGACGCCGCGCTCGAGCGCGTGCGCGGCGTGTCCGCGCTCGAGGACGTGAAGAACGCGGACATCGTGCTCGAGGCGGTGCCCGAGGACTTCGAGACCAAGCGCGAGATCTACGAGAAGCTGAACGGGATCTGCGGCAGCGAGACGGTGTTCGCCACGAACACGTCGTCGCTCTCGGTCACCGCGCTGTCGGCGATCTCGGGCCGACCCTCGAACTTCGTGGGCATGCACTTCTTCAACCCGGTGCCGGCGATGAAGCTGGTCGAGATCGTGCGCGGGCTCGAGACGTCCGATGCCACGGCTGAGACCGTGACCGACCTCGCCACCAAGCTCGACAAGATCGCCGTGCCGGTGCGCGACATGCCCGGCTTCGTGGTGAACCGCGTGGTCATGCCGATGATCAACGAGGCCGCGACCGCGCTGCAGCAGGGCATCGCCGACGCCAAGTCGATCGACGAGTGCATGAAGCTCGGCTGCAATCACCCGATGGGTCCGCTGGCGCTGGCCGATCTGGTGGGGCTCGACGTGGTCTGGGCGATCCTCGACTCACTGCACCGCGAGTTCGGGATGGCGCACCACAAGCCCTGCCTCGAGATCACCAAGCGCGTCGAGGCGGGCCACCTGGGCGTGAAGACCAAACGCGGGTTCTACACGTACTAGGATCCCCGACATGGATGGGTCCGACGTTCGGGGCAAGCTGGAGCGCATCCGCAAAGGGGGTGCGGCCTCCGCACACGAGAAGCTCGCCGCAGAGGGCAAGCTGTTCGCGCGCGAGCGCATCGCGCGGCTCTTCGACAGCGGCTCGTTCGTCGAAGAGGCGGTGTTCGCGAACGCCAAAGCCGGTGACCTGCCCGCCGACGGGGTGGTGACCGGCACCGGCACGATCGACGGCCGCCCGGTGTGCGTGATGGCCAACGACTCGACCGTGAAGGCGGGCTCGTGGGGCAAGCGCACGGTCGAGAAGATCCTGCGCATCCAGGAGCTCGCCGAGCGGCTGCGCGTTCCGCTCGTGTATCTGGTCGACTCCGCGGGCGCGCGCATCACCGACCAGATCGAGATGTTCCCCGGCCGGCGCGGCGCGGGGCGGATCTTCTTCAACCAAGTGCGGCTGTCGGGGCTGATCCCGCAGGTGTGCTGTCTGTTCGGGCCGTCGGCCGCGGGCGGCGCCTACATCCCGGCGTTCTGCGACCTGGTGTTCATGGTCGAGGGCACCGCCAGCATGTATCTCGGCTCGCCGCGCATGGCCGAGATGGTGATCGGCGAGAAGACCACGCTCGAGGAGATGGGCGGCGCGCGCATGCACTGCTCGGTGTCGGGCTGCGGCGACGTCTTGTGCAAGACCGAGGACGAGGCGCTCGAAGGCGCGCGCGCCTATCTCTCGTATCTCCCCTCCTCGGCGGGTCAGCCGCTGCCCGAACGCGCCGGCCAGGTCGCGTCGAAGCCCGCGGCCGAGCTCGAGGCCGCCGTTCCGGCCGACGAGAACAAGCCCTTCGACATCTTCGAAGTGATCGACCGCGTG
This sequence comes from Myxococcota bacterium, assembly GCA_035498875.1. Classification (GTDB taxonomy): domain Bacteria; phylum Myxococcota_A; class UBA9160; order SZUA-336; family SZUA-336; genus VGRW01. The sequence goes on from DATJZP010000101.1 coordinate 33,362, forward strand.
ATCGACGGCGGCTCGTTCTTCGAGATCAAGAAGCTGTTCGCGCGCGAGGTCGTGACCGGCTTCGCACGCCTCGACGGCAAGCCGATCGGAGTCATCGCCAACCAGCCCAAGTGGAAGGGCGGGGTGCTGTTCGTCGACTCCGCCGACAAGTCCGCCCGCTTCATCCAGATGTGCGACGCGTTCGGCCTGCCGCTCCTCTATCTCGCCGACGTGCCCGGGTTCATGATCGGCAAGAAGGTCGAACGCGAGGGCATCATCCGCGCCGGCGCCAAGATGATCAGCGCGGTGAGTGAGGCGACCGTGCCGCGCATCAGCGTGATCGTGCGCAAGGCCTACGGCGCGGGTCTCTACGCGATGTGCGGCCCGGGCTTCGCGCCCGACGCCTGTCTCGCGCTGCCCGGCGCGCAGATCGCCGTCATGGGCCCCGACGCGGCCGTGAACGCGGTCTTCTACAACCGCATCCAGGCCACGCCCGAAGCCGAGCGCGCCCAGCTCGTGGCGAAGCTGCGCGAGGAGTACCGCGCCGACATCGAGCTCGAGCTGCTCGGCTCCGAGCTCGTGATCGACGACATCGTCCCGCCCGAGAGACTCCGCGACGAGCTGATCCGCCGCTTCGCGCTCTACCGCGCACGGCCCGAAGACCCGCTGCCGGCGAAGAAGCGCGGCATCCGGCCTGTGTGACGCGCGCGCTCGTCGTCTGCCTGCTGGCGATCGCGGCGCTGGCCCGCGCCGCAGACGACGACTGTCTCCAGTACGAGCCGTCGGTGGTCGAGCTCCGAGGCAAGCTCGTGGCGGAGGGGGACGACGCCTTTGCGCTCGTCCCCGACCATCCCTTCTGCACGCATGCCACGGCGGGAAACGGGATGAACCCGGCAGTCTCGGGCGTGAAGCGCGTCCAGCTCGCGCTCTCCGACGGTCAGAAACCCTCCGAGAAGCTGCTCGGAATGCACGTCGTGGCTCGGGGAAGCCTGTTCGGAGCGCGAGGCGGGATCCTGCTGATCGCCGAGAAGGTCAGCGCCGCCCCCTGAGTCATTCCGCCGCTCACGGGCGGATGGCGACCTTCATCACGCCGTCGCGTTGATGCGCGAAGAGGTCGTAGGCCTCCTGGATCTGGTCGAGGCGGAACGAGTGAGTCACGAGCTCGCGGAACGGGGCGCGCTTAGCGGCGATCACGCTCATCAGCCGGCGCATGCGCTCCTTGCCGCCGGGGCAGAGCGTCGTGACGATGGTGTGGTCGCCCAGGCCCGCCGCGATCGCTTCGAGCGGGACGCGCAAGTGACCCGAGTACACGCCCAGGCTCGAGACGGTGCCGCCGGGGCGGACGCTGCGCAGGCAGGACTCGAAGGTCTGTTGCAGCCCGAGCGCCTCGACCGCGACGTCGACTCCGCCGCCGGTGAGCTTGTGGATCTCGGCCAGCACGTCTTGCTGCTCGTAGTTCAGCGCGACGTCGGCGCCCATGCGCTTCGCCTGCGCGAGGCGGGCCGGGACCGAGTCGACCGCGATGATCAGCGAGGCGCCCGCCAGCTTGGCGCCGGCGGTCGCAGAGAGGCCGATCGGACCCTGCGCGAACACCGCCACCGAGTCGCCGATTCGCACGCGGCCGCGCTCCACCGCCGAGAAGCCGGTCGACATGATGTCGGGGCAGAGCAGCACGTCCTCGTCCGCGAGTGAGTCCGGGATCCGGGCCAGATTGGCCTGTGCATCGGGCACGATCACGTACTCGGCCTGACAGCCGTCGATGGTGTTGCCGAAGCGCCAGCCGCCGATGGCGGTGAAGGCGTCTCCACCGTGGTTGCACTGCGCGCCGTCGCCCGACAGGCAGGCGCGGCACTGGCCGCAGGGGGTGATCGCGCCGACGATCACGCGGTCACCCGGCGAGTAGCCCGTGACTCCCGGACCCAGCGCCTCGATCCGCCCGACGGGCTCGTGCCCCACGACCAGTCCGGGCCGCACCGGATACTCGCCCTTCAAGATGTGGACGTCCGTCCCGCAGATCGTCGTCAGCGTCACCCGGATCAGTGCCTGGCCCGGACCCGGCGAGGGCCGCGGCACCTCGCGCAGCTCGATCCGGCCCTTGTCCACGAATACCGCCGCGCGCATCGTCGCCATGGTGCCCTCCCCGGAACAGAGTAGCGCCTCACTCCACCGGCTGGCGGTCCTTGCCGTCGAAGGGCGGCGAGTAGATCGCGTACGACGCCGCCGGCGCGCCCGAGAGGTTCGTGAAGGCGTGGGGCGTCCCGCGCGGGATGTAGACGATGGAGCCCGCTCCGAGTGGCTTCGTCTCCGAGCCCATGCGCAGCGTGCCCCAGCCGCGCAGCATGACCACGACCAGATCGTGGGTGTCGTGGCGGTGGGGCTGCTCGCGGTCGACGATCCAGACCAGGTGGTGACTCGAGGTCGTGTCGCGGCCGAGCTCGGTCACTTGGAAGGTCTTGCCCGACTCGAGCGGGTGGGCGGCCAGCAGCGCGTCGATCGACTCGCTGACCCGGCCCGTCGGGAAGAGCACGTCGATGCCCTGCGGACCGGGCCCTGCGGGCGCGGCCGCGACCAGGCCGAGACCGGCCAGCACGGCGCACAGGGCGGATCGAGTCACGATGGCACTCCTTCGTCGCTGATCTGCTCGAGCTCGAGCCGCGCGGTCTCGGGCACGAGCGCCACGGCCAGCGCGGCCAGGATGGTAGCGAGTGACATGAGCGGGAGCACGAGAGACTGGTCGCCGAGCCACTCGAGCAGGCGTGCGTACACGAACGAGCCGAAGACCACGCCCAGTGTCTCGAGCAGGGCCTGCAGTCCGCCGGCCGCGCCGCGGGCGCGCGTGGGGAAGAGCTCGGTGGTGAGCGCGCGCAGCATGACCTGATTGGCCATGTTCACGAACACCATCGCGGTCCACGGCAGCGGCACGAAGCGCGGCGGGCCCATGTAGAACGCGGCGGCGAACAGCGGGAAGGTGAGCAGCGCGCACAGAATCACCGCGCGCCGGCCGAAGCGGTCGGCGAGCCGGCCCGCGGCCAGGTTGCCCACGATCCCGAAGACTCCGAAGAAGATCGACATGGCCGCGAAGCCGCCCGGGCTCCAGCCGCGCTCGCTCTGCAGGAACTCGGGCAGGAACAAGAAGGCCACGTTCACGCCGGCGCTCGAGAGACTCCCGATCAGGCCGAGCGCGAGCGCGCGGCGCGGCTGCTCGCGCACCAGCGTGGCGAGCGGCCGCAGGCCGCCGAGGATCGCCTGGAGCGACCCCTCTCGAGCGAGCTCCGCCCCGCGCGCGCGGTGGAAGCGCTGGGTCTCGATCACGCCGCGGCGCAGCCAGGGCAGGAGCACGAGCGGCGTGGCGCCCACGAGATACAGCGTGCGCCAGCCGAAGGGCAGGTGATTCACGAACCCGAACAACAGGGCTCCCAGGCCGAAGCCGATCGCGGCCACGCCCGACAGCATGCCGATGCCCCAGCCGCGGTGCTCCGCCGGAAACTCCTCGGTCACGATCACCACGGTGAGGAGCGCCGCGCTGATCAGGAAGGCGCGGGTCGCGAACTGGAACAGCACGAACTGGAGCGCCGTCTGACTCAGAGAGGTGAGCACCGAGCCGAGGCTCATGACGACCACGCAGAACAGCAGCAGCCGCCGCCGGCCCACGCGGTCGGCAAGCGGCACCAACAGGAAGGCCGGCAGCGCGCCGAGCAGCACCCAGCTGGCGAAGTCACCCTGCTGGGCTTTGTCGAGCCCGAAGCTCGTGCCGAGCTGCTTCAGCGCGTTCGAGAAGATCGAGATGTCGTAGCGCTCGAAGAACAGCGCGAAGGTCAGCACCCCGAGCAGCGACAGCTGATCCTTCGACAGGCTCGCGGGCACGCCGCCCAGGAACGGCGGGATCCACCACGGGTTCTCGCGCACGGAGCGATAGCCGGGGGCGGGCAGGGACTCGTTCATGGATTCGCCTTTCGCAGCGCGCCTTCGACGCAGGCCAGCGTCTCGCGCAGGATCTCGCGCTCGCGGCGCCCGTCGCCGCGCACGAAACACTCGATCAGTGCGGATTCGACCATCGAGAAGATCAGCTCGGCGGTGAGCTCGGGCTCGATCGCGCGGATCCGGCCGGAGCGGCTCCAGGCCGCGAACGCCTCGGCCAGCGCCGTGACGATCTCGGCGCGCGAGGCCCGGTTCGCGGCGTCCAGCTGACTCGGATCGGTGCTCACGCCCAGGAGTCGCGCCAGCGCGCCGTGCTCGCGCACGTAAGCGAAGGCTGCCCGCAGCATCTCTTCCGCGGACGGCTTCTCGTGGAGTGACTTGCCCGCGAACATGGCGCGCGACAGACCGCGTCCGTAGTCGGCGGCAGCCGCCTCGAGCAGGCCCGCCTTCGAGCCGAAGTGGTGGAAGACGATGCCTTCGGAGACGCCGGCCCGGCGCGCGACGTCGGCGGTGGTGGTCTCGGCGTAGCCGCGGCGCGCGAACAGCTCGCGCGCGCTGGCGATCAGGAGCGCGCGCTTGTGCGCGGGATCACGCGTGCGGGCGCGGGGCCGGACTGGCGATCGGACTGCCAACGCTCGATCCTTGTTGAGTCCGACTCAATCCTAATCGAGTGGCACTCAACGAGTCAAGGCAGCGCTTTTCGAAACCGGCGCTTTGCAGCTCCGCGCGCGCGAAGTCGATATCATCCGCAGCGATGACCCAGACGCGCAGATCCGAGATCGCCTCCGACGCCAGCTCCGAGCGCGCGACCGCGCGCGGGCCCGTCCGGGCAGTCACCGCGGCGGCGCTCTTCGACGGCCACGACGCCTCGATCAACATCATGCGCCGGCTGCTGCAGGCCCAGGGGGCCGAAGTGGTCCACCTGGGTCACGATCGCTCGGTCGACGACGTGGTGACTGCGGCGCTCCAGGAAGACGCCGACGTGGTGGCGATCTCGTCCTACCAGGGCGGCCACGTCGAGTTCTTCGGCTATCTGGTCGATCGGCTGCGCGAGGCCGGGGCGGGACACATCCGCGTGTACGGCGGCGGCGGCGGCGTGATCAGCCCCGACGAGGTACGCGACCTGCACGCGCGCGGGGTGACTCGCATCTTCCGGCCCGAGGACGGCCAGCGGATCGGCCTGGAGGGCATGATCCGCGAGATGCTCGTGGACGGGCTGGCCCGACCCGAGGTGCACGCCGAAGAAGAGCTCGCGCGGCTGTCGGTCGAATCGACGACCGCGATCGCGCGGCTGATCTCGCATTTCGAGGCCGCGGGCGGCGCGAGCGACTCGAATCTGGACGCGCTGCGTCGGCGGGTCGAGTCGCGTCGCCGGGGCGCGCCGGCGCCGGTCGTGGGCTTCACGGGCACGGGCGGCGCGGGCAAGTCGAGCCTGGTCGACGAGCTGGTGCGCCGCTTCCGCATCGCCCATCCCGACAAGAACGTGGGCGTGCTGTCCGTCGATCCGACCCGCCGCAAGAGCGGGGGGGCGCTGCTCGGCGACCGGCTGCGCATGAACGCGATCCGCGCGCCGCAGGTGTTCGTGCGATCGCTGGCGACGCGCCGCGCGCACCTGGCGCTGTCGGGCGCGGTGGCCGACGGCGTACGCGTGCTGCAGGCCGCCAACTTCGACCTGATCCTGGTCGAGACCGCGGGCATCGGCCAGAGTGACTCCGAGATCGTCGACCTGGCCGACGTCTCGCTCTACGTGATGACGCCCGAGTACGGCGCGCCGTCGCAGCTCGAGAAGATCGACATGATCGAGCTGGCCGACGCGATCGTGCTGAACAAGTTCGACCGGCGCGGCGGCGAGGACGCGCTGCGCGACGTGCGCAAGCAGTGGCGGCGCAACCACCCGGGAGTGACTCTGCCCGACGAGCGCGTGCCGGTCTTCCCCACGATCGCCAGCCGCTGGAACGACCCGGGCACCGACCGCGTGTTCGCGGGGCTCTCGGGCGTGATCGCCGACAAGGGCTTCGCCGGCTTCGGCGCCAAGCCGTTGCCGTTTGCGCTGCCGCAGGTGCAGGCGATCGTGCCCAGCGACCGCACCCGCTATCTGGCCGAGATCGCCGAGACCGTGCGCGGGTACCGCGCGCGCGTCGAGCGCGACGCCGCGTCGGCCCGGCGCGCGTATGCGTTCGAGCAGGCGATCGAGGCGCTGGGTCGCGGCGCGCCCGAGTCCGATGCTCTGCGCCAGCGCCGCGACGCGGAGCTCGCCGCGCTCGCCCCGGCCACGCGCAGCGAGCTCGAGCACTGGCCCGAGACCCGCGCCCGCTATGCCGCCGAGGAGCAGAGCTACGAGGTGCGCGGCCGGGCCATCCCGGCGAAGAACTACACCGCCAGTCTCTCGGGGCTGTCACTCCCGCGCGTGGCGCTGCCGCAGATCGAGGAGTGGGGCGACGTGACTCGCTTCACCGCGCTCGAGAACCTGCCCGGGCGCTTCCCGTTCACCGCCGGCGTGTTCCCGTTCAAGCGCACCGGCGAGGAAGACCCGGCGCGCATGTTTGCCGGCGAAGGGCCGCCCGAGCGCACGAACCGCCGCTTCCACCTCTTGTCCTTGGGCCAGCCGGCGGTGCGGCTCTCGACCGCGTTCGACAGCGTGACTCTGTACGGCCGCGATCCCGATCTGCGCCCCGACATCTATGGCAAGGTCGGCACCTCGGGAGTCTCGGTCGCCAGCGTCGACGATGCCAAGAAGCTCTACTCGGGCTTCGACCTCGTCGATCCCAAGACCTCCGTGTCGATGACGATCAACGGCCCGGCGCCGGTCGTGCTGGCGCTGTTCTTCAACGCGGTCGTCGACCAGGCCGTGGAGGAGCAGCTGCGCAAGACCGGGCAGCTCGAGCACGTGCAGCGCGAGCTCGCGGCGCGCAACGATCTGCCGAAGTACGAGGGTCCGCTACCCGAGGGTCACGACGGCCGGGGCCTGGCGCTGCTCGGCGTCTCGGGCGACCAGGTCGTCGATGCCGCGACTTACGCGCGCATCCGCCGCGAGGCGCTAGCGCGCGTGCGCGGCACGGTGCAGGCCGACATCCTGAAGGAGGACCAGGCTCAGAACACCTGCATCTTCTCGACCGAGTTCTCGCTGAAGCTGATGGGCGACGTGCAGGAGTATTTCGCGAGACACGACGTCGACAACTTCTACTCGGTCTCGATCTCGGGCTATCACATCGCCGAGGCGGGCGCGAACCCGATCAGTCAGCTCGCCTTCACGCTCGCGAACGGCTTCACCTACTGCGAGTACTATCTCGCGCGCGGGCTCGCGATCGACGAGTTCGCGCCCAACTTCTCGTTCTTCTTCTCGAACGGCCTCGACCCCGAGTACGCCGTGATCGGGCGCGTGGCGCGCCGGATCTGGGCGATCGCGCTGCGCGAGCGCTACGGCGCGGCCGAGCGCAGCCAGAAGCTCAAGTATCACATCCAGACTTCGGGCCGCTCGCTGCACGCGCAGGAGATGAGCTTCAACGACATCCGCACCACGCTCCAGGCGCTGCTCGCGCTGCAGGACAGCTGCAACAGCCTGCACACCAACGCCTACGACGAGGCCGTGACCACGCCGACCACCGAGTCGGTGCGCCGGGCGCTCGCGATCCAGCTGATCCTGAACCGCGAGTACGGCTGGCTCAAGAACGAGAACCCCGCGCAGGGCTCCTACTATCTCGACGCGCTGACCGACATCGTGGAAGAGGCCGTGCTGGTCGAGTTCGAGCGCCTGTCCGCGCGCGGCGGCGTGCTCGGCGCGATGGAGACGATGTACCAGCGCGGCAAGATCCAGGACGAAAGCCTGCACTACGAGTCACAGAAGCACTCGGGCGAGCTACCGATCATCGGCGTGAACACCTTCCTCGCGCCCGATGCCGAGTCACAGGTGCCGCCGCAGCGCGAGCTGATCCGCTCGTCCGAAGCGGAGAAGCAGGCCTGCCTCGCGAACCTCCAGCGCTTCCACGAGCGCCACGCGGCGCAGGCGCCGGCGGCGCTGGCGCGGCTCCGGGAGGTCGCGCAGCGCGGCGGCAACGTGTTCGAGGAGCTGCTCGAGACCGTGAAGGTGGCCAGCCTGGGCCAGATCTCGGACGCATTGTTCGAGGTCGGAGGCCGCTACCGCCGGTCGATGTAGCCCGCGGGTAAAGCCGCGAATCGCCTGATACTCTCCCGCTTCGTGAGCGCATCCGACCCCAAGGACAAGGCCGACGTCGCCGCGTGGCGCAAGCTCGCGAGCGAAGACCTCAACGGCGAGAGCCCCGACACGCTGATCTGGCACACGCCGGAAGGCATTCCGGTGAAGGCGCTCTACACCGCGGCGGACCTCGAGTCACTCGAGAACACCGACACGGTCCCGGGCGCGTTCCCGTTCCTGCGCGGCCCGCGCGCCACCATGTACGCGAACCGGCCCTGGACGATCCGTCAGTACGCTGGCTTCTCCACGGCCGAGGCCTCGAACGAGTTCTTCCACGCGAACTTGAAGGCCGGCCAGATGGGTCTCTCGGTCGCGTTCGACCTGGCCACGCACCGCGGCTACGACTCGGACCATCCGCGCGTGGTGGGCGACGTGGGCAAGGCGGGCGTGGCGATCGACTCGGTCGAGGACATGAAGATCCTGTTCGAGGGGATCCCGCTCGACCGCATGACCGTGTCGATGACCATGAACGGCGCAGTCATTCCCACGCTCGCGAACTTCATCGTGGCGGCGGAAGAGCAGGGCGTGCCCGCGAAGAAGCTCGCCGGCACGATCCAGAACGACATCCTGAAAGAGTTCATGGTCCGCAACACCTACATCTATCCGCCCGAGCCCTCGATGCGGATCGTGGCGGACATCATCGCGTACACCGCGAAACACATGCCGCGCTTCAACTCGATCTCGATCAGCGGCTATCACATGCAGGAGGCGGGCGCGACTCAGGTGCAGGAGCTCGCGTTCACGCTGGCCGACGGGCTCGAGTACGTGCGCGCGGCGCTCTCGCGCGGGCTCGCGGTCGACGAGTTCGCGCCGCGGCTATCGTTCTTCTGGGCGATCGGCATGAACTTCTTCATGGAGATCGCCAAGATGCGCGCCGGCCGGCTGCTCTGGGCGCGGCTCATGAAGCAGTTCGAGCCGCGCGACGAGCGGTCGCTCGTGCTGCGCACTCACTCGCAGACCTCGGGCGCGAGCCTGACCGAGCAGGATCCGTACAACAACGTGGTCCGCACCACGATCGAGGCCATGGCGGCGGTGCTGGGCGGCACCCAGTCACTGCACACCAACGGCTTCGACGAGGCGGTCACGCTGCCGACCCCGTTCTCGGCGCGGATCGCGCGCAACACCCAGCTGATCCTGGCCGAGGAGACGGGCATCACCCACGTGATCGACCCGCTCGGCGGCTCCTACTACGTCGAGGCGCTCACCGCGGCGATGGCGCGCGAGGCCGAGAAGCTGATCGCCGAGGTCGAGTCACTGGGCGGGATGACCCGCGCGATCGAGCAGGGCATGCCGAAGCTGCGCATCGAGGAGGCCGCCACGCGGCGCCAGGCGCGCATCGACCGCGGCGAGGACGTGGTGGTGGGCGTGAACAAGTATCTCGCACCCAGCCCGACCGAGGTCGACGTGCTCGAGATCGACAACACCGAGGTGCGCGAGAAGCAGGTCGCGCGGCTCACCAAGCTCAAGGCCACGCGCGACGGGGCGCGCTGCCAGAAGGCGCTCGCCGCGCTCGAGGCCGGCGCGCGCGGCCGCGATGCGAACCTGCTCGAGCTGGCGATCGAGTGCGCGCGCGCCCGCGCCAGCCTGGGCGAGATCTCGAGCGCCATGGAGAAGGTTTTCGGGCGCCATCGCGCGGAGACGCGTAGTGTCTCCGGCGTGTACGCCGCCGCTTACCGGGGGGATCCCGACTTCGAGGCGCTGCAGGGCGAGATCCGCGCCTTCGCCGAAGACGAGGGCCGCCGTCCGCGCATCCTCGTGGCCAAGCTGGGACAGGACGGCCACGACCGCGGCGCCAAGGTGATCGCGACCTCGTTCGCCGACCTGGGCTTCGACGTCGACGTGGGTCCGCTGTTCCAGACTCCCGAAGAGGTCGCGCGCCAGGCGATCGAGAACGACGTGCACGCGGTCGGTGTCTCGACCCAGGCCGCCGGTCACAAGACGCTCGTGCCCCAGCTGATCGAGGCGCTGCGCGCGCAGGGGGGTGGCGACATCGTGGTGATCTGCGGTGGAGTCATTCCGCAGCAGGACTACGAGTTCCTGCAGCAGCACGGCGTGGCCAACGTGTTCGGGCCGGGCACGCAGATCCCGCGCGCCGCGCGCGAGGTGCTGCGCTCGATCCGAGAACGGCGCGCATGACGAAGGCGCTCTCCCCCGCGGACTATGTCGCGGGGGTGCGCCGAGGCGATCGACGTCTGCTCGCCAAGACCATCACGTTGCTCGAGAGCAAGCGCGCCGACCACCGCGAGCTGGGCCAGGAGGTGCTCGACTCACTCGTGCCGTTCTCGGGCGGGGCGATCCGGGTCGGCATCAGCGGCCCGCCCGGCGTGGGCAAGAGCAGCTTCATCGAGACCCTCGGCCTGTCACTGGTGTCGCAGGGCACGAGCCTGGCGGTGTTGGCGATCGACCCGTCGAGCCCCGTCTCGGGCGGCAGCATCCTGGGCGACAAGACGCGCATGGAGCGACTCGCGCGCGAGCCCAAGGCGTTCATCCGTCCCACGCCGTCCGGCGGCACGCTGGGCGGCGTCGCCAACCGCACGCGCGAGGCGCTCCTGGTCTGTGAGGCGGCGGGCTTCGACGTGGTGTTCGTCGAGACCGTGGGCGTGGGTCAGAGCGAGGTCGAAGTGCGCTCCATGGTCGACCTGTTCGCGGTGCTGCTCCAGCCCGGCGCGGGCGACGAGCTGCAGGGCCTGAAGAAGGGCGTGCTCGAGCTCGCCGACGTGCTGGTCGTGAACAAGGCCGACGGCGAGCAAAAGGCCGCCGCCGAGCGCACGCGCGTCGACCACGAGCACGCGCTGTCACTCCTGCAGCCAGCCTCGCCGGCCTGGTCTCCCGTCGTCCTGGCCGCCAGCGCGCGCACCGGCGACGGCATCGAGCAGTTCTGGCGCACGGTGCAGAGGCACCGCGAAGCCGTGCTGAAGAGCGGGGACCTGGAGCGACGCCGGCAGTCACAAGCGCGCGCCTGGCTGTGGCGGCTGCTCGACGAGGGCCTGCAAGCGGCGTTTCGCGCCGATTCGAAGCTCGCGGCGCGCCTGCCCGACCTCGAGGCGGAGGTGGAAGCGCACGGCATCTCGGCGCCGCGCGCTGCGCGCATCTTGCTCGACATCTTCCTGCGCCGGCGCAGCTCCCGCTGACTCCCGGCTCAACCGGCCCGGCGCCGCCGCCGATGCAGAGCCGAGACATGCCGCAGCTCAACCTCGAGAGCCGTGAGATCACCCTGAAGCTGGTCTACTACGGGCCCGCGCTTTCCGGGAAGACCACCAACCTGAAGCAGATCCACGCCAAGCTGGGCAAGCAGGTGCGCGGCGACATGGTCACTCTGGACACCCAGGACGACCGCACGCTGTACTTCGACTTCCTGCCCGTCGAGTTCGGCGTCGAGGGTGACTTCAAGATCAAGCTGAAGCTCTTCACCGTGCCCGGGCAGGTGCTGCACCGCTCGACCCGGCGCGTGGTGCTGGCGGGCGCGGACGCGGTGGCGTTCATCGCCGACTCACAGCGCAGCGCCTCGTCGGCGAACGCGTACTCGTACCGCGACCTCGAGGCCAACCTGCGCGCCAACGGCCTCGACATCCACCAGATCCCCAGCGTCGTGCAGTTCAACAAGCGCGACCTGGAAGACATCAAGCCGCTCGAAGAGGTTCGTAAGGCGTGGGAGGGCACCGGCATTCCCACCATCCCCGCCGCCGCTGCGAAGGGCGAGGGCGTGATCGAGACCTTCGAGGCGCTCCTGGTCCGGCTCTTCCGCCACCTCGACCAGCGCCACTCCTTCGGCCAGAAGTTCGGCGTCACCGAGCAGTCGTTCACCGCCGGCGTCGTAGGCCACTTCGAGGAGAAGAAGGACTCCTGAGCACCCCTGATGCGTTTGACGCATCGGGGAGCGCGCTGGTACCGTCCAGGTCGTTACCTAGCTTTTAGGTAGCAACCCGAAGGGCGGTGGCAGATGCGCGAGAGCGAGCGCTCCGACGACGTGATGTCGCGGGTTCGCGCGGGGATCGAAGACTTCCGTGCGGGCCGGATGGTGATCCTGGCCGACGACGAGGACCGCGAGAACGAAGGCGACGTCTGCATCGCCGCCTCGTACTGCACCGCCGAGGCCGTGAACTTCATGGCCCGCCACGCGCGCGGCCTGATCTGCCTGGCGATCACCCCCGAGCGCGCCCGCCAGCTCGACCTGCCGCTGATGGTGCGCGACTCCGAGAACGAGACGCCCTACGGCACCGCCTTCACGGTCTCGATCGAGGCGCGCGAGGGAGTCACCACCGGGATCTCCGCCGCCGACCGCGCGCGCACGATCGCGGTCGCGATGGCCGCCGGCGCGCGGCCGTCCGATCTCACGCGCCCGGGTCACGTCTTCCCGCTCGTGGCCAAGCCCGGCGGCGTCCTGCGCCGCACCGGCCAGACCGAGGGCAGCGTCGATCTGGCACGTCTCGCGGGCCTCGAGCCCGCCGCCGTGATCTGCGAGATCATGAACGACGACGGGACGATGGCGCGCATGCCCGACCTGAAGGAGTTCGCCGCGCGCCACAACCTGCGCATCCTGACCGTCGCCGACCTGATCAAGTACCGGCTGCGCACCGAGAGTCACGTGGTGCGCGGCGCCGAGGCGTCCGTGCCCTCGCAGTTCGGCGACTTCCGCGCGGTCGTGTTCAAGAACGAGATCGACCACGTCGACCACGTCGCGTTCGTGCGTGGCGAGATCCGGCCGGGCGAGCCGACGCTGGTGCGCGTGCACAGCGAGTGTCTCACCGGTGACGCCTTCGGATCGCTGCGCTGTGACTGCGGCGAGCAGCTCCAGACCGCGCTGAAGATGATCCAGGAAGAGGGCACGGGCGTGCTGCTCTACATGCGCCAGGAAGGCCGCGGTATCGGACTGCTCAACAAGATCCGCGCCTACGCGCTGCAGGACGACGAGGGTCTCGACACCGTCGAGGCCAACGAGCGGCTGGGCTTTCCGCCCGACGCGCGCGACTTCGGCGTCGGCGCGCAGATCCTGGTGAACCTGGGAGTCACCAAGATCCGCCTGCTCACGAACAACCCGCAGAAGCGCGCGGGGCTCGAAGGTTACGGGCTCGAGTTCGTCGAGCTGGTGCCGCTCGAGATGCGGCCCAACGACAAGAACCTGGAGTATCTGCGCACCAAGCGCGAGAAGCTCGGTCACATCCTCAACCTGATGAGCTGACGGCCGATGTCGGTGGCGTACACGATCCTCGGTGTGCTGATGGCTGCGCCCGCGCACGGCTACTCGATCCGCAAGCAGCTCGAGGAGACCTTCTCGAACGACTACGGGCTGAACGACGGCCAGCTCTACCCGGCGCTGGCCAAGCTCGAGAGCCTGGGCTGGATCGAGAAAGAGGTGGTCGAGCAGCAGCGCAGCCCGACCAAGCACCTCTACCGAGTCACTCCCGAGGGCTCGAAGGCCTTCGCCAGCTGGCTCGAGGGCAGCCAGGCGCCGGGCACCCGCGAGCGCCAGAGCTTCTTCTGGCGCGACGAGTTTCTGCAGCGCGCGAGCTTCTTCGGGCACCTGGCGCCGGCCGAGGCCGCGGAGCAGATCCGCAGCCGGCTGGCGCAGACCGAGGCGCGCGCGGCGCGGCTCGAGGCGCGGGTGGCCGAGCGGCGGGGCGGCGAAGCCGACCCCTACCGGCGTATGATCGTCGAGTACGGCGTGCGCCTGCAGCGCATGCGACGGGAGTGGTTGGAGGAGCTTCTGGCGAGGGCCACGGAGGCTCCCGGGTTGCGGACCGACGGGCACCAGAATGGGAGAAGAAATGTTCGACAGCGTGGATGAGGTCCAGAAACGGCTTCTGGACCAGAGCTACATCGCGGGCAAGAAGATCGCGACCGTGGTGTATCTGGCGACCAAGCTGAACAAGCCGGTCCTGGTCGAAGGCCCTGCGGGCGTCGGCAAGACCGAGCTCGCCAAAGTGGTCGCGCGCGCCGTGAACCGGCCGCTGATCCGCCTGCAGTGCTACGAAGGCCTCGACGAGTCGAAGGCCCTGTACGAGTGGGAGTACTCGAAGCAGCTGCTCTACACGCAGATGCTGCGCGACAAGATCAGCGACGTGATCTCGGGGACGAAAACGCTTAAAGAGGCCTCCGAGCGGATCGCCGGCCAGGACGACGTGTTCTTCAGCGAGCGCTTCATCGTCGCGCGCCCGCTGCTCAAGGCGATCACCTCGAACGAGCCGATCTGCCTGTTGATCGACGAGGTCGACAAATCGGATCCGGAGTTCGAGGCGTTCCTGCTCGAGGTGCTCTCGGATTACACCGTGAGCGTGCCCGAGGTGGGCACGATCCAGGCCAAACACCTGCCGCTGGTGTTCCTGACTTCGAACGACGCGCGCGAGATGACCGACGCGCTGAAGCGCCGCTGCCTGCACCTGCACATCGACTTCCCGTCCACCGAGGAAGAGGTGCGGATCCTCGAGCTCAAGGTGCCGGGCATCGGTCAGAGACTCGTGACCGACATCGTCGAGCTGGTGCAGCGCATCCGGAAGCTCGACCTGAAGAAGACGCCGTCGATTTCGGAGACCCTGGACTGGGCGCGCGCGCTGATGGTGCTGAACGCCGACGAGCTCGAGGTCGAGCTCGTGAACGACACCATGAACGTGATCCTCAAGCACCAGGGCGACATCGCCAAGGCGCAGAGCGAGCTGAATGCGCTGTTGCAGCGCAAGGCGGCCGAGAAGGCCGCCGGCCAACCAGTCACTCCGCCCGCGGCGCCCGGCGGCCCCAAGAAGAGCGTGCTGCACTAGCATGCAGAAGAAGCTGGTCGAGTTCACGAACCTGTTGCGCAAGGCCGGCGTGCGTGTTTCGGTCGCCGAGTCACTTGACGCCTTCGGCGCGCTCGACGAGCTGCCGCTCGAAGACCGCGAGCTGTTCAAGGACGCGCTGCGCACCACCATGGTCAAACGCGGCGACGAGATCGAGACCTACGACCGGCTGTTCGACCTGTTCTGGTCCGGCTTCCACGACCAGCTCCGGCAGGAGCTCGGCCAGGCCATGGGCGGCATGCCCGAGGGCTTCGACCTCGACCAGCTGCTCGAGCAGCTGCGCCGCATGCTCGAGAACATGGACGTGGGCGACATGTCCGAGCTGGCCAAGGCACTGCTCGGCATGGACCCGAACGCGCTCGAGAAGCTGATCCAGCAGGCCGGCGAGCAGTCCGAGGTCGGCAACATCCGCAACATGCTGCAGATCGGCTTCTTCTCGCGCCGCATGCTCGAGCAGATGGACATGGAAGGGGCGAGCGGCGAGCTGCGCAGCCTGATGGAGCAGCTGCGCGAGCAGGGCATGGACGAGGACCGCCTGCGCGAGCTGGGCGAGCTACTGAAGGCCGTGCAGGAAGCCGTGCGCCGGGCGGTGCGCCAGTACACCGAGCGCGAGCTCGACAAGCAGAACCACGACTACATCGAGCGCTTCCGGCGCGAGAGCCTGCTCGAGAAGAGCTTCTACAACCTGACCGAGGAGGACCTGCGCAAGCTGCGCGAGGTGGTGCAGCGGCTGGCGCAGAAGCTGAAGAGCGTCATCACCATGCGCCGCAAGCGCGAGCGGCGCGGCAAGTTCGACCTGAAGACGACCATGCGCCGCAACATGGAGCACGGCGGGATCCCGTTCGAGCTCGTGTTCAAGCAGCGCAAGAAGGAAAAGCCGAAGCTCGTGGTGCTGTGCGACATTTCGAGCTCGGTCGCCAACGTGAGTCGCTTCTTCCTGCAGTTCATCTTCAGCCTGCAGGACTGCTTCACCAAGGTGCGCAGCTTCGTGTTCGTGGCCGAGCTCGGCGAGGTGACTCAGCTGTTCCGCGACCACGAGATCTTCGACGCCATCGACCTGGCGCTCGACGGCGGCGACGTGATCAACCCCTACACGCGCTCGAACTTCGGCATGGCCTTCCACACGTTCTGGCGCGACTACCTGTCGGCGCTCGACAGCCGCACCACCGTGGTCGTGATCGGAGACGCGCGCAACAACTACAACGATCCGCGCGCTTGGTGCATGCGCGACATCCACTCCAAGGCCAAGAACGTGATCTGGATCAACCCCGAGTCACCCGGCGCCTGGGGCTTCGGCGACAGCGTGATGGACAAGTATCTGCCCTACACCGACATCGCCGAGGAGTGTCGCAACCTGAAGCAGCTCACCCGCCTGGTCGACAAGCTGGTGCTCTGAGTCACTCAGCGCCGCGAGCCGGCCCGAAGCAGACAGCCCCGGCAGCTTTCGCTGCCAGGGCTGTGGATGGGTCGGAGAGGGCGGTGGATGACTTTGTGGGGGGTGAGAGGTTGGACATTTCAATTCAGAAATGTCGTCTCCACCGCCTTCTCCATAAACTCTCTAGCGGCGCCGCGCCTCCCGTCGCGGATTGTGCCGTCTGAGCAGATTATGCATGGGGTGGCGGAGAAGTCAAACCTGTTTTCAGATTTCGAGCAGGTATCCGACAACGCCGATCCTGCGAGATAATCTTTGTCTTGAATCTCTCGGTCAAGATTGCGGAAGTGATTGGTAATTCCATGCCTATCGAACGTGAAACCATTGCTCGAGCTCACGCATCGCCGGCGTGGCTCGGCTAACGTCCGACCGCGATGAGTCGCCGCTTCCAGATCCGCACCTTCGGCTGCCAGATGAATCAGCACGACGCCCAGAAGATGGCGAATCTGCTGCACCACGACGGCTGGACGATGGCCCCCGAGGAGGAGGCCGCCGAGCTGGTCGTGATTCACACCTGCTCGATCCGCGAGAAGGCCGAGCACAAGCTCTACACCGAGCTGGGCTGGCTCCTGCAGCGCAAGCAGGCCGAGCCGGGGCTGGTGGTGGGGGTGGGCGGCTGCGTGGCCCAGCAGGAGGGCGAGGCGCTGCTGCGCCGGTTCCCGGCGCTCGACTTCGTCTTCGGCCCGCAGAACCTCGTGCATCTACCCGAGCTCGCGCGCGAAGCCCGGACCCGCCGGCGTGGGCTGCGCGTCGACTACGACGACGACCCGCAGGCGCGCTTCGAGCTGCCCGAGCTCCATCCCGAGTTCGCGTCCAGCTCGCCTGGACGCGCCTTCGTGACGGTGATGGAGGGCTGCGATCTCTTCTGCGCCTACTGCGTGGTGCCGCGTACGCGCGGACGCGAGGTGAGCCGCTCGAGTGAGCAGATCCTGGCCGAGGTTCGGGCGCTCGGTGACCGCGGAGTCAGCGAGGTCACGCTGCTGGGCCAGACGGTGAACGCCTACGGCCGCCCGCGCCCGGGAATGACCGCCGGCGAGATCGGCTTCGCGGAGCTCTTGCGCCGCGTGGCCGAGATCCCGGGGATCCGGCGCATCCGCTTCACCAGCCCCCATCCCGCCTTCGTGACCGACGCGCTGGTCGAGGCCTACCGCGACCTGCCCGAGCTCTGCCCGCATCTACATCTGCCGGTGCAGAGCGGCTCGGACCGCGTGCTCGAGGCCATGAACCGGCGCTACGACCGGGCCGGCTACGTCGAGGTGGTCGGGAAGCTGCGTGCGGCACGCCCGGGAATCGCGCTCACGACCGACCTGATCGTCGGCTTCCCGACCGAGACCCGCGACGACTTCGCAGAGACGCTCGAGCTGATGCGCGAGGTGCGCTTCACCGACAGCTTCTCCTTCAAGTACTCGGAACGGCCGGGCACGCCCGCCCAGCGCCGCGGCCTGGGCGAGCTCGACCCGGCCGAGGCGCAGGAGCGGCTGCTCCAGGTCCAGGCGCTCCAGGCCGAGCTCACGCTGGCGGCCCACGAGGCCCGGGTCGGCGAGCGCGTCGACGTGCTCGTCGACGGACACAGCCGCCGGGAGACGAATCACTGGAGCGGGCGTGATCCGCAGAACCGCCTGGTGAACTTCAGCGCCGGCCGCGAGCTCGAGCTCGGCGCCTACGCCGACGTCGCCATCTTCGGCTACACCCCGCACTCGCTCCTGGGCCGCGAATCGGCGCTCGTCCGCTAGATAAAATTCCTCTCTGCGCCGACAAGCTCTGGAGACTAAGCTGCACTCGGAATTGGGCCCGCGCCCCCTCGCGGACCGAGGAGAGACCTTGCCCGGGAAGGCGCGGATACTCGCGATCGACGACCAGCTGTACTTCCGCAGCTTCGTCGAGGGACTCTTGTCCGAGGCGGGCTACCAGGTGCGCGCCGTCGAGAACGAGGCGCGCGCGCTCGAGAGCGGCGCGCGCGACGGGGCGCCCGACGTGCTGATCGCCGATCCCGCCCTCCTGGGCGGCGATCCGAAGCAGGGCCTCGAGAGACTGCGCGCGCGCTGGCCGAAGGTGACCTGGCTCGCGCTCTCGGCCGACGCCGGCGCCCGCGGTCGAGCGCTCGCGGCCGGCGCCCGCGACTTCATGCAGAAGCCGGTCGACCGCGAGGCGCTGTTGCGCGCGATCGCCGCGCTCCTGGCCCCGCCGCGAAACGACGCGGAGCAGGGCAGGCTGCTCGACGAGAACGTGCAGCTCATGGCCAAGGTGTCTCTGCTCGAGCGCTTGGGCACGCTGTTCGAGCCGCGCGTGCGCGCCGAGGTCGAGAAGCGGCTCGCGCAGCTGTTGCAGGTCGAGACACGGGCGCGCGAGATCGCGCTCTACTCGCAGCCGCGCAGCGACGGAACGCTGGCGCGCGGCCTGCGCGTGGGCTCGGCGCCGAACGAGTCACCCGAAGTGTTCGTGTTCGAGCCGCCGGCGCGCGCCGACGCGCTGCGCGCCGGCCGGATCGTGCTCGAGCCCGATCCCGCTCAGCCGAAGCTTTTGTGGCTACCGTTCGCGCGCGAGGGGCGGCTCCTGGCGATCGCCCGGCTCGTGGCTTCCGAAGCCGGCGGCTTCGGCGCACGCGAGACCGCGGCCACGCGCGAGCTCGCCGGCAGCGCCGCGCTCGCGCTCGAGGTCGCGCAGGAGCGCGAGAGTCTGGCGCGCTCGAGCCTGCGCGAGTCACAGACCGGCCTGCCCGGACGCGACTTCCTCGACGAGGTCGGCCGCACCGAGGTCCACAAGGCGCACCGCTTCGGCCGCCGGCTCTCGCTCCTGTGCGTCGACGTCGAGGGCTTCGACGCGACCAAGAGCGCGGCGGTCCTGCCGGCGCTGGTCAGCGCGATCACGCGCACGCTGCGCACCACCGACGTGCTGGCCGCCGAGGCGGGCAAGCGCTTCTGGGTGCTGGTGACCGACACCGATCCGCTGGGCGGCGTGGTGCTGAAGCGCCGCATCGCACAGCGCCTGCGCGACGCCCTGCGCGAGGCGCGACTCACCGCGAATCCGGCGCTCGGCGTGGCGAACTTCCCGGTCGACGGCGAGACACTCGAGCAGCTCTCGTCGGCCGCCGAGCGCCGCGTCCAGGAGGAGCACGCGAGTGTGGTGCGCGAGCTCGGCATCGAGGCCGAGACGCCGCTCTCCGCCATGGGCGCGCGGCTGCTCGACCGCGCGCTCTGGCTGCCGAACGACTTCGTGGGCGAGGCAGCCGAGCTCTTGATCGGCGACCTGGCCTGCCGGCCGCGCGACCGCGGGCTGTTGTTCCTGGCGCCGGGCCCCGACCGCAAGCGCTTCCTCGCGCCGCTCACGGCACTGGGCGACATCGAGACCGCGACCGAAGTGTTTCTGGCGACCGACGGAGACACCGTGCCCTCTGGTCCGGCAGTCACGGCGCTGTCGCTGCCGCCCAACGTCTCGGCCGACACCTCGTGGATCGTGCGCTTCGGCGAGGGCCCGCCGTATGCGCTGGTCGCGGGCAAGCCGCGCAGTGACGGCGCCCGGCCCGTGTTCCACTCCGCCGACCCGGTCCTGGTCGAGCACATGACGTTCCGGCTGCGCGCCGAGACCGGCTTCGGGGTGCGCGCGTGAGGCTGCTCGTCGCCGACCACGACCGCGGCCGCGCCAAGGGCATCGCCGAGGCCTGCACCGGCCGCGGGCACATCGTCGAGATCGCCCAGCACGGGGCCACGGCGCTCGAGCTGTCGCTCGAGCGCATTCCCGAGGCCATCATCTGCCCGATCGATCTGGCCGTGATCGACGGCGTGCGGCTGGCCGAGATCCTGCGCGGCAACCCGCGCACGCGCGGCACGAGCTTCATCTTCCTGGTCAACGACGAGCTCGACGCGCCGATCTCGATGGACTCGCGCGACGCGACCGTGGTCGCGCCCTGGCACGAGGCCGACGTGCTCGACCACGTCGATGCGATCCTCGAGCGCAGCGCCCGCTTCGGCGAGATCCGCAGCGACACCGAGATCGAGGGCAAGCTCTCGCAGATCTCGGTCGCCGACCTGCTGCAGATCTTCCAGATGAACCAGCGCAGCGGCAGCGTGCGGATCGCGCAGGAAGAGCTGCCCGCACCGGCCTCGATCGCGATCCGCGCCGGTCAGATCATCGACGCGCTGATCCCGCTGTCCGACGGCACCGCTGTGGTCGGCGAGAAGGCGCTCTACCGGATCCTGTGCTGGAAGGAGGGCCGCTTCGAGTTCATCCCCGGCGAGGTGAAGGACAAGGCGCGCATCTCCAAGCCCCTGCGCATGCTGCTGATGGAAGGCATGCGCCAGAAGGACGAGTGGGACAAGCTCTCGCGCGACCTGCCGGGCCCCGACTTCCGGCTCGCGCTGCGCGTGCCGCGCGAGAAGATCCCCGCGATCGAGCACCCACTCACCCGTGAGGTGGTCGACGCAGTCACGGCCTACCGCAAGATCGGCGAGATCGTCGACCACTGC
The DNA here is from genome assembly GCA_035498875.1 of Myxococcota bacterium. Lineage (GTDB taxonomy): Bacteria > Myxococcota_A > UBA9160 > SZUA-336 > SZUA-336 > VGRW01. The sequence goes on from DATJZP010000101.1 coordinate 54,137, forward strand.
CCGTTCCCCGACTACCAGGTGCTGCGCGTGCTCTCCGACCTGTTCGCGCGCGACGCGCTCGGGCTCGAGCACCTGCGCACGACCCCCGAGGGCGGCTTCGCGCAGAGTGAAGCCGCGGTCTTCTCCGCGCCGCAGGTACGGCGCCTGCGCGAGTGGGCGGCGAGCCAGCGGCCCAAGGCCGGCTCGGTGCTGAAGGTGGTGGTGGCGAGCAAGGACCGCGCGCTGGTGCGCGCCTTCGTGACGGCGCTGCGCGAGACGACTCACTTCGTGATCGACGGCCGGCTGGCGCGCGAGCCCGACAAGCTGGGGGCGCTGGGCACGCTCGGTCACGTGCCGCTGGGCGAGCACATGACGCTGCGCCTGATCTCGACCCCCGCCGATCCGACTTACGAGCCGCTGTGGGACGTCGCGGCGAACGGCATGCTGGGCGCCATCATCCTGCCGGCCGGTCCGTTCGGCGCGGCGCTGGAGGCCACCGAGACGATCTGGACGCGGCTGCGCGCGCGCAGCCCGCGCTCGGTCCACCTGCTTTTGCCCGACGCTCCGGGGCTCAACCTGTCCGACTCCGCCCGCGGCAACCTGCCGCACCTGGAGGGCGGCTCCTTCTTCATCCTGCCGCCGCCGTCGAGCCTGGAACGGCTCGAGGTGCTGCGCAGCGTCTTCGCGAGGCTCGTACCATGACTTCCCCGCTCGCCGGCTTCCCGCTCCTGTCCGAGATCTCCGCCGAGGATCAGGAGAAGCTCGAGAGCTACCTCGAGACCCGAGAGCTCGACGCGGGCTCGGTGCTCTTCCATGGCGGCGAGGAGGCCGACGCGCTCTACTTTGCGATCGAGGGCGCGCTCACGATCCGCGCCGACGGCCAGACCATGGCCGAGCTCGCCGCGGGCGAGGTCCTGGGCGCGCTGAGCCTGATCTCGATCGGCCGGCGCGAGTGCGACGCCGTGGCCGCGGCGCCGACGCGAGTGATGTCGCTCACTCGCGAGCACTACCTGCGCCTGCGCGACGACTTGCCCGGGCTCGCGCTCTGCCTCCAGGAGGCCGTGCTGCGGAGCTTCGCGAACCTGGTGCGCGGCGTCGTCGGTGAGTCACGCGCGGCCCCCGGCGCGCTTTCTTGACACTGTGAGTCGCCCCCACTAAAGTGCGCGCCCATCTCCAGCCTGGGGGACGGCGATGCGCGACTCGGGTGATCCGCACGTAGGCCACGCCTCTACCAGCGGCGTCGCGATTCGCGACGGGCTGACGTTCGACGACGTTCTGTTGCTGCCCGGGCCCTCGTCGGTCCATCCGGTCGACGTCGACCTCGGCGCGCAGCTGACGCCGGGCATCCGGCTGCGCATCCCGCTCGTGTCCTCGCCCATGGACACCGTCACCGAGCACCGCACCGCCATCACCATGGCCCAGGAAGGCGGCCTCGGCTTCATCCACAAGAACCTGTCGATCGACGCGCAGGCCGCCGAGGTCGCGAAGGTGAAGCGCTTCGAGTCCGGCATGATCGTCGACCCGATCACGCTCGAGCCCGACCAGCCGATCCAGGACGCGCTCGACATCATGCACGAGCACCACATCTCGGGCCTGCCGGTGGTGCGCGGCGAGAAGCTGGTCGGAATCGTGACCAACCGCGACCTGCGCTTCGTGCGCAGCCGCGAGGCCGCGGTCTCGACGGTGATGACGAGCGAGGGCCTGATCACGGTCCGGCTCGGCGTCTCGATGGAGCAGGCCAAAGAGCTGCTCCACGCCAATCGGATCGAGAAGCTCCTGGTCGTCGACGACCTCGGCAACCTGCGCGGCCTGATCACGATCAAGGACATCGAGAAGCAGACGCTCTACCCGAACTCCAACAAGGACGCGCTCGGCCGGCTGCGCGTCGGAGCCGCGGTCGGAGTCACCAAGGACGCGATCGAGCGTGCCGACGCGCTGATCCGCGCGGGCGCCGACGTGCTGCTCGTCGACAGCTCGCACGGTCACGCCGACGCGGTGCTGCGCGCGATCTCGGATCTGCACGCCGCGTTCCCGCAGATCGAGATCGTGGGCGGGAACGTCGCCACCGCCGAAGGCGCCGAGGCGCTGATCAAGGCGCACGTCTCGGCGGTGCGCTGCGGCGTCGGGCCGGGCTCGATCTGCACCACGCGCATCGTGGCCGGCGTCGGCGTGCCGCAGCTCACCGCGATCATCGACGCCGCCGAAGTGTGTCACCGCCACGGCGTGCCGCTGATCGCCGACGGCGGCATCAAGTACTCGGGCGACATCGTGAAGGCGCTGGCCGGCGGCGCGGACACGGTCATGATCGGGTCACTCTTCGCCGGTACCGACGAGAGCCCGGGCGACGTGGTCCTGCACCAGGGCCGCTCGTACAAGGTCTACCGCGCCATGGGCTCGATGAGCGCCATGCGCGAGGGCTACCGCGATCGCTACTTCCAGCAGGAGGTGAAGGCGCCGTCGAAGCTCGTGCCCGAAGGCGTCGAGGGTCGCGTGCCGCACCGCGGGCCGCTCTCGAACAGCCTGTACCAGCTCATGGGCGGCGTGCGCTCCGGCATGGGCCTGATCGGCGCGCCAAACTTCGAGGCGCTGCGCCAGCGCGCACAGTTCGTGCGCATCACCGCCGCCGGTCTGCGCGAGTCACATCCGCACGACGTGATCATCACGGAAGAGCCGCCGAACTACTGGCTCGAGAGCAAGTAGCGCGTTGGCGGCGAGCGAACGCGCCATCGTCGTCGACTACGGCGGACAGTACACGCAGCTGATCGCGCGCCGGATCCGCGAGCTCCACGTCTTCTGCGAGATCGTCCCGCCCTGGGTGACGAGCGAGCGCCTGCGCGAGATCGCGCCGCGCGCGGTCGTGCTTTCGGGCGGCCCGGCGAGCGTCTACGCCGCCGACGCGCCCAAGACCAACCCCCAGGTGTTCAAGCTGGGCGTGCCGATGCTCGGCATCTGCTACGGCATGCAGCTCTTGATGCAGGAGCTCGGCGGCAAGGTCGAGGCTGCGGGCGCCCGCGAGTTCGGGCGCGCCGAGCTCGCGCACACCGGTCACGACGATCCGCTCTTCGAGGGCGTGCCGAAGCTCTCGAACGTGTGGATGAGTCACGGCGATCGAGTCACCGCGCTGGGCCGCGGCTTCGAGACCGTGGCCACCTCGGCGAACTGCCCGTTCGCGGCGGTGCGCTCGGCCGACCGCAAACACTACGGCCTGCAGTTCCACCCCGAGGTCGTGCACACCGAGCACGGCACGAAGCTGCTCGAGAACTTCCTGTTCCGGGTCGCCGGCCTCTCCGGCAGCTGGACGATGGACGAGTTCATCCAGAACGAGCTCACGCGGCTGCGCGAGCGGATCGGCAAGTCGACCGTGATCTGCGGCGTCTCGGGCGGCGTCGACTCGACCGTGGTCGCGGTGCTGCTGCACAAGGCGATCGGCGACCAGCTGCACTGCATCTTCGTCGACAACGGGCTCTTGCGCGCACACGAGCGCGAGGAGGTCGAGCGCTGCTTCCGCGACCAGCTCGGCATTCCGCTGGTCACGCTCGACGAGGGCGAGAAGTTCCTGCGCAACCTGCGCGGGATCGAAGAGCCCGAGAAGAAGCGCGTGGTGATCGGCCACACCTTCGTGGCCGCGTTCGAGCGCGCCGCGAGCCGCTTCAGCGATGCCCGCTTTTTGGCGCAGGGCACGCTCTATCCCGACGTGATCGAGTCGGTCTCGGTGCACGGCCCCTCGGCCACGATCAAGACCCACCACAATGTCGGCGGACTGCCCGAGGTGATGAAGCTCGAGGTGGTCGAGCCGCTGCGCGAGCTGTTCAAGGACGAGGTGCGCGAGGTCGGCGATCGGCTGGGCGTGCCGCGCGAGCTGTCGCGCCGCCACCCGTTCCCCGGCCCCGGGCTGGCGATCCGCGTGCTGGGCGAAGTGACTCGCGAGAAGCTCGAGATCCTGCGCGCCGCCGACTGGATCGTCCAGGAAGAGATCCGCGCCGCCGGCTGGTACGACAAGCTCTGGCAGGCGTTCGCGGTCTTTCTGCCGGTGCGCTCCGTGGGCGTGATGGGTGACTACCGGACTTACGACCACGCGATCGCGCTGCGCTGCGTGACGTCGCGCGACGCCATGACCGCCGACTGGGCGCCGCTGCCGCACGAGCTGCTGGCGAAGATCTCGGGGCGCATCACCAACGAGGTGCGCGGCGTGAACCGCGTCGTGTACGACATCTCGTCGAAGCCGCCCGCCACGATCGAGTGGGAGTGACTCAGGGCAGGAAGCCGACCTTGCCCGTTCCCACGTCGTAGATCGCGCCGACCAGCTGCACCTTCTTCTCGTCGAGCTCGTGGGCGATCAGCGGGCTGCGCGCGCGGATCTCGCGCATCGACTCCCGCACGTTCTGTTCCGCGACGGATGTCACGCAGGCGTCGCTCTTGGCATCGCTGCAATGCGCTGCCTCGATCGCGGGGTGGATCTTGGCGACCAGCCCGGTCAGGTTGCCGAGCTCGACGCCCTCGAGCGCTCCCTTCACCGCGCCGCAATGGGTGTGTCCCATGACCACGAGCAGCTTCGCGCCCACGTGGACGGCGTACTCGAGGCTGCCGAGCTCGTCGTCGTTCACCACGTTGCCCGCGACGCGAATGCCGAACACGTCGCCCAGCCCCTGATCGAACACCAGCTCGATCGGCGCGCGCGAGTCCATACACGCCAGCACCGCAGCAAACGGATACTGGCCACTCGCGGTGGCCTTCACCTGGGCGGGCCAGTCGTGCGGCGCCATCGTGTTCGAGGCAAAGCGCGCGTTTCCTTCCTTCAGCCGCTCGAGCGCCTTCGCCGGCGTCATCGCGCTCTGCGAGGTCTGCGTCTGCACCTGGGAAAGCGCGGGCAGCGCCAGCCCGCACCACGCCGCCAACAACACCGCCGACAGAGCCTTCATCGCTCCCCTCGAGTTCGCCGCCAGCATAGTCCACCCGCGCTTCTGGCGATGATCCGCGCGGCTCTCCTCACCAATCGTTCGCCATCTGTTCCATGTGAGACAGCTCGCCACAGGTGTAGCATCGAGCCATGCCTACGATCACCACCCCCGATGGCGTCGAGATCTTCTACAAGGACTGGGGCTCCGGACAGCCGATCGTGTTCAGTCACGGCTGGCCGCTCTCCGCGGACGACTGGGACGTCCAGATGATGTTCTTCCTGCAGCAGGGCTTCCGCGTGATCGCGCACGACCGGCGCGGTCACGGGCGCTCGGCGCAGGTCGCCGACGGCAACGACATGGACCACTTCGCAGCCGATCTCGCGGCACTGACTGCGAAGCTCGACCTCCGAAACGCCGTGCACGTGGGTCATTCGACCGGCGGCGGTGAGGTCGCCTGCTACGTTGCGCGCCACGGCAAAGGCCGCGTCGCGAAGGCGGTGCTCATCTCATCCGTCACGCCGGGCATGCTGAAGACGAGCGCGAACCCCGGGGGACTCCCGAAGGAGGTGTTCGACGGCTTCCGCACGCTGACCGCGACGAACCGCGCCCAAGCCTTCATCGACGTGCCGACGGGTCCCTTCTACGGCTACAACCGACCGGGCGCGAAGCCGCAGGAAGGCGTGATCAGAAACTGGTGGCGACAGGGCATGATGGGCAGCATCAAGGCCCACTACGACACCGTGGCCACCTGGGAGATGGACTACACGGAGGTCCTGAAGGCGATCGACGTGCCCGTGCTCGTGATGCACGGCGACGACGACCAGATCGTGCCGTACGCCGACGCGGCGCCGCGAGCGGCGAAGCTTCTCCCGAAGGGCGTGCTCAAGACCTACCCGGGCTTCCCGCACGGCATGCCGACGACGGAGGCGGCGACGATCAACGCGGATCTGCTGGCGTTCATCCGCAGCTGAGACGCGATCCGCACTCGCGTGAAGCCTCAGTCGAAGGAGTGGTACGAGCTTCTGGCGAGCGTTCAGCGCGGCTACTACTACCCGTGGCGGTCGAGAGTCGAGCCGGGGAACGGAGAGGCCGCGTACACGTCACTCGTCACGAAGCATCTCGCTGCCGATCTGGATGTCGTCGATTGCGGGTGCGGCCATGGCGCCGATGCCCTCGGATGGGCCAGGCGTGTGCGCAGCGTGGTCGCTTTCGATCGCGTTCGTCCGTACGTCGAGCTCGCGGAGCAGGCGCGACTCGAGCAAGGAGTCACGAACGTCCGCTTCGTCCTGGCAGACAGCGCGCCGCGCGCAAACTCAGGGACGGCGCGGCTTCCGGTACCGGACCACTCGATCGATCTCTTCTTGTCCCGCCGCGGACCGCGCCATTGGGTGGCGGACACCCGACGTGCCGGCCGGCCGAACGCCGTGCTGATTCAGCTGAATCCCGTCGCCGGCGATCTCCCGACGTGGGCGCACGAGCTGCCGCATTCCCTTCGGATCGAGATGCCAGAGGGTGGCCGAGTGAGTGACCTGCTCGCAGATCTGGTCACGCCGCTCGCCGAAGCGGGCGCGAAGCTCGTCGCGTGGTGGTCGTTCGACGTGCCTGAATGGTTCGGCTCGCCGCAGGATCTGTACACGTTCCTGATCTGGGGCCGAACGCCCGCCCGTGTCCCGGGCTACGACGCGGTGCGATCCGAGCTGGAAGAATTGTTTTCCCGCCATGCCGGGCCGGAAGGTCTCGCGATCCGCCACCGGCGCTTCCTGTCGAAGGCCGCGCTCGCTTCCCGTTCTGCGTAGTGTGCTTCGCGCTCGCGCGCGAGCTGGCTAGAATGCGTGCGTGGGGGAACGCTCTTGATCGCGAAGGATGGATTCGTCCATCTGCATCTGCATACCCAGTACTCGCTGCTCGACGGCGCGATCAAGCTGGCGCCGCTGTTCGAGCAGGTGAGGGGGCTCGGCCAGACCGCGGTCGGCATGACCGACCACGGCAACCTGTTCGGCGCGGCCGAGTTCTACGAGAAGGCGCGCGCCGCGGGCGTGAAGCCGCTCCTCGGCTGCGAGACCTACATCGCCACTGGCTCGCGCTTCGAGAAGGAGAAGCGCGCGCAGGACAAGTCGGGCTTCGACGCGATCAACCACCTGCTGCTGATCGCGATGAACGCCACCGGCTATCGCAACCTGATGACGCTGGTCTCGAAGGGGTACCTCGAAGGCTTCTACTACAAGCCGCGGATCGACCTCGAGTTACTGCGCCAGCACAGTGACGGGCTGATCGCGACCTCGGGCTGTCTCTCGTCGATGATCTGCCGCGCGCTGGGCTCGAACGAGACGCGCCGCGCCTACGAGCTGGCCGAGGAGTTCGCGCGGCTCTTCCCCGGGCGCTTCTACGTCGAGCTGCAGCGCCACGGGATCGAGCTGCAGGAGCGCGTGAACAAGGAGCTCTTGCGCATCGCCGAGGAGCTGTCGCTGCCGCTCGTCGCCACCAACGACGCCCACTACCTGCACCAGCACGACCACGCGCCGCACGAGGCGCTGCTCTGCATCGGCACGGGCACGACGCTCGACGACCCCGGCCGCTTCAAGTTCGACGGCAAGGGCTTCTACGTGAAGTCCGCCGCCGAGATGGCGGAGGTGTTCGGCGACCTGCCGAGGGCGCTCTCGAGCACGGTCGAGATCGCCGAGCGCTGCAACCTCGAGCTCGAGACCGGCGTGTACCACATGCCCGAGTTCCAGGTGCCGAGTCACACCACGCGCGAGGCCGTGCTGCGCGAGCAGACTCAGGCGGGGCTGCGCCGCCGTTTGAACCTCGCGCCCGACGAGCCGATCCCCGAGAGCCGCAAGAGCTACGCCGAGCGGCTCGCGATGGAGCTCGACGTCATCTGCAAGATGGGCTTCGCTGGCTACTTCCTGATCGTCGCTGACTTCATCGCGCACGCGCGCGAGAACGGGATTCCGGTGGGGCCGGGCCGCGGCTCGTCGGCGGGGAGCCTGGTCACCTACTCGCTCGGGATCACCGGCGTCGATCCGCTCGAGTACGACATCTTGTTCGAGCGCTTCTTGAACCCCGAGCGGATCTCGATGCCCGACATCGACGTCGACTTCTGCATGCGCGGGCGCGACCAGGTGATCGAGTACGTGCGCCGCAAGTACGACGGCGAGGGCAACGCCGAGAAGCGCGTCGCGCAGATCATCACCTTCGGCAAGCTGCAGGCGCGCGCCGCGATCCGCGATGTCGGCCGCGTGCTCGGCATGTCGTTCGGCGACGTCGACCGGATCGCGAAGCTCGTGCCGGACGTGCTCGGGATCTCGCTGCAGGAGGCGATCGACTCCTCGCCCGATCTCGCCAAGGTGAAGTCGACCGAGCCGCAGGTGGGCAAGCTCCTCGACACCGCGCTCGCGCTCGAGGGACTCACGCGCCACGCCTCGACCCACGCCGCCGGGGTGGTGATCGGCAACCGCCCGCTGATCGAGCTGGTGCCGCTCTACCGGGACCCGAAGTCGGGCGAAGTCGTGACTCAGTTCGACATGAACATGGTCGAGCGGGTCGGGCTGGTGAAGTTCGACTTCCTGGGCCTGCGCACGCTCACGATCGTGTCCGACGCCGAGCGCCTGGTGCAGGCGAGTCACCCGGAGTTCTCGGTCGCGAAGATCCCGATGGACGACAAGAAGACCTTCGAGCTGCTCTCGCGCGGCGACACCGAAGGCGTGTTCCAGATGGAGTCGAGCGGCATGACCGAGCTCGCCACCAAGCTCAAGCCGAAGGTGTTCCGCGAGATCATCCCGCTGATCGCCCTCTACCGCACCGGGCCGATCGAGTCGGGCGCGCTGCAGGAGTACGTCGACCGCAAGCTCGGCATGGCCAAGGTCGAGTACTTCCTGCCGCAGTTCGAGGAAGTCACCAAGGAGACGCTCGGCGTCATCGTCTACCAGGACCAGGTGCTGCAGATCGCGAACCGGGTCTCCGGCTACTCACTGGGCGAGGCCGACTTCCTGCGCCGCGCCATGGGCAAGAAGAAGCCCGAGGAGATGGAGAAGCAGCGCCAGCGCTTCATCTCGGGCGCCGTCGAGCGCGGCTGCGACGCCAGGAAGGCGCAGGCGCTCTTCGACATGATCGAGAAGTTCGCCGGCTACGCCTTCCCCAAGGCGCACTCGACGGCCTACGCGCTGATCACCTATCAAACGGCCTATCTCAAGGCGAACTACCCGCGCGAGTATCTGGCCGCGCTGCTCACGATCGAGTCGGGGAACCTGGACAAGCTCGGCAAGTACATCGGTCACGCGCGCGACCGCGGCATTGCCGTGCTCGCGCCCGAGATGAACTCGTCGGAGCGCGACTTCACGGTCGTGTCCGAGGGCATCCGCTTCGGCTTCGCCGGCGTGAAGAACGTGGGGCAGGGGGCGATCGACGCCATCCTCGAGACACGCGCCGCGGGCGGCCCGTTCGCGAGTCTCTTCGACTTCGCGAGCCGCATCGACGCGCGGCGCGTGAACCGGCGCGTGACCGAGAGTCTGATCCGCTGCGGCGCGTTCGACTTCACCAAGGCCACGCGCGCCTCGCTCTGGCAGGCACTGCCCGCGGCGCTCGAGCGCGCGCAGCGCGACCTGCGCGACCGCGAGCTCGGCCAGGTGTCGCTGTTCGGCGCGGAGGCCCAGCGCGAAGAGCCGAAAGTCCCCGAGCTTCCCGAGTGGGCCGATCCCGAGCTGCTCGCGGGCGAGAAGGAGATGCTCGGCTTCTACGTCACCGGTCACCCGCTGCGCGAGCACGCCCGCCCGCTCGAGCTGTTCACGAGCTTCCGGCTCGACCGGGTGCCCGAGGACCCGGGCCGCCGCCGCGAGGTCTGGATCGGCGGCATGCTCGACGGTCTGCGTGTCACCAATACGAAGAAGGGTGACCTGATGGCGCGAGCGACGCTCGAAGACCTGGGCGGGACGCTCGACGTCGTGTTCTTTCCCAAGACATACGCCAAGTTCTCCGCCTTGCTCCAGGGAGGGGGACCGGTGTTGGTGAAGGGAAACGTCGCGGGCGAGCCCGAGCGGCCCGAGCTTCACGCCGATGAGATCCTGGTGCTCGCCGACGCCTGGAATCAGCGCACGAGCCGGGTGGTGGTGGCCGTGCGGGAAGAGGAGCTCTCGAACGAGAGACTCGCCGAGCTGCGCCGCGCGCTCGATCTGGTGCCGGGCACCGTGCCGGTGAGCTTCGAGCTGGCGCTCGCCGGCGGCACGGCCGCGGTGTTCGACCTGCCGCACCACCGGGTGCGCGTGTCCGACGCGCTGGTGCGCGAGCTCGACGCGATCTTCGGCCGCGGGACGACGCGATGTCGCGTGGCGTGACTCGCGCGGGCTGTGCGCTCTTGTGTCTGGGCTTGGCGTTCGCGGCCCGGGCCGCCGAGCCGGTCAGTGTCTCGGTGCAGGGCGTGGTGTCCGCCGCCGAGCTGGGCGAGGCCGCGCCGCGCGACGCCGCCTACCGCGCGGGCCTGGTCGCCGCGGTCATGGAGGCGGCGCGCGGCATCGTCGGCCCCGAAAAGTACGCCGCCGACCAGGAGCGCATGCGCGCCACCCTGGCGCCGATCGCCTCGCACTTCGTGCTCACCTACCGCATCGACGGCGCGCTCGAGAAGCGGCACTCGGCGCTCGACAGCGCGGTCGAGGAGTACTCACTCCCGATGACGGCGCGGATCGATGCGACCCAGCTCCGGACCGAGCTCGTGAACGAGGGCTTCCTGCACGAGCTGGGCGACCGACCTTCGATCGCGCTCCTGGTGCGGCCGGCCTCGTCGCTCACGAGCTACCCGGCCGGCGCGCCCACGCACCTCGAGCAGTCGGTGCGGAAGAGCCTGGGCGACCGCCAGTTCGTGGTGGTCGAGCCCGCGCTGCGCCCGGGCGCGGGCGCCGACCCGGTGAGCGCGCTCGAGCTGGCGCGCGGCACCGGCGCCGACGTCGCGCTCGACCTCGAGCTGAGCTGGCGGCCGTCGACGGGCGACACGCCCGGCGGCGTGGCCGAGGTGCGGGCGCGCGCCCGGCGCAGCGACGACGGCAGCGAGCTCGCCGTGGCGCGCTTCGAGGGCGCCGGCTACGACGCCAACGGCGAGACCGCGTTCATGCACGCGCTCGAGGCGGTCGAGCCCCAGGTCGGCGAGAACCTGGCGCTCCAGCTGCAGCGCAACTGGGAGGCGGTGGCCTCCACCTCCAAGGGCGTCGAGCTCGGCCTCGACGCCGTCTCGAGCCTCCAGCAGGTGATGTCGGTGCGCCAGGTGCTGCTGCAGCAGCTGGGCGCGAAGAGCGCCGAGGTCCGCGAGCTGCGCCCGCACGGCGCCACGCTCCAGGTGATCTCGCCGCTCGGGCCCGGGGCGCTCCAGGAGAAGCTCGCCAGCGTCCGCTTCGAGGGCTTCGCATTGAGCCCCGAAGACGCCGGCGCGGGCCGCGCGCGGCTCCGGGTCGAGGTGCATCCAGCCTCGCCCGAGACCCTGGCCCCGGGCAACAGCCGCTGATTGACTACCCCTGCCCGAATTGATACTTGGCTCGCTGGTTTACAGGCACGTAGCTCAGGGGTAGAGCACTACCTTGACACGGTAGGGGTCGGCGGTTCGAGACCGCCCGTGCCTACCAAGAGCGCCCGCAAGGGCCGAGTCATCGATTCATGAGCGCCGGAGAAGTTCAGCTCGAGCTTCCGGACGGCACACGTCTCTGCGTGCCGAGCGGCACCACTGCGCTCGAAGTCGCCAAGCGCATCGGCGCCGGCTTGGGCAAGGCCGCGCTCGCGGGAGAGCTCGAGGACAAGCTCGTCGACCTGCGCCTGCCGCTCACCAGCGGCGGCCGCTTCCGCGTGATCACCGCCCGCGACCCCGAAGGCGGCGAGGTGATCCGCCACTCCGCCGAGCACGTGATGGCCGATGCGGTGAAGCGGCTCTGGCCCGAGACCCAGATCGACGTGGGCCGCAGCGACCACAGTGAGAAGTTCCAGTACGACTTCGACATCCCCGTGCGACTCACTCCCGAGGACCTGCCGCGGATCGAGGCCGAGATGGCCAAGATCGTGGCCGAGGACCGGCCGTTCGTGCGCGAGGTCGTCTCGCGCGCGGACGCCAAGCGCTTCTTCGAGTCACAGGGCGAGCGGCTCAAGGTCTCGCGCCTGGGCGACATCCCCGAAGGCCAGGACATCACGCTGTTCCGCGACGGCGAGTTCGCCGACCTGTGTCGCGGCCCGCACGTGCAGCGCACCGGTCAGATCGGCGCCTGGAAGCTGACCGAGCTCGCGGGCTCGTATTGGCGCGGCGACGAGAAGAACAAGATGCTGCAGCGCATCTACGGCGTCGCCTTCAAGGACCAGAAGCAGCTCGACGAGCACCTGGCGCGGATCGAGGCGGCGCGCGAGCGCGACCACCGGCGCGTTGGCGCCGAGCTCGAGCTGTTCCAGTTCCACGAGTGGGCCCAGGGCTCGCCGTTCTATCTGCCCAAGGGGCTCGCGCTCTACAACGCGCTGATCGAGTACATGCGCGGGCTGTATCCGAAGTACGGCTACGAAGAAGTCATGTGCCCGCAGATCTTCTCGGCCGAGCTCTACAAGACCTCGGGTCACTACGACAACTTCGCGGGTGACTTCTTCCTGTTCGCCGGCCCGGAAGAGGGCGAAGAGCTCGGCGTCAAGCCGATGAACTGCCCCGGCCACTGTCTCGTGTTCCGCTCGCGCAAGCGCAGCTACCGGGAGCTGCCGCTGCGCTTCGCGGAGTTCTCGCGCCTGCACCGGAACGAGCGCACCGGCTCGCTGCACGGCATGACCCGCGTGCGCTCGATGGCGCAGGACGACGGCCACATCTACTGCAGCTGGGACGACATCCAGACCGAGATCAACCGCTTCATGGAGCTGTGCGACGAGGTCGACCGCGACCTCGGCATCTCGGGCGTGTCGACCTTCGTCTCGACCCGACCCGAGAAGTTCATCGGCAGCATCGAGACCTGGGACAAAGCGGAGCGCATGCTGATCGACGCGGTCGAGGCGACCGGCGCGAAGTGCGGGATCAAGAAGGGCGAGGGCGCGTTCTACGGGCCCAAGATCGAGCGCCACTTCCAGGACGTGATGGGGCGCTGGTGGCAGCTGGGCACGCTGCAGATCGACACCGCGATGCCGTCGCGCTTCGGGCTCAACTACATCGGCGCCGACGGCGCCGAGCACGAGCCGGCCATGCTACACCGCGCGGTGTTGGGGTCGCTGGAGCGCTTCATCGCGATCTACCTCGAGCACACCGGCGGCGACTTCCCGGTGTTCCTGGCGCCGCAGCAGGTGTCGGTGCTGCCGGTGTCCGACAAGCAGGCCGCGTACGCGCGCGAGGTGGCCGGGCTCTTGAAGGCGAACGGCATCCGCGCCGAGGCCGACCTGCGCAGCGAGACCTTGAACTACCGGGTGCGTTCGGCGGAGACTCAGAAGATTCCTTTCGCGCTCGTCGTGGGCGAGCGCGAGCAAGCCTCGCGCAGCGTCAGCGTGCGCCGTCGCAAGAGCACGGCGCAGGAAGTGATGCCGCTCGAGCAATTCGAGAAGAACATCCAGGAGGAGATCAGAACGCGTGGGATTTCGTAGACGCCGTTGGCGCGACGTAGCGCCCGAGAAGGACAAGGTTCGAGTGAACCGCGCGATCCGCGTACCGGAAGTGCGGGTCGTGAACGAGGACGGACAGCAGCTCGGGGTCATGCCGACGGACGCAGCGCGCGACATCGCGGCGCGCATCGGCTTGGACCTGGTCGAGATCTCGCCCAACGGGCAGCCGCCCGTGTGCAAGATCATGGACTACGGCCGCTACAAGTACGAGCTGAAGAAGAAGGCCTCGACCCAGAAGCGTTCGCAACACCAGAGCCAGCTGAAAGAGATCAAGCTGCGCCCGCAGATCGACGGACACGATCTCGACTTCAAGATGAAGGCGGCGGAGCGATTCTTGATGGACGGCGACAAAGTGAAGGCAACGGTCACTTTCCGCGGTCGCGAGATCACTCACGTGCAGATCGGCCACGAGCTGCTCGAGCGAGTCACCAAGAGACTGGCCGAGATCGCCAAGCCGGAATCGCGCGCGCAGATGGAAGGGCGGATGCTGTCGATGATGTTCGGGCCCGACCGCGCAGCGATCAAGAAGATCGAGGCGCGGCGCGCGTCCGAAGCCGCCCGTCAGGCCAAGGCCAATGCCGAGGCGGCCGCCGCGGGACAGCCGCTGCCCCATCCCGAACTGGCAGAGCCCGAGCCCCCGGAAGAGGAGCTCGACGAAGACGAGAACGTCGACCTTGTCGACGAGGAGACCGACGGTGCCGAAAGTTAAGACGCGGCGGGCGGCCGCGAAGCGATTCAAGAAGACGGGCAGCGGCAAGATCGCGCGCACGCAGGGCTGGAAGGGCCACCGCCTGATCAACCGCACCCGCAAGCAGAAGCGCAAGGTGACCGGCATGGTCGTCGCCGACGACGCAGACCAGCCGCGCTTGAAGCGCATGCTGCCTTACCTGTAGAACCCCCACTCCCAGCTCGAGAGAGGAAGTCATGCGTATCAAGCGCGGCGTGACCAAGCGGAAGCGCCACAAGAAGATCCTGCAGCGCGCCAAGGGCTTCTATGCCGCCCGCGGAGCGCTGGTGCGGCCGGCCCGGCTCGCCGTCGAGAAGAGCCTGGTCTACGCCTATCGCGACCGGCGCCAGCGCAAGCGCCAGTTCCACCGGCTCTGGATCACCCGCATCAACGCGGCGGCGCGCGAGCACGGCCTGTCGTACAGCCGGTTCATGGCCGGGCTGAAGACGGCGGGTGTTGAGATGGATCGCAAGATCCTGGCCGAGCTCGCGGTCTCGGAGCCCGCGGCCTTCTCGGAGCTCTGCAAGCTGGCGCAGCCGGCCGCCTGAGCCTCGCCGTGCCGGGGGGCAGCGACGAGCTCGAGGCGCTGTGCCGCGACGCGCGCGCGGAGCTCGCCGCCGCCGAGTCCCTGCAGGCGCTGCGCGAGGTGCGCGCGCGCTACCTGGGCCGGAAGGGCTCCGTGTCTTCACGGCTGCGCGCGATCGGCGAGCTGCCCCAGGCCGAGCGCAAGGCCGCCGGCGACGCGCTGAACCGCGCCGCGAAAGAGATCGAGGAGCTGGCCGCCGAGCGCGAGCGCGCGCTCGAGCGTGCGAGCTCGGACCGCGTGCTCAGCGAGCACGCGCTCGACGTCACGCTGCCGGGCATCGTGCCGGCGCGCGGCGCGGCGCACCCGGTGACTCGCGTCGAGCGCGACATGGCGCGCTTCTTCGCGGGGCTCGGCTTCTCGGTCGAGGACGGGCCCGAAGTCGAGAGCGAGTGGCACAACTTCGACGCGCTGCGCATCGCCGCCGACCACCCGTCGCGCGACTCACAGGCCACGTTCTTCGTCTCGGACGGGAACGTGCTGCGCACGCACACCTCGCCGGTGCAGATTCGCGCCATGACCGGGCGCCAGCCGCCCTTCCGCTTCATCGCGCCGGGCCGCGTCTACCGCGTGGACTTCGACACCACGCACTCGCCGTTCTTCCACCAGATCGAGGGCTTCATGGTCGACGAGCGGGTCACGTTCGGCGACATGAAGGGCGTGCTATACGCGTTCGCGAGACACTTGATGGGTGCCGACGTGAAGTTGCGCTTCCGCGCGCACTTCTTCCCGTTCACCGAGCCCTCGGCCGAGTTCGACTTCTCGTGGCGCAGCGGCTGGCTCGAGTGGGGCGGCTGCGGGATGATCCACCCCGGCGTGCTCGAGAACTGCGGCATCGACTCGCGCCGCTGGCAGGGCTTCGCGTTCGGCATGACGATCGACCGCACGGCCATGCAGCGCTTCGGCATCCCGAACATCCACCGCATGTTCGACGGCGACGTGCGCGCGCTCGAGTCACTGTCGTGAGGGTGCCGCTCGGCTGGCTCGGCGAGTGGATCGACCTGCCCGGCGAAGAGGAGCTGTGCGAGCGGCTCACGCTGGCCGGGCTCGAGATCGAGGAGATCGTGCGCTCGGGGCCGGACCTGTCCGAGATCCGCGTGGGTCACGTGCTCGAGCGCCGGCAGCACCCGAACGCCGACCGGCTGTCGCTTTGCCGGGTCGACGTGGGCGGGCCCGAGCCGCTCTCGATCGTGTGCGGGGCGCCCAACGTGGCGGGGGGCCAGAAAGTGGCCGTCGCGCTCGTGGGCACGACCTTGCCCGACGGCACGAAGCTGAAGAAGTCGAAGATCCGCGGTGAGTCGTCCGAGGGCATGATCTGCTCGGCGCGCGAGCTGGGTTTGTCGGACGACCACGCGGGGATCCTGGTGCTGGCAGAGACTGCTCCCGTGGGCGCGCCGCTGCCGAGCGTGCTGGCCACGGGCGACACGATCCTCGACGTCGAGATCACGCCCAACCGCGGCGACTGGGTCTCGATGCTGGGCATGGCGCGCGAGGTGCGGGCGCTGTTCGGCGGCGAGATCCGCATGCCCAAGGCCGCTCCCGCCGAGGGCGCACGGCCCGCGGCTGACGACGTGCGCATCACCATCGACGCGCCGGACGGCTGCGCGAGATACCTGGGCCGGGTGGTGCGCGGCGTGCGCGTCCGGCCGTCGCCGGACTGGCTGAAGCAGCGCCTCGAAGCCGCGGGCATGCGCTCGATCAACAACGTGGTCGACGCCACGAACCTGGTGCTGCTCGAGCTCGGCCAGCCGCTGCACGCCTTCGACCTGGCGACCTTGCGCGGCGGGCAGGTGCGCGTGCGCCGCGCGAGCGCGGGCGAGAAGCTCGAGTCACTCGACGGCGAGACGCGCTCGCTCGCCGCCAGCGACCTCGTGATCGCCGACGCCGAGCGCGCGATCGCGCTCGCGGGAGTCATCGGCGGCGCCGAGACCGAGGTGCGCGAGGGCACGACCGACCTCCTGATCGAGAGCGCGCAGTTCGACCCGGTGTCGGTGCGGCGCAGCTCGCGCCGGCTGCAGCTGCGCAGCGAGGCCTCGTACCGCTTCGAGCGCGGCGTCGACCGCGACGGCGTGGCGCGCGCGGCCGATCGCTGCGCGCTGCTGGTGGCCGAGCTCGCCGGCGGGACGGTCTCGCGCGGCCGGGTCGAGGCGCTCGGCACGCCGCTGCCACACACCGACGAGATCGCGCTCGACCCCGAGCACCCGAATCGCTTGCTCGGCACGAAGCTCGGCGCCGGCGAAGTGACTGCGCTGCTCGCGCGCGTGGGCGTCGCTGCGAAGCCCGGGCCTGGCGGCAAGCTCGCCTGCGCCGTGCCCAGCTGGCGCAACGACCTCTCGATCCCGGCCGACCTGTGCGAGGAGGTCGCGCGCATCCACGGCTACGACAAGATCCCGGCCACGCTGCCGGCGGCCGTGATCTCACCCGTGACTCAGCCGGCGCAGTACGCCTTCGTCGACCGCGCGCGCGAAGCGCTGGCCCGCGCGGGCCTGGTCGAGCTGCGTCAGTTCCCCGGCCTCGTCCCGAGCGACCTCGACACGCTGCGCGTCCCGCCGGACGACCCGCTGCGGCGCGTGGTGCGGATCGAGAACCCGATGCCGGGCCAGGGCACGGAGCTCGTCACCACCCTGCTGCCGGGACTTCTGCACGCGGCCGCTCGCAACCTGGCGCGCCAGGTCGAGCGGGTGCGCATCTTCGAGGTGGGCCGCGTGTTCCTGGCCCGGCCGGGCGCGCTTCCCGAAGAGCCGGCGCGCGCAGCCGCGCTGGTGATCCCGGGGGCTCACGCGAGTCTCTGGGAGTCGCAAGCGGCGCAGCCGCCGTTCTTCGCGGCCAAAGGCATCGCCGAGGCGGTGCTGGCCGAGCTGGACCAGCCGGTCGTCTTCCACGCCGGCGCTGCCGTCCCCTGGCTCCACCCAGGCGCCAGCGGCGAGCTGCGCCGGGGCGACACCGTGCTGTGTCGGGTGGGCGAGCTCCATCCCGACGTGGCCAAGGCCTACGACATTCCCGTCGCCTGCGCCGTGCTCGAGCTCGACCTGGACGCCTGTCTGCGCCTGGCGCCGGAGTCACCCCAGTACCGCGATCCGTCGCCGTACCCGGCCGTGCGCCGCGACCTGGCGGTGCTGCTCGACCAGAGCCGGCCGGCGGGCGAGGTGCTGGAAGCGATCCGCAAGACGGCGGGCTCGATTCTCGCGTCTGCAGAGATTTTCGACCGATACGAAGGCAAGGGCGTCCCCGCCGGCAAGGTGAGCGTCGCTTTCCGGTTGGTGTTTCAGCGCGGGGACCGTACGCTCCAGGACATCGAGGTGGGGAAGACGACCGAGCGCATCGTGGCCATGCTGGGCCCGCGCTTCGGGGCGGAGCTGCGCTGATTCCCGGGATCCCGGATCACGAGGAGGGGCAGAGATGACCAAAGCGGACATCGTCGAGACCATCTACGAGCGCGTCGGCTTCTCGAAGAAGGAGTCGGCCGAGCTCGTGGAGACGGTCTTCGACGTGATCAAGGATGCGCTCGTCGGGGGAGAGAAGGTGAAGTTCTCCGGCTTCGGGAACTTCATCGTGCGCGAGAAGAACGCCCGCAAGGGACGGAATCCGCAGACCGGCGAGGAGATCCAGCTCGAAGCCCGGCGCGTGCTCACGTTCAAGCCGAGCCTGGTGCTGAAGAACGCGCTCAACGAGGGCCAGGAGATCGAGGGCTCGGACGACGACGATGACGACGAGGAAGATGACGAGTAGAGTCTCGCCCGGCTGATTTGTCTCAGGGGGGTTAGAGATGATCGAAGCCGTCCAGGCCGAGATGGCCAAGATTCCCGACCGGACCTACTTCCGGATCGGCGAAGTCGCGAAGCTGATCGGCGTCGAGCCCTACGTGCTCCGCTTCTGGGAGACCGAGTTCAAGGCGATGGCGCCGCCGAAGTCGCGCTCGAAGCAGCGCATGTACCGGCGCCGCGACCTCGAGACGATCCTCACGATCAAGCATCTGCTCTACGCCGAGCGCTTCACGATCGAGGGCGCCCGCAAGCGCATGCTCGAGCTGCAGCGCGAGTCACGCCGCGCCGAGACTCCGCCGCCGCGCACGGGCCTTTTGCGCGTGCGCGAAGAGCTGGTCGAGCTGCGCAGGCTCGCCACCGCGCTGTGAGTCGCTAGCGCGCGATCAGCGCCTGGCGGCGGCGCGCGAGCGCCGCCTGGATCGGATCGAGCGGGGCCTTGTCGCCGCTCGCCGCCGATTTCCGAGTCGCCTTCGCCCGCGCCGGCTTCCTGGCCGCGCGCTTCGCCGCTTTCTTCTTCGCCATCGCCGGCAGTTTATACTGAGTCGTGCCGATCACGAGCGCCGAGCAGCGCAAGGGGTTCCAGGAGCGCGGCTTCGTCTGCCTGCGCGGCCTGCTCGAGCCCGACGAGATCGAGCGCTACGGGCGCGCCGTCGACCGGGGAGTGGCGGAACGCACCGCGCACGACCCGCGGCCGCTCGCCGAGCGCACGCTCTACGAGCAGTCGTTCCACCAGGTGATCAACCTGTGGGAGGACCATCCCGAGGTGCGCGCGCTGTCGTTCCACCCGCGGCTCGCGCAGGCGGCGGCCGAGCTGCTCGACCAGCCGGCGCTGCGGCTGTGGCACGACCAGGCGCTGTACAAGGAGCCGGGCGGGCGCGGCACCGACGCGCACCACGACCAGCCGTACTGGCCGCTGGCCGAGGCCAACACCATCACCGCCTGGATCGCGTTCGAAGGCGCCGACCGCACGAACGGCTGCATGGGCTACGTGCCCGGCTCGCACCTCTGGAACGTCAAGAAGTTCTCGAACATCTTCACCTCGACCGGCTTCGACCTCGAGCATGGAGAAGAGGCGCGCGGCGTGCCGCCCGAGTGGGTGCCGGTGAGTCCTGGCGACGTGGTCTACCACCACGGACTCACGATCCACGTGGCCGGCGCGAACCAGAGCGCGCGCACGCGGCGCGTGCACACGATCATCTACTTCGCCGACGGCTCGACCCGGAAGACCCATGACAAGTTCAAGCACCCGAGCGTCGACCGGCCGGGCATCGCGCTGGGCGCTCCGGTCGCGAGCGACGTGACTCCGATCGCCTGGCCGCGCGCGCCGGGTGACTTGCCCCCGCAGCCGCCGCTGCCCGAGCCGCGCCTGCGCGGCTGGCCGGGCTGGCCGCCAAAGTGAAGCCGACGCCGCACCCCTGGTCTCACGGCTTCGACTGGCAGCCGCCGCGCGGGCCGTTCCGCCGCATCAGCGCCGCGCAGGCGCAGAGCTGGGACGAGCGCGGCTTCTTCGTGCTCGAGGACGCGTTCGACGCCGCGACCGTGGCGCGCGTGACCGAGGAGATCGCGCCGTTCGAGGCCAAGTCACAGGCGTTCCTGCGCAGCCAGCCCGGCGGCCGCTTCGCGATCGCGCGCGCCGACGAGATCACCTTCACGACGCACCTGGTGGCGCGCTCGGCGTTCCTGCGCGACTTCTGCCGTCACCCGGTGTTCTGCGATCTTGTGCACGACCTGGTCGGCCCCGACGTGCGGCTCTACTGGGACCAGGCCGTGTACAAGAAGCCGGGCACGCGGGCGCCGTTCCCGTGGCACCAGGACAACGGCTACACGTTCGTCGAGCCACAGGCCTATCTCACGTGCTGGGTGGCGCTCACCGACGCCACCCTCGACAACGGCTGCCCGCGCGTCGTGCCGGGCCTGCACCGCGGCGGCACGCTCGCGCACGAGGCCAGCGACCTCGGCTTCATCTGCTTCGACGAGGCGCCGGCCGAGGTCGTGGCCGCGCCGGTGCGCGCGGGTGGGATCGTGGTCTTCTCGTCACTCACTCCGCACGCGACCGGCCCGAACCTGACCGACGACGAGCGCCGCGCCTACATCGTGCAGTTCGCGCCCGAGGGCGCAGTCGCGCTGCGCCGCGGCGCGAACGGCGAGCTGACTCGCGAGCCGTGCATCGCGCCCGAGCGGCAGTATCCGGTGCTGTCCCGCGGAGAGCCCGTCGCCCGCTAGCTCGGCCGGTAGATCTTGAAGGGCCGGTAGGTCTTGAACATGTCGGGCTGCTCGGACCAGGGCCGGCCGGAGACGAAGCCGCCGTCGACCACCATGGCCTGGCCGGTCACGAAGGTCGAGTGATCGCTGGCCAGGAAGAGCGCCATCTGCGCGATGTCGTCCGGGTCACCGGGGCGCTGGATCGGCTGGGCGCCGGTCATGGTGGCCTGCGCGCGCTCCAAGTCCCTGGCGGTGGCCTGCCGGCCCACCGTGTTCAGCGCCAGCGGCGTGGCGATGAAGCCGGGGCAGATACAGTTCACGCGCACGTTGTGGGGCGCGAGTTCGAGCGCCACAGACTTGGTGAGCTGGATGACCGCGGCCTTGGCGGCCGCGTAGGCGTGCGGCGAGTAGCCCGCGACCATGCCCGCGACGCTCGCGGTGTTGATGATCGTGCCGCCCTGCTTCACCAGCAGCGGCGCGGCGTGCTTCATGCCCAGGAACACGCCGCGCACCAGCACCGCGAAGGTGATGTCGAACTCCTCGACCGGCGTCTCGGCCACGGGTCCGAGCGCGCCGCCGAAGCCGGCGTTGTTGAAGATGCAGTCGAGCCGGCCCCACTCCTTCTCGGCGCGGCCGACCAGCGCGCGCACGTCGTCCTCACGACTCACTTCGGTGCGCTGGAAGACTCCGCTCTTGCCGAGCTCGGCCGCCACCGCGCGGCCCGCTTCTTCCTGCATGTCGCCGATCACCACGCGCGCACCCTGCTCGGCAAACAGGCGCACGGTGCGCGCGCCGATGCCGCTCGCACCCCCAGTCACGATTGCCACGCGTCCGTCGAGGCTTCCCATCGGCTTCGATCTTATCTGATAGCCTCGCGCGGTGTCGGATGCCGACGAATACGCGCACCGCTTCCGGCCGGTCGGCTCACCGGCCGCGCGCCGCTTCGATCCGCCCGTGCGCGCCACGCGCTGGCTCGCGCCGGCGACCACGGCGTGGGACGCGTTCGTGGTCGAGGTCGGCGAACGCGCGGGCCTCGATGCGCCCGGCCTCGCACGCCTGCTCGCCCACGGCGGAATCTGGCTCGACGCGCATCCGGTCGAGTTGGCGCAGCCGCCGGGCGAAGTGCGCGAGGGGGTACACGTTGCAGTGTATGCCCTGGCCTACGAGCCCGAGCCGGTGCCGCTGCCGGACGACGCAGTGCTGTACGACGCCGACGGCATCGTGGCCGCGAACAAGCCGGCCTGGCTGCCCGTGCAGGGCACCCGCGCGAGTCAGCGCCTCTCGCTCGAGGTCGCGCTGCGCGAGCGGCTGGGCTGTCCCGAGCTGCGCGCGGCGCACCGGCTCGACCGCCAGACCAGCGGCGTGGTGTTGTTCGCGCGCGACGGCGAGCACGCCGGGTTCCTGGGCCGCGCGCTCCAGGAGCAGCGCGTCCGCCGCAGCTATCTCGCGCTCGTGTCTCCCGCTCCTCGCGCGGATGAGTGGACGGTGACCGGCCCAATCGGCCCCGCGCGCACGCCGCCGCGCTTCCGCTTCGAGCTGCGGGACCGTGCTTCGGGCGACACACGGCCGAGCGAGACGCACTTCCGCGTGCTGAAGCGGGTAGGGGAGAGAGCGCTGGTCGAGTGTCTGCCCAAGACCGGCCGTACCCACCAGCTGCGCGTGCATCTCCGCCACGGCGGCACGCCGATCTGCGGCGACGATCTCTACGGTCCGCCGTACCGCGAAGGCGCGGCCACCAGCGCCTCGCGGGTGCAGCTCCACGCCTACACGCTGCGCGCGCGCGTCACCAAGCGCGGCCGCGAGCTAGACCTGCGCGCCGAGCCGCCGGCCGATTTCGAGTCAGTCTAGGATCTGGTGATCGGCGCGCGCCTGCTCGAGCGGCAGAGCGTCGTAGTGCCACCACTCGTTGGGACGCTGCGCGAAGCCCGCGCCAGTCATGATCCGTCGCAGCAGCTTGCGGTTCGCGACCTGCACCGCCGTGAGCTGGCCCGACTTCAAGAGCGCCGCTTCGCGCTCCGGCTCGGCACGCTCGGAGAAGTCGTCGAAGCCCGTGCCCATGTCGAGCTCCTTGCCCGAATCGTCCTGCAGCGTGCAGTCGAGCGCGAAGCCGTAGTTGTGGAGCGATCCCTTCTCGGGGTCCGCCACGTAGGGCTGCTGCGGCGTGCCGACCACACGCGCCCAGAAGAGTCTCTGCACGCTGCGCGGTCGCAGCGCGTCGTAAACGCGGATCTTCCAGCCGCGATGCTCGCGCGCGAGTGTCTCGAGCGCGGCCGAGAGCTTGTCGGCCGCCGGCTTGCGCAGGAACGCCCGGTCGAACGGCCCGTACACGTTCGTGTGCAGGAAGTTGTTCTCGCTCGCGTAGCGCAGGTCGAGCGAGATGCCCGGGAGCGTGCCGATCTCGACGTATTGCGGATCGGCGAGCACGGCCTGGAGAGACTCCGCGGGCGTGGTCGCGCCCGCGGTCCAGGCGACCGCGAGCGCGACGAGAAGCGCTCCGAGCGCCCTCGCTGAGTGCGCCCGGATCAGACTCAGCCCATGAAGAAGGCGTTCAACTTGTTTCCGTCGAGATCGCGGAAGTAGCCGGCGTAGAAGCCGTTGCCGCGGTCGCCGGGCGCGCCTTCGTCCTTCCCGCCGAGCTGGATCGCCTTCTTGTAGATGGCGTCGACCTGCGCCTTGTTCTTGGCCTGCAGCGCGACCATCACGCCGTTGCCCACCGTGGCAGGCTTGCCGTCGTAGGGCTTGATCACCGACAGCATCGGCTGGTTCGGGGCGCTGGCCCAGAGAATCAGTCGATCCGACTCCATCGCGCGCTTGGCGCCGAACTCACCGAGCAGGGCGTCGTAGAACTTCGCCGCCTTCTGGATGTCGTTCGTGCCGAGGGTGGTGTAACCGATCATGGGGTCCTCCGTGGGGGTATTTCTCGAGGGCCGAGCTTAGCCGCTTTGCAGTCCGCGCGTCCCTGTGGCAAAACCCCGGCCCGTGTTGATGAATCTCGTGTTGTTCGCCGCGGCCTTCTGCGCGGGCGTGGTGAACTCGATCGCCGGCGGCGGGACTTTGCTCACCTTCCCGTCACTGCTGGCCGCAGGCCTGCCCGCAGTGACTGCCAATGCCACCAGCACCGTGGCGCTGGTCCCGGGCTCGATGAGTGCCTTCTGGGGCTATCGCGACCAGATCCAGGGCGAACGGCGGCTGCTGGCCGCAATGGCTCTGCCCAGCCTGGTGGGCGGAGTGATTGGCGCACTCACTGCCGATCACGTCGGCGACAAGGCCTTCTCGAATCTCGCGCCGCTGCTCGTGCTGGGCGCGACGGTGCTGTTCATGGCGCAGGATCCGATCCGGCGCTGGTCACGGCGCGTGGCCGGTGAGCCGAACGAGAACCGCCGCGGCGGGAAACACCTGGCCGCGGTCGCGGGCTTCCAGCTCGTGGTCGCGCTCTACGGCGGCTTCTTCGGCGCCGGCATCGGCATCCTCATGCTGGCGTCACTCGCGCTCCTGGGACTCACCGACATCCACCGCATGAACGGGCTGAAGAATCTGGCGGCGGTGTGCATCAATGGGGTGGCGGCGATCACCTTCGCGCTCGCCGGCCGCGTGAACTGGCCCGTGGGACTGATGATGATGGTCGGCGGGGTTCTGGGCGGCTTTGCGGGCGCGGGGCTCGCCATGAGACTCGGTCAGACGGTCGTGCGCCGGCTCGTGATCGGCATCGGACTCACGATCAGCGCGGTGCTCGCGGGGAGACTCCTGCTGGCGCACTCAGGATGAGTCGACTCTCATCCTGACGAGAGTCGTTGACTTTCGTCCGACGCTCGGCGGTATGATTTCTAGGTGAGGTCGAGCACCTACTTGCTTGTCTTCGCCGCGGCGCTGCTAGCGCTCGCACCCGTTCGGCCTGCCGCCGCCGGCATCGTCGACGTGACCGCGACGGGCTCGATCTCGTTCATCTCACCCGAGCTGATGCCGGACTTCAGCTACGGCCAGCAAGTCACGATCCACTTCAGCTTCGACGACTCTGCCGCGGGCACCCCGGTGAATCCGAACCGCGTCATCTACTACG
Organism: Myxococcota bacterium; assembly: GCA_035498875.1. Taxonomy (GTDB): domain Bacteria; phylum Myxococcota_A; class UBA9160; order SZUA-336; family SZUA-336; genus VGRW01. The sequence goes on from DATJZP010000101.1 coordinate 78,936, forward strand.
CCGCAACCGAGGCCGACGTGGCAACCCTGGGCTTCAGCGCGAGCAGCTCCTTCAGCGGCAGCGGCGGAGACAATCCGATCGACATCCGGAACGACGAGCCGAACGGCGGTGGAGTCTCGGATTCCTGGGAGTTCGGCGCCTTCGGGCTGAACGGAGCCGCGCTCCCCGCTGGGATCACTCCCGAATACGTGATCGGCACGCTCGCCGCCGACTTCTCCGACGACCCCGCGCATCCGCCCACGCTCCTGACTTCGACACTCCTCACCCAGCCCGTGCCGATCCACAACCTCGACGGCTCGACCTGGTCGATCTACTTCCGCACGGCGGAGCAGGCCTCGGTCTACATCGAGGGCTCGATCGACGCGGCTTCGCTGCCGGAGCCGGCGACGGTCGCGCTCTGCGCCCTGGCGTTCGCCGCGCTCGGCACGCGCCGCGGCCTGCGCTAGCTCGGCGAGTCCACCCGGCCGGCCTCGACCGGTCCCCGACACGGAATCGTGTAAGGGACTTGCGTCACCGATTCCGGTGAGCTGCCACTCATCGTGTGAGGGAGTGACTTGAAGACCGTCCTCGTCACGGGCGCGTCGTCCGGGATCGGCCTCGCTACGAGCCGGCGGTTCGCGGCGGAGGGCTGGACGGTCGTCGCCTCGATGCGGAAGCCCGAGTGCGCGAAGGAGCTCGCGAAGCTCGAGAACGTCATCGTGATCCGGCTCGACGTCCAGGACCCGGTCAGCATCGAGAGCGCGATCGAGCAGGCGCTGCGCCGCGTCAAGAGAATCGACGTCCTGGTGAACAACGCGGCCTTCACCCAGTACGGCCTGTTCGAGGCGATCCCGCGCGAGAAGATCCAGGAACAATTCGACGTGAACGTCTTCGGAGTCATGGACGTGACTCGCGCGCTGCTCCCACATCTTCGTTCGAACCGGAACGGCGTGATCGTGAACCTGAGCTCGGGCGCCGGTCTGTTCGCCCTGCCACTCAGCTCGATCTACTGCGCGAGCAAGTTCGCGCTCGAAGGCTTCTCCGAGTCGCTCGCCTACGAGCTCGCAGCGCAGGGCATCACCGTGAAGCTGGTCGAGCCCCACGGCGGCGTCAGCGCGAGTCACTTCGCGGCCCGCACCGCCGCGAGCCGTGCCGCGGATCCGGCGCTGCGCGACTACGAGCACTTCGAGAAGAAGACCGCGCGCGTCATGGGCCGAGCCACTCGCAGCCCCGCGCAATCAGCGGACGACGTCGCCCAGGTCGTCTTCGAAGCCGCGACCGACGGCAGCGACCGCCTGCGCTATCTCGCGGGCGACGACTCCGGCGGCTTCGTGCGCGCCTGGCAGGAGCTCCCGGACGCCGACTACGTCCGGTTCATGCGGTCGTACTTCGAGGCCGGCTGACTGGTCGGGGCGCCCGGATTTGAACCGGGGACCTTCTGCACCCCATGCAGACGCGCTACCAAGCTGCGCTACGCCCCGACGCGGCGGCAGTATAGCGTCGGTCCGGGGCAGTTCCTGGGGGAGGTGCGGGTGCTCGAGCGCGTTTTCGAGTGGATCATCGAGACGGTCCACGCCTGGGGCTACCCGGGGATCGTGATCATGATGGCGGTGGAGTCCACGATCCTGCCGTTCCCGAGCGAAGCGGCGCTGATCCCCGCCGGGTTCCTCGCGTCACAGGGCAGGATGGACCCGTTCATGGCGATCGCCTGCGGCGCGATCGGAAGCCTGGTCGGCGCCACGATCAACTATTTCGTGTCGATGCAGCTCGGCCGGCCGATCATGGAGCGGATCGGCCACTACGTGCTCGTGACTCCCGACAAGCTCGACGCGGCCGACCGCTACTTCGCCCAGCACGGCGAGATCACCACCTTCATCGGGCGGCTGATTCCCGGCATCCGGCACCTGATCTCGATCCCCGCCGGCGTGGCGCGCATGAACTACCCGCGCTTTGCGCTCTACACGACGCTCGGCGCGGCGATGTGGAGCACGGTGCTGGTGGGCGTGGGCTATTGGGCGGGCCAGAACGAGGACCTCTGGCGCCCGATGCTGCACAAGGCGACCTTGTGGCTGATCGGGGGGATCGTGGTTCTGGTTGCGGTCTACGTCTGGCGCCAGCGGCGCCAACAGGCTTCTGATTGACCGGGCTCCGGCTCGCGCTGGCGGGCCTGTTGCTTCTCTGGGCTGCGGCCTGCAGCTCGCCCGGACCGGAGCCTCCCACCGAGCGCCCGCGCGAGCGCCGCGAGCTGCCGCCCACGACCGTGCCGCAGCCCACCCCCAGCGAGCAGCGCACGATGGTCCCGCACACGGTGGGCCCGGGCGAGACGCTGTGGCGCATCTCGAAGCGCTACGGCACGACCGTGCCCGCGATCATGGCCGCGAACCAGATCGCGGACGAACGCAGCGTGCCGACCGGCGCGCGGCTCTTGATCCCGACCACGGCTCCCGTCGACGCCAGCCGCCGCAACGACGCGCGCACCTACGCCGCGCGCGACCCGCGCGGTCACTCGGGCGGCGCGCCGCAGTTCGCGTGGCCGGTGCAGGGCGAGATCATGAGCCCGTTCGGCTTCCGCCACGGCGAGCACCACGAGGGCATCGACATCCGCGCAGCCCAGGGCACGCCGGTCCGCGCGGCCGAGGCGGGTCGAGTGATTCACGCCGACGCCACGCTCGCGGGCTACGGCAAGATGATCGTGATCAAGCACGCGGGCCGACTCTATTCTGTGTATGCTCACAACTCGAGGCTCCTGGTCGAGGTCGGTCAGTTCGTCGAGCGGGGCGATGAGATCGCCCTGGTCGGCGAGACGGGCAACGCCACCACGCCGCACCTGCACTTCGAGATTCGCACCAACAACACGCCCCGCGATCCGCTGGAGTTCCTGCGATGACAGACCCCGAGCTCGTCCGCCTGGCCGAGCACATCCGCGACGTGCCCGACTTCCCGAAGCCCGGGATCCTGTTCAAGGACATCTCGCCGCTGTTGCAGGACCCCGAGTCGCTGCGGATCGCGTGCCGGCGCATGGCGGCGCCGTTCGCACGGGAGCGCATCGACCGCGTGGTGGGGATCGAGTCGCGCGGCTTCATCTTCGGCGTGCCCGTGGCGCTGGCGCTCGGCACCGGCTTCGCGCTGGCCCGGAAGCTCGGAAAGCTGCCCTGGGACACACGCCGCGAGAGCTATCAGCTCGAGTACGGCAGCGCCGAGATCGAGATGCACAGTGACGCCGTCCTGCCGGGTCAGCGTGTCTTGCTCGTCGACGACGTGATCGCCACCGGCGGCACCGCCGCCGCCACCGCCCGCCTGATTCGCGCGCTCGGCGGCGAGGTCGTGGGCACGAGCTTCCTGGTCGAGCTCGGGTTCCTGAACGGGCGCAAAGCGCTCGAGGGGCTCTCGGTCGAAGCCGTGCTCCACTTCTAGCGACACTCGCGCCACTTCATCCAAGTCCGCGCCGTGCCGAAATTTCTGCGAGGGGTGCGGGGTCGAGGCGGTGACCTGCGCACGGCAGAGGTCCATGGCGCGAGTCCTGATCATCGACGACCCGAGCGGCAGCGCGCACAGCTTCGAGGAGAGCCTCGCGCAGAGTGAGGCCGAGCTGCGGGTGATTCGCTGGTCAGAGGCCGCGGCGGGCGTCGCGGTCGAGTTCGAGCCGTCGCTCGTGGTGCTGTGTCTGGCGGCGAGCTCGGGTCACGGAGCCGCGCGCTGCGCCGCGCTGCGCGCCGAGCCCACGCTCGACGGCGTACCGCTGCTGGTGACTGCCGGCGCTCTCGAACAGGACGAGCTGGCGCGCTGTCTCGAGCTGGGCGCCGACGACGCGCTGGTCCTGCCCGTGCACCCGCGCATCGTCGCCAGCCGCGTGCTCTCGCTGTCGCGCGCCAAGCACGAGCGCGAGGCCCAGGTTCAGCTCGCGCGCCAGGCCGAGCAGGGCCAGCAGGCGTTCCGCACCACGATCGACGCGCTGCGCCGCTCCACCGAGGCGATGGAGAACAGCGAACGCCGCAAGCGCTACCTCGAGACCCACGACGCGCTCACGGGCCTCGCCAACCGGCACTACTTCCGCGAGTTCACGCGCCGCACCATGGGCTACGCGCGCCGCTACGGAAACACGCTCGCGGTGCTGACGATCAACCTGGATCACTTCGACCGCGTGAACGAGAACCTCGGCCACGCCACCGGCGACCAGCTCCTGCAGTCGGTGGCCAAGCGGCTGCGCTCGTGCGTGCGCGGCAGCGACATCGTGGCGCGCTTCGGCGGCGACGACTTCGCGCTCACGCTCACGAGTCTCTCGAGCCGCGAAGACGCCGCGATCGTCGCCGGCAAGATCATCGAGACGATCACGCGCCCGCACGAGGTGGCGGGCGGCGAGATCTACGTCACTCCCAGCATCGGCATCGCCATCTACCCCGACGACGGCGAGAGCCCCGACGGGCTCCTGCGCAGCGCCGACGTGGCCCTGCACCGCGTGAAGGAGCACGAGCGGGGCAACTTCCAGTTCTACTCGGCCGAGATGCGCGGCGGCTCGCTCGAGCGGATGCAGCTCGAGGTGATGCTGCGCGACGCGCTCGAGCGCAACGAGTTCTCGCTCTACTACCAGCCGCAGGTCGACGTCGCCAAGGGCGAGCTGGTGGGCTGCGAGGCGCTGATCCGCTGGATCCACCCCGAGCGCGGCCTGATTCCCCCCGCTGACTTCATTCCGCTGGCCGAGAGCAACGGGCTGATCGAGGCGATCGGCGAGTGGGTGCTGCGCACCGCCTGTGCGCAGAAGAAGGCCTGGGAGCGCGCCGGCCTCGGCAGCTTCCCGATCTCGGTGAACGTGTCGCGCCGCCAGTTCCGCTCGGCGGAGCTGCCCGACAAGATCCGCCAGGTGCTGGACGAGACCGGGCTCGAGCCGACTCACTTGGAGCTCGAGATCACCGAGAACGCCTTGATCGAGGACCTGCAGCAGACGCTGGCCGTGATCCGGCGCGTGCGCGAGCTCGGCGTCGGCGTCGCGATCGACGACTTCGGCACGGGCTACTCGAGCCTCGCCGTGCTGGGTCAGTTCCCGGCCAGCGCGCTGAAGATCGACCAGGCCTTCGTGCGCGACATCCCCGCGGACACCGCGCGCGCCGCGATCACGCGCGCCGTGCTCGCGGTCGCGCAGGAGCTGAGGCTCAGCGTGATCGCCGAAGGGGTGGAGACGCGCGCCGAGCGCGACTATCTGGTCGAGATCGGCTGCGAGCGCATGCAGGGCTATCTGTTCGGCCGGCCCGTGCCCACGGCCGAGTTCGAGGCGCTCTGGCGCGACGGCGGGCCGATCGACCGCTAACTCACCGTCCGGGTGACCTCTTCCCGATACGCGGCCATGTCGACGACCCGGCCCTCGATCCGGGCGCGCTCGGCGGCGAAGCCCAGCAAGTGACTCTCGAGCGCCACGCGTCCCGAAGCGCGCACGTCGTCGCGCGCGCCGCGGCGCACCGCGTCGCAGAAGTGGTCGAGCAGGTTGCGATCGCCGCTCGCGTGTCCGATCGAGCCCTCGGTGCGCACGGTCTCGACCGTCTGCTCGCCGTGGCGCGAGATCTCGATCAGCCCGGTCTGCAAGACGCCGCGCAGCTCGCCGTGCGTGCCCGAGATGCGCAGCGTGCGCCGTTCCTCGCTGGCGTTGCCGTGCACGCCCAGCGTGGCGAGCAGGCCGTCTTCGAACGCCACCGAGACCGTCTGGTGGTCCACGACGTCGTTGTCGCAGTGGAACACGCAGCGCCCGTACTCACTCTCGGCGAGCGCCCGGGCGCGCGCCTCGCGCGAGGGATCGCTCGAGAGATCGGTCCACGGCCAGTGGCGGGCCACGCGCTCCTCGGGCGCGAGATAGAAGCGCTCGGCGTCCCAGGGGCAGCTCGCCTGCACCGGACACTCGCTGCTGCAGCGCGCCGGCGCGCCCTCGGGCGCGCGCTCCGCTGCGTAGGTGCCGAGTGACCCGAAGGAGCTCACCTGCGCGGCCGGCCGCTCGGCCAGCCAGGCCAGGATGTCGAGGTCGTGACAGCTCTTCGCGATCAGGAACGGCGCCGCCAGCGCGCGCTTGCGGAACTTCCCGCGCACGTAGGAGTGCGCCATGTGCCAGTACGAGACGTGCTCGCGCAGGTCGACCATCTCGAGCTTGCCCAGCCGGCCGCTGGCGGCGATCTGGTGCACGCGCGTGTAGAAGTCCATGTAGCGGAGCACGTGACCGATCTGCAGGATCCGGCCCGCGCGCTCGGCGGCGTCGACCACGCGCAGACAGTCGGCGGCGTCGAGCGCGATCGGCTTCTCGAGCAGCACGTGGTGACCGCGGGCGAACGCCTCGAGCGCGGGCTCGACGTGCTCGGTGTCTCCGGTCGCGATGATCACCGCGTCGAGCTCGAGCCCCGCCGCGAACAGCGCGCGCCAGTCTTCGAAGCTGCGCTCGGGCGGCAGGCCGTGCTCGCCGGCAGTCACGCGCCGGCGCTCCTCGCGCGGCTCGGCCAGCGCCACGACGCGCATGCGCTCGGGATGGCGCAGCGCGTAGCGCCCGAACACGTAGCGGCCGCGATTGCCGGCGCCCACCAGTGCGACCGCGAGTGACTTCATGAGCGGGGAGCGATCTTACCGCGAACCCCGTGCCCATGTCCGGCCCTCGCCGCCTTCCTGCCGCCATGTTGCGACTCCGTTGCGCGCGCGCTGCGTGTGACCGAGAGGGGTTCAGTAGATAGGGGGCAGCGGTCGTAAAGAGCGCAATGCTCCGGCGCACGTGTACCCTCGTGCTGAGCCTGTCCGCAGCGGTCGGCTGCGCGAACCACGTGCGCTATGCGGACGAGATGCGCGAGCGCGAGTCGCGCGTGGTCACCGCCTCGGCGACTCACATCGCATCGCGTGAGGCCGTGATCGCCGAGCCCGCCGCCGCGCTCACCGTGAGCGCCGACGAGACGGTGCGGCTGCGCCGGCGCGAGACGGTGGTGCACCTCGACGAGGAGACGCCCTGGCGCGCCCGGAACGAGCTGTGGGAGGTGCCGACGGGCCTGGTCACGGTGCCGTTCTTCGTGGGCGTGCGCGCCTCGAACAAGTTCTTCTTCCTGGGCATGGTTCCCGAGAGCTGGATCGGCGAGGGCATCGACTACGGCTTCGCCGCCTTGAATCCCGCGCTGAACGTCGAGGACGAGGACCGCGTGGTCGGCCGCGAGGTCTCGCGGCGCAGCCGCGACATCGACGAGGCCGAATCGCGCCAGCTCCGACCGCTCGCCGGCACGCCGGTCGTGCTCTCGCTGGCCGAGGGGCCGAGCCAGACCATGACTTGTGACGCCTCGGGACGCGTCCGGGTCGAGCTGCTCGAGCTCCTGCGCGGCGTGCCGCAGCAGCCGCCGCAGGTGCTCCACGTCGAGGTTCAGGGCGACGGGCCGCGGCCCGCAGCCACGCTCGAGCTGCCGTTGTCGCGCGGCCTGCGCGCGCGGCTCGTGAAGGCCGCCCACGCGCGCCAGGCGGCGCTCGCGCCGGGCGTTTCGCCCGACCTGGCGGCGCGCCAGCTCGCACTACTCGACGACCTGGGCTTCCACGACAGCGCGTTGCGCGCGGAGCAAGAGCTCCGCGATCGCCAGCAGGCGAATGCCGCCTGGCTGTCGCGGCTCGATCTCGCGCTCGAGGTCTCGAACTAGCGCGTTCTAACCCCGTTCCGGCGGGTTCCAGTATCATGCGCCGATGGCGCGCGCCCGCACGAACGGCATCGAGCTCGAGTACGAAGTCACGGGCAACCCGGCCGACCCGCCGGTCGTCCTGGTCATGGGCCTGGGCGCCCAGCTGATCGTCTGGGACGACGAGTTCGTGCTCGGGCTGGCGCGCCGCGGTCACTTCGTGGTGCGCTTCGACAACCGCGACGTCGGCCTGTCGACTCACTTCGACGGCGTGGCCGCGCCGCCGGTCGCGGAGCTGTTCGCGCGCCGCCTGAAGGGCGAGCCGCTGGGCGCGCCATACACGCTGTCCGACATGGCCGCGGACACGGCCGGTCTGCTCGATCACCTCGAGATTCCGAGCGCCCACGTGGTGGGCGCGTCGATGGGCGGCATGATCGCTCAAACGCTCGCGATCGAGCAGCCGCGCCGCGTGCGGTCGCTCACCTCGATCATGTCGTCGACGGGAAATCCGGCCCTGCCGCCGGCCAAGCCCGAGGCGATGGCGCGGCTCAACCTGGCGGCGCCGACCGAGCGCGCCGCCTACATCGAGCACTCGCTCGCCACCCAGCGGATCATGGCCGGGAACGGCTTCCCGTTCGACGAGGAGCGCGTCCGGCGCCAGGCGGAGCGTGGCTACGACCGCGCCTTCTACCCGCAGGGCTTCGCGCGCCAGATCGCCGCGATCATGGCCTCGGGCAGCCGGCGCGAGGCGCTCGAGGCCGTGCGCCTGCCGACGCTCGTGGTGCACGGCCTGGAAGATCCGCTGGTGCCCGTCGAGGGCGGCCTCGACACGCACGAGGCGGTCCCGGGCAGCGAGCTCTTGTTGATCGACGGCATGGGTCACTCGCTGCCGCGAGGCGTGTGGCCGACCGTGATCGACGCGATCCAGAAGCACGTCGCGCGGGCGACATGAGCGCCGCGCTGCTCGGCTGGCTCCTGTTCGCGGCCGCGCTCGCGGCCGCGGGCGTGGCGTTCGTGCGGCTGCGCAGCGCCGAGGCGGCCCGCTTGGACGCGCAGGGCGCGCTGGCGGAGAAGAGCGCCGACCTGGAGACCACCGAGAAGCGGCTCGAGCAGCGCGCGGCCGAGCTGCGCGCGCGCGGCGAGGAGATCTCGGAGCTGCGCAAGAAGTTCGACAAGCTGAAGCGCCGCGCCGGCGACGAGCGCGAAGAAGAGAAGAGCGCGCCGGCGCGAATTCGCGGGCTCGAGACCGACCTCGCGGCCGAGCGCGCCGACAGCCGCGCCGCGCGCGACGAGATCGTGCGGCTCCACGGCGAGCTCGAGCGCGTGGGCGCCGAGCAGGCGCGGGTCAGCGCCGAGCTCGCGCGTGCCACTCAGAAGCTCGCCGCAGTGACTCCGCTCGCCGACGCGAGCCAGCTCGACGCGCTGCGCAGCCGCGCCGAGTCGGCGGACGCCCGGCGCGAGCAGCTCGCGGCCCAGCTCGACGGGGCGCAGCGCGACGCCGCCAAGTACAAGGGCCGCTGGGAGACGCTCGACAAGACCTACATCGTGCTGCGCGGCGAGCTCGAGCTGAAGAAGGACGAGCTGCGCAACCTGCGCGCCGAGGTCGAGCGGCTGCGCGCGCTCGAAGTGGTGCTGGTCGAGCCCGAGCCGCGCGCCGGCGAGGCGACCTAGCTCGGAGAGGGCCGGTGCTCGTGCAGCGCCAGGCCCAGCGCGTTGGTCTCGCGCCAGCCCTCGTCGAGCGAGAGCGCGACGCGCTCGCCCGGCTCGACGTTCATCGGCTCCGCCACCCAGCCGAGCGACTCCTGGTCGCTCCAGACGTCGTCGCCGAAGCCGAGTGACTGCGAGAACAGCACCGCGGTGAGCGTGCCGGGCGAGGCGATCTGCAGCGTCACCGACTTGGGCAGCGGCTCGAACGCACGAGTCACTTCGAGCTTGTAGAACTCGCTGGCTCGCCCGAGCAGCCGCGCCTGGTTGCGCTCGAGCCGGCCGTCGCGGCCGCGGCGCGGGATCCAGCCCGAGTCGGGGTGACGCGCCAGGTCCTCGAGCAGCGGATCGAACACCAGGCCGTAGCGGCCGCGCAGGCCCTCGATCTCGGCGCGCTGCTGGCGCAAACGGCTCGGCAGGTCGTGCTCGGCCCAGTCGAGCGCGGTCGCGCGGGTCACGACCTTGTCGGGAATCACGCGCCCGCCGGGCGCCAGGAAGCGGTCGAGGAGCTGCGCGGTGAGGCGCAGGGTCGGCTCGTCGCGGCGCGGATCGCCGTCGCAGCGCGGGGCGATCACGAGATCGAACGGGGCACCCAGGTCGTCGCGCTGCAGCCGGCCGAGCTCGCCGCGCACCCAGCGCACGTGGTCGGCCACGCGGTTCGCTTCCGCGAGCCGCCGCGCGAGCTGGGTCTGGCCCAGGTCGACCGCCACCACGTTCGCGCCGGCGCGCGCCGCCCAGAGCGCCGCCACACCGGGGCCGCAGCCGGCGTCGAGCACGCGCATGCCGGGGCGCACGATGCGCTCGAGGATCCTGCGCAGGCCCTGCGTGCCGTCGGCGCGTCTCAGGATCTCGAGCTGCTCGTGCGGATTCATGCCAGCCCCACGCTAGGCTGCATCGGACCTGGTGCGCGCCTGCTGAAGGGCGGAGATCCGTTTTTGCAGGCTGCGGAAGCCGAGCGCCGAGACACCGGACATGGCCGCGGCCAGCGGCATCAGCCCGTCGCCGAGGCCGCCCCAGGCCGGCAAGGTGACTCCGAGAACCGGCAAGCGGTGCGCAGCCCAGCCGAGATAGAGCGCCATGCCGAAGAACGGCGCGATCGCGCCGCGCATGCCCGTGAGAGTCACGTGCACGCCCATGTACAGGCCCACGCGCTCGGGTGGGGCGAAGTCGTTGTGCCCCAGGTTCCAGGCCAGTCCGCCGCCGGCGCGCGCCGAGCCCAGCACCATGCGCGCGATCAGCACTACCCACAGCGCCTGCGTGGCCGCGCCGGCCCACAACAAGAGCTGCGACAGCGAGAAGTTCCAGGAGTGAGTGGCGCGAAACTGCGAGACGTGCACCCGGTCCAGGTAGAACGCCCAGAACGGCGTGGTCACGATCGAGAGCAGGAGCGGGATCACGGTGGTGACCGCGATCGACTCCGCGTAGCTCGCGCCCATCTGCCGCGACACGAGATACAGGACGGGCGCCTCGACCATCATGTTCGAGATGCCCGACAGCATCTGCCAGCCGAGGAAGCTCGCGTACAGCGGATCGGCCCGCAGCAGCGACCACATGCCCTCGTGCTGCGCGCCGGCGGCGCTCGCGCGGCGCTCCTCGGCCAGGTGGTCGGCCTCGCCCAGCAGCGGCACGCGCGAGAACGCCAGCACACCGAGCGCCGAGACCGCGGCGCCGCCCGCGTACACCCACCGGAAATATTGTGGGTCCGCGGTCAGGACCTGGCCGCCGAGCCAGGCCGTGCCGGCGAGCGACAGCACGCTCACGATCTGCAGCCGCGCGATCACCCGGCCGCGGGCTTCGCGCGGGTAGTTCAAGCTCCACACGATGCTGCGCAGGCTGATCACGCCGCCCAGGATCAGGCGCGAGGCGACCAACAGACTCACCAGACACCAGGCGCCCACGGCGCCTTCGGGAATGAAGGCGATCGCCGCGACGCAGACCGTGAACGCGGCGAGCAGCACCGTCGTCCAGGGCACGCGCCGCTGGCCGTGCGCACGGCGCGCCCAGAAGCTGCTCGAGAGATTCCCGAACATCGGCGCCGCAGTCACCAGGGCCAGCACCGCGGGGTGGACGTGGAAGAGCTTGTCGGCGATCACGCCGACGAAGCCGCCGTCCATGAGCGCGATGCCCGAGTTGAAGAACGCCTCGGTGAGTCGCTCGAGGCGGTAGCCGCGAAGCGGCACGGGGGGTAGTGCGGGGCGGCGCAGGACAGGTGATCGCGTGGGCACCCTACCCACGCTCCGCGGCGCTCCGCTTCGGGGCGGAGGCCCCGGTTCCGACACGCGCATCGCCCCAACGCTAGCGCGGGTTGGTCGAGGGGGCCGCTCGCGGCGCGGCGACCCGGCGGCGCAGCCACTCCACGGCGTCGTCGAGCGCGACGTAGAAGACCGGCACCACCACCAGCGTGAGCAGCACCGACGACAGCATGCCCGCGCCCGTGGCCACGGCCATCGGCGCGCGTGTCTCGGCGCCGGGGCCGATGCCGAGCGCGGCCGGCAGGACGCCGAGCATCATCGACACCGCCGTCATCAGCACCGGCCGCATGCGCACCGGCGCCGCCTCGCGCATCGCCGCGACCTTGTCGCGGCCCTGCGCGCGCAGCTCGTTCGCGAAGTCGACGAGCAGGATCGAGTTCTTGGTGACCAGGCCCATCAGCAGGATGATCCCGATCACACTGAACAAGTTGATCGTCATGCCCAGGCGGAACAGGTGCATGAACAGGAGACCCCCGAACGCGCCCACCATCGCGAGCGGCAGCGCGAGCATCACGGTGAGCGGGTGCAAGAGACTCTCGAACTGCGCCGCCAGCACCATGTAGATGACCAGGATCGCGAGCCCGATCGCGAGCGCGAACTGGCGCAGGCTCTGCAGGAACTGCTCGGCGCTGCCGCCGAAGCGGATGGTCGCGCCGTCGGGCAAAAGATCCTTGGTGACCGACTGTACGATCGCGATCGCCTCGCCGACGGGCACGCCTTCGAGGTTTGCCGAGATGGTCACGCTGCGCTGGCGCTGGTCGCGGCTGATCGTCGAGGCGGCGGCGCCCGTCTCGATCCGGGCCAGGTTGCGCAGCTCGGCCACGCCGCCGTCGCGCGTGCGCACGAACAGGTTCCCGATCGCCTCGGGATCGGCGCGGAAGGCCTCGTCGAGGCGCACGCGCACGTCGTAGCGGTGCCCGCCCTCCTTGAACTTGGCCACGTTCAGCCCGCCCACGCCGGCCTGCACCAGCTCCGAGACACTGCGCGCGTCGACGCCCAGGGCGCTGCACTTCTCGCGGTCGGGAATCACGCGCAGCTCGGGCAGGCCGATCTTGAGTGACTTCGACAGGTCGACGAAGCCCTTCTGCTCGCGCAGCCGGTGCAGGATCTCGTCGGAGATCCGGTCGAGCTGGTCGAGCGGCAGGTTGCCGCGCAGCGCGAACTCGAGCTGGCCGCGCCCGCCGCCCGAGAGCGCCGAGATCGGGTCGAATACGCGCACCTCGATGCCCGGGATCTGACCCAGCGCCTCGCGCGCCGCGACCATCAGCTCCTGCACGCTGCGCGCGCGCTCGCTGCGCGGCTTCAGGATCGCCACGAACACGCCGCTGGTGGCGTTGCCGGGGCCGTCCGGGCCCGAGACACCCACGCCCGAGAACATGCCCTTCACCTCGGGCTGCGCGAGCACCCACTTCTCGGCTTCCTTCACGCGCTCGGTCGAGGCTTCGAGCGACGTGCCGGGCGGAGTCTCCATGGTGACGAACAGCCGGCCCTCGTCGGACGGCGGGAAGAACTCCGAGCCCAGGAGTGACCCGAAGCCCAGCGCGACCGCGAACGAGACCAGCGCCAGCCCGAGCACGGTGCTGCGGTGGGCGAGCGCCCAGTCGAGCACGCGCGCGTAAGTCTCCTCGACGCGCGCGAACGCGAGCTCGAGCCTCGCGTAGAAGCTGCCGTGCGCGTGCGGCTCCTCGGCGGGCATGCGCGCCGCCAGCATCGGAATCAGAGTCAGCGCCACGAACAGCGAGAACGTGACCGAGGCCGCCACGGTGAGCCCGAAGTCGCGCAGGAAGCTGCCCACGATGCCGCGCACGAACACCACGGGCAGGAACACGATCGCGATCGAGAGCGTGGCGGCGGTGGCGGCGAACGCGATCTGGCGCGCGCCGCGCGAAGCCGCCTCGCGCGGTGACTCGCCTGCGGCGCGGCGGCGCTCGATGTTCTCGAGCACGATGATGGCGTCGTCGATCACCACG
>DATJZP010000102.1:0-1451 GCA_035498875.1 Myxococcota bacterium
TGTCTCGTGATCGACTACCGGCTCGGCCCCGAGCACCGCTTCCCGGCCGCGGTCGACGACGCGGTCGCCGCGTATCGCTTCCTGCTCGACTCGGGCTACTCGCCGGCCCACCTGGCGATCGCCGGTGACTCCGCGGGCGGCGGGCTCACCATGGCCACGCTGGTCGCGCTGCGCGACGCCAGGCTGCCGCTGCCCGCCACCGGGGTGGGGCTCTCGCCCTGGGTCGACCTCACGGGCGACAGCGCGACCATGACCAGCAAGGCCGACGTCGATCCCATGGTACAGCGCGCGCCGCTGCTCACGCTGGCCGGGCACTATCTCGGCAAGACCGATCCGCGCACGCCGCTGGCGTCGCCGCTGTTCGCGGACCTGAAGGGGCTGCCGCCGCTGCTGATCCAGGTGGGCGAGAGCGAGACGCTGCTCGACGACTCGAAGAGCTTCAGCGAGCGCGCGCGCAAGGCGGGCGTCGAGGTCGAGCTCGAGGTCTGGCCCGAGATGATCCACGTCTGGCAGGCGTTCGCGGCGCTCCTGCCCGAAGGGCGCGAGGCGATCGCGCGCATCGGTGCCCACCTGCGCAAACGCCTGGGCTAGCCGCCTCGTGCGCGCGCGTGTCTGGCTCGTCCTCGCGGCGCTCGTCGCCTGCGCGCTGCCCGCGCCGCGCCAGCCCGAGATCGTCTGGCAGTCCAAGCTCGGGCAGGACGACCCGCGCGTCGGCAAGATCTGGGACAGCGCGAGTCACGGGTTCGTCGAGCGCGACGAGCTGCTGCGCCGCGCGCGCGCCGCGGACTTCGTGCTGCTGGGCGAGAAACACGACAACGCCGACCACCACTGGCTGCAGGGCAACGTGATCCAGGCGCTGGCGCGGGAGGGCGTGCCGCCGACCGTGGCCTTCGAGATGCTGTCCGACGACGACCGCCGCGCGCTCGAGCTGTGGCGCAAGAGCACGCCCGAGGACGTCGACGCGCTCGGCGCGGACCTGGACTGGGCCCACAGCGGCTGGCCGCCGTTCCAGATCTACCGGCCCGTATTTCTCGCCGCGATCTCCCGCCAGCTCCCGATCGCGCCCGCGAACCTGTCGCGCGCCCAGCTCGAAGCCCTGCACCACGGCGGCCTCGGCGGCATGTCCGCCGACGAGAGACACCGGCTGGCGCTCGACGCGCCGCTGCCCCAGCAGGCCCACGACGAGCTGGCCGACGAGATCCGCCAGGGTCACTGCGGCATGGTCGAGGGCCGCGCGGTCGACCTGATGATCGACATCCAGCGCGTGCGCGACGCCGCGCTGGCCGACGCGCTGTTGCGCGCGGGCGTGCCCGCGGTGCTGATCGCGGGCGCGGGTCACGTGCGCAAGGACCGGGCCGTGCCGTTCTACCTGCACGCGCGCGCGCCCGAGCGCCAGGTGCTGGCCGTCGCCTTCGTCGAAGTCAGCCCACAAGCGACCGACGAGCTCCCCG
>DATJZP010000103.1:0-16280 GCA_035498875.1 Myxococcota bacterium
CAGGGCGGCCTTCGCTCGGCCTCGCACTAACTCGGGCTTGCTCGGGAAAACCCGTCTCCGGATCCATTGCCTTCGCTCGCCTGCGGCTCGCTGCGCGGCCCTTCGCGCCTTGCGCCCTCGCTCGGGCGGCCTTCGCTCGGCCTCGCACTAACTCGGGCTTGCTCGGGAAAACCCGTCTCCGGATCCATTGACAACTAATCATTGCTGATAAAAAATCATTGATGTGAGAGTGGCGGTTGCGGAACGGGTTGCGCCGGAGATCCCGGGGCGACGGGAACGGCGAAAGGCGGAGACGCGCGGGCGTTTGCTCGAGGCGGCGCGCGCGCTGTTCGTGAGCCACGGCTACGACGCGACGCGCCCGCAGGACATCGCGCGCGCGGCGGACGTGGCGATCGGCACGTTCTACGTCCACTTCCCGGACAAGCGCGCGGCCTTCGTGGCCTTCACCGAAGCGGCGGCGCACGAGCTGATGGAGAGCGTGCGCATGCGCGTGGCCGACGCCGCGGGCTTCGAGACGCGGCTGTTGCGTTCGCTCGAGGCGATCATCGCCTACTCCGATGCCCATCCCGGCGTGCTGGCCGCGGCCTTCGCAGACGAAGCGGTGCTGGCGGCGGACTCGGCGCCCGGCCCGAGCCTGCGCGACCACCTCGCCCAGTCACTCTCGAAAGGGCTGCGCGACGGCATGCGCCGGCGCGAGCTGCGCCGCGACTACGATCCGACCGTGATCGCCTACGCGATCGTCGGCCTGCTCCAGCAGGGACTGCGCTACGGATCCCACGGCGGCGTCTCGCGGGAGACGCTGCTCGCCAACCTGGTCCGCTTCTGCGCGCGCGCGCTGGTCGAGCCGCGCGTTCGCGCGCGAAAGGAGTCACCATGACTCGCCTGCGCTACGAAGCCGCCGAGCTCTTGCGCTCGCACGACTACGCCAAGCCCCAGATCGAGGCCGGTCACCTCTTGCACGGCGGGTTCGACGCCAGCGGCAGCTACATCCCGCCGCGCATGGTCGTGCGCCAGCCCGCGCTCGACGCCTGGACCGAGGCACTGCGCGCGCGCGGCGGCGACCTGTTGCCCGCGGACTCGTCGCTGCTCTCGGGCGTGCGCTACCCGTCGGACGCGCAGCAGAAGCTCTTGATCCGCGAAGGCCTGGGACAGACCTTCTGGAACTCACTCACGATCATCGGCATGATCGAGGCACGGGGCCGCGTGCTCGCCGACATGGTGTTCCCCGAGTTCCAGGACGTGATCGCGAGCGACGTGTCCGGGCTCGCGATCGGTCACTTGAACAAGGGGCTGTTGAAGGCGCACGGTCTCGACGAGGGCGGCGAGCCCGAGCGCGGCATCGGCGGCCACGACGTGATGTGGTTCGCGCTGCGCGACCTGGCCTTCGGCAAGACCGAGTTTCCGAAGCCGATCGTGCCCGAGAACATCGCGCGGCCCGACGCCAACGTGCCGGTCTTCCCCGACATCCCGATCCAGTACGAGAGACTGGTCTACTTCTTGCTGAATCTGTTGATGATCGAGTTCCGCGCCGAGCGCGGCTTCTCGAGCACCGAGAACCTGCTGCGCGATCCCGAGCTGTTCCGCGACCGCCGCCCCGAGGCCGAGCACGCGGCCGCGATCGTGAACCGCATCCGCGCCGACGAAGCGATCCACGTGCACTCGCTGCGACTGTATCTCGGCGAGCTGCGCGCGCTCGAGTTCAAGACGGCGAGCGGCGGCCGGCGCTCCGGGCGCGAGATCGTCGACACGCTCTGGGAGGGGATCGTGAAGTGGGCCACGATCGAGCAGCCGCCGCTCGCGGCGGCACAGCAGAAGGCGGTGCTGCTCGAGCGCATCTCTGCGCATCCGCAAGCAGAGCGTGTGCGGCGCGAGTTTCTCGCGCTCGAGGACCGCTAGGCGAGCGCGAACCCGACCGCGTCGGCCAGCTCGGCCAGCGCCTGCTCGGGCGCGACGACCTTGATCGTGCGCATGCCGAGCTCGCGCGCCGCCTTCAGGTTGGCGCCGATGTCGTCCAGGAACACGGTGCGCTCGGGAGTCACTCCGAGCTCGCGACAGGCGATCTGGTAGATGCGCGGATCGGGCTTGCGCAGCCCCACCACCGCCGATTCGACGAAGGCGTGGAAGTGCTCGCGCAGCTCGAGCCCCATGCGCTCCGCGCGATCCGCGGCCGTCTCGTCGCTCGCCCAGTTGTTGGTGAGCGCGCCCACGCGCAGCCCGCGCTGCTTGAGCGCGCGGATCGCAGCCAGCATGCTCGGCCGCGGCTGTGACTCGACCTGGATCGCGGCCATCATCGGCCCGATCGCGACCGTCCGGCCCGCGGCCAGACAGTCGGCCTCGAACTCGGGCACGAACGCCTCGACCCGCAGCTCACCGCGCTCCAGGCGGTGCCAGGCGCCGCTCGGCGCGGTGGTCATGACCACGCGATTGATGAAGCCGGCCGGGATGCCGCAATCACGCTCGTAGCGCGCGATCGCGTGCAACGGCGAGCCCAGCACCACGCCGCCCAAGTCGAACAGCACTCCCTCGTATGGCATCGCGGGGGGATGGTATCGCACGTCTGGCTGCCGGAGGCCCGCGCCGGTACCTTCCACGCTCGGGGGTAGTGAGACGATGCTGCGCTTGCCGCGCTTCGCGCTGGCGACGCTCTGCGCGCTGTCACTCGGCGCGGTCTCGATCAGCGCTGCGCGCGCAGGAAACATTCCGCTCGACGAGCCCAACCCGCCGCATCCCAAGCGCGCCGAGCGCGGCAGCGACGTGGGCAGGATCGTCTGGACCACGCTCATGTATCTGCCGAACCGGCTCTTCGACCTGACCGACGTGGTGCGCGTGCAGGTGCGCGCCGGTCCCGGCTGGGCGCTCAGCGCGCGCGCCACCCGCTACCTGCCGCTCTTCGTCGGTGACTACACCGCGACCTGGGTCGGCCTGCCCGGGCCGCGCGGGCGCGCGCGCGTGCCGGTCCCGTTCGGGATCGAGTCTCAGCGCGGCTTCGGCATCGGACCCGCCTTCGCGGCCGGCGGCTCGCAGGCGCCGAGCTACGGCGCCGGCGAGATCGGTGCCGGCATCCACTTCTACATGATCGGCTTCGACGTCGGGTTCGACGTGGCCGAGCTCGGCGACTTCTTCGCGGGCTTCGCCTGCATCGATCCGGAGCACGACGACTTCTAGCCAGGTCGTCTAGACTCTCGCTCCCATGAGCAATGAGTGGATCGAGGTAGGTGGCTTCGGGTGCGTGATCTCGGCCGAGCCGAGCCAGCGCAGCTGGATCCCGGCGGGCTTCCCCGTGGCCAGCGGCTTCTGGACCTTCCGCGAGCCCGATGCCGTCGTGATCGTGCAGAACGATCGCCTGCGCGTCGCCGCGGTGCCGTTCACGCGCTCGCACGACGAGATCCAGTTTCTCGACAACGCGAAGCACATGTACTTCTCGACCCAGAGCTTCGAGGCGCCGAAGAACGGGCGACTCACGGTCGAGTGGGAGATGTCGGCCACGATCGTCTCCGGCCGAGACGACGACCTGTACGACGGCTTCGTGAGCTTCCACCTGATGGACCTGGCCGCCGGCGTCGCGATCGACGTGTTCGCGGGCAATCGCACGATCGCGACCGTGTACGCGCGCCTGCCGTTCCCGGGCGCGAACGCGCCGCGCAGCGAGGCGGGCCCGCGCTTCTTCTCGCTGTTCGACGAGTTCCGCGGAGTCACCGAGCCCGGACAGCTTCACCGCTACGCGATCGTCTACGACCGCGGCCAGGCCACGCTCGAGTGGCACATGGACGGCAAGGTGATCAAGCGCGAGGTCGCGGTGCCCGACCTCGGACCGGCGCTGCTCGCGATCGGGATGATGACCGAGAAAGACATCGCGCCCGGCAAGGGCAGTGTCTCGTGTCACGGCCAGGGTGCGGTCGCCACCTGGGGCGGGATCCGCGTGCGCACCGAGGCCCGCTAGGGTTGCCCTCGCTCGGCACTTGGGTGCGCGCGCTGCGCGCGCCGTCGCTCACCGCCGGGGCGATGCCCGTGCTCGTGGTCACGGCGCTGGTCGCGTCGCGCGGGGTGACTCCCGACGGCACGATCTTCGCGCTGACGCTGCTCGGCATGGTGGCCGCCCAGGGCGCGGTGAACCTGGTGAACGACTACTTCGACGACGCCTCCGGCCTCGACGCCGACCCCGAATACGCGAGGAACCCGTTTCCGCTCGGCAGCCGGGTGATCCAGTCGGGTGCGCTCTCGAAGCGCGGCGTGGCGCTCTTCGCCGCGGCCTGCGGCGCGGTCGCGGTGGCGTGCGGGCTGTGGCTGAACGCGCACGCCGCGGGCAACACGCTGCTCTGGATCTGTCTCGCCGCCGCGGCGCTCGGCTACTTCTACACGGCTCCGCCGCTGCGCATCGCCTATCACGGCGCGGGCGAGCCGGTGACCTTCCTGCTGTTCGGTCCGCTGGCCGGCGCGGGCAGCGAGTACGCGCAGATCGGCACGGTGACTCGCTCCGGGATGCTGGTCTCGTGCGCGGTCGGCCTGCTGGCGATGGCGATCCTGTACATGCACCACTTTCCGCAGCACGACGCGGACAAGCGGCATGGCAAGAAGACGCCGATCGTGCGGCTGGGGCCGGTGGGCGCGGGCCGGCTCGTGCCGCTGATCCTCTCGCTCCCCTATCTCGTCATCGGCTACGGCGTCGTGACCGGTCTCCTGCCGGCCGCCGCCCTGCTCTCGTTCCTGTCGCTGCCCTTCGCGGTGCGCGCCTCGCAGACGGCGCTGCGCGCGCCGGCCGATCCCAAGCGCATGACCGGGGCGTTCGCGAGCGTGTTCGGCCTGCACTTCGTGAGCGGGCTGCTGCTCGCCGGGAGCCTGCTGTTCGCCCGCTAGCGCTCGTGCTCGTGTTCGCGGCGCTGGGCTGCGCCTCGGACGTCGGCGTCGAGCTCGCAGATCCGCGCGAGGTCGCGAACGAGCTGAACGCGAATGCGGTCACGACCGGCGAGCTCAGCATGGAGAGCCGCTGGGAGCTGAACAGGCTGGGGATCTCGCCCGACTTCGAACAGGACCTGCCGCACACGCTCGAGGAGCTGCGCCGCGGCATGGGCAGCGGCAGCGACCTGGATCGCCTGTACGCGCTGTCCGAGGTCTCGTACCTGCATGCCGAGCGCGCGCGCGACCGGAGCTACTTCCTGGCCGCGGCGATCTACGCCTACGCCTTCTTGCTGCGCGGGCCCGGAGAAACGCCCGTCGGCGCGGCCGACCCGCGCTCGCGCCGCGCCGGCAACCTGTACGAGCGCGGGCTGACGCGCGGCTTCGCCGGTGAGACACCCGGCAGCGTCGTGTTCGCCGAGGGAGTCACTCCCCTGCCCTTCGGCACGCTCGAGCTGTCGATCGACCCGACCGGCTTCAGCTGGGGGGCGTTCCGGCTCACGAGCTTCGTGTCGGGGGCGGATCTCCGGGTCTCGGGCGTGCGCAACCGCTACCGCGCTCGCGGCTTCGGCGCGCCGCTGGTGGCTTCGGTGGCTCCGATCCCCGAGCGCGCCAGCCCGGCCGAGGCGCGGCGCGTGCCGGAAGGCGTGAAGGTGCCGGTGACCGCGCTGATGCGGATCGAGTCACCCCGCCAGGCGGTGGTCGCAGGCAAGGTGCGCGCGCGGCTCTTCCTGATCGCCGCAGACGAACGCCAGAGCATCATGGCCGCCGGCCAGCGCATCCCGCTCGAGATCGAGTGGACCGCGGCGCTCACCGACACGCTGTCGAGCGCGAGCTTTCCACCCTCGGACCTGTTCGCCGCGCCGGACGCCGCCGCCGAGCAGAGCGGCGAGTATCCCGACGGTCTGTACATGTTCGAGCCGCACCGCCCCGGCCGCATTCCCGTGGTGCTGATCCACGGCACGGCCGCGAGCCCCAAGGTCTGGCTCGACCTGGTGAACGAGCTGATGAGTGACTCGCGGATCCGCCAGCGCTTCGAGTTCTGGTACTTCCGCTACTACACCACCAGCCCGATCGCGTATTCGGGCGCGCTCTTGCGCCACGCGCTGCGCGGCGCGGTCGAGCAGCTCGACCCGGCCGGCAACGACGCGGCGCTGCGCCAGATGGTGCTGATCGGTCACAGCCAGGGGGGGCTCCTGGCGCACCTGGCGGTGATCCATTCCGGCAGCGCGTTCTGGGACGACCTCACCAGTCAGCCGTTCGAGACGCTCGATCTCGACGCGCGCAGCAAGTGGGTGCTGCACGAGTCGCTTTTCATCGAGCCGCTGCCCTTCGTGCGGCGCGTGATCTTCATGTCCACGCCGCACCACGGCAGCTTCCTGGCGAGCTTCACGATCGAGGCGCTCACGCCCTGGATCATCCGCCTGCCGGCGCGGGTCGCCGCTTTCGGACCCGAGCTATTCGAGCTGAACCTGCCGGCCGGCCGCGCCAAGCGCGCGATGAATCGCATCCCCTCGAGCATGGACAACATGACGCCCGGGAACCCGTTTCTCGAGCGGCTCGCCGGCATGCCGCTCGCCCCCGGAGTGACGGCTCACTCGATCATGGGCGTGCGCGCCGACACTCCCGACCCCGAAGGCAACGACGGCCTGGTCGAGTACGAGAGCGCGCACTTCCCCTCCGCCGAGTCCGAGCTCGTGATCCCACGCTGCCCGCACGACAGCGAGGAGCATCCGCTCGCGATCCGCGAGATCCGGCGCATCCTGCGCGAGCACCTGCAGCAGGCGGGCCTGGGCTAGAGCTCGTTGCGCGGGCGCAGCGCCTGGTAGAGGTCCTCGCCCGCGCCGTTCGCCGCCAGCCGCAGCGCGCGCGCGGATGCCACCACGTACCACTGCCCGGCGGGTGACTCCGAGAACGCGAGATAGCTCGCGAGCTCGTCGTCCGAGAGTGACTGGTACGCGAAGAGACTCCAGCGCAGCAGCTCGTCGGCGGCCATCGGGTAGAGCTTCGGCTCCTCGCGCGCGGCACGCTCGCGCAGCGAGCGGAAGGCCGCCGCCTCGGTGCCGGTCGTGCCACCCGACAGCGCATTCAGCGCGCCGTCCACGAGCGCGCGGTTCACGAGCACGGCGCTCTTCGAGCCGAGCAGCGCGCGATCGAGCCTGCGCAACAGCTCGATCCGCGCGGCCGGGAAACGTGACTCGGAGAAGTCACGGCTCCATTCCTTGAAGCGCGCCGCGGTCTTGGGGTCGCGCCGCGTCGCGCGCGCGCGCAGCACCTTCTGGCCCACGCCCGTCTTCAGGAACTCGAGCTGGGCCAGGGCGGCGTCCGGGTCCCAATCGTCGGCGAGGCTCGTGGCGACGCGATCGAACAGCCGCTGCGCCCCGTAGGCGCGGTGCACCGCGGCGCGCAGCGGGTCGGCGCGCGTGGCATCGAGCTGCTCGCCCAGCGCGTCGATCAGCGACTGCACCGCGGGCTGCCAGCTCGCGATCTCGAGCTCGGTCTGGTTCGCTCGCAACAGCGCGCGCGAGCCGATCGCGGGGCTCGCGGCCGCCTCGGGAATGTCCTTGGGCAGCTCGATCGTGGGCCCGAGGAGCCAGCTGCAGCCGCTGAGCCACGCGGCGCAGAGCGCAGGCGCGACGCGCGCGCTCGCGCGCGCCAGCTGCGCCATCGCGGACCGGGTTCGCGCCCTCATCGAAGACAATTTTCGGCGCCGGCGAGCGACTGCTATAACGGGGGCCCCGCCGCGAGGAGTCGAGCGACGCCCATGCGCACCCGAAGCGCGATCTCGCGCTCGCTCGCGGCGCTGCTCGTTGCCCCGGCCCTGGCGCTCGCCGCGCGCGCCGCCGACCCTGCGGCTTCGCCGCCCGAGCCGGGCCCCGTGGTGCGCTCGATCTCGTGGAAGGGAGTCAGCGCGCTCTCCGAATCCGAGCTGGCGGAGCGCATCTTCACCCAGGAGCGGCCGTGGTGGAAACGCTGGGCCGAGCTGCCGCCGTTCGACGAGCCGACGCTCGAGGGCGACATGCAGCGCATCGCCGCGACTTACCGCGAGTACGCTCACTACCGCGCCAGCGCCGAGTACGACCTGTCGTGGGACGAGACGGGTCACGAGGTCGCGATCCGGATCGAGGTCGACGAAGGGCCGTTGGTGAAGCTCGACGATTTCGCGATCGACCTGTCCGAGATGCCCAACGGCGAGGCGCGCTGGAAGTCCTATCTGGTCGGCAAGCTGCCGCTGCACAAGGGCGACCCCTTCACCGTCGCGAACTACGGCGGCGCCAAGCGCGCGCTGCTCTTGAAGCTGGCCAACGCCGGCTTCCCCGACGCCAAGATCTCGGGCGGCGGCGAGGTCGACCTCGCCACCAGCACCGCCACCATCGCCTGGGCCGTGCACCCCGGTCCGCGCGTACTGATCGGCCAGATCCACATCTCGGGCGAGAAGACGGTGAGTGACGAGGTGATCCGCCGCGAGCTCACGTTCAAGCCCGGCGACGTCTATTCGGACGAGCAGATCCAGAAGAGCCAGCACCAGCTCTCCGACCTGGGTCTGTTCCGCTCGTCGCTGATCGACATGGTGATCGACGACCCGAACGCGGCGCCGCCCGAGGGCGAGCCGCCCGGGAAGGTGACCCGCGACATGAACGTGCGCGTCGAGGAGCGGCCGCTGCACACCGTGCGCATCGGCCTGGGCTACGGCACCGAGGACCGGCTGCGCGCGCAGCTCGGCTGGACCCACCGCAACGTCTTCGGACGCGCCGACAGCCTGGACGTGCACGCGAAATACTCCTCGCTCAGCGACGAGTTCCAGGCCACGCTGCGCGAGCCGCACGTTCCCGACCCGCGCACCACGCTGTATCTCGACTCGCGCATCCGCGACGACACACTGCCCGCCTACGACGACTTGGCGCTGATCGGCCGCGCCTACGTGGAGCGGCCGCTGCGCCTGGGCTGGAGCGGCTCGGTCGGCTACGGCATCGAGTGGGACAACGTGCGCAAGGTCGCGAGCGGGATCGACTCACAGGTCGAGACCTTCCGGCTGGGCTTCGTGGAGCTCGGCGTCCGGCGCATCACCACCGACAGCCTGGTCGAGCCGACGCGCGGCACCTGGCTCGAGACCACGGTCCAGACCGCCTCGACCTGGCTCGGGTCCGAGAAGGAGTACGTGCGCTGGCTCCTGGATGCGCGCGCCTTCCTGCCGGTCGGGCCGACCGTGTTCGGCGTGCGCGGCATGGTCGCGTCGATCACCGGCTACGGGAAGACCTCGCAGAGTGAGCTGCCGGTGACCGAGCTCTTCTACGCGGGCGGAAGCGCCAACGCCCGCGGCTACGACTTCCAGCACTTCGGAACCGACACGGCCCCGGGCCGCGCGATCGGCGGCTCGAGCCTGCTCAACGCCTCGGGCGAGTGGCGCTTCCCGATCTGGCAGGAGCTGCGCGGCGTCACGTTCGTCGATGCGACGCAACTGTCCCAGGATGCTTGGGATTGGGAGCCGCGGCACCTGCGCGTCTCGCTCGGGGTCGGCGTGCGCTACGCGACCCCGCTCGGACCGATTAGAGTCGACCTCGCGACGCCGCTCGACCCTCCGAGCGGCGTCGACCACGTGCGCATCTGGTTTGCAATCGGTCAGGCGTTCTAGATGAAGCTGCGCCGGATCCTCGCGCTCTTGCTCTTGTCCGCGGTCGGCCTCGTGCTGGTCGCGGCGGGGCTTCTGGTCGGCGGCTGGCTCGCGCTGTCGCAGGGCTGGGAGCGCGAGCGCGTGCGCAGCGCGGCGGAGGCGCTCTTGCAGAGCGCGCTGGCCGACGCGGGCGTGCGCGGGCGGCTGCGCATCGGCTCGATCTCGGGGCCGCTCTATCCCGAGCTGGTGCTGCACGACCTCCGCTTCGAGCGCGACGGGCTCACGCTGGCGCGGGTTGGCGCCGCGGAGCTCGGCCTCGATCTGCGCGCGCTCTACGCGGAGCGGCGGCTCGTGATTCCCAAGCTGCACATCCTGGGCGCGAGCATCTCGCTCGCGCCGGACGCTCAAGGGAAGTGGCCCTGGCAGCTCCAGCCACCGGCCGAGCCCGCCCCGGAGCCCGAGAGCGAGCGGCCGTTCTCGGTCGAGCTCGGGCTCGTCCAGGTCGACGCCGCCGACGTCGACGCGGTCTGGATCCAGGCCGACAAGCCGAGTCACGTGGCCGCACGCTTCGACGGCGAGCTCCAGCACTGGGTGTTGCCGCGCAGCGGCGATCCCGACTGGCCCGAGAGCGTGCGGGCGGTGCTCGACGTGCGCCCCGGCGAAGTCGCTGGCCGGGCGCTCCTGGGCGCGCGGCTCGGGGCCCGGCTCGACGGCTCGAAGCTCACGCTCGCCGACTCACACCTGGAGAGCCGCTTCGGCCGGCTCCGGCTGCAGGGCGACACCGACCTCGCGGGCTGGCTCGATCCCGACGCTGCGGCCAGCGCGCACCTGGTCGCGGACGCCGACGCGCTCGACCTGGCGATCCTGCTCGGCCGTCCCGAGCTCGCCGGCGCCGTGGGCGGCAAGGCCGAGGTCGAGGCGACTCACCTGGCCGGCACCGATCTCGGCGACAGTCAGGCACGCGTGTCACTGGCGCTCGCGAAGTCGAGCATCGGCCGGCTCGAGATCGCCGGCGGCGAGCTGCGCGGCAGCTACGACCGCGGCAAGTGGACGCTCGAGCGCGCGGTCGCGAGCTCGAGCGCGGGCCGACTCACGGCCAAGGGCAGCGGCGACCTGGAGCGGATCGCGTCGCTCGACGCGAACCTGGAAGTCAGCGATCTGGCCGCGCTGGCCGTGATCGGGTCGTCGCCGGCGAGCGGTCAGGCGAGCGCCAAGCTGGCGTTGTCGGGGCCCTGGAAGGCGCCCACCGGCTCACTCGAGCTCGAGGCCCGACAGCTCCGTGCCGCGAACCTCGACCTGGGCACGGTGAGCCTGCGCGCGCGCAGCACGGGCATCGACCGCTACCGGGTCGAGCCATTCGTGGTCGACGGCCCCACCGTGCAGCTCCGCTCGGACGGCCCGATCCTGTTGCGGCGGTTCGAGGGCGCGGTGCAGGTCGATCGCGCGCAGCTGCGGCTCTCGGAACGCGAGGCGGTCGCGCTGACCGGGCGGGTCTCGCCCGGGCGGCTCGGCAACGTGCGGGTCGAGATCGCGCGCCTGTCGCTGGCGCGCGTCGGTGACTGGCTGGGCGCGCAGCAGCCACTCGGCGGCGAGCTCAGCGGGTCACTGCGCGCCGACGGCGCGCTGCCGCGCCCCGCCCTCTCGGGTCACTTGTCGTGGCAGTCACCCAAGCTCGGCGACATGGAGATCGACTCGGCCTCGGTCGATCTCTCGACCTCGGGGGCGCTGCTGGCGGCGGACGGGCGAATCGTGGCCGCGGGTCAGGACCGGCTGCGCGCGCGGCTGGCCCTGCCCTGGTCGCCGCGCATCGATCTCGGCCGGGCGCTGGAGCGGCCCGAGACCCTGTTCGAGCTCGACGGCCAGGACCTCGACCTGGCGATCGTGCAGGAGTTCGCGCCCAGCACGCTGCGGCGCGTCGTGGGCGCGGCCGACCTGCGACTCAGCTTGCGCGGTGGGATGCCCGAGCCCGGTCTGTCGGGCGAGCTCACCATCTCGAACGCCGCCTGTGACGTGCCTGCGCTGGCGCAGAGCTTCGGGCCGCTCGACGCACGGCTGGTGCTCGATCGCGACGCGCTGCGCATCGACCATTTCACGCTGCGCGAAGGCGATCGCGGCCTGGCCAAGCTCTCGGGCGAGCTTCTCCTTTCGAACCTGCGCCCGGACAGCGCCGACCTCGCGCTCGCGATCGACGACTTCCCCGTGCGCTGGCAGACGACGCTGCAGACTCACGCCTTCGGGAACGTCCGCCTGCGCGGCCCGCTCGACTCACTTTCGGCCGAGGGCCAGGTCGAGCTGCGCGGGCTGCGCTACTCGCTCGCGGGCGGCACCGACCCGCTGCTCGGCGAGGTCACGATCCGCGACTCGAGCCTGCCCGAGAAGCGCAAGCTCGCGGGCGCGGAAGAGACGTCGAAGTACTACGACCGCGCGCGCGCCCAGCTGAAGGTCTTGATTCCCAACGACGGGCGCGTGCAGGGCCAGGGCGCGAACCTCGAGATCGCGGGCGAGCTGCTCGCCTCGAAGGACCCCGGCGGTCCGCTGCGCGTGACCGGCGCGATCGATACGCAGAAGGGCAGCTATCGGATCCGCGGCAAGACCTTCATCGTCGAGCAGGCCCACGTGGCGTTCGTGGGCCGGCCCGACCTCGACCCCGACCTGGACGTGCGCGCCATGCACCGCGTGCGTGACATCCGCGTCTACGCGCTGGTGCGCGGCCGCGCCTCGTCGCCGTCGGTGCAGCTCACCAGTGACCCGCCCTACCCGCAGGACGACGTGCTTGCGCTCCTGCTCTTCGGCAAGACACGCGACGAGCTCGGCCAGCAGCAGGCGGGGCAGCTGCAGTCGGCGATCGCGGGCACGGCGGGCGCCGCCGCGCTCGACTCACTCTCGACCCGGCTCGGCCTCGACATCCCGATCGACACGGTCGAGGTCGACAACGGCCAGAGCAACGGTCAGACCACCGTTGGCGTGGGCGGCTACGTGACCCAGGACATCTTCGTGCGCTACGGCCGCGGGGTCGGCGCCGACTCGGAGAGCAACGTGCAAGTCGATTGGCGCTTCCACAAGCCCTGGAGCGTCGAGACCTCGATCTCGACCCGCGGTGACTCTTCGCTCGATCTGATCTGGACCTACGATTACTGAGGCACCCGTGCGGTCGAGCGCGCGGGGTCGCCGCCGTGCGAAACTGCGTCCATGGCAGGCTTGGTCGAGCGCAGCGACTCCGGGGGCGTAAGCGTTCTGTGTCTGAACCGGCCGGAGGTGCTGAACGCGCTGTCTCCGAAGCTGTTCGAGGAGCTGCGCGCGCACGTGGACGCGATCGCGCGCCAGACCGAGAGCGTGGGCTGCGTGGTGCTGCGCGGCGCCGGGCGCTCGTTCTCGGCCGGGAACGACCTGCGGGCGATCCAGGCCGGCGAGCGCGCGCGCGAGCCGCACTTCCAGGCCGAGACCTTGGACGCGATCGAGCGCCTGCCCCAGCCCGTGATCGCCGCGGTGCAGGGTCACTGCTACACCGGCGCGCTCGAGCTGGTGCTGGCCTGCGACCTCTTGATCGCCGCCGAGTCGGCGCGCTTCGCCGACACCCACGGCAAGTTCGGCATGACCCCCACCTGGGGCATGAGCCAGCGCCTGCCGCGCCGGATCGGGCCGCTGCGCGCGAAGGAGCTGATGTTCAGCGGCCGCGCCGTGAGCGGCCCCGAGGCGGTGGCGCTGGGCCTGGCGAACCGCTGCGTGCCGGACGCGGAGCTCGAATCACGGGCGCTCGCCCTGGCAGGCGAAATCGCGGCGAACTCGTGGTTCACGCTCGCGACCGAAAAGCGACTGATTCGTGACGGGGAGTCGCTGGGGCTGGCCGAGTCCCTGATTCACGAACGAGAGACGAGCCCGGGCGCCGGTCCCGACATGGCGGCGCGGCTGGCGAGCTTCGGAAAGCGCTAGTCAGTCCGGCGCGCGCGTGTTACTGTGACTCCATGAAGTCACGCGTGTTCATTGGTCTCGGCTCATTCGCGTTCGCCTCTATCGCCTGTCTCGGACTGGCGCGCGGCGCCGCCGCCACGGTGATCGTCGACTACGGCTACGACGACACGAACTCGACGCTCACGGTGTCGAGCCCGGCCGCGGTCAGCATCCCGCCGCAGGGCACGCTCGAGGGCACGGTGCGGATCAGTTACTCGAGTAACTCGTCGGGCGACATCGTGAACGGCCCGGCCACGCTCGACGTCTTCGACCTGAACTCGAACCTGAACATCCAGACCAACCTCGGCGGCGCCGTGTCACTGACCGGCCCGGCTAGCACCTCGCTCGAGGACCCGGTCGAGGGCACGCTCACCGGCAACCAGCTGTCGTTTGGAGGCGCCATGGGCATGTTCCATGCCTTCGGCTCGATCACCTGCACCGGCACGCCCTGCGCGTTCGTCAGTCTGCCGTCGGGAACCCCGGTCGCCTTCGACGGCACCGGCTCCGTGCCGCTGCCCACGCTCACGGTGGCCTCGATTCACGGCACGATCAGCGGGCTCTCGTTCACGGTCGGAGACCTGACCGTGACGGCGTCGCTGCTTCTGAACGGCTCAGAGACCGGGCGCGTGGTGGTGCCCGAGCCGAATCTCCTGTCGCTGCTCGGGGCCGGCGCAGCGCTCGGTCTCCTGCGCCGCCGCCGCTGAGCGAGCCCGGCTACGGGCTGCGGATCGTCGCCGCGGCGCAGCTCTGGTCGTGCGCTGCGGTGGCGCCCGACAGCCGCTTCTGGATGCGCGCCCACGACAGGATCGTGCACTCGCCCGTGTCGCTCGCCGAGTCACAGCGCGCGTTGGCCGCGCCCGGCAGCGTCGACTTCTTCGCGAGCGCGCTGCGGATCAGCGGGCCGTCGCTCGCGTCGACCTTGCCGTCGCCGCTCACGTCGCCGCACTGACAGGCCGCGCCGATGCCGTCGGCCGACGCGCTGCCGAAGCCACCGCCGTCGGTCTGACTCGCGTTGGCGATGCGCGGGCAGTTGTCGCTGGCATCCGGCACGCCGTCCTCGTCGGAGTCGAGCGTCGCGAGGCCGCTGCGGATCCAGCTGTCGAAGACCGCCACGGCGTTCGGATCCGGGACGTTGGTGTGCTTGGCCATCCGGATGTCGGGATCGGTGGATTGCAGCCGGTACCACATCACGCTCTGTTCGGGCACGCCGACCTTGATGCGCTGCGGGCTCGGGAGCCCGAGATCGCCCTCGCTGGGTGCCACCCCGATCGCGTTCAGCTCGGCCAGCGTCAGGCTCGAGCGCACGTCCATCGAGCTCGGCGCGGGCCCGGCGGGCTGGTGACAGATCGAGCAGTTCGAGGCGAGATATGCGCGCGCGCGCGACTGCGCCGAGTGCGTGCCGTCGGAGATGTTCGGATACGCGCCGTAGGCCGAGGCCGTCTGCGGCGTGTTGTCGAACATGCCCATGCAGCTCCAGGCGTGGATCTCGTTGTCGACGACTCCGCCGTAAGTGAAGTTCTTGTTGAGCTGCAGGGCGCGCAAACCGAGCACGCGGTTCTCGGGAATGCTGTGACACTCGAGACACTGGCTCGGGCTCGGGTAGATCCAGACCTGGTCGGTGGTCGTGCCGGTGCCGTTCGGATCGACCGCGAAGGTCTGGGTCGCGCCGTCGTTCAAGAGCGTGGCGTCGGTCTGGCCGAGGTTCCAGCGGTAGGTGAAGCCGGTCCAGCGGTCGACTTGCTTCAGGAAGACGCGCGTCTCCACGCGCCGGGTCTTGGTCGGGTTGAGCGCCAGCTCGAAGTGTTTCACCAGCACCGTGCCCACCGGGAAGTCGAACGAGCCGTCGGCCTTGAAGTGGGCCGTCTGGCCGGCGGGCAGCCCGACCCAGCGGCGCTTGGCGGCGCGATCGGACCAGAGCGGCGCGTTCACGTCGTACTCGACCAGCCCGGGCGCGGGAGTGAGTGAGCTCGTGCTCGCGAACAGCCCCGTCTGCGAGAGCGACTGCGGGAAGGGCGACGGCGGCGTGGTGTTGTAGACCAGCGTGTTGATGCGGCCGGTGGTCAGGTTGATGACGTACAGCTCGCCGTCGCGGTCCTCGCCGAACGACGCCGGCGAGCCGACCTCGCCCACCACCACGGGCTGCGCGGGCAGCGACCCGTCCCAGCTCCAGATCCGGTCACTCACGTAGTCGGCGTAGAGGTAGGCGCCGTACAGGCCGGGCAGCTTCTGGCCGCGGTAGACGTAGCCGCCGGTGATGCTGTCGCCGCCGTTGCTGTCGTGCGCGTACTCGATGATCGGCGGCGTCGAGTTCAGCGCGGCGCAGTTGCCGCTGCCGTAGTTGTGGAAGCCTTCGCAGACGTTCCAGCCAAAATTGTAGCCCCCGGCCGGGGGCGAGGCGATCTGCGCGGCGGTCAGGAAGTCGACCTCCTCGTACGTGTCCTGCCCCACGTCGCCGATCACGATGTTCCCAGTGAGTCGATCGAACGAGAACCGCCACGGGTTGCGCATGCCACGCGCCCACCACTCCGGCGCGCCCCCGACGCCGGATGCATAGGGGTTTCCGGGCGGGATCCGGTAGTTGCGCTTCGGGTCGTTCGGGAAGTCGTCGCCCGAGGGATCGATGCGCAACAGCTTCCCGAGCAGTGAGTTCACGTTCTGGGCGTTGCCGTTGGGGTCGCCGCCCGAGCCGCCGTCACCCGCCGCGATCCATAGGTAGCCGTCGGTCCCGAACGCGAGCATGCCTGCCTTGTGGTTGTCGAAGGGCTGCTGGTACTCGAGCAGGTCGAGCTCGGTGGTCTTGTCGGCCGCGTTCGGAGTCGCGGGCGGA
>DATJZP010000104.1:0-20027 GCA_035498875.1 Myxococcota bacterium
GTCAGAAGCACCCCGGGCCAGAAGGGGGCGTCTCGCGGGCGGTTCTAGTGCCCCGGGTGGGATCGGCGTTCGACTGGCCCCCTCCTTTCGGTGCGCCAAACGGTGCGCCAACTGGGTGAACCTCGCCGACCCTCAACGCCCTGAGGCATCGCTAAGTGCGCGATCCGCCGATCTCAGGAGATCTCAACGGACCTCTGCGGGCGGGCTGGTCTCGCCTCCGGAGCAGAAGGTCCCGCGTTCGAATCGCGGCTGGGTCGCCAATGTGGTTGCGGGGGGGGCAGCCGATCGGCGGGCCTACGGGGCCCTGCAGCGGACGCGAGTACCGACTTCTCACCGAGAGATCGCGGCTGGAATCGCCAGCTCTTCCCTCGCCCGGAATCGAGTTACTCGAGGAGGCGGGAGATCAGCACGCGCAACAGCAGGCAGTAGCTGAGAGCTACGAACAGAATCTTCGCCCAGAAGAACGCCGTAGTGGGATAGTTCATCCAGGACGGAGCAAGGAAGTCGTCGACGAAGGCGCTGCCCAGCTGCTGCTTGCGTTTCTCGATCCTGAGTCCGAAGCGACGCCAAGCGGCTTCTCCCCAGACGTACTGCGCGAGATCGAGAGTCAGTGCGATCAAGGCGCAGATGCCAGGCCACAGAAACTCGTGCGCGACGTGGGGACCTTGCGGGGAGTCGCTCTTGAACACCCAGATCACTGCGATCGCCGAAAGAGCCAGGGTTCGGTTGATCTCGCTGGCGGTCTTGCTGAAGTAGTCCGCTGTCTCCCAGACACCGGCGAGCTTCATATGCCAGGGTCCTTGGGCGGGATTGGCGCGGGCTGCTTGGGGCCTGAGTTGTCCGTGCCCGGTGGAATCGGCTCGGGCTCAGGCGACGGCTTCGGAGGATCCGGGTCCGGCGTGTGAAGATCAGGGTCATCTCCAGGGCGACCGCCCTCGTCGGTCACATCTTCTTCCTCCGTCGAGCACGCACCTTGGGTCCGGTACTCCCGGTTCCGCCGAGCTTGATCCGCCGGGCCTTCTTGCGGCGAGCGCTCTTCCTTCGGTGAGCTGACTTCTTTCGATGGCTCTTCGACCTCATGATCTGCACCCTAGTCCAGCACGAACCGGCTGCGGATATCTTGGGATTTTGGGTCACCGCGGGGCAGTTGGATGCCCGACCTCCGGCCCCGGCTCGAGCTTCCCGAACAGCGCCCGCACCTCGTCCTGCAGCTGCGTCGGGTCGGCGTCGTTCCGCACCACGGCGTAGGCGTAGTAGCCGTGAGAGATCCGGGCGATGCTGACTCCCAGCCAGGTCTCGCGCGTGTTGCTGGTGGCGCGCGCGTGGTATACACGCGCGAGCGCGGAGCCCACGGGTGACTCGTACCAGTCGTCGTAGATCACGTCGGCGTTCGCGGGCACCTTCCAGTAGTCGGCCTCGCGCCGGGCCAGCGCGCCGACCGTCTGGCCCATGGGGTCCAGATCCATGGCGCGCGCGGCGTCCTCGGGGAGGGCGACCACGCCCACCTTGTGGGTGTAGCGACTCGGGATGCCGTAGCGCAGGCCGTCGGAGGCCCACTCCTGGTCCTGGGTCTGCGTGGATTCGTCCGAGCAGCTGACGTCGGGGTCGGCGAGCGGCGCGGCGATCGAGAACCAGTGCCGCACGCTGGTGTAGCGCCCGCTCTCGAACCTTCCCGACAGGCGTTGCGCCGGTCCGGCACAAGCGAGCGCGCACGCCAGCAGAAGAATTCCCCGAAACGAGCTGAGTCGTGTCTGCACGCGGGAATTGTTCGGGTAACATTCGCGGAAGTCGAGCATGCAGGTGGAGCACGACGGCAGCGATCGGGGCAGGGCGCGGAAGACGCGCGCTTGGTTTCCCGCGCCCGTGCTCCAGGCGACGGCGGCGCTGCACGTGGGCGGAGCGATCGGCATCGCGCTCGGACGGCCGGAGTGGCGCTGGATCGTGTACTCGCTGGCGGCGAATCACGGTCTGTTGTTCGCGGGCGCCGTGTCTCCGCGCAGCCGACTGCTGGGGCCGAACCTGGTGCGATTGCCGAAGGCCGCGGAAGAGCGCCGCGAGATCGCGCTCACCTTCGACGACGGCCCGGATCCCGAAGTGACTCCGCGCGTGCTCGACTCGCTCGACCGGGAGGGCGCGACGGGAACCTTCTTCTGCATCGGCGCGCACGTGGCTCGGCACCCGCAGCTGGCGCGCGAGATCGTGGCGCGCGGCCACGCCGTCGAGAGTCACAGCTACCGTCACGCGCTGGGCTTCGCGGGCTGGGGGCCGCGCCGGCTCGAGCGCGAGGTCACACAGGCCCAGCGCGCGATCGAAGACGCCACGGGAGTTCCGCCGGCGTTCTTCCGCTCACCCTACGGCACGCGCAGCCCGATGCTCGACCGCGTGCTGGCCAAGGCCGGGCTCCGCTACGTGTCGTGGATGCGGCGCGGCTACGACGCGGTCGACGGGAATCCCGAGCGCGTGCTGCGGCGACTGACTCGCAAGCTCGGCCCGCGCGACGTGGTGTTGCTGCACGACGGCGCGAGCGGGCGCCGACTCACTCCTCGGCCGACCGTGCTCGAGGTCTTGCCGCGGCTCTTGCGCCACCTGAACGAGCAGGGTCTCCGCTCGGTGTCTCTGCGCGCGGCCTTCGGTGCCGGCGGAGCGTAAGTCGCTCGCCGAGGCGGTCGCGCGGCGCTACGCGCCGGCGGGCCGCTTCGCGCGGCACTACGCGCGCGCCAAGCTGCTGCGCGACCCGGTCTTCTTCGCGCTGCTCGAGCCGGGTGCGCTGCCCGACTCGGGCACGCTCGTCGACCTGGGCTGCGGCCAGGGCCTGTTGCTGGCGCTGCTCGCGAGCTCGGGCCAGAAGCCCGGGCTCAAGCTGCGCGGAATCGAGCGCGACCCGAGCGACGTGCGCCGGGCGCGGCTCGCGCTGGGCGGCGACGCAGAGATCGAGCTCGGCGACCTGCGCAGCACCGCGCTCCCGCGCGCGCGCGTGATCGCGCTCGTCGACGTGATCCACTACCTCGAGCCGCCCGACCAGGAAGAGTTACTCGCGCGCGTGGCCGAGGCGCTCGAGGACGACGGCGTCTTGCTGCTGCGCGTCTGTGACGCGCACGCGGGCCTGCGGGCCTGGCTCACGCGCGCGGGCGATCACCTGGGCGTGCTCACGCGGCGCGGGCGGGTGGGGAGGCTCCACCTGCGCGGCGCCGACGAGTGGCGCGCGCTGCTCGAGCGCCTCGGGCTCGAGTCGGGTGGGGTACCCATGAATCAGGGCACGCCGTTCGCGAACGTGCTCTTCCGCGCACGAAAGGCCGCGCGAATCCGGAGCGCGGAGCGCGGCGTAGTGGGAGCATGAAGCTGCGAGTTTTCGCCTGTGTCCTGGCTTTGGCCTGCGCGCCGGCTGCCCCGATTCCGGTGGCACCTACAACCGTGGCGCAGCCCTCGACCGACCATCCGCCGGCCGACCTCCGGTCCGAGAAGCTCGTGCGCTGTCTGATCGACTCACCCGACGGCTGCGATGGCTGCGACAAGGGCGATACCTGCGTGTACAAGCAGATGAAGGAGTACGACTGCGTGTACATCGTCTACGGGACGAAGTGCGAGTGAGTCGCGGCTAGGACGCGCGCTGCAGCGCTTCGGGCGTGGGCGGCGGCGCGGAGCTCGGCGCGACCGACTGCGCCAGGTGGGCGCGGATCAGATCGGCCGGAATCGCGCGCGCTTCGAGCTCGCTGGCCGGGCGGAGCCGCATCGCGTGGAACACCGCGCCGGTGAGCGCGAAGCCCGCGAACACCACCGACATCACCGGCAAGAGCCCGGGAGCCTCGTGCGCGCTGCCCAGCGTGGTGATGCACGAGATCACGGCGGCGGCGAACAGGCCGAGACACGCCGCGCTCTTCACGCCGATGCGCGCGCGCAGGCCACCGGGGCCGCGCTCCGCCACCCCGCGCAGCTCGGCGGGCGAGAAGTAGTCGAGGAACCACGCCGTCTGCGGATCGACGGCGCGCGCGCTCGGCGGCGGAATGACTCGCCCGGTGAGCGGGTCGGTCGCGTTCTCGCCGCGCCGGTGGGCGGCGATGCCCGCCAGGATCTTTGCGTGCACCTCCTGAGTCACCGGGTAGAGCCGCGCGAAGATCAGCGCGATCGTCGCGCAGCTGGCGGGCACGATCGCGTACAGCACGCGGATGCCGAGCAGCACCGAAGGCGTCTGGTCCTGGTTCGGCACGTAGCCGAGCTGCGCCAGCACTGCGATCGGCAAGGCGGCGCCGGGAATCGCGACCAGCTTCGGCACCATCGCCCAGAAGGCGGTGAACTGCGCCTCGCGGCGTTGGCCGGTGTGCAGCTCGTCGTAGTCGATCACGTCGGCCTGCATCGCCGGCACGAGCAGGAAGCCCGCGCCGAACGCGATGCCCGCCCAGACGTGCAGCGTCGCGACCCAGGCCACGTCGCCCTTGCCCGCGAAGAACAGCCCGATTCCCGCGCTGATCCCGATCCCGAACGAGGCGATCCAGGTCTTGAGCTTTCCGAACCTGCGCGCCGCGGCGACCCAGCCCGGCACGCACACGAAGCTGGTCACGAAGTACAGGAACAAGAAGAAGGAGAGCGTCTTCTGCGTGTCCGGCGGGTCGATCACGTAGTCGACGTAGTAAGGGAGCAAGAGCGCGGGGATCGCGGCGGGCAGGCTCGCGATCAAGAAGGTCAGGAACAGGATCATGAAGGGCCGGTTGCGCATCGCGATGCGCACGCCGGGCACCAGCGCGGTGTGCGCCTGCCGGGTCGCCGCGCGCTCGCGCAGCGTGGACACCAGCACGAGGAAGAGGACCACGAGCGTCACGGCGAAGGTCGCGCCGACCCCGGCCATCGCGCCGCGTGGTCCGCGCCCCGAGAGCGCTACGGGCAGGACGGTAGCGGCGATCGTGCCCGCGATCAGGAACGCGGTGCGCCAGCCGAACAGGCTCGAGCGCTCGTGATAGTCCGAGGTGAGCTCCGCCCCCAGCCCGAGATAGGGAATCTCGTAGACGGCGTGGAAGAAGAAGTAGAGCGCGAACGTGACTCCGAACCAGACCCCGGCCTGCGCGGGCTCGAGTGACTGGGGCGGCGCGAGCATGAAGTAGAGCGCGATCGCGCACAGCGGCGCGCCCAGCAGGATGTACGGTCGGCGGCGACCCATGCGCGAGTGCGTGCGGTCGGACAGCCAGCCGATCGCCGGGTCGACCATCGCATCGAGCGCCCGTGCGATGGCGATCGCCAGGGCGATGTAGCCAATCGGCACGAGCACGACGTCGGAGTAGAACTTCGGCAGCAGCACCAGCAGCGGAATCGCCACCGCCGCGCCGGCGAAAGTCGGCGCGCTGTAGATCAGCTTCTGGGTCGTGGAAAGCTTTAACTCGGCTTGGGCCACGGCGCGCAGTATGCGCGGAGGGGCTTCGCCGGGTAAAGCACGGCGCTAGTCGTCTTCGCGCCGTCCCCAGCGCACGCGCCCCGCGGCCGCGGCGGCCAGCGTCTTCTCGCGCGCGCTCTCGAGATACTCGGTGAGGAACAGCACCAGCGTCTCGCAGTCCTCGGCCGAGCGCCGCAGCCCGTCGGGCGAGGCGAACTCCACCGGCAGCATGGCCTGGAAGGTGGGAACGCCCTTTACCCGAACCACGGCCTTGGCTTGGTTCGCGGAGTCGTAGTGGTACTCGAACTCGAGCGTGGCCATGTCGCGCTTGCGCCGGTCCAGCTTGTCCGCCGCCTGCCGCACCGCCAGGTCGTAGTCCTGCTCCAGGACGTCCAGCAAGAGCTCCTCGAACTCGCGCTCGAGCGCTCGCCGCCTCCCACCTCTACCCGCCACTTTGGATGGCCCCCCGAATCTCCCCTCGGCCCCCTGTTTCGGCGCGCGGGCGGCGGAGGTTGATCCCGCTGTCCGCTGCTGACTGCGCGTGACTTGCCGGCTCGTGTACGCTGCCGCCGTGTCGCGCCCCATCGTGTTCTCGGGAAGCCCGCTCGATCGCACCGCCAACCGCCGTCGCGACGGCGCCTGGATCTCGGACCAGCTCGAGCGCGAGGACAGCCGCTTCCTCCCGTTCTGGAAGCTGAACGTGCTGGTGAAGTCGCAGAAGCCCGAGCTGGCCTGGGCCACCTCGGCGCTGCGCCCTTCGGCCGATGCGCGCACGGGGGCGGTCTTCCTGGGCGTGCGCGACGACGTGTCGCATTTCGCGCTCGATCTCACGCCCATGGCCGACCCGCTTTCCGAGCTGGGGCTGGCGGGCTCCGCCAGCTTCCTCGAGCTGCGCGCTGCAGCGGCCACGCTCTCCGCGGGCGACGCGGCGATCTCGGCGCAGGGCCGGCAGATGCTCGACTGGCACGCGCGCCACCGCTTCTGCGCGGTCTGCGGTCACTCGACCGCCGTGAAGGAGGCCGGCTACATGCGCGAGTGCGACGAGTGCGACGCGCAGCACTTCCCGCGCACCGACCCGGTGGTGATCATGCTGGTCGAGTCGGGCGAGCGCTGTCTGTTGGGCCGGCAGGCGGGCTGGCCCGCGGGCATGTACTCGGCGCTGGCGGGCTTCGTCGAGGCCGGCGAGTCACTCGAGGAGGCGGTCCGGCGCGAGGTGCAGGAGGAGGCCGGGATCGAGGTCGGCGAGGTGCGCTACCACGCCTCGCAGCCCTGGCCGTTCCCGTCGTCGCTCATGATCGGCTGTCTCGCGCACGCGCTCGGCGACAAGGTCACGGTCGACAAGAGCGAGCTCGAGGACGCGCGCTGGTTCTCGCGCGCCGAGATCCGGAAGTCACTCGAGCAGCCGGGCGCCGGCGGCATGTTCGTGCCGCCGCCGATGGCGATCGCCCACCACCTGATCAGGTCTTGGGCGGAATCCTGAGCCGCGGGATCTCGATCTTCGGGCAGCGATCCATCACCACCGCGAGCCCGGCTTTCTCGGCACGCGCGGCCGCGGCCTGGTTCACGACGCCGAGCTGCATCCAGACGGTGTGCGCCTTGGCGGCGATCGCCTCGTCGGTGACTGCGCCGGCCGCCTCGGAGTTGCGAAACACGTCGACCAGGTCGATCGGCTCGTCGATCTCGGCCAGGCTCGCGCGTACGCGCTCGCCCAGGATCGTCTCGCCCGCGCACACCGGATTCACCGGAATCACGCGGTAGCCCCGGCTCTGCAGAAAGGCCATCACCTCGTGGCTGTCGCGCTCGGGCCGGGGGCTCGCGCCGACCAGGGCGATCGTCCGAGTCTCCGTGAGAATGCGCCGGATCTCCGCGTCGTTTGTGGGCTGCGCCATGGCCTCAGTCTGACATAATCGCGTACGTGATCGATTTTGAACCGAGCGAAGAGCAGGCGCTGATCGTCGAGACCGTGCGCGAGTTCGCGAAGAACGAGCTGCGCCCGCACGCGCGCGAGTCCGACGAGAACGCCAAGCTGCCCGGCGAGCTCCTGGCGCGCGCGCACGAGCTCGGGCTGGTGGCGAATGCGCTGCCCGAGCAGTTCGGCGGCGGCGGCGCGCGCTCGGCGGTGACGGGCGTGCTCGTCGCCGAAGAGCTGGCGTGGGGCGATCTCGCGCTCGCGCTCGCCATCCTGTCGCCCAGCTTGCTCGGCTACGCGGTCGACGAGTTCGGCAGCGCAGCGCAGCGCCAGACACTCCTGCCGGACCTGATCGCGAGCGCGGGCGGCTTCGGCACGCTGGCGCTGGTCGAGCCGCGCTTCGACAGCGACCCGTACCGCCCGCGCACCACGGCGCGCCGCGAGGGCGCGGGCTGGCTGCTCGACGGCGCGAAGTGTCTCGTGCCCTGGCTGGACGGCGTGCGCCAGGTGCTGGTGCTGGCCAGCGCGGGCGAGTCACTCGCAGGCTTCGTGGTGCCGAGCGACGCCCCGGGCCTGACCGCCGCGCCCGAGTCCTACATGGGCGTGCGCGCGCTGCCGCTCGCCGAGCTGTCACTCGCCGCCGTGCGCGTGCCGGCCGACGCGCGGCTGGGCGGGGCCGATGGTCCGGAGCTGCGCGCGCTGGTGGCGCGCGGCCGGGTCGGACTGGCGGCGCTCGGCGTGGGCGTGGCGCGCGCGGCCTTCGAGCTGGCGCGCGACTACGCCAAGGAGCGCCAGGCCTTCGGCGCGCCGATCGCCACCAAGCAGGCGATTGCGTTCAAGCTGGCCGACATGGCGATCGAGATCGACGGCGCGCGGCTGCTCGCCTGGGAGGCGGCGTCCGAGCTCGACCGCGGCAACGACGCGACGCGCGCGGCGGCGCTCGCGATCCACCAGGTGCGGCGCGTCGCGCTCGAGGTCGCCGACGGCGCGGTGCAGGTGTTCGGCGGCCACGGCTACGTGCGCGAGTATCTGCCCGAGCTGCTGCTGCGCAACGCGCGCGGCTTCGCGTGCTTCGAAGCACTCACTCTGGTCTAGGCGAGGACTTTCCGTGATCTCGTTCGATCCCACCGAGAACAGTCAGAAGGCGCGCGACTTCTACCGCAAGATGGCGCTCGAGCAGATGCGCCCGATCTCGCGCAAGTACGATGAAGAGGAGCACGCGCTGCCCGTGGAGTGGGTCGACTACTACTGGAACCACGCGCGCAGCGGGGCGCCCGGCACGATCGGCGGCCCGAGCGACGGCTTCGTGCAGGTGTGCATCCAGGCCGAAGAGCTGTGCTTCGGCGACGCCGCGCTGTATCTGCGCATGCCCACCGCCGCGCTCGGCGGCTCGGCGGTGGGTGCGGCGGGCACGCCCGAGCAGCGCGAGCGCTTCCTGCGCCCGTTCCGCGAGTCGAGTCACCCGATCTGGGGCGCGATGGCGATCACCGAGGCCAACGCGGGCTCGGATTCGGCCGCGATCCAGACCACCGCGCGCTTCGACGAGGCGACGGAGGAGTGGGTGCTGAACGGCACGAAGATCTTCTGCACGGCGGGCGAGGGCGCGTCGCAGGTCGAGGGCGGCTTCGTGGTGGTCTGGGCCACCATCGACAAGTCACTCGGGCGGGGCGGCATCAAGTCGTTCGTGGTGCCGGCGAAGACGCCGGGCATGCGCCTGGTCGGGCTCGAGAAGAAGCTGGGGATTCGCGCGAGCGACACGGCCACGCTCGTGTTCGAGGACTGCCGCGTGCCCTCCGGCAACCTGCTCGGCCGCCCGCCCAAGCCCAAGACCGACGCCGAGAAGGCCACCGATGCCGCGCGCGGCGGCGACAAGGGCTTCAAGGGCGCGATGGCCACCTTCGACGCCAGCCGGCCGATCGTCGCTGCGATGGCGGTCGGGGTGGGGCGCGCCGCGCTCGACTTCACGCTCCAGGAGCTGGCGCGTCTGGGAGTGAAGCTCCGCTTCGACGCGCCGCCCCGCGAAGTCACCGCGCTCGAGCGCGACCTGCTCGACATGCAGGCCGAGCTGCAGGCGGCGCGACTCCTGACCTGGCGGGCAGCGAGCATGATGACCCGCGGCAAGCCGAACAACCTCGAGGCGTCGATGGCGAAGGCCAAGGCCGGGCTGGCAGTCACCAAGATCACGCAGAAGGCGGTCGAGCTGTTCGGGCCGCTGGGCTACTCGAAGAAGCTCCTGGTCGAGAAGTGGATGCGCGACGCGAAGATCAACGACATCTACGAAGGGACGCAGCAGATCAACCAGCTGATCGTGGCCCGCCGCATCCTCGAGTACTCGTCGGCACAGCTGCGCTGACGTATGCGTAGCTTGAAACTGCGCATCCCCTCCGTCGATAATCGCCGCCACCCCCGAGAGGAGACCCCCAGTGGCTGAGCAATTCCTGTCCGACGGCTGGTTCACCCAGGCCGAGAAGATCCAGGCCGATGTAAATCCGCCGGTTCCGCCCGCGATCAAGGGCTTGAAGATCAACATGCAGGTGACCGGCGGTCCCAGCGGCGACGTCTCGTTCCGCATGGACGACGGTCGCATGCTGAAGGGTCACGCGGCCGACGCACCGACCAAGCTCGTGATTCCCTACCCGGTCGCGAAGGCGATGCTGATCGACCAGAACCAGCAGGCCGCGATGCAGGCCTTCATGTCGGGTCAGATTCGCGTCGAGGGCGACATGGCCAAGATCATGCAGATGCAGATGGCCGGTCCGCCGAGCCCCGAGGCCCAGAAGGTCTCGCAGCTGATCAAGGAGATGACTCAGGGCTAGTGAGTCTCTCGAGCTCGAAACGAGCCGGGGCGGCACCGCGAGATGCCGCCCCGGTTTTGCGTTTCAGCCCAGCGATCCTCAGCCCATCGGCTTGGGCATGGGCGGTGGCAGCTTGCACTTGGCGATGTCGCTCTTGAACTCGTCGCGGCACGCCTTCAGGCTGTTGAAGAGCTGGACGTTCTCGCGGCACTGGTCGCGACACTCGAAGCGTTGGACCT
The DNA here is from genome assembly GCA_035498875.1 of Myxococcota bacterium. Taxonomy (GTDB): domain Bacteria; phylum Myxococcota_A; class UBA9160; order SZUA-336; family SZUA-336; genus VGRW01. The sequence goes on from DATJZP010000104.1 coordinate 10,303, forward strand.
GGACGCCGTCGATGCACTTGTCGCGCAGCTCGGGATCGTTCGCATTGTCGGTCTTGCACTGCTGAATCAGGGTGTCGAAGCCCGAGCAGCTCTGGTCGACACACTGCTGCAGCGCCGTCAGCACGTCGGAGACGCAGGTCTCCCGGCTCTGCCGCGCGGTGTCCGCGCAGGTGTGGTCGACGTTCCGGCACGAGTCGATCGACGCCAGGAACGTATCGTTGCACTGCTGGGTGCAGCTCTTGCGCGTCGTCCGTGCGTCGTTCACGCACATCTTGGTGGGATCGTTGGGATCGCCGCCGGCGCTGGCAGGGCCCGCCAAAAGAGTGATGCCGGTCACCAGGGCGAGAGCAGCCATTGCATTCCGCATCTTCTTCTCCTCCATTTCTCTGTCTCCCTCCGGGAGCATAACCGGGTCGAAGTGACCCCAGGATCCAGAACCGCCATCCCGCGCGCGAGTTGCGTCCGCTACGCTGGATCTCCGAATGATGCGTCTGGGGGTGGGGGCTCTCCTGGTCTGCGTGGCGCTCGGCTGCTCTTCCAAGAGCGGCCAGGTCGTCGCGGTGATCGGTGACTTCGGGGGCGATCGGCCGGCGGAAGCGCAAGTCGCCGCGCTGGTCCGCGGATTCCAACCCGATCTGGTCGTGACCGTCGGCGACAACAACTATCCCGACGGCGCGGCAGACACGATCGACCGCAATATCGGCAAGCACTACGCATGGGCGATCGCGCCCTACCACGGCGCCTACGGCCCGGGCGCCACCAAGAACCGGTTCTTCCCGAGCCTGGGCAATCACGACTGGCGCACGGCCGGCGCGCAGCCCTATCTCGACTACTTCGAGCTGCCGGGAAACGAGCGCTACTACGACGTCGACCGCGGCGACGTGCACCTGTTCTTCCTGGACAGCGACCCGCACGAGCCCGACGGCGTCACGCGTGACTCGCTGCAGGCGCTCTGGCTGCGCAACGCGCTCGGAGCCTCGAAGGCCCGACACAACTGGATCTTCTTCCACCACCCACCGTACTCGTCCGGCCCGCACGGCTCGACCACCGAGCTCGAGTGGCCGTTCCGCGCCTGGGGCGCGACCGCGGTGTTCTCGGGTCACGACCACGACTACGAGCGCATCGACGCCGGGGGCATGCCGTACGTGGTCGTGGGCACGGGCGGGAAGTCGCTCTACGAGCCGCGCGAGGCGATCTACGGCAGCGTGCGGCGCTACGGCGACCGCTACGGCGCGCTGCGCCTGCAGGTCTCCCGCAAAGAGGCGAGCGGCCAGTTCGTCACGATCAGCGACGGCGTGAGCGACTCCTTTCCGCTGCCCGACGTGCAGCATCTGACCGCACCCGTGACTCTGGTCGGCCCGGGCGCGAGCTGGCACGTGCGCGACGGTCTCGAGCCGCAGGCAGGCTGGCTCCTGCCCAAGTTCGACGAGAGCGAGTGGGCGACCGCGGGCACGCCGTTCCGGATCGTCGACCGCGGCGCCGCTTCGGGCGCGAAGACGCGCACGACTTACTACCGCTACGAGTTCGACGTGACTTCGCCGGAGCGCCTCGAGACGCTCGAGCTCGGCGTGCCGCGCGACCAGCCGGCCGCGGTCTACCTGAACGGTCGCGAGATCCTGCGCCTCGAGCGCAGCCCGGTGCGGGAGAAGAACTGGCTGGTGCGGCGCGGCCCGCGGCCGGAAGCGAACGCTGAGCCGATTCTCATCCACCGGCTGCTCGACGCGAAGACGCTGGTCTCGGGCGGCAACGTGCTGGCGCTCGAGATCCAGCGCGTGCCCGAGGACGGGGGTGACCCGGGCTTCGCCGCGGAGCTCGTTGCCTATCCCCGCGCAGGTCTCTAGGCCGCCCCTTCAGCCGGAAACGCCCGCCGCCGAAGCGAAGGCGTGGAGAACTGCGTCTCGATCCTGCTGCTCGACGACGGCGAGCTGGATCGGGTGCGCGTGTTGCTCGAGCGCCTGGGCGCGGAGTTCACGCTGTGCCGGCGCCCGGCCTCCGACCGTGAGATCCCGCGCGCGCGCGATCTGCTGATCACGAGCGGCCGGCGCGCGCTCTCGCTCGGCCGATCGGTGTCGGCCGGTGACGAGCCACCGCCGCGCTGGCTGTGCGTCCACGGTCAGGATTTCGGCGAGCTGCGCGACGAGCTGCGCGGGCTGGGCGTGCACTATCTGGCCCACAGCTCCGTCGACCAGGAAACGCTGCGGCTCTTGCTCGAGATGCTGCTGCACGACCGCGGCGAACGGCGCGCCCAGGCGCGCTTGCCGCTCGGCGCCGCCGTCCAGATCCGCGTCAACACCGCGACTCACTCCGCGCGGCTGGTCGAGCTGTCGGCCGCGGCGGCGCGGCTGCGCGTCGGGGCGCCGCTCGAGGCCGGTGACTGGATCTCGATCGAGCTGCCCGACGACCTGCGCAGCGACGCGCTGGACGCGCTCTCGGGTCACATTGCCCGCTCCGAACGCGAGGCCGGGGCGGGGCGTGAGAGCTGGACGGCGGCGGTGGAGCTCGATCCGCTCTCGCCCGAAGCCAGCGCCGAGCTGGAGTCGATCCTCTGCGGAGCTCACTCGGGCACGCGCGTGTCGTTGCTCTCCGAGACGCCGGCCGGCCCGCCCCGCGAGCGGCGCCGCACCGAGCGTCGTGCCTACCGCCGGCGCGTGGCCGCGATCACCAGCCGCGACGCCAAGGCGCCGTACGTGGTGCTCGGTCACGACCTGTCCGCCGACGGCATCCGGATCGCGCGCCAGGCGGGCCTGGCCGTGGGCCAGCGCATCGCGCTCGGGCTGTACGGCAACGGCGCTGGCCAGCCGCTCGTGATCGAGGCCGAGATCGTGCGCGACTACGGCGCGCGCGGCTTCGGACTGGTGTTCCGAGGGCTCAAGCCCGAGCAGCGCGAGCAGCTCACGCAGCTGGTCGAGACGCTGGCGCCGCTCGAGTCACTCGAGGGCGAGACCACCGCGACGCGCCTGATCGTGTCTCGCGTGCTCGAGACGCGCGTCCTCGACCAGGCCGAGGTCGACACGGCCCGGCGCCGCAAGGCCTAGCCCCGGGAGCCTGCGCGCGCTATCTCGGCGCTCGTGGCCGCCGGCAAGAAGGTGCACATCACGCCCGAGGGCGCGCGCAAGCTCCAGGAGGAGCTCGAGCAGCTGTGGCGCGTCGAGCGCCCGCGCGTGACTCGCGAGGTCGCCGCCGCCGCGGCGCTGGGCGACCGCTCCGAGAACGCCGAGTACATCTACGGCAAGAAGCGGCTGCGCGAGATCGACCGCCGGATCGAGTACCTGCGCAAGCGCTTCGACCTGCTCGTGGTGGTGAAGCCGGGCGAGGTCGCGCGCGACCGCGCCTACTTCGGCGCCTGGGTGACGCTCGAGGACGAGCGCGGCGCGGAAGTCTGCTACCGGCTGGTCGGCCCGGACGAGAGCGACGTGGCCACCGGCGCGATCAGCGTCGAGTCGCCGATCGGGCGCATGCTCATGGGCAAGCGCGAGGGCGACGAGGTCGAGGTACAGCGGCCGGCGGGCCGGGCGCGCTTCGTGGTGCTCGGGATCCGCTACGAGCCTGGCTGACGGGACTGTGGTCCTGGCGGCTGCAAGCCGATGCGAAATCGGGTAAAGAGGAAATCGTCGTGCGGAAGCGCAGGCTCGCGCTCGTGATTGCGCTCACTCTCGCCGCTTCGATCCTCGGATCGGCGCAGGCGGGCACGACCCGCTACGACCCGCAGCGCGCGGGTCACCCGCTGCGGGTGCTCGCCTACGCGCTGCACCCGATCGGCGTCATGGCAGACACGCTGATCTTCCACCCTGCCTGGTGGCTCGGCACTCACGAGCCACTGCGCACCCTGTTCGGGGTCGACGTCGTGTTCGACGACTCCGCCGAGGTCGCGCGCGAGATCGAAGAGCAGAAGGCGAAAGCGGCTCCGCAACCGCTGCAGCCGCCGCCCCCGCAAGAGCCCGACCGCGACGTCGCGCCCCCCAATCCTTCGGTCCCGGTTCCACATTCCGACGAGCCGCTACCGGAGCCCGCGCCCGACAACCCGTAGCTCGCACGGCTGGAAGCGGCGGACGAGCGAGTCGCAAGGTATGCTTCTTGCTTGTGCGGGAAGCGCTCCAGCGGGGGCGTGATGACCCCGGGGGAGAGAAGCCAACCGTGCGGATGCCGAGTGTTCCTCGCAGCGTCGCCCTGGGCGCGAGCCTGCTCTGGCTCGGCGTGTCACTCGGCTGCGCTCCAGCCTCGGATCCGAACGACGCCGCTTCGACGTCGCGCGAGGCCGAGAACCTGCCGCCGATCGAGATGGAGGGCGTGATCTTCGAGGGCTATCACGGCGACCTGCAGGACCTGAACATCCTGGCGTCGGGCGCCACCGTGAACATGGCGACCCACCTCGCGAACCTGCGCGACGTGACGATTCACTTCACCGCCGAGGACGACACCGGCGGAAAGAAGACCACGAGCAAGGTGCAGATCGCCGCGCCCAAGGGTCAGTTCCACCTCGACGGCGACGACTTCACCCTGACCGACGGAGTCACCGGCACGACCGAGGAGGGCCAGCGCTTCGTCACCGACGCCGTCCACTACGTGGGCAAGACGCGCCTCCTGGTCAGCGACTCGCCGGTCGAGATGCACCGCGCGACGCTGGTGGTGACCGCCTCGGGCATGCAGCTCGAGGTGCCGACTCACAAGATCCACCTGACCGGCAACGTCCGGGCGCAGGCGATGCCGAAGTGAGTCGCGTGCTTCCCTTCGCGCTGGTCTGCGCCCTGGCCGCACTGGCGCGCGCGGACGAGACGCCGGCGCCCGCGGGCCCGCCCGCGCCGCCGCCCACCACCTCGAGCGACGCGGCCGACAGACTCGGCCTGAAGTTCACCAAGGGCGCCGAGCTCGTGATCACCTCCGAGGAAGCCACCGGCGTGAAGAACGCCGCCGGCCGCCAGACCGTCGTCTTCACCAAGAACGTGAAGGCCAACCAGGCCGACATGCACCTCGAATCGGACTGGCTCGAGGCGATCTACCCGCCCACCGGAAACGGCCACCCCGACCACGTGACCGCCAAGGGCTCGGTCGTGATCACGCAGGGCGACAACACCGCGCACTGCGCCGAGGCCGAGATCGACAACGTGGCCTGCACCGCGGAATGTCACAGCCAGGGCACGCAGGCGAAGCTCGACCGCGGCACCGACACCGTCATCGCGGACACGATCTACTTCGACCTGTGCAAGAACACCGTGAAGGCGGTGGGCAACGTGTCGGTGCGCGTGAAGCAGACCGATCCGAACACGCCGGCGACGCCGGGCGCGACCACGCCATCGGCCACCCCGGCTCCGGCGCCGGCGAAGGCGACCGGCGGATGATGACCCCGACCCTCCACGCGCGCGACCTGTGCAAGCGCTTCGGCGCGAAGGAGGCGGTGCGCGACGTGCGGGTCGCCGTCGGGCCGGGCGAGGTCGTCGGTCTGCTCGGCCCCAACGGCGCCGGCAAGACCACCACCTTCAACATGATCGTCGGCCGCGTCCACCCGACCGCGGGGCGCGTGTTCCTGGGTGATGAAGAGATCACCGATCTGCCGATGTACCAGAGGGCGCGGAAGGGCATCACCTATCTGCCGCAGGAGCCGTCGATCTTCCGCAAGCTCACGGTGGAGGAGAACATCCTGGCGATCCTCGAGACACTGCCCATTCGCCGCCACGAGCGTCACGAGCGGGCCAGGACGCTGCTCGGCGAGCTCGACCTCACGAGCAAGCGCAAGCAGAAGGGCGCCACGCTCTCCGGCGGCGAGCGCCGGCGCGTCGAGATCACACGCGCGCTCGTACTCGACCCGCGCTTCATGCTGCTCGACGAGCCGTTCTCGGGCATCGACCCGATCGCGGTGATCGACATCCAGAAGATCATCTCGCAGCTGCGCGAGCGCGGGATCGGCATCGTGATCACGGATCACAACGTGCGCGAGACGCTCACGATCTGCGATCGCGCGTACATCATCAAGGACGGGCGGATCATCCGCGAAGGCTCGCCCAACGAAATCACCGAGGATCCGACCGTTCGCGAGATCTATCTCGGACAGAACTTCCGGTTGTAAGTCATGGCGCTCGAACTGAAGCAGACGGTCAAGCTCACGCAGTCGCTGGTGATGACTCCCCAGCTGCAGCAGGCGATCAAGCTCTTGCAGCTGTCGCGGCTGGAGCTGCAGAACACGATCCAGCAGGAGCTGGTCGAGAACCCGGTGCTCGAAGAGGCGCTCGAAGAGGAGGCCGCGCCGGCCGAGCTCGCCGCCGACGAGACCGAGCCGGGCGAGGTGCCCGCCGCGCCCGAAGTCAGCCAGCCCAGCGCCGAGGCCGAGACCGCCACGCCCAGCACCGACGACATGGTCGGCGACCTCGACTGGGAGAGCTACATGGAGTCGAAGCCGCAGACCAGCCTCTCGCGCGGCGACGACGACCGCCCGGCGCTCGACGCCAATCTGACCCCCGCGACCTCGCTCACCGATCACCTGATCTGGCAGCTCGGCTTCATCGAGCTGGAGGAGATCGAGCGCGAGATCGCGCTGCGCATCGTCTGGAACCTGAACGACGACGGCTATCTCGAGGAAGACACCGAGGCGATCGCCGCCGAGACCAAGACCGACGTGGCCACGGTCGAGAAGGTGCTGGCGCGGGTGCAGGAGCTGGACCCGGTGGGCGTGGCCGCGCGCAACCTGGCCGAGTGTCTCCTGATCCAGATGCGCGTCGCGGGCATCACCGAGGGCCTGGCCGTGCGCATGGTGTCTCAGCACCTCGACGGCCTGCAGAAGCACGACTTCCGCGGCATCGCGCGCGCCGAGAACTGCGAGCTGTCGGAGGTGGCGGTCGCCGCCAAGCTGATCGGCAGCTTCGAGCCGCGGCCCGGTCGCCAGTACGCGGGCGACGAGCCCGTCTACATCACTCCCGACATCTTCGTGCACAAGCTCGGCGACGAGTACCACGTGGTGCTGAACGAGGACGGCATGCCCAAGCTGCGGGTGAGCGCCGCCTACCGCGAGGTGCTGGCCAACAAGGACGGCAACGGCAAGCAGACCCGCGAGTACGTGCGCGAGAAGCTGCGCTCGGCGATCTGGCTGATCAAATCGATCCACCAGCGCCAGCGCACGATCGTGCGAGTCATGGAGTCGATCATCCGCTTCCAGCGCGAGTTCTTCGACAAGGGCCCGGAGCACCTGCGGCCCCTGAACCTGCGCGACGTGGCGGACGACATCGGCATGCACGAGTCGACGGTCTCGCGCGTCACCACCAACAAGTACACCCAGACCCCGCACGGGGTTTTCGAGCTGAAGTTCTTCTTCAACTCCAGCATCCGCACCTCGGACGGCGACGGCATCGCCTCGGAGTCGGTGAAGGAGAAGATCCTGCAGATCATCCGGGCCGAGGACGCGCGCAATCCGCTCTCGGACCAGAAGATCGCCGAGATGCTGTCCGATGCGAGCATCCAGATCGCGCGCCGGACCGTGACGAAGTACCGCGAGGCTTTGCGCATTCTGTCTTCGACGCAACGCCGGCAGATCGGCTAGATTCGGGCGCCGCTGCGGCGGGGTTGGGAAATGAAGCTCACCGACATTCTCGTGCGAGACGCTTGCCGGGTGGACCTGCACGGCGCGACCAAGCTCGAGGTGTTGCACGAACTGGCCGACGCGCTCGCGCTCGCGGTGCCCGGGCTCGAGGCCGGGGCGCTCTACCAGATGCTGATCGAGCGCGAGAAGCTCGGCACCACCGCCATGGGCGACGGGATCGCGATCCCGCACGCGCGCGTCGAGTCTCTGCAGCGGCTGCTGGCGGTGTTCGGCCTGTCGCGCGCCGGGGTCGAGTTCGACTCACTCGACGGCCAGATGACTCACCTGTTCTTCCTGCTCGTCGCGCCCGGCAAGGAGGGCAGCGCGCACCTGCTGCTGCTGGCGCGGCTGTCGCGGCTGCTCGGCTCCGAGGCCTTCCGCATGCGCCTGCGCCAAGTGCAGTCGACCGACGAGCTGTTCCGCGCCTTCGAGGAGGAGGAGACCAGGCACTAGCATGGGCGAAGCGCCTCTCGCGCCGTCGCGCATCCACGGCAGCCTGGTGGAGGTGGCGGGCGTGGGCGTGCTCCTGCTCGGCAAGAGCGGCATCGGCAAGAGTGAGTGTGCGCTCGAGCTGGTGATGCGCGGCCACCGCCTGGTCGCCGACGACGTGGTGCTGGTCGGCTGCGACGACGACGGCCAACCGGTGGGCTGGAGCCCGGAGCTCGTGCGCCACTACGTCGAGCTGCGCGGAATCGGGATCGTGCACGTGCCGAGCATGTTCGGCGAGCGCGCGGTGGCCGAGCGTGCGCGCATCGAGCTGGTGGTGCAGCTCGAGGCCTGGGGCGCGGGCGAGGTCGAGCGCGTCGGGCTCGACCGCCACAAGGAGGTGTTCGCCGGCTTCGAGATCGCGGCGCTGCACCTGCCGGTGGCTCCGGGCCGGAACATTGCATCGCTGGTCGAGGTGGCGGCGCGCGTGCATCTGCTCCAGGGCCAGGGCCGGAGCGCGGCCGCGGAGCTCGATCAGCGCCTGTTCGCGCTGTTGCGAGGGCGCTCGTGAGTCTCGGCCCCTCGCTCGTGATCGTGTCGGGTCTCTCGGGCGCGGGCCGCACGACCGCGATGAAGGCGCTCGAGGACCTCGGCTTCTTCTGCGTCGACAACCTGCCGGTGGTCCTGCTCGAGCCGTTCGTCGAGCTGTTCCGCGCCGGCAGCGACCAGCTCGCGGTTGCGGTCGACGTGCGCGAACGCTCGTTCCTGGCCGCGTTTCCCGAGGTCCACGACCGGCTGCGGCAGAGCGGCCTGCCGACCGTGCTGCTCTATCTCGACGCCAGCGACGAGATGCTCGCCAAGCGCTTCGGCGAGACCCGCCGCGTGCACCCCACGCGCGGCAGCGGCTCGCTCTTCGACGACATCGGGCGCGAGCGCGAGATGATGCTGCCGATCGCGCGCCGCGCGGACCTGGTGATCGACACCAGTCACATGAGCGTGCACGACCTGAAGCGCCGGGTGACTCGCCACTTCACCGGCGCCGAGCGCACGGCGCCCATGGAGATCGAGCTGGTCTCGTTCGGCTTCCGGCACGGCGCGCCCGAGTCGGCCGACCTGATGATCGACGTGCGCTTCCTGCCCAACCCCAACTTCGAGCCGGAGCTGCGCGAGCGCACCGGGCTCGATCCCGAGGTGGCCGCGTTCGTGCTCGAGGCGCCCGGCACCCGCGAGTTCATGGCGAAGCTGTGTGAGTTCGTGGATTTTCTGGTCCCGCGCTATCAGCAGGAAGGCAAGGCGCATCTGACCGTGGCGCTGGGCTGCACCGGCGGACAGCACCGCTCGGTGGCGGTGGCGCGGGCATTGGAGAGACACCTGTTGGAACGCAAGATCGACGTGCGCGTGACTCACCGCGACGTCGCTCGAGTGCGGAGGACGGAGACGTGATCGGAATCCTCATCTTGTCCCACTATGGGCTCGCCGATGAGATGGTGGGCGCGCTGCGCCACATCGTCGGCGAGCTGCCACACGTGCGCGCGATCGGCCTCGATCCCGCCACGGCCACCCCCGAAGACATGCGCGCGCAGATCGACAAGGCGCTGCGCGAGGTCGACCAGGGGGAGGGCGCGCTCGTGCTGGTCGACATGTTCGGCGGCACGCCTTCGAACCTCTCACTCTCGTTCCTCGAGGAGGGCCGGGTCGAGGTGGTGACGGGTGTGAATCTTCCCATGCTGGTGAA
>DATJZP010000105.1:0-42210 GCA_035498875.1 Myxococcota bacterium
CCCGGAGAGGTTTCTCCGGCGCCTGGGCCTCGACGTGAATCTTCTGCGCGCCCTTCAACTGCGTCGTCAGATTTTGAGGCGTATCGACGGCGGCGATCTTGCCCTTGTTGATGATCACCACGCGGTCGCAGGTCATGCTGACTTCCGGCAGGATGTGCGTCGAGAGAATGATCGTGTGCGTGCCGGCGAGATTCTTGATCAGGTGGCGCACCTCGATGATCTGCTTGGGGTCGAGGCCGACCGTCGGCTCGTCGAGAATGATGACGAGCGGATCGTGCACCAGAGCCTGCGCCAAGCCGACACGCTGCTTATAGCCGCGGGAGAGACGCTTGATCAGTTCGTTGCGCTTGTCGCCGAGATTGGTCTTTGTAAGTGCATCGTCGATGCGCGCGCGGCGGTTCGCGGCTGGCACGTTCTTGATCCGCAAGACAAAATCCAGATAGCCCGTGACACTCATGTCGGGGTAGAGCGGCGGCGCTTCGGGCAGGTAGCCGATATGGCGGCGAACGGAGAGCGAGTCCGTGGTCACATCGAATCCAGCCACTTTCGCGGTTCCCGACGTGGCCGGCAAGTAGCCGGTCAGGATGCGCATGGTGGTGGTCTTGCCGGCGGCGTTCGGGCCCAGGAACCCGACCACCTCGCCCTTGGCGACCTCGAACGAGACGTTCTGAATCGCAGTCAGTCCGCCGTAACGCTTGGTCAGCCCCTGCGCTTTGATCACACGACGACTCCTCGAACCGGATCTCGAGCGGGCGGGAGTTTATCCCGAGTGAGATCTCGTTCAAGACAGTTCTAGGCCTGTCTCCGATCCAGCCTTTCGCGCAGCGCTTCGCCCAGAAGATGAAAACCCAGCAATGATCCGAGGATGGCGATGCAGGGAAAAACGATCAGATGCGGGAAGGAGCGCATCGCTTCGAAGCCATCGCTGGCGAGCGTGCCCCAGCTCGAGAACGGCGGCTTGATGCCGAGGCCGATGAACGAGACGATCGACTCGGCCAGGATCGCGGCGGGGATCTGGAAGGCCGCGCTCACCAAGAGCGGCGCCGCGATGTTCGGCAGCACATGGCGGATCAGGATCCGGCTGGGCCGGGCACCGCTGGCGCGCGCCGCCTCGACCCAGGTCTCCTCGCGCGCCTGCAGCACCAGCGCGCGCACCAGCCGGGCCACGCCCACGAAGCCGGTGAAGCCGAGCGCCACGGCGATCGCCACCAAGCGCCGCCAGAGATCCGGCAGCGGCCCCAGCGCGACCGCGAGCACCTCGATCAGGAGCACGATCACGAGCACGTCGGGCAGCGCGTACAGCACCTCGACCCCGCGCATCAGGAAGGCATCGACGCGCCCGCCCAGCCAGCCCGAGAGCGCGCCGTAGACCAGGCCCACCGCGAGCGCGAGCGCGGTGGCGCCGACCGCGACCAGGAGCGACACGCGCCCGCCCTCGCACAGCCGCGCCAGCAGGTCGCGGCCCAGTGCGTCGCAGCCGAGCCAGTGGGTGTGCGACGGCGCCTCGAGCGCGTGCGCCGGGTCCTGCGCGTCGAAGCGGTAGCCGGCCACGCGGTCGCCCGCGAGCGCGAGCAGCATGAGTGCGCCCACCAGCGCCGCCCCGACCCAGCCGCGCGCGCTCACTCGGACGGGCTCCCGACGCGGATGCGCGGATCGAGCCAGGCGTACGAGAGATCGACCGCCAGGTTCGCGAGCACCACCAGCGCCGCGTACACCAGGGTGACTCCCAGCACCAGCGGGTAGTCGCGGTTCGCGACCGCACTCACGAAGTAGCGGCCCATGCCCGGCACCGCGTAGATGTGCTCGACCACGAACGAGCCTGTGAGCAGGTTCGCGAGCAGCGGTCCCGAGTAAGTCATCACCGCGAGCAGCGCGTTGCGCAGCACGTGGCGGCGCCGCACGCGCGCCTCGGGCACGCCGAGCGCTCGCGCGGTGCGCACGTAGTCCTGGTCCATCACCGCGCCGACCTGCGCGCGCGTGAGCTGCGCCGCGTAAGCAGTCGGCAGCGCCGCCAGGGTCAGCGCGGGCAGCACGGCGTAGAGCGGCCCCTCCCAGAGACCCGCGGGCAGCCAGCGCAGGAAGAGCCCGAACACCAGGATCAGGCCCGCGCCGATCACGAAGCTCGGCGCCGAGACCCCGACCAGTGACCCGAGCGTGACCAGCCGATCGACGATCCGCCCGCGCCGCGCGCCGGCGGCCAGCCCCAGGGCAATGCCTCCCGACACGGCGAGCGCGAAGGCCAGCGCGCCGAGCTCGAGCGACACCGGCACGGCGTCGCGCAGGATGTCGGCCACGTCGCGACCGACGTACTTGTACGACGGCCCGAGATCGCCGCGCGCGAGCCGCGCCAGATAGTCGAGATACTGCGCGCCGAGTGGCCGGTCGAGCGCGTAGCGGTGCGCCAGGTTGCGCATGATCTCGGGCGGCAGGCTGCGCTCCTTGTCGAACGGCCCGCCCGGCAGGAAGCGCAGCAGCAGGAAGGTCAGCGTCGCGACCACCCAGACCACCAGGAGCCCCGCGAGCACGCGGCCGAGCGTGTAGCGAATCACTCGGCGCGCACCTGCTCGAAGAAGAACAGGTCCATCGGGCTGGGCACGAACCCTTTCACGCGCGGCTGCACCGCGAAGTTGGCCGAAGTCACGAACAGCGGGACGATCGGCACGTCCTCCTCGAGCAAGAGCCGCTGCGCCTGGTCGTAGAGCTGCTGGCGCTCGCCGGGGTCGGCCTCGCGCGCGGCGCGCTCCACGAGCGCGTCGTAGCGCGGGTTCGCCCAGCCGGTGTGGTTGTTCTCGCTGTAGCTCGTGAACAGATTCATGAAGTTGTCGGGATCCGGGAAGTCGGCGCCCCAGCCCAGCCGGAACACCGGCGGCGTGTCGGTCTCGACCTCCTTCAGGAACACCTTCCACTCGCGGTTCTGTAGCTCGACGCGCACGCCCAGATGGTCGTGCCAGAAGGCCTGCACCAGCTCGGCCACGAGCTTGTGAGTCTGGTCGTTGTTGTAGACGATGCGCACCGGCGGAAGCCGGGCGGGGTCGACGCCCGCCTCCTTCAAGAGCGCCCGCGCGCGCTCGGGATCGAAGCCGAGACCGAGCCCGGGGTTCGCGTCGGGCATGCCGGGCGGGATCCACGACGGCCAGGGCTGCTCGCCGCCGCGCAAGAGCTCGGGGAACTTCGAGCGGTCGATCGCGAGCGCGAACGCGCGCCGCACGCGCGCATCGTCGAAGGGCGGCTTGCGCACGTTGAAGCCGTAGTAGTAGCCGCGCAGGAGTGGCCGGCGCAGATACTCGGGGCGATTCGTGTAGCGGCGGATCTCGAGCGGCGGAATCCGCACCAGGTCGAGCAGCCCCTGCTCGAACAGCACCAGCGCCGTGCTGCCCTCCTGCACCATGAACGCGGTGATCCGGTCGAGCGGCGGGCGACCGCCCCAGTAGCGCTCGTTCGCGCGCAGCACCAGCCGGTACTCGTGCCGCCACTCCTCGAGCACGAACGGCCCGAGAGTCACCAGATTCCCGGGGTCGGTCCAACGCTCGCCGTAGCGCGCCACGAGATCGGCCCGCAGCGGGAACGTGACCATGAAGTTCACGAGCGCCGGGAAATACACCAGCGGCGCGTCGAGCTCGACCACCAGCGTGCGATCGTCGGGCGCGCGCACGCCGACCGCGCCGAAGTCGCTGACTTTGCCCGAGTTGAACGCGCGCGCGTTGTGGATCCCGAACAGGAAGTAGGCGTACTCGGCGGCGGTCTTGGGGTCGAGCAGGCGCCGCCACGAGTCCACGAAGTGCTGCGCGCGCAGCGGCACGCCATCGCTCCACAGCACGCCCGGCCGAAGCTTGAAGGTATAGGTGCGACCTTCGTCGGAAACCGCCCAGGACTCGGCGAGATCCGGCTCGGGCCGAAGCTCGGAATCGAGCCGAGTCAGGCCGCGCATGAGCTGCTCGATCGCGATGATCGACACGCCGTCCGTGGCCAGGTTCCAGTCGAGCGTGGGTGGCTCGGTCTCCAGGTTGATGCGCAGCTCGCCCGGGCGTGACCGGGCGCGCGTGCAGGCCCCAAGGAGCAGGCACAGGCAGACGAGCGGCGCGGCGCGGCTTCGCATCCGCGCGAATCAGTTAGTGGGGAATGCGCGCGGTCGCCAGGCTACTCTCCGGGCGATGCGCGCCGCGATCTCGATCGAGAGCTTCCGGCCCGGGCCCGGCGGAGTCGAGGCGGCCGCCTGGGGACTCGCCTGCGAGCTGGGCCGGCGCGGGCTCGAGCTCAGCGTGCTGTGCCGCGAGGCGGTGGCCGAGGCGCCCGCGGGGGTGCGCGTCGAGAGACTCGGCGGCCCGCGCTTCTGGCAGCCGCTGCGGGTGCTCGAGTTCTCGCGCCGCAGCGCGCGCGCGGCGGCGGCGGGCGCCTTCGACGTGGTGCAGGCCTACTCCCGCACGCGACACCAGACGGTGTACCGCGCGGGCGGCGGGAGCCACGCCGCGTACCTGGAGCGCGTGTACGCGCGCCCTGCCCTGCAGCGCTGGTCGCCGCGGCACGCGGTGCTGTTGGCGATCGAGGGCGCGGCCTTTGCCGACCCGGCACAGACGATCCTGTGCAACTCGCGCTTCGCGGCGGACGAGATCGCGCGGCGCCACGGCGTGCCGGCCGCGCGGCTGGCGGTGATCTACAACGGCGTGGACGTGGAGCGCTTCCACCCGAGCCTGCGCGAGACGCGCGCGCCCGCGCTGCGCGCCGAGCTCGCGCTCGAGGGTCCGGTCGCGCTGTTCGCCGGCAGTGGCTTCGCGCGCAAGGGCCTCGACCGCGCGATCGCGGGGCTCGCCCGCGCAGGCGTGAAGGCGACGCTCCTGGTCGCGGGCTCGGGCGACGCCTCGGCCTACCGCGCCCAGGCGGAGTCACTCGGGGTCGCCGAGCGCGTGCGCTTCCTGGGGCTGCGCGCCGACCTGCCGGCGCTGTGCGCGACCGCCGAGCTGTTCGTGTTGCCCACGCGCTACGACCCGTTCGCGAACGCCTGTCTCGAGGCGATGGCCGCCGGCGTGGCGGTCGCGACCACGCTCGACAACGGCGCCGCCGAGCTGGTCGAGCCCGGAGTGAGTGGCTTCCTGTGCGCGGACGACTTCGCGCCGGCATTCCGCGCGCTCGAAGACCCGGAGCGGCTGCGCGAGATGGGTGCCAGCGCGCGGCGCATCGCCGAGCGCCACACCTGGAGCGCGCACGCCGAGGAGGTGCTGGCGCTGTGGCAGCGGCGCCGCGCTTGACGGACGACCTCGAGTCCCTGGCGACCGCGCTGCGCACGGGCGCGACGCCGCCGGGCGTCGAACTGCTGAAGAGGAATCGCGCGCGAGTCACCGCGCGCGCGGGCGACGCGGTGCTGAAGCTGTATCTCGAGCGGCCCGAGACCGCGGTGCGCGAAGCCGACGCGCTCGAGCGCGCCCGCGCCCGCGGCATCGCCGTGCCCGAGCTGCTCGGGCGCGGCCCGGACTGGACTGCCACGCGCTGGCAGGCGGACGCGCGCCCCGCGCTGCGCGCCGACCTGCCGCTCTTGCGGCGCGCGCTCGACGACGCGCACGCGCGCGGCATGCTGCACAACGACCTGCACCTGGGGAACCTGTTGGTGCGCGGCGGCCAGGTGGTGTTCCTCGACCTGCAGCGCGCGCGCTTCCTGCCCTGGATCCCGGGAGTGTTGCGGCGGCGCGAGCTCGGCTTCTTCGCCTACTCGCTGCTCGAGCCGCTGCCGGCCGAGCTCCGCTTCGTGCGCTTCTGGCGCGACCGCCGCGCGCAGCGGCGCTGGCGCAGCCGCAGCGCGCGCTGTCTCGAGGAGAGCGGCGGCTTCACGGCCTTCGCCCACGGCGGCGAGGCCGGCTTTCGCCGCCGCGACGCCGATCCCGACTCACTGGCGGCCGCGCTCGGCCGTGTCTCCGAGCTGCGCCCGTTCAAGAGCGGCGCGGGCGGAACGCTCTACCGCGCCGCGCCGTTCGTGCTGAAGCGCTTTCGCGGCGCGCGCGCGGCGCGCCAGGCCTGGCTCGGCGGGAACGGCCTTCTGGCGCGCGGCATCGCCGCCGTCCGGCCGGTTGCCTGGGCGGGTCACTGGCTCGTGATGCACGATGCCGGGCCCACGCTCTCGGACTGGGTCGAGAGCGACTTCGCCAAGAGCACCGAGTTCGAGCGCGCCGAGCTGGCCCGCGCGCTCGGCGCGCTGCTCGCGCGGCTGCACCGGCGCGGCGTCTACCACGCCGATCTCAAGGCCAACAACGTGGTGGCGCGGCCCGGCGAGGAGGCGCAGCTGCTCGACTACGGCCGGGTCCACTTCGGCGCGCGCGTGAGTCGGCGCCGGCGCGTGAAGAACCTGGCGCAGCTCAACGCCGCGCTGCCCGACGCGGTGCCCGCGCGCCCGCGCGAGCTCGCGCTCGCGACCTATCTCGCCGAGAGTGAGTGCGCCGACGACCCGGACGCGCTGCGCCGCGACGTCACCGCGGAGAGCTTGCGGCGCGCGCACCGTTGGAGTGGATGCTGACCCAGGAGTAGTAGCTCGAGCCGAGCGAGCCGTTGTTGCCGGCCCGGAACTCGAGCGCGGGTGCCGCCGGCGCGCTCTTCACGATCGCCTCGAAGGCCGAGATCTTCTTGGGCAGGTCGTCGCGGTTGGGGCTGTGGAAGATCACGTCCACGCGCGGCCGGACGTACAGCACGTTCATCACGAGCGTGACCAGCCGGAACAGCTTCTCGGGCCCCTCCATGCTCTCGACCGAGAAGTAGGGAATGTCGACCGTGGACAGGTCAAAGGCGTATTCGACGCGCATGCTCGTGACTCCTCCAGTGACTAGAAATCTCGCCTAGAACGGCGCCAGATGACAGGCCGACGCGTGACCCGGCGCGACCTCGCGCAAGAGCGGCCGCTCGACCGAGCAGCGCGCGATCGCCTTGGGACAGCGCGGGTGGAACGGGCAGCCCGGCGGCGGGTTGATCGGGCTGGGCACGTCGCCCGAGAGCGCGATGCGCTGATGGCGCGCAGCGGGGTCGGCCACGGGCACCGCCGACAACAGCGCCTCGGTGTAGGGGTGCTGCGGTCGCAGGTACAGCCGCTCGGCGGGCGCGTTCTCCACGATCCGCCCCAGATACATCACCGCCACCCGCCGCGACAGGTGCCGGACCACGCGCAGGTCGTGCGAGATGAACAGATACGCCAGGTCGAAGCGCTTCTGCAGCTCGAGCAAGAGATTGAGGATCTGTGCCTGGATCGAGACATCGAGGGAAGACACCGGCTCATCGGCCACGATCAGCCGCGGCTCGAGCGCGAGCGCCCGCGCGATGCCGACGCGCTGGCGCTGTCCGCCGCTGAACTCGTGCGGATAGCGGGCGGCGTGCGCGCCCTCGAGCCCCACGGTCTCGAGCAGCTCCGACACGCGCTTCTCGAGCTCGGCGCCGCTGGCCAGCCGGTGCACGCGCAGCCCCTCGCCGATCGCCTCGCCCACGGTCATGCGCGGGTTGAGCGACGCGAAGGGGTCCTGGAATACGATCTGCATGCGCCGGCGCAGCCCGCGCAGCTCGCTGCGCGAGAGCGCGCGCACGTCCTTCTGCTCGAAGCGGATCTCGCCCGAGTCCGGCTCGAGCAGGCGGAGCGCCAGCCGGCCGAGCGTCGACTTGCCACAGCCCGACTCACCGACCAGGCCCACAGTCTCGCCCGCGTTCACGTCGAGATCGACGTGATCGACCGCGACCAGCCGCGCGTGCCGGCCCCTGGCGGCGACCGGGAAGGACTTGGTGAGTCCGCGCAGCGAGAGCAGCGGCGCGCTCACGAAGCCGCTCCGGGCGCCGGCACCGGGTTGTGACAGGCGACGCCGCCACCGCCACGGCCGGGAGCCAGGAGCGGATCGATCTCGGCGCACACCTCGAGCGCGCGCGGGCAGCGCGGCCGGAAGCTGCAGCCCTTCGGGCGGTGCACGAGCTCCGGAACGCGGCCCTTGATCACGTGCAGCGGCTCGCCCGGCGGCACGCGCGCCGACGGCAGCGAGTCGAGCAGCCCGCGCGTGTAGGGGTGCTGCGGCGCGGCGAAGATCTGCTCGACCGTGCCGGTCTCGACCACGCGCGCGGCGTAGAGCACCGCCACGCGCTGGCCGGTCTCGGCCACCACGCCCAGGTCGTGAGTGATCAGGAGCACCGCCATCTGGAAGCGCCGCTTCAGTGAGTCGAGCAGCTCCAGGATCTGCGCCTGGATCGTCACGTCGAGCGCGGTGGTGGGCTCGTCCGCGATCAACACCGCGGGGTCGTTGGCGAGCGACATGGCGATCATCACGCGCTGTCGCATGCCGCCCGAGAGCTGGTGCGGGTAGTCGCGCATGCGCGCCCGCGGCTCGGGAATGCCCACCAGTTCGAGCAGCTCGACCACGCGCGCCTGGCGCTCGGCCCGCGACAGGTCGCGGTGCACGCGGATCGCCTCCTCGATCTGGTCACCGATCGTGAACACCGGGTTCAGCGAGGTCATCGGCTCCTGGAAGATCATCGCGATCCGGTTGCCGCGCAGCTCGCGCAGCGCTTCGGGTGACTCGCGCAGCAGATCGCGCCCCTCGAACAGCACCCGACCGCTCTCGATCCGCGCGGGCGGCTCGGGCAGGAGCCGCAGGATCGAGAGCGCCGTGACCGACTTGCCGCAGCCCGACTCACCCACCACGCACAGCGTCTCGCCCGCGTAGAGCGCGAGATCGAGGCCGTCCACCGCGGTGAGCTTGCCGCGCCGGGTCGCGAAGCTCGTGCGCAGGTCGCGCACCTCGAGCACGGGCTCGCTCATTGCGCGGCTCCGCCCGCCACCCGGAACAGCGACGGGTCGAGCGCAGGGTTCAGCTCGACCTGCGCCAGCTCGAGCTTCGCCTCGAGGTGTGTCTCCGGAAACCACATCACCAGGCGAGACGGATACCGGCCACCGGGCACGTCGCGCCAGTCCTCGTAGTGGACCTGCCAGCGCACGTCGCCCTTCTCGTCGAGCGCGGCGATCGCCGACAGCTCGCCACTGTCCGAGAAGATCAGGCTCTGGCGCTCGCCGCGCAGCTGCCGCAGCTCGCCACGGCCGAGGATCTCGCGCGGCGGCCAGTCACTCGCGAGCGGGGCGGCCAACAGCGCCAGCACCGCCTCTCCGGGCTCGAGCGCCAGGCCGAGTCTCTCGCGCAGGATCTCGGGCTGGGCCGGGCCCTGCTCGAGCTTCTTGCCGTCGAAGAAGGCGAAGCGCTCGCCGTCGCTCACGAGCAAGCTCGCCGCCTGACCCAGCACGTTCAGGCTCTCGAGCCGCAGCCGCGCCGGGCGCTCGGCCAGCACCACTTCCTGCACCGAGCCCGAGCCCGAGGGTGACTCGACGTGCAGCTTGCCCACGGCGCGCAGGCGCAGCCGCTTGTCGGCCTCCTGATTCACGGCGTCGAGCCAGGCGCGCATGCGCGCCTCTTCTCCCTGCACCGGCGTGAACGGGCCCGGGCCGCCCAAGAACGTCTTGCAGGCCGCGAGCGAGAGGAGCAGTAGCGCGCTGGCCGCGCGCGCGGCCAGCCTCAACGTGCGCTCTTGCGCTCGCCGCGCCCGATCTGGTGCTGCAGAGACTCGATCTGCGCGCGGATCTTCGCCGCGTCGTCCTCCTCGGGCGAGAGCGTGAGCGCGCGCTTGTAGGTCGCGAGCGCGTCGTCGTAGCGCGAGAGCGAGCGGTAGGCGTCGCCCAGGTGCCAGGTGATCACCGGGTCGCCCTTGTCGAGCAACGACAGCGCGTGCTCGAGCTGCGAGCGAGCGGCGTTGAACGAGCTGCGCGCCTGGTCGCGCTGACCCGCCTCGAGCTGGCGCAGCCCGCGCTGGTAATACAGCCAGCCCAGGCTGTCGGTGATGTAGCCGTCGTCGGGCTTGATCGAGATCGCCTTGCGGATCATGCGCTCGGCCTCGTCGAGCCTCTCGCCCTTCTCGGCCCAGCTGTAGCCCACATAGTTCAAGGCGCTGGCGTGGTTGGGATCGAGCTCGAGCGTCTTGGTCATCTGCTCGAACGAGCGGTCGGGCTCGTTGGCCTCGCCGTAGATCACGCCCAGGTCGTAGTACAGGTCGGCCTCGTTCGGGCTCTGCGCGATCAGCTCCTGCATCAGCGTGACCGCTCCGGGCAGGTCGCCCTTCTTCTGGTACAGCCCCGCGAGATATACCTGCAGTGACTTCTTGTCGGGCGCGACCGCGATCGCGCGCTTCACCTCGGTGATCGCGCGGTCGTAGTCCTTGTGGCGCTCGTAGATACGCGCCATCAGGCTGCGCGCGTCCGCGAAGCGCGGCGACGACGGCGGCACCTGCTCGAGCTGGGTCAACGCCTCGTCGCTGCGGCCGGCCTCGTCCTGGACCATGCCGACGAAGTACTTGACCTCGTTCTGGTAGCGCGCTCCGTCGCCCTCGACGTCACCATCGCCGTCGCCATCGGAGTGCAGCACCGCCTGGAAGCGCTCGATCGCGTCGTCGTAGCGGTTGGCCTCGTAGTAGAAGAGCCCGAGCCGGAACTGCGCCGCGGCGAGCTCGGGATGCTCGTCGACCAGCTCCTCAAGCGCAGCGGTCGCCGCCTTGCGGTCCTTCTGCTCCTCGTAGATCTGCGCGATGCGCATCAGCGCGGCCGGGTCACCCGGCGCCACCGCGAGCTTCTCGCGCAGAATCTGGAGCTCGCCCTTGGTGTCCTTCCGCTGGCGCTTCAGCCGCGCGATCGCGTCGAACAGCGCCGTCTGGTCGGGCTCGACCTTGAGGCCGCGGCGGTAGGCCTTCTCGGCCTCGGCCGACTTGTCCTCGCGCTCGTACACCGCGCCCAGCGCGAGATACCCGCGCACGTCGTCGGGATCCTTCTGGATCATCTGCTGCGCGACGTCGAGCGCCTGGTCGTTGCGGTCGAGGTTCAGATACAGCGAGAAGAGCGTGAACATGCCCTCGTCGCTGAGCGTGCCCTTCTTGAACATCGGCTCGAGCAGCTCGATCGCGCGGTCGTAGTTGCGCATGCGCGCGTGCAGGCCGGCCAGCGCGCTGCGCAGCTCCTCGTCGTCGGGCTGGAGCGCGAGTGCGCGCTCGGCGTAGTCGAGCGCGCGCGCCGGCTCACCCGCGGCCATCCACACCTGCGCCAGCGCGCGCTGCAGCTCGGAGGACTGCGGGTCGATGCGCGCAGCGCGCTCGTAGGCCTCGGCGGCCTCGAGATAGCGGCGGTCGAGCTCGAGCGCGCGGCCGCGCATGAACTCCGCGCCCGCCTCGGCCTCCGGCGACACCGGAGTCACGCGCACCTCGGGCTGGTCGATCAGCAGCGGCTCGCCGCTCGGCGCCTGCAGCTGCGCGCACGCGGCGAGCGCCGCGACGGCGAGCAGCGGAGGGGCGAACCGACGTGCGATGGCAGTGAGTCCGATGACCGAAATCCTTCGCGAAGACGCCACACTAGCAGGCTTATCGGCCTAGCGCTCGGCAGAGATCAAGCCGCGCGCCACGAGCGCCGCGAGCAGCTCGCGCACGCTGTCGGCGAGCGGTTGCGTGCCGGTGGCGACGCGCAGCTCGGGCGCGGTCGGCGCCTCGTAGGGCGCCGAGATGCCGGTGAAATCGGGGATCGCCCCCGCGCGCGCCTTGCGGTACAGGCCCTTGGGATCGCGCTGCTCGCAGATCTCGAGCGGACAATCGACGAACACCTCGAGGAACTCACCGGGCGGGAGCAGCGCGCGCACGCGCGCGCGGTCCTCGCGATAGGGCGAGATGAACGCGGTGAGCACGAGCACACCCGCGTCGTTCATCAGCTTCGCCACCTGGCCCACGCGCCGGATGTTCTCGATCCGGTCCTCGGGCGAGAAGCCCAGGTCGGCGCACAGCCCGTGGCGGACGTTGTCCCCATCGAGCACGTACGCCAGCACGCCGCGCTGGTGGAGCGCTTCCTCGACGGCGCGTGCCAGCGTGGACTTACCCGAGCCCGAGAGACCCGTGAACCAGAGCGTGGCCGAGCGGTGGCGCAGCAGCGCCGCGCGATCGGCGCGCGAGACGTGACTCTCGCTCGGGGTGAGATTCTCGCTCTTGGGCGCCATGCGCGGCGCAAGATACGCGAGCGCGCCGCGCAGCGCCCGGACCGGCAGCTCCGCCAGGCGCGCCTGCTCGGGCGAGAGCTCGAGCGCCCGTGCCAGCGCGTCGGGCTCGAGCGCCAGCGCCGCCGCGCGCTCGCGACCCGCGACGCGCGCCACCGCTGCGCTCGCCACTGCGATCGTGACCGGGCAGCCGAAGGCCTGGAAGCGCACCTCCTCGAGCCGCGCCTCGGGCGACAGCCGCACGTGCATGCGCACGCGCTGCCCGCCCTCGGGATCGCGCGCCTCGGCCGACGCCACGCGCTCGCCCGGAGTGAGTCGTCCGGCGCCGACCGGGGCGCGGAAGTGAGTGAGCACCGGCTCGGAGTACGCGCTCACCGGGCGGCGCGCCGCTTGCCGCGCGACAGCTCGTCCCAGACCGGCGAGAGCGCGCGCAGCTTCGGCACCGCTGCCACGATGCAGTCCGCCGCGCGCTCGAGCTCGGCGGCGCTGTTCTCGCGCCCGATGCCGAAGCGCAGCGCGGACAGCGCCCTCGCCTCGCCCGCGCCCAGCGCCCGCAGCACGTGCGACGCCTCGCGCTTCGCCGAGGTGCAGGCCGAGCCCGTCGAGAGCGCGAGCTCGGGCAGCGCCGCAAGCAGCGCCTCGCCTTCGACGCCGAGAAACGAGACGTTCAGGTTGCCGGGCAGGCGGTGCTCGAGTGACCCGTTGAGCACGAGCTCCGGCAGCTCGGCCGAGAGCCGCGCCCACAGCCGGTCGCGCAGGCCGGCCAGCCGCTTCGCGTCGGCCTCGCGCGACTCGCGCGCCAGCTCCGCCGCCTGACCGAAGCCCACGCACAGCGCCACGGGCAAGGTGCCGCTGCGCAGCCCGCGCTCGTGGCCGCCGCCGTGCAGGATCGGCTCGGGCCGCGGCTGAGTCGAACGCCGGCGCAGCACCAGCGCCCCGATCCCCTTCGGGCCGTAGAGCTTGTGCGCCGAGAGCGCGAGCGAGTCGACGCCCAGCGCTTCCAGGTCGAGCGCGAGCGAGGCCGGTGACTGCGCGGCGTCGCAGTGGAACGCCGCGCCGGCCGCGGCCGCGAGCCGGGCCAGCTCGGCGATCGGCTGAGTCACTCCGATCTCGTTGTTGGCGTGCATCACCGAGACCAGCAGCACCGGCTCCGCGAGCGCCGTGCGCAGCGCCTCGGGATCGAGCCGGCCGTCGGCGCCCACGGACAAGAGGCTCGTCGCGAAGCCCTCGCGCTCGAGCGCCCCCAGCGGGTCGAGCACGGCGCGGTGCTCGGTGCGGCAGCCGAGCAGACGAGTCACGGCCGGGCGCGCGCGGCGCAGCGCGCGCGCGCCGCCGCACAGCGCCAGGTTGTTGGCCTCGGTGGCGCCCGAGGTGAAGATCACGTCGCGCGCGTCGGCACCGACCAGCCGCGCGATCTGGGCGCGCGCGCGCTCCACGGCCTCGGCCGCGCGCCAGCCGTAGGCGTGCGTCCGACTGGCCGCATTGCCGAACTCCTCGGCGAAGTACGGCTGCATCGCGGCGACGACCCGCGGGTCACATGGGGTCGTCGCGTGGTGATCGAGGTAGATCGGTCGCTGCACGGGGTTCACCCGCCGGCGCCCTTGTCCCCACGCGTCCGGCGGCGGCATTCTGCGCCGTCTGGCGCGGGGTCGCCAGGATGGAGACCTTTTGCGCTTCGCCGCCCTCTTGGCTCTCGGTTGCTGTCTCTGGGCCGTGTCCGGCGGCGCGCGCGCCGACGACGATGAGCCCAACGCCGCGCAGCTCGCGGCCAGCTCGATCGATCGCGCCTACGGCGGGAGCCGGGTCGAGATCTGGAAGAGCCAGTGGAAGGACCAGGTGATGGTCTACGGCGTGGCGCGGCGCTGGAACGCCAGCCGGCCCGAGGTCGAGATCAAGGTGTTCGAGCCCAAACACTTGTCCGGGCTCGCGTTCCTGATCCGCCGGCTCGACACCGGCGCGCCCGGCGTCGAGTACTACCACGCACCCAAGGTCTTTCCGAACAGCTCGAAGACCGGCCGGACCTTCGCGATCGAAGTCGCGAGCGACCTCGAGGCCCTGCCCTACGGGCCCGGGCTGCCGCCGCTGGTCGACGTCTGGCCCGAGCGCGCCTCGAACTACCAGTTCACGCGGCTGGCCGACACCGAGATCTCGGGCAAGCCGTGCCGCGTGCTCGAGGCGCGGCTGCGGCACAGCGAAGGCGACTACGACCGCATCGTGACCTCACTGGCGCGCGATTCCAACATTGCGCTCGACACGCAGTATCTGCTCGATCGGCGTTTGGTGAGGCGAGTCACCGTTCTGCCCACCGACATCGACCGCAGCGAGAACCGGCCGGTGGTGCGCAAGCGCACGATCGAGCGCACGGGCGAAGCGCCGCAGATCCTGACGCTCGTGAGCTTCAACCTCGACCCGGTCCTGCCCGATGACTTCTTCACGAGCTCGAACCTTCGGACCGGGCGGTTCCCCTCCTACTGAGCCTGCGCGCGCAGCGACGGACGGATGCCGCCCACTCGGTGCGGCATGCGTTGGAAGTCACTCGCGATCCTCTTGGCGGCAAGCCCCTTCCTCGTCGGCTTCGACGGGCCCGACGCGCGTCAGGCGCTCGATGCCGCGCTGCGCAATCTGTACCAGCCCGACGTGCTGGTCGCGGTGGAGCTGGTGATCGACGAAGGCCTGCCCGATCAGGAGGGAGTCAGCTTCGCGTACGGCCGCAAGACCAAGGGCGACGAGACGCGCACGCTGGTCTACGACGGCGACGGCCGGCGTGACTCGGCGCGGGTGCTCCTGTTCCAGAAGCCGGGCGAGCCCGACCGCGCCTTCAGCTCGGTGGGCACGCGCGGCCAGGTCCGGCCGGTGTCGATGGCGCGCTACCGCGCCTCGATGTTCGGCAGTGACTTCAACTACGCGGACTTCCGCGCGCGCCGCGCCGACGACTACCGGATCGAGGTGCTGGGCAAGGACCGGATCGACGGCGAGGACTGCCGCGTGCTGCGGCTGCGCCCGCTCGAGGGGCCGTACACGATGCTCCTGACCTGGATCTCCGAGGATCGCCCGGTCATCGTGCGCACCGACTACTTCGACGACGCCGGGCTGTGGAAGCGCTACGAGGCCCGGGTCGACCGGATCGAGAAGAACATCGACTGGTGGGTGCCCATGGAGGACGAGATGACCGACCTGCGCACCGGCCGCCACACCCTGCGCAAGGTGCGGAACGCGATCGTGGGCGCAGAAGTGCCTGACGAAGTCTTCACACTGACTCAGCTCGCCCGCGGCAAGATGCCGGGATTCTGAGGCTCAGGCGCCGAAGGACTGGCCGCAACCGCAGGTCGAGGTCGCGTTCGGGTTTTCGATCTTGAACCCCGCGCCGTTCAGGTCGTCGACGTAGTCGATCTTCGTGCCGAGCAGGTAGACCGCGCTCTTCGAGTCGACCACGACCGGGACGCCGTGCTCTTCGCTCTTCTGGTCCCAGTCGCCAACCTTGTCGTCGAACATCAGCTGGTACTGCAAGCCGCTGCAGCCGCCGCCCACGACCTTCAGCCGCAGGGCGTAGCCCGCGCGGCCGTCGCGCTCGATCAGCTGTCGAACTTTGGAGGCCGCCGCTTCCGTGAGAGAAACAACCGACATGGTGGGCCTAGTCTAAGGAGCCGCGGCAGGTTGGCAAATCACCGCGCGCCGGGCTCGGGTTCTTCCGTGTGTAAGAGCAGCAGGAACACCTCGCGGTTTCCCTTGGGTCCGGCCAGTACGCTCTCGGCCTCGCCCAGGGTGAGGAATCCCAGCGCCTCGGCCGCTTCGCGCACTTGGCGCACGGCGCGGGCGCGCTGCTCCGGATCGCGCACCACGCCTTTCGGGGCGGCCTTCCGCTCGAGCTCGAATTGCGGCTTCACCAGCACCAGGAGCCGGCCGCCCGGGCGGACCAGCGCGCGCAGGCGCGGCAGCACGGCGCGCAGCGAGATGAACGAGACGTCGGCGGTGACCAGATCGTAGGGCGCGCGCGCCCCCGGCTCGAAGTGGCGCACGTTGGTGCGCTCCAGCGACTCGACGCGCGGGTCGGCGCGCAGCTTCGGGTCGAGCTGGTTCGTGCCGACGTCGAGCGCGAACACGTGGCTCGCCCCGCGCTGCAGGAGACAGTCGGTGAAGCCGCCGGTCGAGGCGCCCACGTCGGCGCAGCGCAGGCCGCGGGGATCGATCGCCAGCGCGTCGAGCGCGCCCGCGAGCTTCTCGCCGCCGCGCGACACGTAGGGGCTGCGCGCGCGCAGCACGAGCTGCGCGTCGGCGGGGATCTGCGCGCCGGCCTTGTCGAGCACCACGCCGTCGAGCTCGACCTCGCCCGCGAGGATGCGTGCCTGCGCGCGGGCGCGCGTGCTCTCGAGCCCGAGCTCCACCACGCGCTGATCGACGCGGACCTTCGGCCGAGCCACTTACGGCGCGACGTCCAGCCGCGCCGCGAGCTCCGCGCGCCCGGCCGCGATCACGCGCAGCGCGCGGCTCTCTCTAGTCCGCATGCCCGGGACGCTAGCACCGGCGGCGTGGCGCGCGAGCACGTTTCGACGCGGACCGAATCGAGGCCGAGTGACTAGCGGCCGAGCAGCTCCCGAACCGCGCGCTCGATGCCGGCGGCGTCGATCCCGATCGCCGCGCGCCACTCGTCCTGAGAGCCGTGCTCGACCACCTCGTCGGGCACGGCCAGCGCGCGCACGGGCACCGTGATTCCCTGCGCCGCGAGCGAGGCCAGCACCGCGTCGGCGAAGCCACCCTGACGCGCGTGCTCTTCCACCACGACCAGCGCGCCGCAGCGGCGCGCCAGCTCGGACAGCCAGCGGCCATCGACGGGCTTGGCGAAGCGCGCGTTCAGCACCGCGGCCGAGATGCCGTGCTCGACCAGCGCTTCGGCGGCGTCGCGCGCCGCGGCCACCGAGTGACCCAGCGCCACGATCGCCACGTCGCGACCGTCGCGCAAGAGCTCCGCCTCGCCGATCGGCAGCGTCTTGATCTCGCCGTCGAGCGGCACGCCCGGAGCCGAGCCGCGCGGGAAGCGCAGCGCCGCCGGACCCGGATGCTCGATCGCGGTCTTCAGCATCTGGCGCAGCTCGTTCTCGTCTTTCGGCGCCATGATCACCATGTTGGGCAGCGCGCGCAGATACGCGATGTCGTACAGCCCCTGGTGAGTCGCGCCGTCGGCGCCGACCAGGCCCGCGCGGTCGAGCGCGAAGGTCACGTCGAGGTTTTGCACGCACACGTCGTGCACGACCTGGTCGTAGGCGCGCTGCAGGAAGGTCGAGTAGATCGCGCACACGGGCTTCAGGCCCTCGGTCGCGAGCCCGGCCGCGAACGTCACCGCGTGCTGCTCGGCGATGCCCACGTCGTAGAAGCGGTCGGGCAGCGCCTGCTCGAACTTGTCGAGGCCGGTGCCGCCGGCCATGGCCGCGGTGATGCCCACGATGCGCGAGTCGTTGCGCGCCAGCTCGATCAGCGCGTCGGCGAAGGCGCCGGTCCACGAGGGCTTGCCGCCGCTCGACTTCTTCATCGTGCCCGAAGAGACCTCGAACTGCTCGACGCCGTGATACTTCACGGGGTCGGCCTGCGAGTATTCGTAGCCGTAACCCTTCTCGGTGCGGCAGTGCACGAGCACCGGGTGCTCGTTGTCCTCGATGTCGCGCACGTTGCGCAGCGCCTCGACCAGCTCGGCCAGGTTGTGACCGTCGATCGGGCCGATGTAGTTGAAGCCCAGTCCCTCGAACAGCTGCGCGGGCGAGATGAACGCCTTGAAGCTCTGCTCGGCGCGGCGCGCCATCTCGACCAGCTCGTCGCCGGCGCCCGGGATCGACTCGAGGAAGCCCTTCACCGCGTGCTTCAGGCGCCGCGTCTGCGGCGCCGACCAGCGCCGCGCCAGGAACGAAGTCAGCGCGCCGACGTTGGGCGAGATCGACATCTCGTTGTCGTTCAGCACCACGACCAGGTTCGAGAGCTTGAGATAGCCCGCGTTGTTCAGGCCCTCGTAGGCCATGCCCGCGGTGAGCGCGCCGTCGCCGATCACCGCGATCACCTTCTCGTGACCGCGCCGGCGGCGGATCGCCTCGGCGATGCCGGTGGCGGCCGAGATCGAAGTGCCCGCGTGACCGGCGCCGAAGGTGTCGTACACCGATTCGTGTCGGCGCAGGAACTTGCCCATGCCGCCCTTCTTGCCGATCGAGGCGAACTGCTCGCGGCGGCCGGTCAGCATCTTGTGCGGGTAGCCCTGGTGGCCGACGTCCCAGATCAGCTTGTCGCTGGGCGTGTCGAACACGTAGTGGATCGCGACCGCGAGCTCGACCGCGCCGAGCCCCGCCGACAGGTGCCCGCCGGTCTTCGAGATCGTGTCGATGATCGAGCCGCGCACCGCGGCGGCCACCTCGAGCAGGCGCTCTTCGGGCAGGCGCCGCAGCTCGTCGGGAAATCGGACCTGGTCGAGAATGTTGCTCATGGCTCCCTATCTCAGCCGGCCGGCGGCCGCGGCGGCCAGGCCGCGCAGCCAGACGCCGCCGGCGCCGAACGAATCCGCGATCTCGAGCGCGCGCGCCACTTCGTCGCGCACCCGTGCCCGCGCGCCGGCCTCGTCGGTGACGCACAGGATCGAGCACTCGTCGCGCCCGCCGTCGAGCAGGTCGTCGACCAGCTGGAACGCGCGCCCGTAAGCCAGGCCGAACTCGTCGAGTGACTGGATCTCGGCGGGCGAACGGCCGGCGCTGACTCCCGGCGCCCACACGCTCCAGCGGAAGAGCGCTCCGGTCTTGCGCGCGTGGATCGAGGTCACCAGCGCCGCGTCGGCGCGCTCGGGCTGGAAGCCGAGGTCGTCGACCTGGCCGCCGACCAGCTCGCGCGAGCCCGCGGCGCGCGCCAGGCGCGCGATCACCGGCGCCGGCAGCTGCGCCTCGGCCAGCGCCTCGAACGCGAGTGACTGGAGCGCGTCGCCGACCAGGATCGCGTTCGCCTCGCCGAACTTCACGTGCACCGTGGGCCGGCCGCGGCGCAGCTCGTCGTCGTCCATCGCCGGCAGGTCGTCGTGCACGAGTGAGTAGGTGTGAACGAGCTCGACCGCGGCCGCGAGCGGCGCCGCCCGCTCGGGCGCGAGCTGACAGGCGCGCGCGGCTCCGAACACCAGGGCGGGCCGCAGGCGCTTGCCGCCCGAGTACACGGCATAGCGCATCGCCTCGTGCAGGATCGCCGGTGTCTCGTCGGCGGGCGGGAGCGTGCGATCGAGCTCGGCGTCCACGCGCGCGCAGCACTCGTCGACGAAGCGCTCGAGATCCGGAGCCTCGCTCACGCGTCCTCCTCCGGTTCGAAGTCGCGCTCGCGCGGGCCGCTCGCAGTCTCCTCGAGCTTGCGGATGCGCAGCTCGGCGGCATCGAGCCGGCTCGAGCAGCGGCGCGCCAACGCGACGCCCTCTTCGAACGCGGCCAACGCCGCCTCGAGCTCGAGCTCGCCGCTCTCCAGCCGCGCGACCAGCGACTCGAGCGAGGCCAGACAAGCCTCGAACGGGGCCTCGGCCCCGTCTTCGGCCGGCCGCTCAGCCGGACGCGCCATTTCCGCTCTCCCCTCTGTCACGCCCTGGCTCACGCCCCGGCTCGCTTTCCGAGCCGGGCGGAGTCTCCGACTCGCGCACCGTAGCGCGAATTCGCCCGCGCGCGAGCCGCAGCAGGATAGCGTCTCCGGCCGAGACTTCGGCCGCGCTGCGCAGGATGCGCCCGTCAGCCTCGCGCTGGGCGAGCGCGTAGCCGCGGCCCAGCACGGCCAGGGGCGAGAGCGCGTCCAGCCGGCCCGCCAGCCCGGCCAGCCGCGCGGCCCCGCGCTCATGAGCGCGCTGCACCGCAACCCCCAGCCGCACGCCCAGGTCGCCGAGCTTCTGCCGCAGCGCGCGCAGCCGCGCCGCGGGGTGGACCAGCCCGCGCCGGAGTGACTGCAGCCGGTGCGCCAGCTCGCGCAGGCGCGCGCGCAGCCGCGACTTCAAGCGCAGCTCGAGCGCGGCGATGCGCTCTAGGAGCGCGCCCGCGTCCGGGGCGACCAGCTCGGCGGCGGCGGTCGGAGTGGCGGCGCGCGCGTCGGCTACGAAGTCGGAGAGCGTCCAGTCGACCTCGTGTCCGATCGCCGACACGATCGGTGTCTCGAGCGCAAACATCGCGCGCACCAGCTCTTCGCGGTTGAAGTTCCACAAATCCTCGAGCGAGCCGCCGCCGCGCGCGAGCACGATCACGTCGACCCGCTCCGCCAACAGATGCAGACCGCGCACCAGCTCGCGCCAGGCGCCCTCTCCTTGTACGCGCGCGTCGTAGATCACGACCTCGGGGGTGCGGCAGCGCCGGCGCAGCGCGCGCAGGAAATCGTGCACGGCGGCGCCCTGCAGGCTGGTCACGAGCCCGATCCGCTCCGGCAGGAACGGCAGCGGCTGCTTGTGAGTGGCGTCGAACAGGCCCTCGGCCGCGAGCTCGGAGCGCAGTCTTTCGAACGCGATCCGCAGCGCGCCCTCGCCGCACGGAGCGAGCTCCGAGACCAGGAGCTGGAGCGAGCCGCGCTCGGGGTAGACGTCGAGCACGCCGCGCGCGCGCACCAGCATGCCCTCGCGCGGCTCGATCGCGAGCTCGAGCTGCGAGCCCCGGAACATCACCCCGCGCACCAGCGCGCGCTCGTCCTTCAGGTCGAAGTACAAGTGACCGGCGCGGGACCGGTAGAGCGAGGCGATCTCGCCCTCCACGCACACCTCGCCCCAGTCACGGCGCAGCGCGCCCCGCAACAGGTCCAACAGCTCGCCGACCTGCAGCACCGGCAGCGTCTCGAGCTCACGGGTCACGGGCGCCATGCAACGACGGTACCGCGCCCGGAGCTAACGCGGCAGGCCTGGCAGCTGGTGGTAGACGAGCCAGCTCCAGCCCGAGAGGCCCGCGTAGGGAAACACCTCGGCCAGCCCGTAGATGTGACCTCCGACGTCGAGATACTCGCGGCGCATCGGCGCCAGCGAGAAGTCGTGCATCAACAGCCAATCGGGCGGGCGCGAGCGTAGCTCGGCCGCGGGCACGTATACGATCCGGCTCTGTACGCCCAGCCGGCGCGCCTGGTCGTCGAGCACCATGCGATTTCGGAAGTCGTTGAAGCTGCCCACGGTGACGGGCCCGGGCGGGCTGTTTTCGAGGATCAAGAGGACCGCGGCGCGGTAGTGACCGCGGCCGTCGCGCAAGAGTGACCCGAGCTGCACCGCGTTGCCGACCGCGAACCAAGCCAGCGCGGCGAGAGCCGCCGCCTGCCCTGCCCGTCCCAGCCCGGCCAGGCGGGTGAGTCCCGCGCCCGCGAGCACGAGGAAGAGCGGCACCAGCACCGCGAAGTGACGTGGCCAGACGTGCTCCGGCTGGAGCACGGCGAGATACGAGAGCGGCGCGAGAAAGCAGCCCGCGAAGAACCCGGCGCGCAGGTCGCGCGCGCGCGCGAGCTCGAACAGCTCGAAGCCCGCGGCCGCGGCGAACGCGAGCGCGAGCCAGCGCAGCGGTCCCTCGGGCAGGCCGAGCGTGGCGGCGGCCAAATCCGGCAGGACGGCCGCGCCTTCGTAGCGCGGCGCCCCGCCCACCGTGAGAAAGCGCACGTCGACGAGCCAGAGAAATCCGAGCAGCGCGACCGGGAACGCGAACAGCGCGAGAGCGATCGGCGAAGCGCGCTTGCGCAGCACCCAGTCCACGGCCACCCACACACCGGCCCCGGTGAGCACGAACACGAAGGTCAGGTGCGACAGGATGCCGAGCGCGCCGACGACCGCGAAGGCGGCCGCCCAGCGCCGCTCACGCGTGGCGAAGAAGCGGTCGAGCACCACGAACGCCGCGAGCGCGCAGAACATCCCCGGCCCGTAGCCCCGCGCCTCCGAGCCGTAGTGCACGAGGAAGCGCGAGCCCGCGAGCAAGAGCGCCGTGATCGCCGCTTCGAGTCTCCCGCGGTGCAGCGGCGCGATCGCGCCGAGCGCCACCAGGCCGATCCCCGACGCCACCGACAGCGCGCGCTGGAACAGCGGCGGCGCGCCGTCGCCGCCGAGCATCATCCACAGCGTGTTCAGGTAGTCGTTGTTGTCGTGGTGGATGCCCCAGAAGACGTCGAGCGCCGAGCGCGCGTCGCGCGCGAGCTGCAGTGACCAGAGCTCGTCGAGCCACAGATCGCCGCGGGCCGCCGCCACCCGCAGCGCCGCACCGAACGCGACCGCTGCGAGCGCGCACCAGCCGAGCGCGCGCTGACCTATGCGCCGCCCTCGCGGTGCAGCTTCGAGAAGACCGTCCAGCTCTTCAAGAGATCGACCGCGCGCGAGAGCTGGCGATCCGTGTCGAGCGTCTTCATGAAGCGCGCTTCCTTGGTCTCGGGTGTCCCGGACGGGCCCTCGGGGCTGTCGGACTCGGTGGCCGGCTCCTGCGCCGGCTCGGGCGCCGGCTGCGCCTTCGCCTTCTCCTTGTCCTTCGCGCTGAAGTGACCGGCCAGGTCTTCCTCGCCCATGGCGTGGCGCTGCTGGTCCTTGCCCTGCTTCGCCGCCTGGATCTCCGCGTCGGTGTAGGGCTCGACCACGACGTCGGGCTGGACGCGCACCTCCTGGATCGAGCGCCCGCTC
This sequence comes from Myxococcota bacterium, assembly GCA_035498875.1. Lineage (GTDB taxonomy): Bacteria > Myxococcota_A > UBA9160 > SZUA-336 > SZUA-336 > VGRW01. The sequence continues at coordinate 22,624 of DATJZP010000105.1, forward strand.
GGCAGATAGTAGAGGGCGGTCGTGAGTCGCAGGCCCGAGCCGTCCTCGAGCGGGATGATGGTCTGCACCGAGCCCTTGCCGAAGGTCTGCGTGCCGAGCACGAGCGCGCGCTTGTGGTCCTGGAGCGCGCCCGAGACGATCTCCGAAGCCGACGCGCTGCCGCCGTTCACCAGCACGATCATCGGGTAGTCGGGCTCCGTGCCCTCCTTCTTGGCGTGCCACTCCATGCGGTTGCCGCCGTTGCGGCCCTCGGAGAACACGATCATGCCCTCGTCGATCCAGATGTCGCCGACCTTCACGGCCTGATCGAGCAGCCCGCCCGGGTTGTCGCGCAGGTCGAGCACGAGGCCGCGGAAGTTGCCGCCGGCCGTCTCGTGCGCCTTGGCCAGCGCCTCCTCGAGGTCGGGCGCGGTGCGCTCCTGGAACTGACTCAGGCGCACGTACGGGATGTCCTTGTCGAGCATGTGCAGAGTCACGCTCGAGACCCGGATCGAGGCGCGCTTGATCACGAACGGCTTCGGCGCGTTCCAGCCGTCGCGCAGCACCTGGATCAAGATCTTGGTGCCGCGCGGGCCGCGCATCGCCTTCACGGCCTCGAGCAGGTTCATGTCCTGCGTCGACTTGCAGGTCTTCTCGGTGCCGTCCGGGCAGACCGCCACGATCTGGTCCTTGGCACGGATGCCGGCCAGCGCGGCGGGCGTGCCGTCGATCGGCGAGACCACGGACACGAAGCCCTCGGCCTTCTCGCCGCCGTCGCCCTTGGTGATCTCGATGCCCAGGCCCTCGAACTCACCTTTGGTGTCGCGCTGCACCTCCTTGTACAGGTCCTTCGACAGATAGGAGGTGTGCGGGTCGAGCGTGTCGAGCATGCCCTTCAGCGCGCCCTCGACCAGCTGGTGCTCGTCGACGTCCTTCACGTAGTTCTGGCGCACCAGGTGCAACACGTTGGTGAGCAGAGCCAGGTCCTCGTAGCTCGGGCCCGTGGTCGTGCTCGAGTAAGTCGTGGCGCCGCCGGCGATCAGCGCTGCGAGCGCGGCGATCGGTAGCGCGATGCGCGCGAAGCTCGCGAGCCGGGTCCGTTGCGTGCTCATGAATGCCTCTCTCGTCTTCGGCTCATTTCGCGAGCCAGAGCTGCGGATCGACGGCCTTCCCGTCGTGACGGATTTCAAAGTAAAGCCCGGGTCCGGACGCCGAGCCAGTCTCTCCCACGGATCCTATCGGCTGGCCGGCCGTCACGCGATCTCCCGCCGCCACCTGGACCTCGTCCAGGTAGCCTGAGACGGACAAATCGCCTCTGCCGTGGTCGAGAATCACCATCTGTCCATAGCCGCGAAACCAGCCGGCGAACAAGACGCGCCCGGCGGCGACCGCTTGCACCGGGGTTCCGGCCGGTGCGGCGATCTCGATGCCCGTGCGCAGGGTTTCGGTCTTGAACTCGCGGTCGATCTGACGTCCGAAGCCGGCGCGAATTCTGCCCGCCAGCGGCCGGGGCGTCGCGCCGCGCGCCAGGCCGGAGCCGCGCGCCGCCGGCTCCGAGCTGGGCATACGTCGCAGCGTCTCCTCTAGATGGGCGGCTGCCGCGCGCAGCTCGGCCGCCGCCTTCTCTTCGCGTGCCGCACGGGCACGCAGCGCCGAGACCAGGTTGCGGCGCTGGACCAGGCGCTCGCGCGCCTTCTGCTCGCGGGCGCCCGCCTCGGCACGCGCCTCGGAGACCTCCTTCAGCAGTGTCTCGCTGCGCTCCCGGCTGGCCTGGAACTCGGCGCGGGCGCGGGCGTGGCGCGCGAACAGCTCGCGGTCCTCGGCCAGGATGCGGGTCAGGCCCTCCTGCCGGCGCGTGAAGCTCATGAAGTCACTGGCGGCCACGAGCGCGCTCTGGCCGCCAGTCGCGTCCCACTTGTACAGCGCGACCAGCCGCGCATCGAGCCCGCGCTCGATCGCAGCGAGCGAGCGCGCCGACTGGTCGACGCCGCGGCGCGCTTCGACCAGCTCGTCGCCCGCCTCGCGCTCGCGCGCGCGCAACAGCTTCGCGCTCTTGCGCGTCTCGGTGAGCTCGCGGTCGACCGCCTCGATCTCGCCGAGATAGCCCTCGGCCTGCTTGCCGAGGTCCTTGGCCTTGGCCTCGCGCGCGTCGATCTCGATGCGCAGCTGCTCCAGGCGCGACTGCGCGAGCGCGCCGAGCGGAAGCGCGCACAGCGCGAGCGTTAGCCCCGCGCAGCGGGCGACACCGTTTCGTGTCACGCGCGCTCGTCCAGGTTCACGAGCGACGCCAGCGCGCCGCCCAGGCCGAGCAGCACGCCGAGCCCCACCAGCGCCGCGCTCTCGCTGGCTCCGAAGAAGATCGCGGGTCGGCCGCCCAACACCCAGGTGAGCGCGTCGCCGAGCAGCGGCAGCCCGAGCGCGAACGCCCCGCGCAGGAGCCCGAGCGCCAGGAGCGCCGCCAAGAGCCCCTGCAGCGCGCCCTCGAGACAGAACGGCAGGCGCACGAACCAGCCGCCTGCGCCCACGAGTCGTTGGATCTGGATCTCGTCGGCGCGTGCGTGCAGCGACAGCCGCACCGTGCTCGCCACGATCGCGCCGAGAATCAAGAGCAGGAACACGCCCAGCCCGACGCCGACCCACTCCACGATCCGCACCACGCGCGCGTAGCCCTCGACCCAGGGCTCGCCCCAGCGCACCTCGGTGACTCCCGAGAGCGCGCCGATCTTGTCCACGAGCGCGCGCAGCTGCGCGGGGTCGCGCGGCCCGGGCGCGGGCGAGATCTCGAACGAGCCCGGCAGCGGGTTGTGCTCCAAGCCGTCGAGCACGCTGGCGTCCTGGCCGAGGTCGCCGCGCAGCCGCTCCATCGCCTCGGCCGGCGCGACGTAGACGACGGCGCCCACGCCCTCTTGCGCGCGGATGCGCGCCGCGAGCGCGCTCACCTTCTCGTCCGTGGCCGCGCCGCGCAGCTCAGTGAACGCCACCAGCCGCAGGTCCTCGCCCGCGCGCGCCAGCACGCCGCGCAGGTTGGCCACGACCAGCAGATAGGCGCCCAGCACGAGCAGCCCGGCCGCCATGGTGGCGACCGCGAGCAGGAACACCAGCGGCCGCTCGCTCGCGCCGCGCGCGCCCGTGCGCAGCGCGGCCCGGATCCGGCGACTCACCCGGCCGTCGATCACGCGCGCGTGACTCCCAGGTGCCGCACCGGGCTCGAGTACTCGTCGGGCCCGCGCGCCGAGATCAGCCGGCCCTGGTCGAGCACCACGCGCCGGTGGCGGTAGCGCTCGAGCAGCGCGGGGTCGTGAGTCGCGACCACCACCGTGGTCCCGCGCGCGTGCGCGTCGGCGATGATGTCCATGATGTCGAGCGCGAGCTGCGGATCGAGATTGCCCGTCGGCTCGTCGGCCAGGAGCAGCGGCGGGTCGTTCACGAGCGCGCGCGCGATCGCCACGCGCTGCTGCTCGCCGCCCGAGAGCATGCGCGGCTTGTGGTCGATGCGGTGCCCCAGACCCAGCCGCTTCAGCATGCTCCAGACCCGGGTGCGGATCTCGCTGCGCGCCACACCCGCGATCTCGAGCGCGATCGCCACGTTCTCGAACACGGAGCGGTCCGGCAGCAGCTTGAAGTCCTGGAAGATGACGCCGATCTGGCGGCGCAGCTGCGGGATCTGCGCGGCCGGCAGGCGCGTGATGTTGCGCCCGCTCACCAGGATCTGGCCGGCGCTCGGCTTCTCGGCGCCGAACAACAGCCGCAAGAGCGAGGTCTTGCCCGCGCCGCTCGAGCCGGTCAGGAACACGAAGTCGCCCTTCTCGAGCACGAGCGAGATGTCGCGCAGACCGTACGTCCCACCCGCGTAGCGCAGGTCGACGTGATACATCTGGATCATGCGCGCCTCCGTGGAGGGGAGGCGAATTCGAGTGACTAGCGGCTGTTCAGGTGCGCGAGGATCACTTCGTCGAGCGTGCGGCGCGTGATCACGCCGGCGCCGAACTCCGCGGCCGGCGTGGCCGTGCCCGCGGACGGGTTCGTGACCGCGTCGGGAGACACCAGACCGACCTTGTCGTCGAGCTTGCCCGACTTCAGCGCCTGCACCATCGCGCTGTGCTGCGCTTCCATGAGCTGCCGCACGGCCGTCTCACTGTCGTCGGAACCCACCTGATTCGCGTAGCTGGTCTTCTTCGAGAACAGGATCGCACCACCCGAGTACAACAGCGTGATGATGCTCGGGCTCTCCTTCCCCCCGTCCTCGGTCTGGACGTGAAAGATGTGCCCGCGGTAGCGGATGTTCGTGTTGAAACCGCCGACCATGATCCTCTCACCCCTCCGCGTTCGATTGTGCGAGACGCTCTCTACGCTCGCAACGTATCGGCGTTCGACGTGTCCGACCCTGAGAAGGGTGCCGGCTCAGCCGTCAGTCAGAGCCGAGCCGACACCCTAGGGGGGACGGTCCTAGCGGACCGTCGAGGGAGAGCGAGGGCCGCGGCCGAGCGCGATCGCGCCCAGCGCGCAAGCCAGCGTGATCAGCGCCGACGGCTCGGGCGCGGCGAGCGGGCCGCTGCCGGGCGTGGGTGTGTCGAGCAGGACGAAGTCGGCGGCGTTGTCGTTCGTGTCGCGGTTGGCGAACAGGCGCGCGAGACTCTGGCCGGCCGCCGCGCCCGGCGCGGCGTGACCTTCGCCCGCGAACACGTCCGTGGGCCCGAACTCGCCGTAGCCCAGTGAGTCGAGCACGTTGCCGAGCGCGTCGCGCAGCACCAGCGAGTCCGGCCCGTTTTGCAGGTCGAAGTTGAGCGTCAGGTCGACGTTCGCCACCTGCGACGCCGTCCCGTCGGTGTCCCCGACCACGAAGAAGCCGTCGGCCGGGATCGCGCCCGAGAGCGTCAGCGTGGGTCCGACCGCGCCGTCGCCGCCGTTCACGCCCTCGAGCTTGTAGCCGTCGAGCGACGTGCCGGCTGCGCCCCAGAGCTCGACGAACACCTTGCCGTTGTCGCTGCCGGTGGCGTCGTACAAGACCTCGCTGATCTGCACCGCGCGCGCCTCGCCCGCCACGAGCCCGGCCAGGAGCGCGGCCGCGGCCCAGAGCTGTCCATTCCGTTTCATCAGGGTTCCCTCTGCAATTCGAGGGGTGAGCCGTGTTCGAGGCGCGAGAACATTCCGCCGCTCCAGGCGTCGAGCTGGGCCGCGATCTCGGCGGCGGTGAGCTCGAGCTCGGCGCGCTTCTGATCGTCGCTCGCCAGTGCGCCGAGCTGGCCGAGCACGCGCAGGCGCTGGAAGTACAGGTGATTCACGCGCTCGAGCACCTGGTCGCGCAGCGACACCACGAGCCTTCGCTCGCGAGACACTTCGAGCGGATCTTCGGGCGAGACGAAGTCCGACAGCTCCCAGACCATGGTGACGGCCGCGTCGTAGCCGTGGTGGTGGTTGCGGTCCAGGTCGGTCAGGTTGTGGAAGGCGCCGCTGGTGAAGGTGGTGTTGTGCTCGCCGTCCCACTCGCCGTCGCGATCGAAGCCGGCGCTGGCGCGCAGCTCGGGATAGAGGCCCTTCCAGCGCGCGCGGCTCTCGATCCCGGCGGTGCGCTCGGGCTCGAGCTGCTGGTAGGCCAGCACCGCGTGCTGCAGCGCGGCGATGCGCGCCGCGTGCTGCTCGCGGTCGAGCGGCGGCGTCGCGACGGCGGCTGGCGCGCCCGAGTCGAGCGCGAACGAGGCCAGCCCGCGGTCGGTCGCGACCCAGACACGGCCCCCGTCGATGGCCAGCCCGAGCGCCTCGACCGAGAGTGACTGCTTGCCCGCGCCGCTGCCGAGCTCGGCGATCGGATAGCCGTACAGCCCGCGCTCGCTCGCCACGAACAGCCGCGGCCCGGCGGCGGCGATCCGGAACACCTCGCCGCCGCCCAGCTCGATCTGCCGCCAGCGCTCGCCGTCGAGGCGCCAGACGCCGGAAGCGACACCAAGCAGTGTCACGCCTGCGGACTTCGCTGCGCCCCGCAGCTCCCACCAGCCGGCGTCGAGGCCGCTCAGTCTCCGGCTGAAGCCGCGGCCGTGGCCACCGCAATAGAGCGCGCCCTCGACGCCGACCCAGACCTCGCTCCCGGCGCTGGCCACGGCGGCCACCTCGCCGGCCGGCAGGCTGGGCTCGCGCACGAACTCGCGCGCCGCCGGTGCGCGCTCGAAGAGACCCGCATCGGTCGCGACCCAGACCGCGCCCGAGTCATCGACCGCCAGCCCGCGCGCGGCATCGCCCGCTGCGAGCGGCACCCGCTCCGCCGACGCGAGCGCGTCGCTCCACACGTAGAGGCCCTGCTCGGTGGCCACGAACACCTCGGAGGCGTTGCCGGCGAGGTCGAGGATGGGCTGCGAGGCCAGCACCAGCGACCAGCCGCGCGGATCGTCCGCGCCGCGCCGGTACAGGCCGGAGTCGGTGCCCAGGAAGATCGCGCCGCCATGGTCGAGCAACCGGGTCGGCCGGTCGGGCGGCGCAATCCCGTCCCAGTCCGGAATCACGGAATCCGAGAGCACGAGCGCGGCGAGCAGCAGGGCGGCGCGGAGCATGGCGGGCGATCGAGCAAGCCGCATGCCGCGAGCGCGAGGGCGCGAATCGCGAGTGACTCCGCAGCGCTCCCCGCGCGATGTGAACGCGGGCGGGGCGGCGTGAGAAGCGCGCGGCACGAGCCCCCTCGGTTGAAGCGCGCCCGGGCCCCACTTAGAATTCCGCGCCGTGGTCCGAGCCGCGCTTCGATTGCTGCTCGCGGCGGCGCTCGGCGCCGCTCCGTCACTCGCGCGCGCGGACGTGTATCGCTGGGTCGACGACTCAGGGCAGACTCACTTCGCCACCTCGCTCGACGCCGTACCGCGCGGCTACCGCGATGGCGTGCAAGTGATTCCCGCCGCGCCCGCGACCGTGCAGAACCCGTCGAGCTCTCACCCGCCGGCGCGATCGAGTCCGCCGCCGCAGGCGGCACAGCCGGCGCCTGCACCCGCGCCCGCCGCGGCACCGGTCGAGCCGCCGCCGCCGAGCAACGGCACGCCCGCTCCCGCGTCCGGAAAGCCCGGCGAGTTCGGGCCCGAGACCCGGGCTGCACCGGCGCCCGCGCCAGCGCCGGCCGTGCCCGCACCCACACCGGAGCCGCCGGCGGCCGCAGCGCCAGTGACTGCGCCCGAGCCCGCGGCCATGGCGCCGGCGATCGTGGCGCCTGCAGTGACCGCGCCCGCCGCAGTCACCCAACCCGCAGTCACCGCACCCGCTGCCGCCCCAGCCGCGCTGCCCGCGCCCGAAGCCGTGCCGCAAGCCGCTGCGCCGGCCAATCCCCCGGATCCCCGCCAGGGCGAGATCGCCGAGCTCGAGGCCCAGATCGAGCGCGACCGCGAGGTGCTGCGCAAGCTGGTGTCGATGCCGCGCTGGGACTCCAGTGAGCTCGCGTCCGACCCGCAGGTGCGCGAGATCTCCGAGCGGCTGCCGCGGCTGCAGGCCGAGCTGGCGGCGCTGCGCTCCGAAAGCGAGCACTGAGTCGCATGGCGCGGCGCGTGGTCGCGCTGGCCGGCGGCGTGGGAGCCGCGCGCTTCCTGACCGGCCTGGTGCGCGTGTTGCCCCAGCACGAGCTCACGGTGATCGTGAACACCGGCGACGACCGCGACTTCTTCGGGCTGCGGGTCTGCCCCGATCTCGACATCGTGACTTACTCGCTGGCGGGTGTGGTGAACCGCGAGACCGGCTGGGGCTTCGCCGGGGACACCGTGGCCTGCCTCGACGCGCTGCGCCGGCTGCGCAGCGACGTCTGGTTCCGGCTGGGCGACCGCGACCTGGCGACTCACATCCACCGCAGCGAGCGTCTGCGCGCGGGCGCCTCGCTGTCGCAGGTGACGCGCGAGATCGCCGCCGCGTTCGGCCTGGGCGTCGAGCTCCTGCCCATGAGCGACCAGCCCACGCCTACGCTGGTGGTGCGCGGCGACGGCACGCGCTGTGACTTCGAGGAGTACATGGTGCGCGACGGCGCGCCCGACGACGTGGCGCGGCTCGACCTGTCGGCGGCGGCCGCCGCGAAGCCCGCGCCGGGCGTGCTCGAGTCACTCTCGGGGGCCGAGCTCGTGGTCGTGTGTCCCTCGAACCCGCTGGTCTCGATCGGCACGATCCTCGAGCTGCCCGGCGTGCGGCAGGCGCTCGTGGCGCGACGGGACGCGGTCGCGGTCTCGCCGATCATCGCCGGCGCGCCGGTGAAGGGCCCCGCCGACCGGCTGTTGCGCGCCACGGGCACGGAGGTGTCCGCCAAGGGCGTGGCCCAGCTCTATCGCAGCTTCTGCCGCGGCATGGTGATCGACCGGCGCGACGCGGCGCTGCGCTCCGAGATCGAGTCACTGGGGCTCTCCGTGCGCGTCGAGGAGACGCTCATGCGCACGCCCGAGATCGCCGCGGAGCTCGCGGCGAGCGTGCTCGCGTTGGCGCGGGCCGGCGCGTGAGGACCGCCGCGCTCGTGCCGGTGAAGGACTTCGCGCGCGCCAAGAAGCGGCTGCGCGCGCGCTTCGACGACCGCGCGGTCGAGCGCATCCTGCGCGCGCTGCTCGCCGACGTGCTCGAGGCGCTCGGCCAGGCCCGCCGGCTGGAGCGCGTGTTCGTGCTCTCGGACGACGCCGCGGTCGCCGCAGCCGCGCGCAGCTCGGGCGCCGAGGTGTGTCTGCGCACGCCCGATCCGGGACTCAACGCGGCGATCGAGCTGGCGGCGGCGGAGCGCGTGAGCGACGGCTGCGACGCGGTGCTGGTCGCGCTGGGCGACCTGCCGCAGCTCACCGGCGCCGACGTCGATGCGCTGGTCGAAGCCGGCGAGCGCGCGCCCGTGGTGATCGCACCCGCCGACGACGGCGGCACCGCGCTGCTCTTCCGCCGCCCGCCGCTCGTGATTCCGGCGCGCTTCGGGCCCGAGAGCGCGAGCGCGCACGAGGCGGCGGCGCGCGAACACGGACTCACTCCGCGGATCTGGTCGCTGCCCAAGGACTCACAGATCGACCTCGACACGCCCGAGGACGCCGCGCGCCTGGCCGCGGCCGCCCGGGCCAGCCGCACGCGCGACGTGCTGCGGGAGCTCCTTTCATGACCGAGCTGCGGCTGCGCGCGCTGGAAGGCCTGCCCGAGATCCCGGTCGGCGACGACCTGCCGGCGCGGCTGGCGCGGCTCGTGCCCGCCGGTCCGGGCGTGCTGGTAGTGGCGCAGAAGATCGTGTCGAAGGCCGAGGGCCGGCTCGTGTCACTCGCCGACGTCGTGCCCTCGGCCGCCGCGCAGAAGCTGGCGCAGGAGATCGGCAAGGAGCCGAGACACACCGAGCTCGTGCTGCGCGAGGCCAAGCGCGTGGTGCGCAGCGCGCCCGGCGTGTTGATCACCGAGACCAAGCACGGACTCGTCTGCGCCAACTCGGGCGTCGATCTCTCGAACGCGCCCGGCGACGAGGTTGCGGTGCTCCTGCCGCTCGATCCCGACGCCTCCGCCGAGCGCATCCGCAAGGCCCTCGGCCCGGGCCGCGCGGTGATCATCAGCGACACCTTCGGCCGGCCCTGGCGCGAGGGCCTGGTCGACGTGGCGATCGGCATCGCCGGCATCGCCGGGCTGAAGAGCTACATCGGCGAGACCGACCGCGCCGGCCGCGAGCTGCAAGTCACCGTGATGGCGCGCGCCGACCAGATCGCCGCCGCCGCCGGCATGCTGATGGAGAAGGAAGCCGGCACGCCCGCCGTCTGGGTCGAGGGCGTCGCGATCGAGGGCAAGGGCTCCCTGCGCGACCTCTTGCGCGACCCGACGCGGGATCTCTTCCGCTAGCCGAGCAGCCGCTTGCTCGCGAGATCCGCACCGGCGCGCAGCGCGCGGAGCACCTGACTCACGAAGCCGCCTGCGTGGCGGCGCACGCGAGTGTCTCGAGCTCGCCCGCCGCGACCGGCTCGCGGCTGCTGCGCCGGACGTGCAGCGCGTTCAAGGCCTCGGGTCTCGGCAGCTCCCTGCATGAGTCGTGAGGAAGAAGGCAACACTTTGCTTCATGCCGAGGAGCATGGGCGTTGTTAGAGTACCGAGCCTTGGCTTCCGGTCCCGAAAAGCGCGCGCTCCAGCCCACGTCCGAACGGGCGCCGGAGCACCTGGGAGACTTCACGGTCTCTCTGCGCACGCTGCCGATCATTCTCCTGGCCTGCGGCATCGGTGCGATCGGCACCGTGGTCGCGATCGGCCTGCTCGACCTGATCGCGCTGATCACCAACGCGGTGTTCTTCCAGCGCATCAGCCTCGAGGCGGTGGCGCCCGGCAGCGCGCCGCACTCGCCCTGGCTGATCCTGTTCGCGCCAGTCGCCGGTGGCCTGATCATCGGCGCGATGGCGCGCTTCGGCTCGGAGGCAATTCGCGGCCACGGCATGCCCGAGGCGATCGACACGATCCTGCGCGGCGGCAGCAAGGTGCTGCCGCGGGTCGCGATCCTGAAGCCGGTCTCGGCGGCGATCTCGATCGGCACCGGCGGCCCGTTCGGCGCCGAGGGTCCGATCATCATGACCGGCGGCGCCTTCGGCTCGATCTGCGCGCAGCTCCTGTCACTCACCGCGGACGAGCGCAAGACGCTGCTGGTCTCGGGCGCGGCGGCCGGCATGACGGCGACCTTCAACGCGCCGTTCGCGTCGATCCTGCTCGCGATCGAGTTACTCTTGTTCGAGTGGCGACCGCGCAGCTTCCTGCCGGTCACCGCCGCGGCCGCGGTCGCCGCGATCTTGCGCGCGCAGTGGATGGGCGCGAGCGCGCTGTTCCCGGTCGAGCACCTGGCGCCCGCGCTCTCCGGCTCGGAAGACCTGTTGTGCGTGGTCGCGGGCTGCACCGGCGGGGTGCTGGCTTTCGTGGCGACGCGGCTGGTCTATTTCTCGGAAGACATGTTCAAGCGCCTGCCGATCCATTGGGCGTGGTGGCCGGCGCTCGGCGGCGTGATCATCGGGCTCGGCGGGCTGGTCGAGCCGCGCGCGCTCGGCGTGGGCTACGACGTGATCGCCACCTTCCTCTCGGGTCACGCCGAGCTGTCGCTGATCGTCGGGATCCTGGTGGTGAAGACGCTGATCTGGTCGCTCTCGCTCGGCTCGGGCACCTCGGGCGGCGTGCTGGCGCCGGTGTTCATGATCGGGGCGGCGCTCGGCGCGCTCGAGGCGCGGGTGTTTCCAGAGGTCGCCCCCGGCTTCTGGGCGCTGATCAGCCTGGCCGCAACCATGGGCGGTGTGATGCGCTCACCGCTCACCGGCGTGATCTTCGCGCTCGAGCTGACTCACGACTGGAGCGCCTTCCTGCCGCTGACGATCGCATCGGCTTCGGCGTACGCGCTCTCGGCGCTCACGCTGAAGCGCTCGGTGCTGACCGAGAAAGTGGCGCGCAAGGGCTTCCACCTGACGCGCGAGTACTCGGTCGACCCGCTCGAGTCACTCCTGGTGGCCGACGTGATGACGAAGAGCTTCACCGCGTTCTCGACCCGCACGCCGCTGCGCGAGGCGGTGGCAACGTTCCGCGCCCAGCACGGCAGCTCGCGCGACGCGCAGCGCAGCGAGCGGCTCTACCCGGTGCTGGACGAGGCGGGAAAGCTGGCAGGCATCGTCACCCGCAGTGACTTGATGCGCGCGGCGCTAGCCGCCTCGGCGCCGCCCGAGGCCAGCGTCGCGCAGCTCGGCATGAATGCGCCTTGGGTCTGTCAGGACGACATGACGCTGCGCGAGGCGGCGCACCTGTTCGCCGAGCGCGGCATCTCGCGCGCGCCGGTGGTCTCGCGCGACGACGCCCAGCGCGTGGTCGGCATCGTGTCCCTGGTCGATCTGCTCGAGGGCCGGCTGCGCGACCTGCACGAGGAGCGCGTCTCCGAGCGCGTGCTGCACCTGCGCGAGCTGCTGCGGCTGCGCCGGCGCGACTCGCTTCCCGACTGACTCGCGCTAGAACGGCGCCCCGTCGGGGCGCTTCCACTCGAGCCCGCTCCACTCGTGCAGCCAGCGCGCGACCGGCGCCAGGCCCGTGCCGGCGTCCGCGGACACGGTCGCGACCTGCGCGGGATCGAGCCGGAGTGACTCCGCGAGCGCGCGGCGCGCCGGCTCGAGCTCGGAGCGCTTCAGCTTGTCGCACTTGGTGAGCGCCGCGCGCGCCGGGATCCGCTCCGCGGCCAGGTAGCGGGCGAGCTCCTGCTCGGCGTCCTGGGCGCCGCGGCGGGCGTCCACCAGCACGAGCGCCCCGCGCAGCGGCGCCCGCGTGTGACTCAGATAGGACTCGACCAGCGGCGCGAACTCCGCGCGCTCGGCGCGGCTGCCCGAGGCGTAGCCGTAGCCCGGCAGGTCGACCAGATAGGCGCGGTCCTCCACCCGGTAGAAGTGGATGCGGCGCGTGCGCCCCGGCGTCGAGCTCGTGCGCGCCAAGCCGCGCCGCCCGACCAGCCGATTGATCAAGCTCGACTTGCCCACGTTCGAGCGTCCGAGCACGGCGACTTCGGGCAATCCGTCTGTGGGAAACGCGCTCGCGTCCGCAGCGTCGGCAGTGAGCTCGGCCTGCAGGATTCGTCCTCGTTTGTCGATTGATTTAGTGCCGCCGCGAATCTACCCTGCCGCGGGTCCGCGCGGCACGGGGAGGCTCGCATGAGCAAGGGTGTGCAGATCGCGCTCGCCGCGGCGACGGTTTTCGCCGGCGTGGTGATCGTGCTCACGCTCGGTGCGTCGGGCGAAGGCACCTTCCGTTACTACGCGGATCTGGCGCAGTTTTCGAACGCGCCCGCGAGTGAGCTCGCGCGGGCGGTGCGGGTGCACGGCTTCGTGGCGCCGGGCTCGATCCAGAAGGACCTGGCCGCCGGTCACGTCGATTTCACGGTCGAGGACAAGGCCAAGGAGCACAAGCTCGCGGTGCGCTATCTCGGGATCGACGTGCCCGACATGTTCAAGGACGGGGCCGAGGTGGTGGTCGAAGGGCGCTACGAGACGGGCACTTTCATGGCCGAGCGGGTCATGGCGAAGTGTCCGTCGAAGTACGAGGCGAAGGCCGGAGCCGGCAGCTAGTCTCGGTCCGGAGGGGAGCGCGAAGTGCTGGTCACGCTCGGACAATTGTCGCTTCCGCTGGCGGTGTTCTTCGCGCTGTTCGCGCTGGTGACTGCCGTCTACGGCGCGGTCGCCGACCGGCCGCAGCTCGTGCGCGCGGCCGAACGCGCGGTGATCGCGGTGTTCGCGCTCCTGGTGCTGGCGATGATCGGCGTCGAGGCGGCGCTGGTCGGGGATCGCTTCGACCTCGCGTTCGTGCAGCAGATCTCGGCGCGCGAGCAGCCGCTGCTCTTCAAGCTGGCACTGTGGGGCGGTCAGGCCGGGTCACTGCTGTTGTGGACCTTCATGCTCGGCCTGTTCAGCTTCCTGGTGGTGCTGCAGAACCGCAATCGCAACCGCGCGCTGATGCCCTGGGTGATCGCGGTGATGATGCTGAACATCCTGTTCTTCGGGACGATCGAGACCTTCATCACCAGCCCGTTCGCGCCGCTGGCGCCGGGTCAGTCGTGGTCGAGCGGTCAGGGGATGAACCCGCTCTTGCAGCATCCGGCCATGCTGATCCACCCGCCCATCCTCTACACCGGCTTCATCGGCTTCTCGGTGCCGTTCGCGTTCGCGGCCGCGGCGCTGATCACTGGCGAGCTCGGCACCACCTGGTTCGAGACCACGCGCCGCTGGACACTCACGGCCTGGTTCTTCCTCGGCTGCGGGCTGATGCTCGGCGGGCGCTGGGCGTACGAGGTGCTGGGCTGGGGCGGCTACTGGGGCTGGGACCCGGTCGAGAACTCGTCGCTCATGCCCTGGCTCGCGGGCACCGCGTTCCTGCACTCGGTGATGATCCAGGAGAAGCGCGGGATGCTGAAGATCTGGAACTTCGCGCTGATCGGCCTGGCCTATTCGCTCTGCATCTTCGGCACCTTCCTGACGCGCAGCGGCGTGGTGCAATCGGTGCACGCGTTTGCCAACGCGGGCTGGTTCGGGAAGATGTTCCTGGCCTACGTGCTGACGCTCGCGGTGGGCTACGCGGCGCTCCTGATCTGGCGCGTGCCCGAGCTGCGCAGCAAGACCAAGCTCGACTCACTCGTGTCGCGCGAGGCCAGCTTCCTGCTCAACAACTACGCGTTCCTGGCGCTGCTCGCGATCGTCTTCTACGGCACGCTGGCGCCGGTGGTGCTGAAGGCGATCAGCTCGACCGAGATCCACTACGGGCCGCCGTTCTTCCAGATGCTGGCGGGCCCGGTCGCGATCTTCCTCTTGTTTCTCACCGGCGTGGGGCCGCTGATCGCCTGGCGCCGTGCCACCTGGGTGAACCTGCGCAAGAGCTTCGTCTGGCCGGCGAGCTGTGCGGCAGTGACTGCCGTGACCCTGGTCGCGTTCGGCATGCGCCGCTTCTACCCGATCGCGTTCCTGGCGCTGTGCGCGTTCGTGTTCGGCACGATCCTCGAGGAGTACGGGCGCGGCGTGCGCGCGCGCATGCGCCGCGGCGAGAGCGCAGTGACTGCCATCGTCGAGCTGTTGCGCCGCAACCAGCGCCGCTACGCCGGCTACGTGGTGCACCTGGCGGTGATCCTGATGTTCATCGGGTTCGCCGGCGCCACGTTCAACTCCGAGCAGACGAAGCTGCTCGCGCCCGGCGAGAGCTGGAACATCGGCGGCCGCTACACCACCGAGTACCGCCAGGTGCGACCGGTCTCGAGCCCGCACTACGCCGGCGCGGTCGCGCGGCTCGCGCTGTCGGAGAACGGCAAACCCGTGGCGATGCTCCTGCCCGAGAAGCGCATGTACTTCCAGCAGGAGCAGCCCACCACGATCCCCGCGGTCTGGTCGTCGCTGTCCGAGGACTTCTACGTGATCCTGGCCGGGGTCGAGCCCGACCAGCGCGTGGCGCTCAAGGTGTACGTGAATCCGCTCGTGAACTGGATCTGGATCGGCGGCTTCGTGTTCGTGTTCGGGAACACGCTTCTGCTCTGGCCGCTGCGCGCGCGAGACACTGCGGCACGTGGGACCGCCTGAGCGGGCGATGACCCTGCGCGGCGTCTTTCTCGGGCTCGCGCTCCTGGCCTGCGCCGCGTCCGCGCGTGCCGTCACGCTCGAAGGCACGATCACGCACCCGACCAAGACGGGCGCGGGCGCGAAGCTCTTGGTCGAGGCGCTCGGGCTCGACAAGGACGAGCACCCGATCTCGCGCAGCACCACCAGCGACGCGCACGGTCACTACAAGTTCGAGAACCTGCCGGCGCCCGCCGCCTATCTCGTGCGCGCGCACTACCAGGGCCTGAGCTTCCCCGGCGGCAGCACCGGCTTCCGCAGCGCGGACCCGGGCCAGACCCAAACGCTCGACTTCAAGGTCTACGAGCAGTCGAGCGACGCCTCGCAGGTCCACATGACCTCGCTGCAATGGGTGGTGACACGCAGCGCGGGGGTGTGGCGGGTCCAGCAGCTCGCGACCGTCGCCAACCCGACCGAGTTCGTGGTGCTGGTGCCGCCGCCCGCGCCGGCGCCGCTCGGCATGGGCCTGGCCTCGGGTCACGGTCCGCTCGACACGATGATGGGACGGCTGCCCGACGGCGTGATGGAGCACGACTCGATCGCCGAGGTGCGCGGCCCGATCTTCCCGGGCGACGAGGGCTTCAGCTTCCAGGTCGAATACGACGTGGAGGCGAAGGGTGACTTCGCGACCGAGATCGCGATCCCGAGCGCGGTCGAGAACTTCACGCTCTACGTGCAGGACTTCGGAGTCGACGTCGAGGCTGGCGAGCTCCACCCGGCGCGCCCCGCGCGCCAGGACGACCAGATCTACCAGAGCTTCATCGGCTTCGACCTGCCGGCCGGCACGCGCCTGCCGGTGCACATCCGCGTGCTGCCGCCAGCGCAGCCCTGGCCGCAGTCACTCGTGATCCTGCTGGCGGCGCTGGGCGCGGGCGCCCTGCTCTTCTACGTGGCCGCCCCGGTCGTGCGCGAGGCGCTGCGCGGCGCGCGCGCCGAGCAGTCACTCGAGCCCGAGAGCCCCGCCAAGGCGGCGCTCGCCGCCGCGCTGGCCGACCTGGAGCACGATTTCGAGACCGGGAAGCTCTCGGCCGAAGACCGCGAGCGGCTGCGCGCCGACCTGCGGCGCGAGGCGATCGCCGCGCTGGCGCGCGAGCGCTCCGCCGGCGCAGCGCCCCCCCCGCCGGCGCCGGTCGTCGATTCCTTCTGCAGGAGCTGCGGCCGCGCCTTCGCGCCCGGCGACCGTTTCTGCGCGGCCTGCGGGAAGCCGCTGTGAATGCCCTCGACGCCACCGGCGTCGCCAAGGACTACGGATCGGTTCGCGCGCTCGACGGAATCGATCTCGCGCTCGCGCCGGGCACGCTCACGCTGCTGCGCGGCGCAAACGGCGCGGGCAAGAGCACCCTGCTGCGCGTGCTGGGCGCGCTGACCCGGCCGACACGGGGCAGTGTACGGGTGCTCGGCCGCGATCCGTTCGCGAACGGCGACCCCGCGGTGCGCGCGCGAGTCGGCTTCCTCGGCCAGGACGCGGCGCTCTACGGCGAGCTCACGGTGGTCGAGAACCTGCGCTTCGCGGCGCGCCTGCGCGGCGCCGACGACGCGAGCGTCGGGCACGCGCTCGAGTCACTCGGGCTCGAGCCGGTGCGCGAGCGCCGCGCGCGCACGCTGTCGCAGGGCTTCCGCCGCCGCGCCGGGCTGGCGCGCGCGCTGCTCGGCGAGCCGGCGCTGCTCTTGCTCGACGAGCCCTGGAACGGCCTCGACGCCAGCTCGGCCGCGAACCTGTCGCGGCTGCTCGAGTCACTGCGCGCGCGCGGCGTGGCGGTGCTGGTCGCGAGTCATGGCGTGGGCGCCGAGCCGCCGAAGTTCGACCGCGAGCTCGCGCTCGAGCGAGGCAGACTCCTTTGAATGGCGCGCGCGTCGCGCTCGAGGTGTTCCGCAAGGACCTGCGGCTCGACCTGCGCAGCCGCGATCGGCTCGGTCACATGGCGATGTTCGCGCTGCTCGTGGTGGCGCTGCTCTCGATCGTGATTCCCGCGTCGAAGCCCGAGCGCGCGGCCTGGAGCCCCGCGCTGCTGTGGGTGGTGATGCTGTTCACGTCGCTGCTCGGGCTGGCGCGCTCGTTCCAGTCGGAGACCGAGGAAGGAGCGATCGCGCTGCTGGTCCAGGTGCCGGTCGACCGCGGCTGGGTCTTCTTCGGCAAGTCTCTGGCCAGCTTCGTGGCGCTGTTCGGGGTGGTGCTCTGGGCCGCAGTCCTCTTCACCGTGTTCCTCGACGTCGATTGGGGCACCGGCAGCTGGGCCTGTGCCGGCGCGGGCCTGCTCGGCGCGATCGGCCTCGCGGCAGTGGGTACCCTGCTCTCCGCGCTCTCGATCGGCGTGCGCTTCCGCGAGTTTCTCCTGCCCGTGCTGTTCTTCCCGGTCGTGCTGCCGATCCTGGTGTTTGCGTCCCAGATCACCGCGGACGCGCTCGCCGGGCGGGAGATTGCCAAGCTCTCGTGGGCGGTCTTCTTGCTCTACGACTGGATTTTCGTGCTGGTAGGCTACTTCGCCTTCGACTACGTCCTGGAGGACTGACGATGGTCTCCGCCGTGGTGATGCTGTCCGTGGTCGGTGCGCTGGCCTGGCTGCTCTGGGTCTCTCGAGACGTCGAGCGCCGGATCGGCAGCGCGCGCTGGGTCGGCGCGCTCGCGCTCGTGCTGATTCCGATCTGGCTCTGGCTGGTGGCGTACTACGCGCCGCTCGAAGAGATCCAGGGAATCTTCCAGAAGATCTTCTACGTCCACATCCCGGCGATCATTCCGACTTACTTCGGGTTCATCCTGACCGCGCTCGGCGGCATCCAGTATCTGCGCACGCGCCAGGAGCGCTGGGACCAGCTCGCGGTCTCGGGCGCCGAGGTCGGCGTGGTGTTCTGCACGCTGATGCTGGTGGTGGGTCCGATCTGGGCCAAGCCGGTCTGGGGACTGTGGTGGGTCTGGGACGCGCGACTCACCACGACCTTGATCCTGTGGTTCATCTATGTGGCGTATCTGTTCTTGCGCAGCTTCGCTTTCGGGAGTGACACGGCGCGCACCTATACCGCGGTCTACGGGATCGTGGGCGTGAGCGCGATTCCGTTCGTGTACTACGCGGTCGACCTGGCGCACGGCGCCGCGATGCACCCCGCGAATCCGGCGAAGGAGGGCCTGCCACCCGAGATGGGCCAGACCGTGGGCGTGGGCATGGTCACCTTCATCTGGATCTTCGCCTGGCTCGTGGCCAAGCGCTGCGAGCTGGGGTCGCTGCAGGCGCGCGTGCTCGCGAGCCGCATGGGAGCGGCGTGAAAATGCCCTGGGTGATCGCCGCCTACGCCGTCACGGGGGCCGTCCTGCTGGCCTACACGCTGTACCTGCACGCCGCGCGCAGCGCGGCGCTGCGTGATCAGCAGCGCCACAGTTGACAAATCGACGCGCGGCGGAGATAAATCGATTCGGCCGTCGCGCCTGCGACTTCCACGTCGATCTTGCGGACGAAAGCGCAAGCTCCCCTCCACCCTGACTCTGCTCTGGCCTCGTCTCCGACCGTGTCCGGCTTGCCGAGCCGCCGTGCGCGCGCGCTGCGTCTCGGTGAACCCTGGGGAGTGTGCTTCCACTTCGCGGAGTTCGACGCGACAAGCGTTGGAGCAGCCGGCGGGCTCATTCGAGTGCAGGGTAAGCGCAGCTTCCGGAGTCAAAGGTCTCGAGGCAAACGGTCTGGACGGTGGAGCGAGGGAGCACCGGCAGCCGCGTTGGCACGAAGGTTGGATCGACGGGCAAGCGACTCGGGAAGACAAGCCCGGAATCAAGCCCGAATCCGGAATGACAGGGACGCGGCGAGTTGAATTGGCGAGAGCTTTTCAGTCTTCGACTCTTGAGTCGCCAGTTTTGGCGCCAGTCGGCGTCGATTTCGAAACCGGCAGCCGAGCCGAGTTGGAGCGAAGCGATGGCACCTAGGGAGAGCGAGCAGATGACGGGCCACGAGGATCTCGGACGCTCGAGCCAGATGGCGCGCATGAAGCGCGGAGTCGGCTACTGCGAGAACACCGAGTGCGAGGACTACGCCAAGGGCGTCTTCCTCTTGAACCATGGCGACACGTTCTACTGCCCGCGCTGCCGACAGCTCGGCAAGGTGGAGAAGGAACGCGGCTTCTACACCGGCAACTCGGACATCTTCAAGGAGGTCCGGGTCGAGTACAACTTCGATCCGATCCACGGCATCTACCGCGAGATCGCGATCGTGCGCGACGAGTCACTGTGGGGACGGAACAACGTCTACACGCTGCAGTCGCCGCTGATCAAGACCGAGAAGCGCGCGCTGAAGGTGGCCGAGGCGATCCTGGCCAACCTGAACCGCTATCGCGGCCTGCTCTCGGGCGACGACATCCCGCGCACCACCGAGATCATCCTGTCCTTCGACGACGACTTCGAAGAGTTCCAGAAGCGCCTGTCGCAGCTGTCGAAAGAGTGGGAAGCCAGCGGCCTGCGCGAGCTGTCTCCGCGGTAGGACTCCGCGATGGTGAAGACGAAGGGTCTCTACCATCTCCACCTCCACGTTGCGGATCTCGACCGTTCCCTGCGCTTCTACACGCAGGTGTTCGGAATGAAGGAGCT
>DATJZP010000106.1:0-1915 GCA_035498875.1 Myxococcota bacterium
GAAGCTGATCGCGCGGCGGCCGCGTAGCGCTCTCGGACCGTCTCGCGGATGTCGGTTGTGTGGGTTAGCTCAGCCATGCGGACAGCTCCTTCAGCGCATCGGGAATCACGTAGTAGTAGGCCCACAGGCCCTCGCGCTCGGAGCCGACGATCCCGGCCTGGCGCAGCACCTTCAGGTGGTGGGAGACGGTCGGTTGGGAGAGGTCGAACAGCGGCACGAGCTCGCACACGCACACCTTGCCGGCTGACCGCAAGCCACGGCTCCTGACCCGCGAGCTCGCGCAGAAGTCAGACATCGTGATCACCATGGGCTGCGGCGATCAATGCCCGTACCTCCCTGGCAAGCGGTACATCGACTGGGACCTCCCGGATCCGAAGGGCCGGCCGATCGACGAAGTCCGCACCACCCGTGACGAGATCGAGCGCCGCGTCACCGCGCTCCTGGCTGAACTCGACGAGCGCTGAAGCGTAGCTCCCGCGCTGGCGGAGGGAGACGAACGACCTACGGGAGTAACATGTGGACAGCGGTAGCGTCCATCCGCTCGACAAAGGTCGGATACGCCTCGATCTCGATCCCGGGCAGCAAAGGTCTTCGGCCGTGGCCACGAAGTGCGCCATTGACGGCCCTCCGGCGGCCCGGGTGGGCGATTCGTTCGGCTGTTGCTCGACGCCTAATCTAATCAGCAGTCTTCAGCTCGTGGCTGCTCTGGCGACTTTGCGGGAGCGACGGCTCAGCGCCGCACAGTTCTGCTAGAGCGCGCGCGTCTGGTGCGGCGCGAGCCCGAGCCCGAGCAACACCAGTCCGATCGCGCTGCCGACGCCGAGCACCGTGCGTGCGCCGAACGTCGCCGCGAGCGGGCCCGCGATCACGTAGCCCAGGGGCATCAACGCGAGCGAGCCCATCCAATCCCACGCGCTCACGCGCGACAGCGCGTTCGGCGGAATGTGGCGCGCGAGCGCCGTCTCCCACCAGATGATCAAGAGAGAGAAGCCGAACCCGGTCGCGAACGCGCACACGCAGACAAGCGCGAGCGGCGCGCCGACCGCGAACACCAGGTCCTGCACCGGCCACGCGAGCACGAGCAGCATCCCGGCGCGCAGCGGCCGGGCAGGACGCCAGCGAATGGCCACGATCGCGCCGAGCACGGCCCCGACGCCGGCGAAGCTCTCGAGCACCCCGAACACGCCGGCGCTGCCGTACAGATCCCGCGCGATCGCGGGCGCGAGCGCGTACCACTGCGAGTACACGCACATCACCGCGCCGGCGAACACCGCGATCGTCACCCACACCCAGGTCCGCGACCGGACCTCGCGCCAGCCGCCGCGCAACCCCGCGCGCAGCGACTCGGGGGCTCGCTCCTCGCCGCGCGGCCGCGGCCGAACGCGCGCGAGCAGGACTGCGCTCAGCACGAACGTCCCGGCGTCGAACACGAATGCCTCGCCGGCGCCGACGCCGAGCACGAGCGCGGTCGCGAGCACGGGACCGATCAGGAACGCCACGTTCGTCGTCGATTCGGTCAGCGCTCTGGCGTCCCCGATCAGCGACTCGGGCACGGTCTGCGGGATCAGGCCGCTATAAGCGGGCTGGAAGAACGCCTGCGCGGCGCCGAACAGCGCCTCGATCACCACGATCTGCCATATCCGAGCCGCGCACGCGAATATCAGTACCGCGAGCGTCGCGTGCAGCAGCGCGCGGATCGCGTCGGCCGCCATCATGATCCGATGACGCGCAAGCCGGTCCGCCCACACCCCGCCGACGAGCAGAAGCGTGACCAACGTCAGACCTTGCGCGCCGAGCACCAGGCCGAGATCGGTCGGCGAGCCGGTCCGGATCGTGATGAACAGCGCCAGCGCGACGACGACCACGTGGTCTCCGATCGCGCTGGCCGCCTGACCGGCGAACAGATATCGGAAGT
>DATJZP010000107.1:0-67804 GCA_035498875.1 Myxococcota bacterium
GGAGCTCGAGGCGCGCCCGCACTATTGCGCGGTATTCGAAGAGCTCGAGCGACTGTCCGCGCCCGAGCTGGCTGCGCGCGAGAAGCTGCGCGACGCGATCTTCCGGCGGCTGGGAATCACTTTCGCGGTGTACGGTGATTCGAGTGGCGCCGAGCGCACCTGGCCGATGGATCTGGTGCCGCGCATCCTGCCCGCAAGTGAGTGGAGCGAGATCGAGCGCGGGCTGGCCCAGCGCATTCGCGCGCTGAATCTGTTTCTCGAGGATCTCTACGTCGGCGAGCGCGCTGCGCTGCGCGACGGAATCGTGCCGGCCTGGCTCGTGTACTCGTCCGAGGGCTTCGTGCGCGAGGCCGTGGGGCTTCCCGCTCCACACGGCGCGCGCTGCGTGGTGGCCGGCATCGACCTGGTGCGCGACTACGACGGCACGTTCCGGGTCCTGGAGGACAACCTGCGCACGCCGAGCGGAATCTCGTACGTGCTGCAGAACCGCGCCGCGCTGACTCGCGTGTTGCCGCGACTGTCCGAGCGCCACCGCATCCGGCCCGTGCACCAGTACGGCTCGTCGCTCTTGAACGCGCTCCACTCACTCGCGCCGCGCGCGAGCGGGGACGATCCGCGCGTGGTGGTGCTCACTCCGGGGATCTGGAACTCGGCGTACTTCGAGCACGCCTTCCTGGCGCAGCAGATGGGCGCCGAGCTGTGCGAGGGGCGCGACCTGGTGGTCGAGGACCAGGTCGTCTACATGCGCACCACGCGCGGGCTCGAGCGTGTGGATGTGATCTACCGGCGCGTCGACGACGCGTTCGTCGACCCTGCGCTGTTCCGGCCCGACTCGGTGCTGGGCGTGCCGGGACTGATCTCGGCGCTGCGCGCGGGCAACGTCTCGATCGCGAACTCACTCGGCTGCGGCGTGGCCGACGACAAGGCCGTGTATCCGTTCGTGCCCGCGATGATCCGCTACTACCTGGCCGAAGAGCCGATCCTGCCGAACGTCGAGACCTACGTGTTGTGGGATCGCGAGCAGCGCGAGCACGTGCTGTCGCGACTGGACGAGCTCGTGGTGAAGCCGGTCGCGGCGTCGGGAGGCTACGGCATCGTGATGGGTCCGCAGGCGAGCGCAGACCAGCTCGAGATCTGCCGCAAAGAGATCGAGTGCAACCCACGGGCGTTCATCGCCCAGGAGCTGGTGCAGCTCTCGAGTCATCCCACCTTCGTCGACGGCCGGCTCGAGGCGCGACACATCGACCTGCGGCCGTTCGTGCTGACGGGGGCGCGCACCGAAGTGTTTCCCGGCGGACTCACGCGCGTAGCGCTGCGCCGCGGCTCGTTCGTGGTGAACTCGTCGCAGGGTGGCGGCTCCAAAGACACTTGGGTCTTGGAGGACACCTAGCATGCTCGCCCGGCACGCCGAAGACCTGTTCTGGACCGGGCGCTATCTCGAGCGCGCGGAAGACACCGCGCGCATGCTCGACGTGACCTACCACGGCCTGCTCGAGGGTGGCGCCGACGCGGCCTCGGGCTGGCACCTGCTGCTCGAGGCGCTGCACCTGGCCCATCCCTTCCACGCCGGACACGACTCGGTGACTCCGCGCGCGGTGGCGGAGTTCCTGGTCAGCGATGCCGCGCAGCCGAGCTCGATCATCGCGGCGATCGCGCGCGCCCGCGAGAACGCACGCAACGTACGCGAGCACCTGTCGACCGAGCTGTGGGAGGCGCTGAACTCGTGCTTTCTCGAGCTGCGCGCGCGTGACCTGCAGGCCGAGCTCGCCACCCAGCCGCACGAGCTCTACCGCGAGATCCGCACGCGCTGTCAGACGATCGCCGGCGCAGGCGGCGAGACCATGCCGCGCTCGGACCCGTGGCGGTTCCTGTTGCTGGGCCGGCTGATCGAGCGCGCCGAGATGACCTGCCGCATGCTGCGCGTGCGCTCGAGCCGCCGGGCCGTGCGCTCGGGCTTCCACGACTTTCTGCTGGTGCTGAACTCGGTGTCCGCGCTCGAGGCCTACACGCGCCAGCACGGCGCCGACATCGATCCGGCGCGCGTGATCTCGTTCCTGCTCCTGTCACCCGACTTCCCGCGCAGCGTCTTGTACTGCGTGCGTGGCACCGACACGATCCTGACTCAGCTCGAGTCAGGTGCGCCCACCGCGCGCCCGCGCCGCACCCTGGGCCGGATCCGCGCCGAGCTCGAGTATCAGGACCCCGAAGAGCTGTGTGCGTTCGGCGAGCGCAGCGTGCTCGACCGCGCGCAGGCCGGCATCTGGGAGGTGGCGGCGGGCGTCGAGGAATCCTTCTTCGCGAGCGGCCCGCAGCCGCAGCGACACATCTTCGGGTCGCTGTGATGGAGCTGTTCGAGATCCGCTATCTCTCGCTGTTCCGCTACCCGCAGCCGGTCTGGGACTCCCACAACGTGCTGCGCGCCGCGCCCTGCAGCGACGAACGGCAGATCCTGCTGAGCTACAAGCTGTCGGTACAGCCCGCGTCGCGGATCGTCTCGTACACCGACTACTTCGGCACGCGCGTCGATCTGTTCGGCGTGGCGAAGCCGCACCGCGAGCTCGAGGTGCTGGCCGAGATCCGCGTGGCCATGCACGGACCGCCCGCGCTGATCCTGCCCGAGGCCCGCGCCTCGCGGCTCGAGTCCGCGTTCACCGAGGCGCACTACGAATACCTGGCCGCGAGCGCGCACACCGACTTCGCCGACGGCATCCGGCGCGAGGCGCGCGAGGTGGTCGCCGGCTTGCCGGACGACGCCGGACAGCTCGGCCTGGCGCTCTCACAGCACGTGAGCAGCTCGCTGCGCTACGCGCCCGGCACGACGCACGTAGGCATCGACGTGAACGAGCTGCAGCGCACGCGCCGCGGAGTGTGTCAGGACTTCGCGCACTACCTGATCGCGCTGTGCCGAAGCGTCGGCGTGCCCGCGCGCTACGTCTCGGGCTATCTGTTCGCGGAGCGCGGCGACGATCCCGACGCTCCCGATCGCGACGAGGTATTCGTGCAAACGCACGCCTGGGTCGAGATCGCGATTCCCGGCGCGGGCTGGTGGCCGCTCGACCCGACCAATCGACTCACCGTCGGCGCGCGCCACGTGAAGATCGGCCACGGCCGCGACTACGACGACGTGCAGCCCCTGCGCGGCCTGTACCACGGGCCCTTCCAACACGAGCTCGAGGTCGAGGTGCGCATGAAGCGGCTGGGCGGCGACGGCTGGGGACAGTCGCAGAGCCAGCCCGGGCAGAGCCAGTCACAGACGTTCGTGCGCTAGGGGCGACTCGCTTCTTCGCGTCCGGCCGCAATTCCCTTCAGAGTGGCGCTCCTATGAAGGATTTGACCGAACTCGGATGGCTTGAGCTTGCGCAAGCGATCGCGCTCTACGTTGGACGGCATGACTCGAGCTATCCGAAGCGGAGTGTCTCTCGCCTCGAGACCCAGTACGGGTCAGAAAAGACCGAGGAGTTGTTGCTGCTCATCAAGGAACTCGAATCCGATTTCTACGAATCTGATGCGAAGGTCGTGGCGGCGGATCTCGTCGAGATGGGCGAACGAGCTTCTGCAGACTTCAGGAGGAGACGTCCCTTGCTTCCGGACATTGGCGTGGAAGCTCTTGCTTGGTGCTATGCCTATGACTTCAAGTGAGCTTCGGCTGGGCTTCGGTCGCTCTACCGCCGCGCTGTGCCGGGGTCTTCCAGCCGACCGATCGGTACGGAACCTGAGCGGTGGCGTATCTCGACCTTCTTGACCAGTTGTGATCGGCCGCGAGATCGAAGATTCCGACCGATCGAACGATGCCCTGGCGATCGCTTCGGGTGCGCTCAAGCGTCGCGCTGGCATCACCGATTTCCAACGGATCATGGTCGCCATCTCCGCGCTCTGTCTGCTCGCGTACTCGGTCGGCAGCGTCGCGGTGGGCATCCGGCTGCTGCTTCGGGCGCGCGTGACTCGAGGCGTCCCTGAGCTGCTGGCCGGGCTCACCTACCTGTGTGCACCGGGAATCGGATATCCCCTGCAGGTGGTTGGAGCCCAGCTCCCGATGCGGGCGGTCGCCGTGCCGATGAACGTCGCTGGCGAGTGTCTGATCGTGTTCGGCTTGTCGTGCTTCCTGTTCTTCACGGTCACGGTGTTCCGGCCCTCGGCTCGCTGGGCGAAGTGGAGCGCGTGGCTCGGCACGCTCGCTCTCTTGTACGTGGGCATCGTCATCAACTATGCAGCCATCACTTACAGCAATCCTGCCGAGAGCCAGGCGCACGTACGTCCCGCCGTCGCGACCGTGCTCACCGTGCTCGCGCTCGCCTGGGGCTGGACCGCGCTCGAGGGCCTCCGTTACTACCGCATGATGAAGAAGCGCATGGCGCTCGGTCTGGCCGACCCCGTGGTGACCAATCGCTTTCTGCTCTGGGGACTGAACGGACTCACCTCCATGGGATGGCTCTCGGTCTCGGTGCTGGTCTTCCTCGCGGGTGGGAACCTGGCGACCAGCCCGCTGGTGGTCTCTGCCACTTCGGGCGGCGGCTTCGCGAACACCATCTTCCTGCTGCTGATCTTCATGCCGCCCGCCGCTTACACTCGCTGGATCGAGCGAAGCGCCCGCGCGCCGCAGCTGGCGACGGTGTAGCGCATGGCTTCTGCGGCGTTCGAAGCGGTGCAGAGCGAGCTCGAGCGCTCGGCCAGCATGGATCGTTGGACCGCGCAGGGCGCGATCCGGCTCGCGCTCATGGACGCCGGGCTCGAGTCGAGCAGCGTGACTTCCGCACAGATGAAGGTCGTCGTCGACCGATTGCTCCCGAAGCAGCTTCAGAGCCAGAAGGTGTCCGACGTGCCCGGGGTGTGCGAGAAGATCCAGCGCGCGCTCATGTTGCTGGGAGACGACGCGGGGGCCGAGTCTCCGGAGCGGGTGTTCCAGCGGATGGCGAGCTGATCGTCGCCGATCACTCGCCAGAGACAGTCACGGAGCTTCGTGCGCTAACGATCTACCGTGAGGCCATGGACCCTGACGGCAGCCAAGACGTCGGCGTAGCCACGCAGGTGGCTGAAGATGGGAGCGAGCCGGCGGGTACCCGAGAAGGGGATACTCGTACCGCGCCATCTCACTTCCAGGGGAAGCCCAGCTCGCCGAGCTTGGCCGCGATGTCCTTCGCGGCGGTCGCGGTCTTCACGTCCTTGTCGACGTAGCGGACCACGCCGTCGGCATCGACGTAGTAAGTCCAGCGCTTGGCGTACATGCCGCCCAGACCCGAGTTGCCGAACGCCTCGGCCGTGGCGCCGGTGGGGTCGGAGAGCAGCGGCAGCTTCGCGTTCAGTGACTTCGCGAACTCGGCGTTCTTCTCGGGCTTGTCGAAGCTCACCATGTAGATGGCGACGTCGTACTTGGCGAGATCGAGCTCGGCGTCGCCGAACGACTTCAGCTCCTCGGTGCAGCCGCCGGTGAAGGCCTTCGGGTACCAGGCCAGCACGAACGCGCGCTTGCCCACGAAGTCGGAGAGCTTCACGGGCTTGCCGTCGGTGGTCTGCAGCGTGAAGTCGGGCGCCTTGTCGCCCGGCGCGAGCTCGGCGCGGGCGGAGAGCGGCAAGAGCGCGCACAGCACGATCGCCCAGGTGACTCGCAGCGAAGTCTTCAATTGACCCTCCTTTGGCCCTTCCAGTATTTGTCGCGCAGCAGGAACTTCTGCAGCTTGCCGGTGGCGGTGCGCGGCAGCGCGTCGAGGAACTCGACCGAGGTCGGACACTTGAAGTGCGCCAGGTGCTGGCGCGAGAAGGCGATCACCTCGGCCTCCGTGAGCTTCGTGCCCGGCTTCAGCACCACCAGCGCCTTCGGCGTCTCGCCCCACTTCTCATGCGGCACGCCGATCACCGCGCACTCGACGATCGCCGGGTGCTTGTAGAGCGCGGCCTCGATGTCGGGCGAGCTGATGTTCTCGCCGCCCGAGATGATCACGTCTTTCTTGCGGTCCACGATGTGGATCGAGCCGGTCTCGTCCCACACGGCCAGGTCACCGGTGTGGAAGTAGCCGCCGTGGATCGCCTTGGCGGTCTCGTCGGGCTGCTCCCAGTAGCCCGCGAACACCACGTTCGAGCGCGCGCACACCTCGCCCACCGAGACACCGTCCTTGGGCACGGGCTTGGCGTCGCCGTCGAGCACGGCGATCTCGACGCCGATCGCCGGCACGCCCGCGCGCGAGCGGCGCTGCCAGTCGGTCTTCTGGGTGTGGTGGTCCGGCATCGAGACGGTGAGCACCGGCGCAGTCTCGGTGAGTCCGTAGATCTGGATGAAGTCCCAGCCGAGCTCCTGCTCGAGTCTCTCGATGAACGCGGCGGGCGGCGGCGCGCCCGCGACCACGAAGCGGGGCTTGGTGCGGACGTCGTGCTTCGCCTTCTCGGGATAGTCGATCACCGTGCGCAACACCGCGGGCGCCATGCATGCGAAAGTGACTCCCTCGCACGCGATCAGCTCGAAGATCTTGGCGCCGTCGATCGTGCGCAGCACCACGTGCGTACCACCCATGCCGGTGAGCGCGTACACGCCGCCCCAGCCATTGCAGTGGAACATCGGCAAGGTCCACAGCTCGACGTCCTGGTGCGACACGCGCAAGTGACTCACCAGCGAGTACGCGTTGATGTAGCAGTTCCGGTGCGTGAGCATCACGCCCTTCGGCCGCGCGGTGGTGCCCGAGGTGTAGTTGATCGAGACCACGTCGTTCTCGGAGCGCACGGGCGCGGCGGGCGCGTCCTCAGGCTCGCGCGCGATCCACTCGTTCCAGTCCGTCCAGCCGGCGGGCGTCGCGCCTTCGTCCTTGGCCACGATGTAGTGCTTCACCGTGCTGAGCCGCGGCCGGATCGTGTCGACCAGCTGGGTGTACTCGTGGTCCACGAGCACAGCGCTGACTCCCGCGTGATTCAGGATGTACTCGTGGTCTTCCGCGGTGAGCCGATAGTTCAGCGGCACCAGGATCGCGCCGATCCGGCTGGTGCCGTAGAAGCTCTCCAGGAAGAAGTGCGAGTTCGGCGACAGGATGCAGACGCGGTCGCCCTGCTTCACGCCCAGGCGCAGGAGCGCGTGCGACATGCGATTCACGCGCCGCTGGAAGTCGCGGTACGTGAAGCGACTCGCGCCGTCGACGATCGCGAGCTTGTCGGGATAGAGCTGTGCCGGGCGCCGCAGGAAGTCGTCGACGAGCAGCGGTACTTCCACGAGTGACTTATGACATCATGATGACTTGGCGCGCGACCTCGCCCTTCTCGAGCGACGCGAACGCGTCGTTCACGTCGGCGAGCTTGATGCGCTTCGAGACCATGTCATCGAGGTTGAGCTTCCCGTGCAGATACATGTCGACGTACTTCGGCATGTCGGTGCGGAAGCGGTTGGAGCCCATGCTCGAGCCCTGGATCTTCTTCTCGAACAGGAAGTCGACGCCGGGCAGCTCGACCTTCTGGCCGAGCGGGATCATGCCGATCACCGTCGCGGTGCCGCCGTTCTTGAGCATCCCGAACGCCTGCTCCGCGGCGATCTTCAGCCCGATCGCCTCGAACGAGTAATCGACGCCGCCCGAGGTCAGCTCCTTCACCTGCTGGATCGGGTCGCCCTTCTTGGGGTTCACGGCGTCGGTCGCGCCCATCTTGCGCGCCAGCTCGAGCTTCGAGTCGAGCATGTCGACCGCGATGATCCGGCCCGCGCCGGCGATCGCCGCGCCCTGCACCGCCGAGAGACCCACGCCGCCGCAGCCGATGACCGCGACCGTGGCGCCGGGGGGGACCTTGGCGGTGTTGAAGACCGCGCCCACGCCGGTGGTGACTCCACAGCCGATCAGCGCCGCGCGGTCGAGCGGCATGTCTTTCGTGATCTTCACGATCGCGTTCTCGTGCACCAGCATCTGCTCGGCGTACGAGGACAGGTCGAGGAACTGCCACACCGGCTTCCCGTCCTTCGACAGCCGCGGCGCGTCGGTGGGCTTGCGGCGCGTGTCCACCTTGGTGCAGAGCGCTGGCCGGCCCGAGAGACAGAACTCGCAGTGACCGCAGAACACCGACAGACACGTGATCACGTGGTCGCCCGGCGCGACGTAGCGCACCTCGGAGCCGACCTGCTCGACCACGCCGGCCGACTCGTGACCCAGCACCGCGGGCATCGGGTACATGTACGAGCCGTTCTGGAAATGGAGATCGCTGTGACACACTCCGGCGGCGACGGTGCGAATCAGCACCTCGTGCGGACCGGGCTTCGAGATCTCGACGTCCTCGATCGAGAGCGGCTGCTTCACGGCGCGGAGCACTGCGGCTTTCATGTCTTCCTCCTACAGGAGCCGTGGATTCTGTCGCGAGTGTCGCGCCGGGTCAAAGGCTTCCAGGCCGGGCAGCCGGCGGCGGTCGAGAATCTCGGACGCGAGCGCGGCGCCGGTGAGCGCCGAGAGCAGAATGCCATTGCGGTAGTGGCCCACGGCGAGCCAGCTTCCGGGCAGTGCGGGGCTCGCGCCGACCAGCGGCAGCGCGTCGGGACTGCCCGGCCGCAGCCCCGCCCAGACACGCACCAGCGCCGCGGCGCGCAGCTCGGGCAGGAGCTCGAGCGCGCCGGCCAGGAGCCGCGCCGCTCCCTCCGCGGTCGGCCGCGCGTCGAAGCCCGCGTGCTCGACCGTGGCGCCCACGCGCAGCTCGCCGTCGGGCCGCGGTACGAGATACGCGCGGTCGCTCCACAGGATCGGGCCGCCGTGGTCGCCCGCGGACTCGAGCGCGAGCATCTGGCCGCGCACCGGAGTCACCGGCACCTGCGCGCCGATCCAACCGCCCACGCGCGCGCTCCAGGCACCGGTGCAGAGCACGACGTCGTGCGCGCGGATCTCGCCGGCCGTCGTGGTCACGCCGATCGCGCGCCCACCCGCGCGCAGCACGCCCAGCACCTCGGTGTGCGGCAGGAGTTTCGCGCCGCACCGGACCGCGGCGCCGGCGAAGGCACGCGTCAGCCGCAGCGGCTCGACGTGGCACTCGCGCGCGCAATGGAGCGCGCCGACGAAGTGACTGGCGAGGCCGGGGGCCAACTTCGCGAGCTCGGTGCGATCGAGCCAGGCGCAGCCGGCCGCAGCGAGCCGCTCGGCCTGCGCGCGCAGCTCGGCGGCTTCCGGCTCGCGCGCCACCCGCAGCACGCCCGAGCGCACCAGCTCCGGGTCGATGCCCGAGAGCGCGCGCAGCTCCTCGACGTCGGCCTCGAGCCGCGCCAGTGACTCGCAGCCCAGCTCGAACAGCGCTCCCCCACCCAGCGACTCACTGATCGGCGCCAGCATGCCGGCCGCGGCGCGCGAGGCGTGCGCGCCGATCTCGTCGCGCTCGACCAGCAGCACCGAGGCGCCGCCGCGCGCGAGCGACCAGGCCACCGCCGCGCCGATCACGCCACCGCCGACCACGACCGCGTCCGCACGCACGCCTCGAAGCTAACGTAGAATGCCGCGCGGTGAGCTCCGAGCCCGAAAGCCAGCGCCGCCGCGTGCGGCTCCCTGCCCGCGGCCTGTCCTTGAACGTGGTCGACTGGGGTGGCTCGGGTCCACCCGCGCTGCTCGCCCACGCCACCGGCTTCTGCACCGACACGCTGGGCGTGATCGCCGCGCGCCTGCGCACGCGCTTCCGCGTGATCGGCTACGACGCGCGCGGTCACGGCGAGTCCGACAAGCCCACGCCGCCGGAGCCGTACGAGTGGATCGAGTTCGCGCTCGATCTCTCCGCGGTGGCCGCACACCTGCTCGGCGAGCTCGGCGAGACGAGCTTCGCGCTCGCCGTGGGTCACAGCTTCGGCGGCACCTGTCTCATGAACGCGACCGGACGTGAGCCCGGTCGCTTCCAGCAGATCGCGCTGCTCGATCCCGTGATCGTGCCCCCGCCCGCCGACTTCCCGAACGCCGATCCGATGGCGCGCGGGCCCAACGTGGCCGCCGAGATCGCGCGCAAGCGCACGCACGTCTTCCCCTCGCGCGAGGCGCTGCGCCAGCGCTGGAAGGAGAAGGGCACCTTCGGTGACTGGGACCCGCGCGCGCTCGAGCTGTATCTCGCGCACGGCTTCCACGACCGGCCCGACGGCCAGATCGAGCTGGCCTGCCCGGGCGCGGTCGAGGCGTCGGTCTACGAGTCGGGCCGCCGCTTCGACGCCTGGAAGGCCGCCGAAGCGCTCACCCGCCGCACGCTGCTCTTGCACGCCGGCCGCGGCAACTTCCCGCGCGCCGTCGCGGAGCGACTTGCGAGCCTCTCAGCGCAGATCGAGCTGCGCAGCCTGGACGAGCAGCACCTGATGGCGATGACCGCGCCCGACCTGGTCTCGGACCAGATCCTCGGCTGGGCGAAGTGACTCGCGCTAGACGATCGGCGAGGCCGGGTCGAGCCCGAGCATGATTCGGCCGATCACCTCGTAGCGCCCCGACCCCAGGATCACGTGCTGCGAGAGCGTGCGCAGGTCGCGCCAGCAGCGCTCGAGCTCGTGTCCCACGCTCACCGCGGTCATGCCGGCCGCGTCGTGCACCAGGTCCATCGCCTGCAGGCACAGCTTCACGGCGGTCACCGAGGCCAGCCGCGCCGCGGCCCGCGCCGGAAGGTCGAAATCTGCGCCTGCCTCGCCGCGACGCCAGGCGTCGTCGTTCGCCTCGTGGAGATAGGAGCGCGCCGCCCGGACGAGCCCCGCCGACTGCGCAATCTGGATCTGCGCGAGCGGCCGGTCGCGCAAAGTCGAGCGCATGCCGGCCGGGACCTTGGTGACCGCGAG
This sequence comes from Myxococcota bacterium, assembly GCA_035498875.1. Taxonomy (GTDB): domain Bacteria; phylum Myxococcota_A; class UBA9160; order SZUA-336; family SZUA-336; genus VGRW01. The sequence continues at coordinate 10,733 of DATJZP010000107.1, forward strand.
CTCGGTCAGCGCATCGAGTGCGTGCTGGGCGACGCCGACGGCGATCGTCGCCAGCCCGCCGCCGAGCTGGGTGGTGAGTGGAATGCGCGCAAAGGCGCCGGTCTTCCAACCCGCCTCGGGAGTCGGCCATTCGTAGGTGAACGCGTGCGGAACGAACACGTCCTCGAAGCTGCAGTCGTGACTACCCGTCCCCCGCATGCCCGAGACACGCCAGGTGTCCTGGAAGGCGCCGTTCTGGATCGGCATCAAACCGGTGCGCAGCCGGACGCCGCCGCCATCGGCGGGCACGGGCTTGCCATCGCGCATGCGAATGCCGGACACCATCATATAAGTCGCTTGCGCGGAGCCGGACATGTAGGTGCCACGGCCGCTGAAGCGGAATCCGCCCTCGCACTCCACGGCGCGCGTGTTCGCCGGGTTGAGCGTTCCCACCAGCACCGCTCGCGGATCGGAGAAGATCTGCTCGAAAGCCTCCCGGGCCACGAAGTGGCCGAAGATCGGGCCACCGCCGCAGATCACGAGATTCCAGCCGGTCGAGGCATCGAGCCGCGCGACCGCCTCGAACACCCGCAATGACTCGGGAATCGTGAGCTCGCCGCCGCCCATGCCAGCCGGCAGGAAGATCCGGAACAGGCCTGACCGGTGCAGCGCCTCGACGATCGGAGCCGCGAGCCGTGACTCACGCTCGGATTGGTCCGCGTGCGCGCGAATCACCGGCTCGAGCGCCTTCACGCGCTCGAGATAGCCCGCCAGACGTTCGGAGACCGCTTCGCCCACGCGAAGCCGATTCTAGAACAAAAGCCCCAGGCCGGTGGCGCGGCGGCTCGAGCCTTCCGAGCGGTAGGCGTCGAGCACGTGGCGCGCGATCTGCGTCAGGTGCACCTCGTCGGCGCCGTCGACCAGCCGCGCCGAGCGCGCGTTCCTCATCATCTGCTCGAGCGGCGTGTCACTCGAGTAGCCGAGCGCGCCGTGCACCTGGATCGCCTGGTCCAGCACCTTCCACAAGGTGTTCGCGACGAAGAACTTCGTCATCGACACCTCTTGCCGGAACGGCTGCTTCGTCTCGATGAGATAAGCCGAGTGCAGCACCATCAGCTTGCACTGATAGAGCGCCATGGCGGCCTCCGAGATCTTCCACTGGATGCCCTGCTTCTCGGAGAGCTTGGCGCCGTGGAGCACGCGCTCTTCCGTGCGCCCCACCATCATGTCGAGCGCCTTCTCGATCTGGCCCACCCAGCGCATGCAGTGCGCGAGCCGCGCCGGCCCGAGCCGCACCTGACCCAGCGTGTGACCCTGGCCCTGCGGGCCGAGCATGTTCTCGTGCGGCACCACGAGATCTTTGATCCGGATCTCGCAGTGATTGTGACCGCCGGCCATGGTGTGCACGTCGCGCACGATCTCGAAGCCGGGGTTGGGCAGGTCGACGATGAAGGCCGAGTTCCGCGCCTGCGGCGGGTCGGCGTCGGGATCGGTGCAGGCGATCAGGATCGCGAACTTCGCGCCCTGCGCGCCGGTGATGAACCACTTGTGACCGTTGATGTGCCACTGGTCGCCCTGGCGCACCGCCCGGGTCTGGATCCCGGTCGGGTCACTGCCCGCGACCTCGGGCTCGGTCATCGCGAAGCACGAGCGCGTGGTGCCCATGCACAGCGGCCGGAGATACTTCTCGCGCTGCATCGGCGAGGCGAAGTGCAGCAGCGTGTGCATGTTGCCCTCGTCCGGCGCCTGGCAGTTCAGGATGAAGGGCGCGAGCGGCACGCGGCCGGCCTCGGCAGACACCGTGGCGATGCCCAGCGCCCCCAGCCCCATGCCGCCGTACTCCTTCGGCATGTGCGGCAGCCACAGCCCGCGCTCGTGGGCGAGCTTGCGCAGGCGGATGATGTCGGGACCCCACTGCCGGCGGTCGACGCTCTCGAGCTTGGTGGCCACGGGCTCGACCTCCTTCTCGCAGAACTCGCGCACGCGGTTGCGCAGGTCGACGATCTCGGTCGGGAGACTGAAGTCGATGGCCATGGGGTTCCTCCTGCGGCCATCGTAAACGTTTACAACGATCGAGGGCAAGCCGATCGTGCTAACTTGCGGGCCCGCATATGAAGGCCACTCTGCACGACGTCGCGGCCCGCGCCGAAGTCTCGATCGCCACCGCCTCCCGCGCCCTGAACGGGCTGCCCGTGTCGAAGACCAACCTGGTCCGGGTGCGGCGTGCGGCCGCCGATCTCGGCTACGTGGCGAACGAGGCGGCGCGCAGCCTGCGCAGTGACCGGACGCTGACCATCGGCCTGATCTTCCCGCGGCTGCGCGCGCACGCCGGGCTCGAGCTGCTCGACGCCATGGCCGGCGCGGTCGAGGACCGCGGCTACAGCCTGATGGTCTCGACCGCGCGGGGTGACGGCGAGCGCTACGACCTGTTGATGCGGCGCTTTCTCGAGCGCCGCGTCGACGCGCTGATCTGCGTCCATCCGACCGGCAGCGGGGAGATGCTCGACGCCTACAAAGCCGCCGAGACTCCCGTTCTGGCGGTCTTCGACCGTCCCGGCGCGTTCAAGCGTCTGCCCGTGGTGCTGCCCTCGCTGCGCTCGGCCGCGAGCGACCTGGCCAAGAGCCTGGTCGCGCTGGGTCACCAGCGCATCGCTCTGCTCTCTCGGCCCGAGCGCATCGGGCCGATCTCGGCGGTCTGCTCGGCGCTGAAGAAGCAAGGCGTGACTCTCGACCGGCTGCGCTACGGTCCCGACCCGCGCGAGGTGCGCGAGCTGCTGCGCGGACTGCTCGCCCGGCGCGAGCCGCCGACCGCGATCGTGACTTACTACCGCGCCGCGGTGCAGCTCATGAGCGCGTGCCGCGAGTTGCGGATCGAGGTGCCCGAACAGCTCTCGATCGTCTCGATCAGCGACCACACCGCCGAGAGCTTCCCGGCGCGCAAGCCGTTCTCGGCGCTCGTGGTCGAGCCCGACCCGCTCGGGCGCGCCGCCGGGAACGCGGTGCTCGCCTGGCTGGAAGGTCAGGCGCCGCCGGCCGAGACCAGCGTCGAGGCCGGCACCTGGGTCGAGCGCGCGACCACGGCTAACGCCGCGCGATGACGCGCGCGAGAGAGCTGCCGTCGAACCAGTCCTCCTGCTGAGTCACGATTGCGAGCGGCCGGCACAGCTCGGCCAGCTCGCCTGGATGGAGCAGGAAGCGCGCGCTCGGACTGGCGTGGCGCTCGAGATTCCGCACGGTCGCAATCTCGCACACCAGCACCCCGCCCGGCGCGAGCCGAGCCACGAGCGCCGGGAAGAGACTCCGCTGCAGATAGTGAAAGCAGCTGATCGCATGGAAGTGGCCGTCGGGCAGGAGCTCCGTCTCGAGGTCGAGCGCGCGTGTGTCGAGCGCGAGCCCGGCACGCGCCGCCGCTTCTCGCGCCAGCTCGAGCCCGACCGGAGACACGTCGACCGCCAGCGTCGTGAGTCCGCGCGCTGCCCAGTAGCGCGCCGCGCGGCCGGCCCCCGCGGCCACGTCGAGCGCACGACCCGTCTTCGGCAGCACGGCGTCGAAGTCGTCGAGCCAGCGCGGCACCGCCGCGCCCGTGTGCCGGCCCTGCGCGAAGGCGCGATCCCAGCGCTCGCGGTCGCCCGCGGCCAAGCCGGCTAGCGTCCCTTCCAGGTCGGCTTGCGCTTCTCGACGAACGCGCGCTGCGCCTCGCGCGCGTCTTCGGTCGCGCGCAGCGGCCGGCCCAGCTCTTCCTGCCGGCGGTAGGCCTGATCGAGCGGCAGCGCGAGCAGCTCGCGCACGCCGCTGCGGGTCGCGCGCACCGCCAGCGGGGCGTTGCGCGCGATCGCGTCGGCCAGCTCGAAGGCGGCCGGCAAGAGTGACTCGCGCGGAGTCAGTCGGTTCAGGAAGCCGATCTCGAGCGCGCGCTGCGCCGAGATCGGCTGCGCGCTGAGCAGGAGCTCGTGCGCGTGCACCCAGCCGATCTGGCGCGGCAAGAGCACGGTGGCGTTCCCGGTCGGATACAGCCCGAGGGCGACCTCTTCGAGCGCGAACGTGGCCTCGGGCACGGCTACCCGGAGCTCGGCCGCGAGCAGGAGATCGAAGCCGCCGGCCCGCGCGTGACCGTTCACCGCGGCAACGAGTGGAACCTTGAGATCGAAGCCCGCGAGCAGCGCCGTCGACACCGAGCGCAGCCCTTCGAAGTCCCCCGGGTCGATCTTCTCGCCGCGCGCCAAGGCCTGCGCCACGGGAATCGTCGCGCGCATGTCCATGCCCGAGCAGAACACGCGCTCGCCGGAGCCCGTCACGACCGCGCAGCGCAGCTCGGCGTCGGCCGCGATCTCGCGCCACGCGCCCGCCAGCTCGCGCAGCATGGCCGGGTCGAGCGCGTTCGCGCGCTCGGGCCGATCCAACGTCACCAGCGCGACGTGCGGATGCTCGCGGGGCCGCTCCAGCCGGATCGGCATCGACTCACTCGTCGCTTTCCAGGCGCTTGCCCAAACTCACCGAGGCGTCGCGTCGGAAGCCGATCGCCGCGTAGAAGCCCAGCGCCTGCAGGTTGTCCTCGCGCACCTGCAGGTTGAGCTTCGGGCAGCCCAGCGCGCGCAGCCGCGTCTCGACCGCGTCCATCAGCGCGCGGCCCAGCCCGCTCTTCCGGTGGGACTCGGCCACCGCCAGATAGTAGACCCAGCCGCGGTGGCCGTCGTAGCCGCCCATGACCGAGCCGACGATCCGGCCCGCGTCCTCGGCCACGAGAAACAGCTCGCGCTGCAGCATCTTCTTGCGCGCCACGTCCTTGCGCGGATCGTTCCAGGGGCGCACCAGCCCGGAGTGAGTCCAGAGCGCGACCACGGCCTCCTCGTCCGCGTCGGCGAACTCACGGATCTCCATCAGTGGTGGAAGAGCCGGAGATTCGTGTGCACGAGCGCAATGCCGTACTCGCGGCAGGCGGCCTCGATGTCGGCGTCGCGCGACGAGCCGCCGGGCTGCGCGATGAACTTCACGCCGTGGCGCGCCGCGTGGTCGATGTTGTCGCGGAACGGGATGAAGCCATCGGAGACGAGCGACACGCGGTCGAGCTTCTTCTGCCAGTCACGGCGCTCGTCGGGAGTCAAGAGCAGCAGCGGCTCGTCGAGCACCTCGCGCAGCTCGCGCTCCTCGGACGCGACCAGGTCGCCCTCGATGTAGCGGATGCGCCAGTTGATCCGGTCCTGGCGCTTCACGCCCTTCTTGAAGCGCAGCCCCAACACTTTGGGGTGTCGCCCCAGGTGCCAGACATCGGCCTTTGCGCCCGCCAGCTTGGTGCAGTCGACGCGCGACTGCTGGCCCGCGCCGATGCCGATCATCTGGCCGTCGAGCGCGTAGCCGACCGAGTTCGACTGCGTGTACTTCAGCGCGATCAGACCCAGCAGCAAGTCGCGGCGCGCGCCGGCGTCGAGCGTGCCACAGACCACGTTCGCGAGGTCGGCTTCGCTGACTCGCCGCGCGTTGCGGTCTTGCACCAGCCGCACGCCGAACACCTCGCGCGCCTCGCGCTCGGGGGGACGAAAGCCGGCGTCGGCCTGCAGCACGATGAAGCCGCCCCCCTTCTTCTCGCACAGGATGCGCAGCGCCCGGGCGTCGTAGCCGGGCGCGATGATGCCGTCCGAGACCACGCCCTTCAGGAACTCGGCGGTCGGCTCGTCGACCGTGTCGGACAGCGCGACGAAGTCACCGAACGAGCACTTGGGATCGGCGCCGCGCGCGCGCACGTAGGCGGTGGCCGCGGGAGTCAGCGACGCGCCGCGCACCTCGTAGGCGCGTGCCAGGTCTTCGGGCAGCGGCACCGCCACCGCGGCGCCCGCGGGCGACACGTGCTTGAAGCTCGCTGCGGCGGCGAGCCCGAGCGCCTGGCGCGCCTCGGACACGAGCTGCCAGGCGTTCAGCGCGTCGAGCAGATTGATCAGCGACGGGGTGCCGTTCAAGAGCTCGACCGGCATCTTGCCGCCGTCCAAGGGCTCGAGGACCGCGTAGCTCTGATGGGGATTCGTGCCGTACTTGAGCCGCATGGCGCGGAGAATGCGTGAAGCGCCGGGTTTCCTCAACGCGCGGGCAGGCGAAGCAAATTTCCTGCAGCGGCCGCCCTGCGGCGCGAGCTGCGCTCCTCCCGTCTGGCACGGCCGTTGCTCAACCGGCCGGCATGAGTCACACCGAGCTTCACCGCCTCGAGCGCGCGCGGGCCCTGCCCGAGGCCGTGCCGGCGGCGCGCATCGCCACCGCCATCGCCGAGGCCGCACTCTTCGTGCTGGTCGTCGGCGTCTGGTGGGTCACCCGCTAGCGCGGGAGGATCTTTACCGCGAAGCCGTCGTCGGTGAGCCGCACCAGCTCCGCCGACAGCAGCACCGGTGACGTGCCCGACGCGTAGCGGATCTGCAGCGGCGTCCCGGCCGGCATGTCGAGCTTCACGCCCACGATGCGCGCGCCCGAGGCCGACATGTCGGCGATCGCGCCCGACTCGCGGCGCCCCGCGATCTCGATCTCGACCGGAATGCGCGAGCGACAGCGCGGCGCCGCGTCGAGATCCAGGAACTTGAAGGGCACCGCCGGCGGCGCCATGCGCGCGGCGACCTTGCGCGAAGTCTTTCTCGAGACTTTCCGCGCAGCCTTGCGGCGCGTCGTGGCCTTCTTCGCCGCGCGCCGGACGACCTTGCGGCGCTTCGTGGCCTTGCGGGCCGCCCGCTTCGCGGGCTTCCGGACGGAACGCTTCGAGCTTCTCTTCGTGGCCATGACGACTCCGCGCGAGGTTCCTCGGAGGGTTCGGCAGAAAGCTGCCACGGCTTGAACCTCGCTCCGGACAGGGCTCGGCGATATCCTGCGCGGCCCCGCGAGGAGACCATGGCGTTTGCGCTCACGGCTCTGCGGCTCCTGCCGCGCAATGCGCTGTCGCGCGGCGCGGGCCGCTTTGCGGCGCTGCGCCTGCCCCGCCCTCTGGTGCGCGCCGAGATCGCGGTCTTCGCGCGCGCCGTCGGGGTGGATCTGTCCGAGGCGCGCGACCCGCTCGATACGTTCGAGTCGCTGCAGGCCTTCTTCACGCGCGCGTTGCGGCCCGGCGTGCGGCCGATCGACCTCGCGCCCGACGCGCTGGTGGCGCCCTGCGACGGCGCCTGGGGCGAGTCCGGCGCGGTCCGGGACGGGCAGCTCCTACAGGTGAAGGGCCGGCCCTACGCCCTGGCCGACTTGCTCGACTCGAAGGACGACGCGGCCGCGCTCGAAGGCGGGTCGTTCGCCACCTTCTATCTCGCCCCGCGCGACTACCATCGCTTCCACGCCCCCTGCGACGCGCGCGTGGCGCGGGCGCGCTACGTGCCCGGGTCGCTCTGGCCCGTGAACCGGATCGGGCTCGACGGCGTGCCCGGGCTGTTCGCGCAGAACGAGCGCATCTCGGTGGCGCTGCGGGTGGCGGCTCACGAGTCACTCTGGTTCGTGGTCGCCGTCGGCGCCACCCTGGTCGGCAAGATCCGGCTGCGCTTCGACGGACTCCAGACGAACCTTCCCGACGCGCGCGGCGAGGAGCGCCACTACGCGCCCGAGGTCCCGCTGGCCAAGGGCCAGGAGTGGGGTCATTTCGAGTTCGGCTCGACGCTGGTGCTGGTGGCCCCGCGCGCCGCACTCGAGCTCGCCGCCCGGCCCGTGGGGACCCGGCTGCGCCTGGGCGAGCGGATCGGGACGATCCTCCCCCGCGTGTGACCCGCCACACGAACCGCGCGTTCCGCCGGCCGATGAGAGAGCACGCGCGACCGCGCGCGCTCTGGCGAGGGGACGCGCCATGGCCGCTACCGACATCCTGGGACCTGCCGACGCAGCGCATCTCTTGCGCCGCGCGGGCTTCGGAGCGACCGCCAAGGACCTGACTCAGTTCGCGCCGCTCACGCGCGCGGCGGCAGTCAGCGAGCTCCTCGGCACCAAGCCGCGCAGCTCGAAGCCACCCTCGGGCAAGGACACGGCCGACACGCTGGCGAAGATGCAGCGCTGGTGGCTGAAGCAGATGCTCTCGCCCAAGTGGCGGCTGCACGAGAAGATCGCCCTGTTCTGGCACGCGCACTTCGGCACCGGCTGGAGCACGCTGCCGCAGAGCGCCAAGCTCGCGCGCCAGAACGCGCTGTTCCGCCAGCTCGGGCTCGGGCCGTTCCGCACGCTGCTCTACGAAGTGACTCGCGACGGCGCCATGCTCGAGGCGCGCGACGGCGTGCGCAACGGCATCCCGGCCCCGAACGAGAACTACGCCAGCGAGCTGCTCGAGAGCTACACGCTCGGCGCGCTCGACGCGAACGGCATGCCGAACTTCACGCAGACCGACGTCGGCGAGTTCGCGCGCGCGCTGACCGGCTACCGGATCGCGGCCAAGGCGCAGTTCGGGAAGATCGAGCCGGCCGCCTTCGACTCGAACGACAAACACGTGTTCGCCGGCCGCACCGGCGAGGCGACGGGGAACCTGGGCATCGAGGACGAGACCGGCGCGCAGTTCCCCGCTGCGACGAACCTGCTCGACATCCTGCTCGCCCAGCGCGACAGCGACGACCGGCCCACCGTGGCCCGCTTCCTGACCCGCCGCCTGTGGGAGTGGCTCGCCTATCCCGCTCCAGACCTCGCGCTCATCGACGCGCTGGCCGACGTATTCGTGGCGAGTGGCTACCAGACCGGTGCGCTGGTGCAGGCGATCCTGACTCACGACGAGTTCTACTCCGACGCGGCGCGCAGCTCGACCGCGCGCACGCCGGTCGATTTCGCGCTCGCGAGCCTGCGCGCGCTCGGCGCTTCGAGCAGCCTGGCCGCGCTGCCGGCGGCGCTCGGCGACATGGGCATGGCGCTGTTCGACCCTCCCGGCGTCGAAGGCTGGCCGTCGGGAGAGGCCTGGCTCGCGTTCGGCCGCTATCTCGCGCGGATCGACTTCGCGCAGGCGCTGGCGGCGGGGCGCAGCGGCCGGACTTACTCGCTGAACGCGAAGAAGCTGTTCGCGGCGCCCGCCGTGGACGACGCCGCCGTGGTCGACGGCCTCTTGGCGACGCTGGACGTCGTGCCCTCCGACAGCTCGCGCCAGGTGCTGCTCGACTATCTGGCGACCGCGGTCGGGCTGGCCGCGAAGGACCGGCTCGAGCGCAAGCTGCGCGGGCTGGTCGCGCTGGCGCTGACTCTGCCCGAGTACCAGCTGCACTAGGAGAGGACGAGACACCCTTGGCATTGCGCGTGAATCGCAGGCGGTTTCTAAAGGGCGCGGGCAGCGCCGCTCTGGTGGCGTCCGCGCACGTGCTCAGCGCGGGGCTGCCGCGCCGCGCGCGGGCGGCTCTGCCCGAAGACCCGGTCGTGATCCTGATCCAGCTCTCGGGCGGGAACGACGCCTTGAACACGGTGATTCCCGTGAACAACTTCGGCCTCCCGCAACGCAGCCTCTACGACTTCTACCGGCCCGACCTCGGCATCGCGCCGAACGAGCTCTCGGCGACGCTGATCGGCGCGGACCCGGTGGTGGGCACGAGCCTGGCCTTCCACCCGGTGATGACTGCCATGAAGTCACTCTACGACGGCGGCCACCTGGCGGTGGTGAACGGCGTGGGCGTGCCCGGCGCGGCGCTGTCGCACGCGCGCGCCAGCGCTGCCTGGTTCGCGGGCGATCCCGCCGGCTTCACCGACACGGGCTGGCTCGGCCGCTACACCGACGAGGAGTTTCTCGCCGCGGACACTCCCGGGCTCTCGCTCGGTCCCCGGCCGATCCCCATGTTCACCGGCGCAAACCCGAACGCGCTGGCCGGCGGGTCACTGCGCGGCTTCGCGCTGCCCGACGACCTCGCGTTCCCCGATCTGGCCGCGCGCCGCCTCGCCTGGCAGGCGATCTTCGCCGCCGACGCCGCTGACTCGGACCTGCTCTCGCGCATGCGCCGCCAGGCGGCCGAGGTCGTGGCCAAGGAGCCGATCCTGGGCGCCGTGATTCTCGACGGCTGGGGCTCGCAGCTCGAGAGCGAGCCCACGCCGCTCCATGCCTCCTTGCACGAGATCGTCTCCTTGCTGCGCTACGACGCCATGAACGACGTGGGCTCGGGCATCCAGCTCTTCCACGTCACCCAGCCCGGCTACGACACCCACTCACAACAGGGAGCCTCCGAGCCCGAGGGCCGGCACGCTCAGCTCCTGACCCAGCTCTCCGACGCGCTCGCGAAGCTGTACGCGGACCTCGTCGCGTTGGGTCTCCAGAACCGCGTGCTGGTCCTCACCTACTCCGAGTTCGGCAGGCGCCCGCGACAGAGCGGGCAGGCAGAGGCCGCCGGGACCGATCACGGCGCACCGGGCACGCTGTTCGCGCTCGGCGGCGCCGTGATCGGGGGTGTCTACGGAGCCCTGCCCGGGCTCGATTCGCTGGGCGCCGACGGCGACGCCCCGCTGACGGTCGACTTCCGGCGCGTCTACACGACCGTGCTCGAGCGCTTCCTGGGCGGCGATCCGGCCGTGTTGGCGGGTGGCCCGTTCACCGCGCTCGGCTTCCTGCCCGCACCTTAGCTACTTTCCCGACCATGGGATCCCGGGAGCTTCTCGAGGGCGGCTGTCACTGCGGCGGGGTGCGCTTCCGCGTCGCGATCGAGGAATTTCGCGCGAGTGAGTGCAACTGCTCGATGTGTACGATGAAGGGCATCCTGCACCTGATCGTGACACCGGACCGGTTCGAGCTCTTGAGCGGCGGCGAGCTGCTGTCGACTTACACCTTCAACACCGGCGTGGCCAAGCACCGCTTCTGTCGCGTGTGCGGGATCCATCCCTTCTACACGCCGCGCTCCGACCCCGACAAGGTCGACGTCAACATCCGCTGCTTCGACGGCGACGCCTGGCGCCGCTTCAAGCTCTCGAGCTTCGACGGCAAGCACTGGGAGTCGGCCTACGCGGAGCGGGAAGCGCGCTGACTCGACCGCGGCTGTGCCATGATGGGGCATGGCCGCAGCGAGCGCGCTCGAGCTCTGGACCCGCTCCGTGCCGCTGCTCCGAGGCCGCGCTTGAGCGGCGCAGAGCGGATGCGCGACGTGGCGCTCGAGATCGCGCCGCGGATCCGCGCGCGGGCACCCGAGATCGAGGCCGGCCGGCGCCTGCCGCTCGACCTGGTGCAGGAGCTCAAGGCCGCAGGCTTCTTCCGCATGGGGGTGCCGCGCAGTCACGGCGGGCTCGAGACGCCCTACCCCGAGACCGTCGAGGCGCTCTGCGCGTTGTCCGCCGCGGACGGCGCCACCGGCTGGACCGTGATGATCGGCTCCGAGTCACCGCAGCTGCTGGCGCTTTTGCCGCGCGAGAGCTTCGACCGGATCTACGCGGCCGGGCCCGACGTGATCATCGCGGGCGCGTTCGCGCCGCAGGGCCGGGCCACGCCGGTCGCCGGCGGATATCGAGTCAGCGGGCGCTGGAGCTTCGCCAGCGGCTGCCAGCACGCCGACTGGCTGTTCGGTCACTGCGCGCTCGAGGGCGGCGGCGCGCAGCCGCCCGCGCTGCGCTGCATGCTGGCGCGCGCCGGTGACTGGACGATCCACGATACCTGGCGCACCGCGGGCCTGCGCGGCACCGGCAGCCAGGACATCGAGGTCTCGGAGCTTTTCGTGCCCCACGACCACAGCTTCGTGCTGTTCGGCGGCGTGCCCACGCTCTCGGGCGCGATCTTCCAGGCGCCGCTCCTGCAGGCGTCGCTGCACATCGCGGCCGTGGCGCTGGGCATCGGCGAGGGCGCGCACGCCGAGCTGGTGGAGTTCGCGGGCACCAAGAAGAAGCGGCTCTACGCCTCGACGTCGCTGCCCGACTCACCCCTGTTCCAGTACCGCGTGGGTCACGCGCAGGCGGAGCTGTTCGCAGCCCGAGCGCTCCTGACTCAGCGCGCGCAGGAGCTGTGGGCGTTCGCCACGGCGGGCGACGTGCCGTTCGCGTTCTCGCTCTTGGTGTTGCAGGCGAGCGCTTGGATCGCCGAGACCGCTGCACGCGTGGTCGACACCTGTTACACGGCGGCGGGCGGCAGCGCGCTCTACGAAAGCTCGCCGCTGCAGCGCCGGCTGCGCGACGCGCACACGCTCACGCAGCACGCGTCGCTGCAGGAGACCGTCTTCACCAACGCCGGAGCCGCGCTCTTCGGTGCGTCCGGTGGCTTCGGTCTCTGACTCGTGCGCGTCGCGCTCGCCAGCCTTCAGCACGAGACCAACACCTACTGCCCGGGCCGAACGCGCCTGTCGGACTTCCAGATCGCCCGCGGCCCCGAGATCGCGCCGCGCGCCAAGGGCACGCGCACCGCCCTGGGCGGGTGGGTCGCGGGCCTCGACCAGATCGGCGCCGAGCTGGTCGGGCTGGTCGCAGCCGGCGCGACACCGAGCGGTGTGATCGAAGGTGACGCCTATCGCGCCCTGTGTGGCGAGCTCGAGGTCGCGCTGGCACGTGCCGGCCGGATCGACGCCGTCGCGCTGGCGCTCCACGGCGCGGCCGTCGCCGAAGACGTCGACGACGTCGAGGCGGACTGGTGCGAGCGGATCCGCGCACACGTCGGCGCGGACGTGCCGCTGCTGGCCACGTTCGATCTGCACGGAAACGTCTCTGCAGCGGGCCTGGCGTCGATCGACCTGCTCTTTCCGTGCCGCGAGTATCCCCACGTAGACACGTTCGAGCGCGGCGTCGAGGCGGCGCGCGCGCTGCCGGCGCTGCGCGCGCGAGTCATCCGGCCGGTGACTCACGTGGAGCGCCTGCCCATGCTCCTGCCGCCAGCAACCACCCGCTCGGGTCCCGCCGCGCGCGTGAACGCGCTCTGCGCCGAGCAGCGCGCGCGGCCCGGAGTCCTGGGCTGCAGCTTCTTCCACGGCTTCCCGTACGCCGACGTGCCGCTCGCCGGCGCGTCGATCGTGGCGAGCGCGGATGGCGACCCCGAGCTCGCGCGCGACGCGGCGCGAGCCGTGGCGTCCTTCGTCTGGGAGCAGCGCGAGGCGTTCCGTCCCGCGACACTTTCCTGTGTCGAGGCCGTCGCGCGTGCCCGGGCGCTGCCCGGCGGGCCGATCGTGATCCACGAGACCTGCGACAACCCGGGCGGCGGCGCGCCCGGCGACGGCACTCACTTGCTGCGCGCCATGCTCGAGGCCGGGCTCGACCGCGCCTGCTTCGGCTGCATCGCCGATCCGGAGGCCGCGCGCACCGCGCACGCGCGCGGCGTGGGCACGAAGCTGGCGCTCGCGCTCGGCGGCAAGAGCGACGGGCTGCACGGCGCGCCACTGCACGTGCGCGCCGAGGTGACCGCGCTCTCGAACGGCCGTTTCAGCCCGCGCGCGCTCCTGGCGGGCGTCGAGCTCGACCTCGGTCCGATGGCGCGGCTGCGCATCGGCGGCATCGACGTCCTGGTCTCGTCGCGCCGGCAGCAGACCTTCGACGACGAAGTGTTTCGCAGCCACGGCATCGACGTCCGCCGCATGAAGATCGTCGGGCTGAAATCGGCGCACCACTTCCGCGCCGGCTTCGAGGGTCTGGCGAGCGCGATCGTGACTGCCGACGGCCCCGGACTCACCACGCAGCGGATCGAGGTCTTCCCGCGCGAGCGCACGCCGCGACCGATCTGGCCGCTCGATCCCGAAGCGACCTGGTCGGCGCGCGCGCGCCCGTGAACACGCTCTCGCGCTCCGAGCTCTACGCGGCTCTCGGCGAGCTCGACGCCGCGGTCGAAGCCGATCCCCAGGTCGATCCGTTCTGCACGCGCAGTGACTGGCAGCTGTCGTTCCACGAGGCCTTCCACCCGGAGCGCGAGCTCGCCGCCGCACGCGCCGGCGGCGCGTTCGCGTTGCTCACGGCTGCGGACGGCGTGCTGCAGCCGCTCGAGGCGATGTGGGGCTTCGCGGCGGCGCTCGTGGGCGCCGACTCACCCGCGCTCTTGCTCGAGCTCTGCGAAGCGCGCGCCCGGGAGCGCGCGCGCGAGCTCCTGTATCTGTCGGGTCTGCCGCCGCGCAGCGCGCGCACGCGCGAGCTGATCGTCCGGCTCGAGTCCCGCTACGCGCTCGGCGTGGGCTCGGTCACCGAGCGCTTCCTGGCCCGGCTCGACCAGCGCGACGGCTACCTGTCGCGGCGCAGCGCCAAGTTTCGCACCGGGCTGCGCGCTGCGGAACGCCGCGTGCGGGCTGCGGGAGTCACGTTCGAGATGATCGCGCCGCGCTCGACCGAAGCCGCGCTGGCCGCCTACGCGCGCGTGCTGGCGGTCGAGCGGCGCAGCTGGAAGGCCGCGACCGACAACGGCGTCGACCGCGGTCCGATGTGCGCCTTCTACGGACGCATGTTCCCGCGACTCGCCGAACGCGGCGCCCTGCGCGTGCTGTTCGCGCTGCGCGACGGCGCAGACGTGGGGTATCTCAGCGGCGGCCTGGCCGGCTCGGGCTTCCGCGGCCTGCAGTTCAGCTTCGACGACCGGCTGCGCGCGCTGGGCCTGGGCAACGTGCTGCAGCTCGAGGCGATCACGCGCCTGTGCGACGCGGGGATCGCGAGCTACGACCTGGGCTCGGGCTCGGCGTACAAGGCGCGTTGGGCCGAAGAGCGCGTGCTGACGCTCGCGCTAGTCGCGCGGCCCCGCGGCTAGCCGGCGCACCGCTTCGGCGCGCGAGTCACAGAATTCGAAGGCGATCCGCGCGCGCTCGCCGCAGGCCTTGGGCAGCGTGCGCAGCGCAGCCTGCGCGCGCTGCTGCGGCGGCATCACGTACGCGATCCGGCGCACGCCGTTTCGCGACAAGAGCGGGTAGTACTGACTCGAGATCCACTGCAGGTCCGGCGGATCGATCTCGACCATGCGGGTGCAGTCGGCGAGCCAGTGACTCGACGGCCGCTCGCGCGAGGCCGTGAGACAGGCATGGGCCGCCGTGCGCAGCTTCTCGGCGCGCGCGGCGCAGCGCCAGTCGGAGACGTGATAGCGAGCCTCGCGGTCCCAGAACAGCGCCAGGACGTCGTCCTGGTAGACCAGCTCGAGTGAGTCCAAGTCCCGGACGGCTCAGGCGGGCAGGGTCGCGAGCCAGGCCACCGCTTCGGCGCGAGTCGCGTGGTACACGAACTCGAGCGTGACCTTGTCGCCGAAGGTCTTGTTCATGCGGCGGATGTTGATCGAGAGCAGGGTCTTCTCCGGCACCACGAACGAGACGTAGCGCACGCCGTTGCGCGCGATCCGCGGGTAGAAGTCGTCGACCAGCCACTGCTGGTCCGCGGCATCCGGCGCGCCGCCGTCGGTCATGTCCGCGAGCCAGCGCGCGGCCGGCCGCGTGCGCGACGCGTTCACGCAGGCATAGGCCGCCGTGCGCAGCTTGTCGCCCTTCACGGCACCGTGCCACTCCCCGATGTGGTAGCGCGCCTTGGTGTCCCAGAAGAGCTTCAGAATCTCGTCTTCGTACACGAGGTGGAGGTGGTCCATGTGCATCTCAGTCGGATCGCGGCGTCGGTGAACTTGAGCCGGAGCGCCTGCCGAGGTCCGACCTCGTTGGCGCAGCTGTCCCGGCGTAAGAGCGGCTGACGCCCGGAGCGGCGTCCCGGGCGCTTCGGATATGCTGTGCGCCGCTTTTCTAGCTCGGGGAGGCACATGAGCGACTTCGATCTCGTCCTGCGCAACGCGCGCATCATCGACGGCACGGGCGCGCCGGAGCGCACGGGCGACGTAGCCGTGCGCGGCGATCGGATAGCCGCCGTGGGTCAGGTGAGCGGCCGGGGCGCCCGCGAGCTCGACGTGCGGGGACGGGTGGTCGCGCCCGGCTTCATCGACATCCACACCCACTACGACCCGCAGATCTGCTGGGACCGGCTGGCGACGCCGTCGCTCGAGCACGGCGTGACCACGGTGGTCATGGGCAACTGCTCGCTCTCGCTCGCGCCCGTGAAGCCGGACGGCGCCGAGAAGCTGGTGGCCATGTTCTCGCGCATCGAGGACATCAAGGCGCCGACGTTCGAGGCCGGCGTGCCGTTCACCTGGGAGAGCTTCGGCGAGTATCTCGCGCACATCGGGCAGGGCCTCGGCCCGAACGTGGGCGCGCTCGTGGGTCACTCGGCGCTCCGCTACTACGTGATGGGGAAGGCCTCGCAGGAGCGGGTGGCGAGCGACGCCGAGATCGCGGCGATGTGCGGGCTGCTCGAGGCCGCGATGCAGGCCGGCGCGATCGGTCTCTCGACCTCGTACGTCGACATCGACGAGAACATGGTGCCGGTGCCGAGCCGCTGGGCCGACGAGCGCGAGCGGCTCGCGCTCTGTCAGGCGATGGCCCGCAGCGGCCGCGGCGTGCTGCAGACCGTGCCTTATTTCATCGACATCGAGGAGCAGCTCAAGAACATCGCCGAGCTCGGCCGACTGTCTCGCGGCTCCGGCGTGCTCTGCTCGCTCGCGCCGATCGTGTCGAGCCCCGTGAATGCCGGCGCCTGGCGCCGCTCGCTGGCGGCGCTCGAGCACGAGCGCGAGCTGGGCGGGCGTGTCTACGCGCAGTCGATGCCGCGCACCTTCGACCTCAACATGCGGCTCTCGGAGACGAGCTTCCTGCTCTACGGGCTGCCGCTGTGGAACCGCTTCATGGGCCTGCCGCTGGCCGAGCGCATCCAGGCCTTCGGCGATCCGGCGCACCGGCAGTCACTGGTCGAGGAAGGCATGCGGATCGCGCCGCTGCTCATGGCCGCGTCGATCGGCGAGACCTTCTCGCAGGCGAACCGGCCGCTCGCGGGGCGGTCACTCTTGCAGCTCGCGGGCGAGCGCGGCAAGCCGCTGCCCGAAGTGATGCTCGAGGTGGCGCTCGCCGACGGCCTGCAGACCGAGTTCTGTATCCGCGGCGTGATCCACGCCGACGTGGACTCGGTGGCCGAGATCCTCTCGCACCCGCGCGTGCACATCGGCGCTTCCGATGCCGGCGCACACATCGCGCAGTTCTGTGGCGCGGGAGACACCTGTTACCTGATCGAGCGCTTCGTGCGGCAGTACAAGCGCATGAGCCTCGAACAGGCCGTGCACCGACTCACGGGCGAGCTGGCGCGTGACTGGGGCATCGCCGAGCGCGGCGAGATCGCGGTAGGCAAGTTCGCCGATCTGGTGGTGTTCGATCCCGAGACGATCGCGCGCGGGCCCGAGCGCTTCGTGGCTGACGTGCCGGGCGACGCCAATCGCTACGTGCGCGACGCCACCGGCATCGACGCGGTGATCGTGAACGGCGCAGTCACGCTCGAGCGCGGTCACTACACCGAGGCGCGCGCGGGCCGGATCGTCTAGTCGACGAGCTGCGACTCGTCGATGCGGCGGCTCGCCTCGAGCAGCAGCTCGGTCATCGACATGAGCAGCGTGCGCTCGGGCGCATCGATGGCCGCCTCGAAGCGGAACGCGCCGCGGCGCGCCGCCACCGCCACCATCGCCGCCTCGAGGCCGCGCACCTTCTCGGTCTCGGCGTGCAGCGGCTGGCCGTCGCCCAGCCAGATCTTCACCGGGCCGGCCTCCGTCTCGACCAGCAACAGGCCGCTCTTGTGACCCATCTCGAGCATCTGCATCACCACGAAGATCGGAATCTCGACCAGCTCGCCGCGAAACACCTCGCGCAGCTCGGCGCGCGGTACGACCAGCGTCTCGTGGCCCTCGGGGTCCGAGAAGAAGCCCGCGAGCGAGCCCTCGACCACGCAGTAGGTGATCGTGCTCGTGCCCACGCCGATCCGGTCGCCCGGCCGGAGCGACACCGGGCGAGTCACCGGCGTGCCGTTCACGAACGTGCCGTTCTTGCTCCCCAGGTCCCGGACCAGGAACTCCGCGCCATCTGCGTACACTTCCGCGTGTCGGCGCGAAGCCGAGTCGTTGATCAGATTCAGCTCGCAGTCGCGCCCGCGGCCGATCGCCACGCGCGCCCCGGCCGCCAGGCGCAGCGGCGCGAGCGGCGGGCAGAAGAGGAGCGAGGTGCGATCTCCGGGCATCGGTTCCGGAACGGCAGTGCCCCGTCGAGGCTTGAGGAACCCGTTATCCTGCGTCGCGCATGACGCAGCCCGAGGGCGATCCCGGCGACTTCCTGTACCTGGCCACGGTCGGCCAGAAGACCGGCCGCCCGCACCTGATCGAGATCTGGTACGTCGAGCACGAGGGGCGCTACTACGTGGTCTCGGAGCGCCGCGAGCGCTCGCACTGGGTGCAGAACGTGCGCGCAGAGCCCGCGGTCGCGTTCATGGCCAAGCGGCGCGTGGGCCGCGCGACCGCCCGCGCACTCGAGCCCGAGCGCGACGCGGCACTGCACGCCAAGGTCAGCGCGCTGATGAACGCGCGCTACGACTGGAGCGACGGCCTGATCGTCGAGATCGCGCCCGAGTGACCCGTCAGGGCGGCGGGGGCGCGGTCAGCTTGGAGAGGTCGGCGAGTCCGAACGCCTCTTCGATCGCGGAGATGCGCTTCAGTGCGTCTTCGTAGCCGTCCTTGCCGAACATCCGGTGCTCGAGATCTTCGAACTGCTCGGTGAGCTCGCGATACTGCCTGGCTGAAATCGCCCGCTTCCAGGCGGGGAACACGACCGTGTCCTCGATCGCGGCATGGTGCTCGTACATCCGGACGAAGAGCCGGAGCGCGTCGGCCGCGGGAAGGCGGCCCGTCTTCGCCGCGGCGGAGACATAGTCCGTCAGCTCGCGCCCGCGCTCGTGCTGAGCCGTCAACGTGGCGACCAGACTCGCGTTCGCGCCGCCGGTCTGAGCGAGCGGGGGGAAGACGTGCTGCTGTTCGAGGCTGCGCTCGTGGTAGTCCTCGCCGAAGCTGCGGAAGAGCGCCGCGGTCTGGCCGAGTGACTCGAGCGGCACGTCCTTCTGTCCGGCGGAGATCCGGGACGCGGCCTCGGCATACACCAGCAGCGCGCGCCGCAGGACGCCGTGCTCGCGCATGAGATCCTCGACTGCGGGCACCTCGACTTCGTCTTCCTTGCCGGACCCGGGCTTGGCCGCGAGACTCAGCGCGGCTGTCCCGGCCAGGACGATCCACTGACGGCGGTCGACAACCAGCGGCATGTGCACCTCTCCTCGAGCGCAGCGAGTTACCCGGCCGGACGCGTGGAAGCTGGCGCGCCCGAGTGGAGTCGAACCACTGACCTAGGGATTAGAAGTCCCTCGCTCTATCCAGCTGAGCTACGGGCGCGTGAGGGGAGACTCTAGCCCTGCTCCAGGCCGGTCGCTGCCGCGGGGGTCGCCTGCCCGCTCGGTGTTCGTTCGCGTCGGGCAAGCTTCGTCCGGGAAGCAGCCGCCGCCGACCCAGTCGACGAAGCTCGAGTAGCTGCGCACCTCGCTCTTCTGGATCCACTCGTCGGCACGGGCGCGCAGGCCGGGAGTCACGACCAGCGCGGTCTGGTCGCGCACCACGACCTCGGCGGGACCCGAGAGCTTGGTGCGCGCGGCGATGCCGGGGGCCAGCGCGCGGTAGGCGTCGGCGAAGCGCTGCGCGGCCTCGTTCGATTTCCAGCGCGTGAGCCAGAGCAGCTCCCATTTGTCGCCGCAGCCGAGCTTCAGGTAGCGGTCGCCGCGCCAGCCGGCGAGCAGCGCGTTGCTCTTGGCGGGGGCGAGTGAGTCCTCGAACAGCACGCGCAGCAAGAGCGCGCCGGCGACGTTCGAGTAGTCGAGCGTGCAGCTCGAGCCGGCGGCGCGGCGGATCTGTTCGCCGGGCAGGCGCACGAAGTCGACCGGCCCGCGCGTGCCCGGCTGCAACAGGTGCAGCGTGGCGAGCGGCGGGTCCTCGAGCTCGGCGTCGAGGCCGGCGTTGCCCGCGCTGTCCCAGCGCTCGGCCGCGAGCATCGTGCCGTACGCGTACGGGAACACGAGCGAGACGGCGAGCAGGCGCGGCGCCTTCCCGATGTCAGAGTCGCGGTCGTCGAGCTGCTTCAACATGCTGTCGCGCACGGTCTCCGCCATCTCGATGCGCTTCTGGTCGGCACTCACCCCGGGCAGCGCGCCCAGCATGGTCACGGTGGCGTCGCCCTCGACCGTGCCCGACAGCGCGCGGCCCACGTCGTCTTCGTCGTCCAGGTTGAGCAAGAGCCCCAGCACCTCCGGGAAGTGCTGGTCCTGCAGCGCGTGAGTCAGCTCGTGCACCATGATCGGTCCGAGCACGAGTGACTGGAGACCCCCCGCCATGCCCTGGTTCACGAACAGCGTGTTCTTGCGCTGGCTGTAGATGCCGGCCACCTGACTCGCGTAGAGCGTGAGCAGCTCCTTGGCCAGGTCGATCTCGGGCGGCAGGACGCCGATCGCCGCCAGCGCATCGCGCTCACCCGCCACGCGCTTGGGCTCGAGGTCGTCCTCGGCCTCGTCGGTGAGCACGTCCTTCATCTGACTCTCGTCCACCCAGGACAGCTCGACGCCGTGCTTGAACGTGAGTCCGCGCAGCGACACGGCCTCGTCCTGCCACTCGGCCAGCCGCGTCCGGTCCGACTTGAACATGGCGCAGCCCGTGCAGAGCAGCGTCAGCGCGAGCACGAAGCCGCGCCGCATGCGGCTAGACGCCCCAGCCGCTGCGGTGGACGATCGGAATGCGGCGGCCCGAGCCGTAGGCCTTCTCGGAGACCTTCAGCACGACCGGCGCCTGCCGGCGCTTGTACTCGTTGCGGTCGATCTGGCGCAGGATCCACGCCACCGTCTCGCGCGTGGCGCCGGCGGGCGGCTCGATCTCGTCGCCCGGCAGACCCAGCTCGATCGCCTGGTGCAGCACCTCGTCGAGCACGGGATAGGGCGGCAGCGAGTCACTGTCCTTCTGGCCGGGCGCGAGCTCCGCGGACGGCGGCTTCTCGATCGAGCCGCGCGGGATGCGCGGGCCGGCGCGGTTCGCGTGCCGGGCCAGCGCGTACACGTCGCGCTTCAGCACGTCGCCCAGCACCGCCAGGCCGCCGACCAGGTCGCCGTACAGGGTGGTGTAGCCCATGCTGAGCTCGCTCTTGTTGCCGGTGGCGAGGACGATCCGGTTCTCCTCGTTCGACGCCGCCATGAGCAGCGCGCCCCGGATGCGCGCCTGCACGTTCTCCTGCGTGAGTCCGTAGCTCTCGCGCGCTCCGAACATGTGCCGGAACTGCTCGAGATAGCCCTTGTAGATCGAGTCGATGCGCACGGTGCGCGCCGAGATGCCGAGGTTGCGCGCCAGCGCCTCGGCATCGCTGATCGAGTGCTCGGACGAGAACGGCCCGGGCATCAACAGCCCCGCCACGTTCTGCGCGCCCAGCGCGCGCACCGCGAGGTCGGCCGTGACGGCCGAGTCGATGCCGCCCGAGAGACCGATCACGGCGCTGCCCAGCCGCAGCTTTCCGAGATAGTCGCGGATGCCGAGCACGAGCGCGCGCTCGAGCAGCTCGGGATCGGGCTCCAGCGCGGGCGCCTCGGGCCGGCCGCTCGCGAACGGGTCGACCACCGCGAAGTCCTCGGCGAAGCGCGCCAGGCGAGTCACGACGCGCGCGTCGGCGTCGACCACGAAGCTCGTGCCGTCGAAGATCAGCTCGTCGTTCCCGCCCACCAGATTCACGAACACGACCGGCACGCGGTGCTGGCGCGCGGCGTCGCACAGCATGGCCTCGCGCAGCGCCATCTTGCGCTGGTTCCAGGGCGAGGCCGAGATCGTCCACACGACCTCGGCGCCCGCGGCCACGAGCTCCTCGACGGGATCGACCGGGTACGGCCGGCGCGCGCCCCAGAACTTGCCGCTCCACACGTCCTCGCAGATCGCGATGCCGACACGCCGGCCGCGGAACTCGATCACGCGCCGCTCGGCGGCCGGCTGGAAGTAGCGTGACTCGTCGAACACGTCGTAAGTCGGGAGCAGCGTCTTCGCCTGCACGTGCGCGATCTCGCCGCGGTCGAGCAGCACCGCCGCGTTGGACAGCCGCTTGGGCGCGCCCTGCGGCGCGGGCAGCACCGCGCCGGCCACGATCGCGACCTCGCGCGACAGCGCCACCAGCTCGTCGAGGGCGCGCGTCTGATCGCGCAGGAAGCTGGGGCGATCGAGTAAGTCGCCGGGCGGGTAGCCGCAGACTGCGAGCTCGGGCAGCACCACCACGTCGGCGCGCTCGACCTTCGCGCGTTCGACCGCGGCTTTGATCGCGCGCAGGTTGCCCGCGAAGTCCCCGATCGTGGTGTTGATCTGCGCCAGCGCCAGCCGCATCGAACGGTTCAGGGTAGCGAAAGCGGCCTAGTAGCTCCCGCCGATGTAGCGGCGCAGCGATTCGACCGCTTCGGCGCGCTCCTCGAGCTCGCCGAACAGGAGGTCGCGGATCGACAGCATGTCGACGACCGCGCCGTGCTGCACGACCGGCAGGTGGCGGCAGCCGATGTGCTCCATCTTCAGCACCGCCAGCGCGCGCTCGTCGCCCGGGGCGGCAGTGACTGGCTCGGGAGTCATGACCTCGCCGATCCGCGTCTTCTCGACCGGCCGGCCCACCGCCACGACGCGCCGAACGACGTCGCGCTCGGAGAGGATCCCCACCAGGTGACCGCCGTCGACGACGGGGACCGCGCCCACGCGGCGCGCGGCCATGAGCGCGACCGCATCGAGCACGGTCTGCTCGGGACTCACCAGGTGTACGACGGGAGAACGCCTCGCCAGGAGCTCTGCGATCAGGCCCATCTCGGCCCTCCAGCTCACCCCGTCCGATGGTCGCCTGGGCACCCGACCCAGGCTCCAGCGAAATTGTGTCCCTGCCCGCTGGATTGGGCAACGACTCAATTCGATCTCTCGATGCCCGCCAGCGCGGCCTGGAGTCGCGCGATCTCGTCCGCGCTGAGCAGTGGCAGCAGCGGCGCCAAGGCCGCGGCTTCGAACGAGGTCGGCGGCAGTGGCGCGGCCTTGGCCAGCGCAGCGAGCTGGCGGTCCGAGAGCCGCGCGATCGCGGGACGCAATTCTGTGTCGAGGTCGAGCGGTGCGTCGGGTCGCTGCACGTCGGCCTCGATCCGCTTGGCCAGCGCGATCTCGAGCTCGAACAGCTTCCGTACGCCGCCCGGCTCGAGGCCCAGCGCGAGCGCCTTCTTCTGCACCGCGTCGAGCACCCGTGCCTCCTGGGCCAGGTCCTCGATCGGCTGCTGGTGGCTGCGTTTCCACGCGCCCACGAACTCCATCAGCTCGAGCCGGCGGGCGACCAGGTCGATCACGTGGTCCGTGGCCTCGCGCGGCTGGGGCGCGCCGAACCACTTCTCGCGCAGCGCGCGCAGCTCGGGCTCGTGCTTCTCGAGGAATGTGTCGAGCGCGGGCCCGAGCTCGCCCGCGCGCTGGGGAGTCACCCAGTAGACCTTGCGGAAGGTCTGACTCACGCACAGCGAGGTGTCTCCCGGCTTGCGAAAGTGCGCGATCTCGAAGCTGTCGGTCACGATCGCGTCGACCCGGCGCTCGGCCAACAGCTCCGGCAGCGACTCGTTGTCGTCGACGGTCACGATCCTGGCCTTGGGGAAGCGCGTGCGCGCGAAGCTCTCGAGCACGCCGCCGCGGTTCACGCCGACCGTGTCGGGCTTGGGCGCGCCGATCCAGCAGGGGCCGCCCTGCCCGACCGCCAGGCTGAGCCAGCCGTGCACGTCGCGGTCGGCGCGCCAGGTGACTCCGCTCATCGCCACGTCGAAGTCGCCGCGCGCGGCGCGCTCGCCGAGCTCGGGCCAGCGGAACGGCACCCACTCGACCGGCCGGCCGAGCTCGTGCGCGAACAGCCGCGCTACGTCCAGGTCGAAGCCCTGCCCGTCCTTCGAGAACGGCGCGTAGTCACCGCTCGTGCCGACGCGCAGCGGCGGCCCGCTCGCGCAGGCGACCAGCCACAGAGCGACGATCGCGATCCACCCTAGAGGCACGCAGCCGGAATGATAGGATGCTTCGCGCATGAGGCGCGCGCGCTTCGGGGTGGGAGTGGTCGCCGTCGCGCTGGCTGCGGCGGCGTTCGCGATCGGCTTCCGCTTCGCGCTGACTCACCTGTTGCGCGGCCTCGCGGGCGCGAACGACGTGGTGGCCGCCATGCACGCGGCGCCGATCTGGGCGCGCGTGGCGTTTCCCGCGCTCGGGGGTCTGCTCGCCGGGGCGATCGGCCGGCTCGTGGCGCGCACGCCCCAGGGCGGTGGCGTCGGCAACGTGATGGAAGCCGTGGTGCTGGGCCGCGTGCACCTGTCGTTTCGAGTCACGCTCTGGAAGTCACTCGCCTCGTGGCTGGCGATCGCCTCGGGCGGCTCGATCGGGCGCGAGGGCCCGCTGATCCAGTTCGGCGGCGCCGCGGGCAAGCTGATCGGCGACCGACTCGGGCTCGCGAACGAGTCGACGCGGCTGCTGATCGCCGCGGGCACGGCGGCGGGCTTCGCGGCGGCCTACAACACGCCGTTCGCGGCGGTGCTGTTCGTGCTCGAGGTGGTGACCGGCGTGGTGGTGCTCGACGCCGTGCTCCCGGCGCTGGTCGCGACTGTGCTCGCTACGGCGCTCACCCGCGCGGTCGCGGGCGAGGGACCGATCTACGGCCAGCGCGCGTTCCAGTCCGGCCCGGCCGAGCTGCTCGCGTTCGCCGGCCTGGGCCTGGTCGCGGCCCTGGCCTCGCAGGGCTTCATGCGGCTGCTGTCGCTGGGCGAGGAGGCCTTTCGCAACTCGCGCCTGCCCCTGCCCTGGCGCCCGGCGCTCGGCGGCGTGCTGGCGGGGCTCGTGATCGCGTTCATCCCCGAGGCCGCGGGCAACGGCTACGAGCCGCTGAACGCGCTGCTCGACGCGCGACTCACGCTGGGCTTCGTGGGCCTCTTGCTGGTGGGCAAGTGTCTGGCCACGACCTGCTCGGTGTCATCGGGCAGCCCGGGCGGCGTGTTCACGCCGACGCTGCTGCTGGGGGGCGCGGTCGGCTTCCTGTATGCCGGCGCGCTGTCGTCGCTGGGTCTGGGAATCGGCTCGGCCGGCGGCTACGCGCTGGTGGGCATGGCCGCCGCCACCGCCGCTACGACTCACGCGCCGCTGATGGCGGCGGTGATGGTCTTCGAGCTCAGCGGCGACTACGCGATCGCGCTCCCGCTCGTGCTCGCCACCGCGCTCGCCACGCTGCTGTCGCGCCGGCTGCGGCGTGACTCGATCTACGGCGCCGAGCTGCGCGCGCGCGGCGTGGGCTGGGAAGTCACGCTCGAAGGTCGCGTGCTGGACTGACTCCGCCTCTGGAACATGCGCCGGGCGTTCAGCGAGAAGTGAACCGCGATCGCCAGGCCGTAGCCGATCATGCCGACGGCGAAGTAGTACGCCGGCTCGGCGGGGTTCGGATAGAAGAGCAACAGCAGCGCGCCGGCGCTGGTGATCAGCGCGCTCGACGCGGCGATGCAGCCGTAGATCAAGCGGCGCGGGGCGCGCGCGTGGACGCGTTCGAGCAGCTCCGCATAGGCTTCCTCGCCGAGCGTGCGCGAGAAAGGCAGCCGCGAGAAGTTCGAGGCGCTCACTTGCAGCGACGTGACGGTGATCGCCAGGGCGGGCGCCCAGCCCCACTCCGCGACGTACGGCAAGACACACACGCCGAGCGTGGCCCATGCGAACGGCCAGCCCAGCTTCCGCACCACGGGGTTGGCCTCGAGCCGCAGCTTCGGTGTGGCAAGTCGGGTCGAGACCACGTCCGCCAGGCGCGCGGCGAAGAGCGCCGCGGCGAGACACGGGCGATAGTGACTCGCGAGGAACGCCGCCGCATCGGCCATACGTTCGTATCGAGCCCGGCGGGCGCGCGCTTGAGGCAGCTAGCGCTTGGCGCCGCTCGTGATGTAGCGCCGCGAGATCGGCGACAGGTCGTCGGGGGGAGTCACGGCCTCCACGATCGAGAAGCGATCCGAGGCGAAGGCCGACTCGAGCGCGGCGCGCAGCTGGCCGCGGGTCTCGGCGCGCCAGCCGCCGCCGCCGAGCGAGCGCCCGATCTCGGCGTATTTCCAGTTGGGCACGTCGAGCAGCTCCTGGCGCTCGACGATCGGCCGGAAGATGCCCCAGCCGGCGTTGTTCACCACGATGCAGATCGGGTTCAGGCGGTGCTCGGGCGCGTGCGAGATCTCCATGCCCGTCATCTGGAAGGCGCCGTCGCCGCACAGGATGAGCGGCCGCACGCCGGTGCCGAGCTGCGCGCCGAGCGCCGCGGGCACGCCGAAGCCCATCGAGGCGTAGTAGCCCTGCGCCATGTACATGCCGCCGTGCAGGCGCAGCTCCATGCCGCCGAACAGCATGTCGCCCGACTCGGCCACGACCCACAGGCCCGGGTGGCGCGCGAGAAACTCGTTCACCTCGACCAGGAAGTCGTTGGTCGTGAGCTTGGCGTCGCGACTCGCTTCGAACGGCGTGCGCACCAGGTTGTCGGCGTACTCGACCTTCTCGCGGAAGTCCGGCAGCACCGAGTCGGCCAGGCCGCGCACGAACTCGTGCAGCATGACTCCCTGGTACTGGTGGAACGAGATCGAGACTCGCTCGGGCTCGGCCCAGATGCTGCGCTCGGGCGGGGCGATCTCGGCCGCGCGACCCAGGTTGATGTCGGTGTGCTGCGTGCCGAGCTCGATCACGAGGTCAGCCGAGCTCACGCGCTCCTGGATCGCCTTCGCGCCGAACGGGCCGATCTGGATGCCCAGGTGGAGCTTGTGATCCATCGGGAAGACGCCCTTGGCCAGCATGGTGGTGGCCACGGCGCACTCGAGCTTCTCGGCCAGGCGCAGGAAGTCACCGTGCGCGCCCACGCGGTGCAGATCCACGCCCGCGATCAGCACCGGCCGCTCGGCGCGGCGCAGCCGCTCGACCGTGTCGCGCAGCGCCTCGGCCAGGCGTCGCGGATCGGACGACGGCCGGGGCAAGTCACCGGTCCAGTCGCGGATCTCCTGCGGCACCGGAATCTCGACGTCGACCTGGTCGCGGCGGATCTCGAGATAGCCCGGCCGCAGCTCGCGCATGATGTTGCACACCAGCTCGTGGATGTCGGTCGCGGCGCGCTCCAGGTGCACGAGCCGGCGCGCGTCGCAGGTGACTTCCTGGAACACGCGCCACTGCGAGTCGAGCGTCTTCACCTGGTGGTGGATGCTCGAGCGCCGGGCCTCCTCGGCGCCCGGACCGCCCGAGATCACCAGCAGCGGCACGCGCTCGGCGTACGCGCCCGCGATCGGGTTCACGATGTTGTGACCCCCCGCGCCGTAAGTCACGCAGATCACGCCCAGCCGGCGGGTGGCGCGCGCGTAGCCGTCGGCGGCGAAGCCCACGGTGGGCTCGTGCGAGAAGGTCACGATCTCGAGCTCGCGCTCGCGCGCCAGGCTCTGGAACAGGCCCAGCACCAGGTCGCCAGGCAGCCCGAACAGGTGAGTCACTTTCATGCGCCGCAGGTATGCGACCAGGAATTCACCCAGTGCCATGCGCGGCTTCATGTCCATGCTCGACTCACCTCTGCCTTGCCAGCTCGAACCAATACAGCGCGGCGATCACCAGCGCCGATGTGATGCGTCCCTTCGCCAGCGTCGCCGGCAGCTCGGCGAGCGGCACCAGCTCGACCACCGTCTCCTCGGTGTGGCCGTTCACGATCTCGGCCACTCGCTCGACGCCGCGCGCCAGGAACGTCTCGGTGCGGTTCCCGAACAGGGCCGGGTTGGGGTTCACCACGCCGATCGCCTCGACCGAGCTCGCGCGGTAGCCCGTCTCCTCGAGCAGCTCGCGCGCCGCGGCGGTCGCGGTGCTCTCTCCGGGGTCGACCAGCCCGCCGGGGATCTCGAGCGTGACTCGGCCCTCGCCGTGCCGGTACTGGCGCACCATCACCAGCTCGTCGCGCGGCGTGAGCGCCACCACGTTCACCCAGTCCGACGAGTCGATCCTGTAAAATGGGTGCGACTCGCCGGTGTGCGGCGAGCGCGAAGTCATCCGGCTCACCGTGAACACGCGGCAGTCCTGCAGGAGCTCGCGCTCGACTTCGATCCAGACTTTCAGGTCCCGCTCCGGCATGCTGCGATTCTAGCGAGGGAGGCCTTCGTGGACAGACGACCCCTGGGACGGACCGGAATTCGCGTGCCCTCACTCTGTCTGGGCACCATGACCTTCGGCGTGCAGTGCGACGAGCCCGCCTCGTTCGCGATCATGGACCGCGCCTTCGCCGCGGGCGTCGACTTCTTCGACACCGCCGACGTCTACCCGCTGGGCGGCGGCCTGCCGACGGTGGGGCGCACCGAGGAGCTCATCGGCAAGTGGCTGGTCGAGCGCGGGCTGCGCAGCCGCGTGTTCCTGGCCACGAAGTGCCGCGGGCAGATGGGCAGCGCGACCAACGACGTGGGGCTCTCGCGCTTCCACATCCAGCGCGCGGTCGAGGCCAGCCTGCGCCGGCTGCAGACCGACGTGATCGACCTGTACCAGACTCACTTCTTCGACCCCTACACGCCGATCGACGAGACGCTGCGCGCGCTCGACGACCTGGTCCGCGCCGGCAAGGTCCGCTACGTGGGCTGCTCGAACTACCCGCTGTACCGGCTGGCCGAGGCGGCGAGCGCCGCGCGCGAGCTCGGACTGACTCGCTACGAGACACTGCAGCCGCGCTACAACCTGCTCTACCGCGAGATCGAGACGGAGCTCCTGCCCTACGCCCGCCAGGAGAAGCTCGGCGTGATCGTCTACAACCCGATCGCCGGCGGCCTGCTCTCGGGCAAGTACCGCGCGGGCGAGAAGCCGCGCGAGGGCACGCGCTTCACGCTGAAGGGCGCGGGCGAGATGTACCAGCACCGCTACTGGGACCAGGTGCAGCTGGGCGCGGTCGAGGAGCTGGCCAAGGAGGTCGAGGCGCGCGGGCTCTCGCTCGCCTCGGTGGCCACGGCCTGGGTGCTCGGTCAGCCCGGAATCACCTCGGCGATCATCGGCGCGAGCCGCGCCGAGCAGCTCGAAGCCACCGTCGCGGGCGCCGAGCTCAAGCTCGACCCCGAGGTCCAGAAGCTGTGCGACGGGGTATGGTGGAACCTGCCGCGCCGACCCGTGGCCGAGGGCTATCGCTAGGCGCTGCTCAGAGTCGCGGCAGCTGCGCCTCGGAGCTGGGCAGATTTGAGCCCTTTAATGTCGATTTGCGGCCATATTTCGCCTGGCATCGTGATTGCTTTGCCGGCTCCCGAAGTCCTTCACCCTAGGGGAGATACGAAGTCATGCTTGCGAGATTCGATCGATCGAAGGCCCGGATTGCCGCGGGGGCGGCGCTCGGCCTGGGTCTTCCTCTTCTGTTCAGCGGCTCGGCATGGGCCGACGACGCGCCCAAGGTCATCGACAGCGGAGACACGGCCTGGGTTCTGGCCGCCACGGCACTGGTCTTGCTGATGACTCTGCCGGGGCTCGCTCTGTTCTACGGCGGGTTGGTCCGCGCGAAGAACGTCCTCAACGTCTTCATGCAGTGTTTCATCGCCGCGGGGGCGATCGGAATTCTGTGGATCGTCGTCGGCTACAGCCTGGCCTTCTCGAGCGGCGGCGGATCCTTCGTGGGCAATCTCGACAAGCTGGGCCTGGCGGGAGTCAGTCTGGACTCGATGACTGCGAACTTCGCGACGCCGCCGCGCCAGATCCCCGAGTACATCTTCATCATGTTCCAGGCGATGTTCGCGATCATCACGCCGGCGCTGATCCTGGGCGCGGTGGCCGAGCGCATGAAGTTCTCGGCGTTCCTCGCGTTCATCAGCATCTGGCTGCTCGTCGTGTACTGCCCGCTGGCGTACATGGTCTGGGGCGGCGGCTGGATCTTCAAAGCCGGCGCGATCGACTTCGCGGGCGGCCTGGTCGTGCACATGTCGAGCGGGACCTCGGCGCTGATTGCGGCGCTCATGGTCGGCAAGCGCCAGGGCTTCGGGCGTGAACCGATGCCGCCGCACAGCCTGCCGCTGTGTCTGATCGGCGCGGGCCTGTTGTGGGTCGGCTGGTTCGGCTTCAACGCGGGCAGCGCGCTGTCCGCCAGCCCGCTGGCCGCGCTCGCCTTCCTGAACACCAGCACCGCGACCTCGGCCGCGCTCATGACCTGGGTGGCGATCGAGTGGATCCACCGCGGCAAGCCCACGGCGCTCGGCGCCGCCACGGCAGCCGTCGCGGGTCTGGTCGCGATCACGCCCGCCTGCGGCAACGTCTCGCCGA
Organism: Myxococcota bacterium; assembly: GCA_035498875.1. Taxonomy (GTDB): domain Bacteria; phylum Myxococcota_A; class UBA9160; order SZUA-336; family SZUA-336; genus VGRW01. Next base: position 40,740 of record DATJZP010000107.1, read on the forward strand.
TGGGCGCGATCGGGGTCGGGGTCGGCGTGTCGCTCATCTGCTACGCGGCGGTGACGTTCCTGAAGCCGCTCGGCGGCTACGACGACTCACTCGACGCGTTCGGCGTCCACGGGATCGGCGGCGCTTGGGGCGCACTGGCCTCGGGCATCTTCGCGGTCACCTTCGGCGCACCCGCCGAGGGCGCGATCACGTCGAACGCCCAGCAGATCCTGGTGCAGCTCAAGGGCATCGGCTTCACGGCCGTGTACGCGCCCGCGATGTCGTTCGTGATCCTGATGGTCCTGCGATTGGCGTTCGGATCGCTGCGCGTGAGCGACGAGGAAGAGTTCGAGGGACTCGACCTGTCCGCCCACAGCGAGAGCGCCTACGCCGTATCGAGCGGATCGAGCATGGCTGGCGGCGGCGGCGCACACGGAGCAGAGGGCTCTGGAGCGCTCGCGACCGCACATCACTGATCGCGCAGAAGCTAGGGGGACTCGAAAATGAAAATGATCAAGGCCGTCATCAAGCCGTTCAAGCTCGACGAGGTCCGCGATGCACTCACCGCGGCCGGCGTCGAGGGGATGACGGTTTCCGAAGTCCGTGGCTTCGGCCGGCAGAAAGGTCACACGGAGCTCTATCGCGGGGCCGAGTATGTCGTGGACATGCTGCCCAAGATCGAGATCGAGGTGGTCGTGGCGGACGGCCGCGCCGAGACGGTGGTCGAGGCGATTCGCAAGGCCGCGAACACCGGCCGCATCGGCGACGGGAAGATCTTCGTGACTCCCGTGCTCGACGCGATCCGCATTCGCACCGGCGAACGCGGCGAGGAGGCCTTGTAAAGTGCGCCGCGTCGTGCGGCTCGCCGAGCCGGGCGACGCGGCGGGTGTCCACGCGATCTACGCACCGATCGTGCGTGACACCGCAATTTCGTTCGAAGTCGATCCGCCGAGCATCGAAGAGATGTCTCGGCGGATCGCTTCGACGCTGCCGCGCTTCCCGTGGCTGGTCTGCGCCGACCGCGAGCGCATCGAAGGCTACGTCTACGCCGGGCAGCACCGCGAGCGCGCCGCCTATCGCTGGTCGGTCGACGTGACCGCCTACGTGCACCCGGACGCGCGCCGCAGCGGCGTCGGTCACGCGCTGTACACGGCGCTCCTGGCCATGCTCTTCGTCCAGGGCTACCACCGCGCCTACGCCGGCATCACCCTGCCCAACGCGGCCAGCGTGGGGCTCCACGAGTCACAGGGCTTCACGGCGATCGGCGTGTATCCCGCGGTGGGCTGGAAGCTCGGCGACTGGCACGACGTGGGCTGGTGGCAGCGCACGCTGCGCCCGCCCGCGCGCAGCCCGGCCGAGCCGCTCACGCGCGAGCGCGCCTCCGTCCTGCCCGAGTGGAAGATCGCGCTCGAGGACGGCCAGCGGGTCGCCGACCGGCGCAGCGCCCGCGGCTAGCGTCCGCTGGAGAGACTGCGCAGCCGCGTCTCCATGGTGCGCCGCAGCTCGGCCTCGCTCGCCGGAGTCTTGGCCAGGGCGAACTCGAGCAGCGTGCGGCCTTCCTCGGTCCGGCCCGCGTCGAGCGCCGCGCTCGCGAACGACGCCAGCTCGCGATAGCCCACGTCGAAGGCGTACACGTCGCCGGCCAGCGCGCGCTTCATCGCGCGGTAGGCTTCGTCCTTCTTGCCCAGGCGCGCGTAGCAGGCCCAGAGCCGGCTCTCGAGATAGAAGAGCTGGCCGGCCGCGACCGCGTCGCCGCCGCGCGCCAGCGCGCCCTCGTAGGCTTCGGCCGCCTCGCCGAACTGCTCGCGGCGCAGCAGCGCGTCGCCGCGCAGCCGGAACGCCTCGGGTCGGTCCGGGTGCAGACGAGTCACTTCGCCGGCGATGCGCAGCGCCGTCTCGGTGTCACCACGGTCGAGCGCCAGTGCGCCCTCGAACACGCGCAGGCGCGCGCCGCCGGGATAGATCGCGTTCGCGCGCGCCAGCTCGGCCGCGGCGCGCGCCGCGGCCTCGGGACTGGACTTGTCCACGAGCTCGAGCGCGAACGGGTCGATCGCCGTCAGGCCATAGCGCGCCACCAGCTCGGGCTGCGTCTCACTGCTCGCGTACAGCACGGACTCGTCGTCGACGAACACCGGCACGTAGCTCGAGACCTTCGCGGCGAACGCGCCGAACAGCCGGATCTTCTTCGGCACCAGCACGAACTCGGGGTGATACTCGTTCACCACCGATGCCAGCACGACCGGATCCTGGAACGCCTCGTGCGCCACGAAGATGTCGCGGTCGCTGAACAGGAACGGCGTCTGCAGATCGACGAAGATCTGCTGGCGCGGGTAGAGCTCCCACTCGAGATACCCGCCGTCGTTCGGATGGTTCAGCACGGTGCCGCGCGCGCCCACGTAGCGCAGGAACTCGACCGAGCCCTCGGGCAGGCTGCGCGTGCACAGCGGGAACGGGCAGCTCGTCTGGGTGACCGTATACAGGTGGTAGAAGGGGAAGATCGCCACGCCCGCGAGCAGGAGTAACTGGAGCGGGGTGGGCAGCGTTGGCACGAAGCGCAATCGCACCGGCAGCGCAGCCACGAGCGGCAGCACCAGGAGCGCGAACTCGACGTAGAAGCGGCCCGCGCGCAGCAAGAGCACGAGCCCGCCGGCGAACAAGAGTGCGTGCGCGGGCCGGATCGTCCGCCGCAGCGCACTCACCCCCAGCGAGAGCAGCGCGAGCAGCGCCAGCGCGGTGATCAGGCTCGGCCGCGTGAGATATCCGGCTTCGAGCTGGATCGGAAACAGTGCGGAGAGCGCGGGCGGCTTCAGCTCGTCGATGTACTGCGCGGCGAACGCGACCGACTGGAACGGCCCTCGCAAAAGCTCGAGCCCGTGCGGAGTCAGCCCCACCGTGAGCAGCGCGCCGGCCACCCAGGCGAAGTCGCTCCAGCGCCGCGGCGGCTCGACCCAGCGCACCACGCCCGCGCGCGCCAGCAGCCACTCGCCGAGATAGGCGCCGAGCACGAGCTCCATCACGGGGAACTCGATCCCGTGCAGGTTCGACCACAAAAGCCCGAGCCCGGGCAGGAGCCACAGCCGCCGGCGCGCCTCGAGCAGGTACAAGAACGCCGGGATCAAGAGGTACGAGAAGAGGCAGGGCCGCACGACCAGAAAGCGGCCGACCGGCGGCAGCGCCACGAGCGAGAACACCAGCGCCGTGTAGCCCCAGCCCTCGTCGCGCGGCTTGCCGTGGCGCAGGATCGCCAGCACGAGCCCGTAGGTTCCGAATGCCACCGCCGCCCGCAGCGCCACCATTCCCGCGTAGCCCGCGACCTGGAACCCGCCGTAGAGCAGCAGCTGCGACAGCCAGTAGTAGTCGAGCCAGTGCGGCTCCGGGCGCAGGAACGAGTAGAACGCCGTGTGCGGAACCGCATGCTCGGCGGCGATGTAGCGGCCGGCGTTCAGGTGGTACCAGAGGTCGGTGTCGACCGCGAGGATCGGCCAGCGGGCGTAGGCCACGATCAACGCCAGCCCGAACAGGGCCAGGTAGAGGCGCGGAAAAGTCTCGGCGACCCGCCCCCCAACGTCGCCGCTGCGCGCCACGGGCGTAGCCTAACAGAGGCCGGCCGTTTGACAGCACGCCGCGCAGGCCTTAGTCAGCGTCGCGCGCACCCGCATTTCGACCGGGTTGCGGGCAACTTGAGGAGGAGACAACCGTGAAAGTGCGACCCCTGCACGACCGCGTCCTCGTGCTGCGATTGGACGGCGAGGAGAAGACGGCGGGCGGGATCATCATCCCCGACACCGCCAAGGAAAAACCCCAGCAGGGCCGCGTCGTCGCCGCAGGCCCGGGCAAGGTGGGCGATGACGGCAAGCGACAGTCCATGGGCGTGAAGGCCGGAGACCGCATCCTGTTCGGGAAGTACAGCGGCTCGGAAGTGGTGTTCGACGGCGAGGAACACTTGATCATGCGCGAGGAAGACATCCTCGCGGTGTTGGAATAGGAGACCTGGGAATGGCTGCGAAGATGATCTGTTTCGACGAGGAAGCGCGCGCACGGCTCCTCGAGGGCGTGAACACCATGGCGCAGGCTGTGGCCGTGACGCTCGGACCGAAGGGGCGCAACGTCATCATCGAGAAGAGCTTCGGCTCACCCACCGTGACCAAGGACGGAGTCACCGTCGCGAAGGCCGTGGAGCTCGAAGGCAAGTACGAGAACATGGGCGCGCAGATGGTGAAGGAGGTGGCCTCGAAGACCTCCGACGTGGCCGGCGACGGCACCACCACCGCCACCGTGCTGGCGCAGGCGATCTTCCGCGAAGGCACGAAGCTGGTCGCGGCCGGCTGCTCGCCGATGGACCTGAAGCGCGGCATCGACCGCGCCACGGGCGCGATCGTCGAAGAGCTGAAGAAGATGTCGAAGCCGACGCGCAACTCCGACGAGATCGCTCAGGTCGGCACGATCTCGGCGAACTCCGACGAGTCGATCGGCAAGATCCTGTCCGAGGCGATGGAGCGCGTGGGCAAGGAAGGCGTGATCACGGTCGAGGAAGCGAAGTCGATGACGACCGAGCTCGAGACCGTCGAGGGCATGCAGTTCGACCGCGGCTATCTCTCGCCCTACTTCGTGACCAACCCCGAGCGCATGACCGTCGAGCTCGAGAACCCGCGCATCCTGCTGCACGAGAAGAAGATCTCGAACATGAAGGACCTCCTGCCGCTGCTCGAGCAGACGGCCAAGAGCGGCGACTCGCTCGTGATCATCGCCGAGGAAGTCGAGGGCGAGGCGCTCGCGACCCTGGTCGTGAACAAGATCCGGGGCACGCTGCACGTGGCGGCGGTGAAGGCGCCGGGCTTCGGTGACCGCCGCAAGGCCATGCTCGAGGACATCGCGATCCTGACCGGCGGGCGGCTCGTGGCCGAGGAGCTGGGCGTCAAGCTCGACTCACTCACGCTGAAGGACCTGGGCCGCGCCAAGAAGATCACGATGGACAAGGACAACACCACGATCGTGGGCGGCGCGGGCCAGAAGAAGGACATCGAGGGCCGCTGCAACCAGATCCGCAAGCAGATCGAGGAGACCACCTCGGACTACGACAAGGAGAAGCTGCAGGAGCGGCTGGCGAAGCTCGCCGGCGGCGTCGCGATCGTGCGCGTGGGCGCCGCGACCGAGGCCGAGATGAAGGAGAAGAAGGCGCGCGTCGAGGACGCCCTGCACGCCACGCGCGCGGCGGTCGAGGAAGGCATCGTCGCCGGCGGCGGCGTGGCCCTGATCCGCGCCCAGAGCGCGCTCGAGAAGATCGCGGGCGAGCTGAACGAGGACCAGAAGGCCGGTGTCTCGATCGTGCGCCGCGCCATCGAGGCGCCGCTGCGCCGGATCGCCGAGAACGCCGGCCACGAGGGCTCGGTCGTCGTCGACCGCGTGCGCAACGAGAAGGGCGGCTACGGCTTCAACGCCGCCACCGAGGAGTACGGCGACCTGATCAAGGCCGGAGTCATCGACCCGACCAAGGTCGTGCGCTGCGCGCTGCAGAACGCGGCGAGCGTCGCGGGCCTCCTCCTCACCACCGAAGCCATGATCGCCGACAAGCCGGAGAAGAAGAAGGCCGGCGGCATGCCGGGCGGCATGCCGGGCATGGGCGACATGGACATGTAGTCAGGAATGACTCCCGAGCGTGGGCAGGGTGCCCACGCGAGCATCGGACGGGCCTCGGAAGCTCAGGCTTCCGGGGCCCGTTTCTTTACACGTTCTACAAAGCCGCGGCGAGACACTCAGGAGTCACAGGGGAGCGCCGCGAGACCGGGCGGTTTGGCGGAGTCCCTCGCGCCGGCCTCGACGGCTCACCCGGGAATGCGAATCGCTACCACCGATCGCTCGCCGTGCGCTGAGAGGGAAGCAGTCGACGCACGGCTCTTGCTGAAAGGGGCATCGCGCCCTCATCCCCGAGCTGTCCCCTCCTGTGTCCCCAAGGGTCATGTGGTGTGGCAGACGCAGAAGTGACGCAAATGCACGGCCGCGGGCCCTGTGCGAGGATGGGCCATGACCTCCGTTCACCGGATCTTCGGGATCGAGCTGTCGCCGTACTCGGTCAAGGTTCGCTCGTACTTCCGCTACAAGGGCATCCCGCACGTCTGGCTGCCGCGGAACGCCGAGAACCAGGCCGAGTACCAGAAGTACGCGAAGCTGCCGCTGGTGCCGCTGGTGGTGAGTCCGGCGGGCGACGCGCTGCAGGACTCGACGCCGATCGTCGAGCACTACGAGGCGCTCTACCCCACTCCGTCAATCCATCCGCCGGAGCCGGTCGCTGCCTTCGTGTCTGCGTTGCTCGAGGAGTTCGGCGACGAGTGGGGCAACAAGTGGATGTTCCACTACCGCTGGGCGCGCGACGTCGACCAGATCTCGGCCGCGGGCCGGATCGCGCGCTGCTCGATGCCCCAGGCGAGCGACGAGCAGCACGCGGGACTCAGCGAAGGCATTCGCGCGCGCATGGTGGGGCGCGTCTGGTTCGTGGGCTCGAGCCCCGAGACCGCGCCGCAGATCGAGGGCTCGTTCCGCGAGACGATCGACTTGCTCGAGGCGCATCTCGCGGCCCGGCCGTATCTGTTCGGTGGCCGGCCGTCGTTCGCAGACTTCGGGCTCTGGGCGCAGCTCTACGAGGCCTGGACCGATCCGACGCCCGGCGCGTGGATCGAGGGCCGCGCGCAGGCGGTGCTGGCCTGGGTGCAGCGCATGCTGTTCCCGCGCGTCGAGGGCGAGTTCGAGACGTTCGCCGCGCTCGAGCCGAGTCTCTCGCCGCTGCTCGAGCGCCAGGTCGGCCGGCTGTTCCTGCCCTGGAGCGTGGCGAACGCCGCCGCGATCGACGCCGGCAAGGACGAGTTCACGGTCGAGCTCGCGGGCCGGAAGTGGACCCAGAAGCCGCAGAAGTACCACGCCAAGTCACTGGCCGCGCTGCGCGCGAAGTACGCCGCGGTGAAGGACAAGGGAGCACTCGACGCGCTGCTGGCGCGCACGGGCTGCCTCGCCGCGCTGAAGGGATGAGCCATGAGTGAGTCGGGGAAGATCGCGGTGGTCACCGGCACGAGCACCGGCATCGGCTTCGCCACCGCGCTGCACCTGGCCGCGAACGGCTACCGCGTGTTCGCCGGCATGCGCAACCTGGCCAAGGCCGAGCCGCTGCGCGCCGAGGCGAAGAAGCGCGGCCTCGCGCTCGAGCTGATCGAGCTCGACGTGTGCTCGCCCGAATCGGTGACGCGCGCGTTCGCGCAGGTGACCGCGCACGGCCCCGTGGACGTGTTGGTGAACAACGCCGGCATCGGCGGCGCCACGCCCCTCGAGCTCGTGCCCGAGGACGAGCACCGCGCGATGTTCGAAACCAACTACTTCGGCGCGATCCGCTGCATCCAGGCGGTGCTGCCGAGCATGCGCGAGCGCCGCACCGGCGCGATCGTGAACGTGACTTCGATCGCGGGCTTGATCGCCACCGCCAACCAGGCGCCCTACTCCGCCTCGAAGTTCGCGCTCGAGTGCGCGGGCGAGGCGCTCGCGGTCGAGGTCCGGAGCTTCGGCATCCGCGTGGTGAACGTGGAGCCGGGCGTGATCATGACCAGCATCTTCGAGAACTCGGCCGAGGCGACGCGCTACGACAAGACCTCGCCCTACAAGCAGATCATGCGGCGCAACGGGAAGCTGTTCGCGGCCGGCTTCCGGGTCGCGGCGCAGCCGCAGCTCGTGGCCGAGGCGATCCTCGAGGCGATCACCACGCCGAACTACAAGCTGCGCTGGCCGGTCGGCGACGACGCGGTGGGTCTCTCGCGTGGACGCGCGCGGATCAGCGACGAAGAGTTCGTGGCGCTGGGCGACGCGCTCGAGGACGACGAGTACAACCGCCGCTACCTCGAATATTTCGGCGTGAAGCTCTAGCGCCGTCCGGGCGCCGCGTCTCCGCAGATCACGCCGGGCGCGCAGCCCCCGCCGTTGGGCGGCGGCTCGACCACGATCAGGCCCTGGCGGGTCAGGCAGCCCGAGCCCGGCGTGTCGCAGGGATCGCGCTGGCGGTCGGGCGGAGTCATCGGGCCACTGAAGGCGAAGCCCGGCGGGCCGGCCGCGACGTCGGTGGTGTCGAAGTGATTCGCGGGCGCGTCGAACAGCACCGCGTCGTTGGGCAGCGGCAGCAGCGGAATCTGGTGCTCGTGGCCGCGCGCGCCGTATAGCGGCTCGTGTGGCTTGGCGAGCACGCATTTGCCGGGGTCGGCCGACAGCGTCTTCGGCTCGCGAGTCACCGTGACCGGCCCGGTCCAGTTGCAGAACATGCCGTAGCGGCCGGCCTTCTCGTTCAGCACGTAGACCTCGGAGTCACCGCCGGCCACCGCCGCGTCGGCGTCGTCGATCCGCAGCGACCCGGGCGCCGCGCCTTTGCCGCGCGTGTCGATGATGCGCGCGCGGCCCTCCTGCAGCGTCATCTTCACGTGGCCCGAGGGGTCGCCCTCGAGCAGCACCGCCGACTGCGGGTCGAGCTGCACGTAGATGTCGCGCGCCAGGATGCCCACCCGCGAGTCACTGCCGGTGCGCAGCAGCGAGCCCGCGGCGATCGGATCGCCGATCGCGAGCGGCGCGGCGTTCGCGCTGGCGTGCCCCGAGAGCGCCACGACCTCGGCGGCGGGCGCATCCGCGCGCGCGGCGCCGGCCAGCGCCACGCCGGCCAGGAACGAGACGACGGCTCGAAGCGACATGGAACCCTCCTGAATCACGGAATGCGGACCGTGAGATACCCGCCGATGATGCTGCGGTCGTAGTCGAACACGGCCACGGTCGAGTCGGCGTGCGTGTAGTGCCAGCGCGCGGAGCCGAGCAGCCAGTCCCAGTAGATGGGTCGCTGCAGCGCGATCTCGGTGTCGGTGACCTGGTCGCGGCGCTTGTCGCTGAACGGCGGCGCCACCGCCTCGAAGGTGGTGGGGTTGAGATACCCGCGATACGCGAAACCCGCACCCAGCAAGAGCGTGAACTGCCACGGCAGGTCGGTCTCGGTGGTCACGTACGCCGCCACGCCGCGGAACGAGTACTCGGCGCCCTCGGCGTGGTAGCGCGAGTAGGTCGTGCTGGCGGTGAGCTGGGTGTGCAGCACGTCGATCGGCAGACCCTGCTCGAGGCCCGCCTGCTCGAGCCGGCCGTCGCGGTTGCGCGCGTCCTGGGTGGCCTGGAACAGCACGAGCTGGTCGTGAGTGACCGGGTGCGTGATCGGATTGAACTCGGAGGTCCCGTCGACGGGAAAGTAGTAGTTGCTGAACTGGAAGCGACCGAAGAGTCGCGTGTAGGTGTCGCGCGCCTCGGTGTACACCAGCGACGGCGTCGCGGCGACCTCGCTCACCCACGACTGACCGTCGACCCAGCCGTAGGCGTAGTCCGCCTGGAGCTGCGCCGAGAGGTTCTCGGTGATGCGCCGATCGAGCCAGCCCGAGACGATCGGATAGTCGTAGCTGAACTGCGGGAGTGAGTGCTCGGCGGTGCCGGTGTAGGTGATCATGGCGCCGGCGCCCCAGTCGTGCGTGTGCAGGAACTCCCAGCCCGCATTCGCCGCCCAGACCGTGCGCATGTCGGACTCGTCCTTGATCTCCTGCGGCAGGTCGACGCCGTTGCCGCGCAGCACGACGTTGCTGTCGCCCTCCGCTCCCACCGTGACCGACGCCCAGTAGTCGCGCGAGCGCGTGTGCGACAGCGCCCACTGGTCGAGCCGCATGCGCGCGGCCGTACCCCAGCGTCCGTTCGGATCGTTCGCGACCACGCGGTCGAGCGCGGCGCGCGCGTCGGTGCGATTGCCCTGGTTCTCGAGCGCGAGCCCTTCGAAGTAGCTCGCGGTCGGCTCCACCAGGCTGGGATCGGCCCGGCGCGCGCGCTCGAGTGCGGCGATGCCCTCGCTGCGCTTGCCCTCCTGCAAGAGCACGAGCCCGTCGTAGAGCTCGAAGCGCGCGTCGCCGCTCGACGTAGGCCGCGCAGCCTCGAGCGCCCGGCGCGCGCCCGCGTAGTTCTCCTGGTGGTAGCGCGCGATCGCCTGCTCGAGTGACACCTCTTTCAGCGACGGGTCGCGGCGCGCCGCCTCGTCGAGTGACTTCTCGGCGTCGGCGTACTGCTTGGCCTGGATCTGGCAGCGGCCGGCGAGCAGCGCCGAGCGCGCCTCCTTCGGATCGGCCGCGAGCGCCTGCGCGAACAACGGCAGCGCCTCGTCGCACTTGCCCTGCGCGGCCAGGCGGGCCCCACGCGCGCGCAGCACGTCGCTCTCGTCCGAAGCCCGCGCGAGAAACGGGCAGAGCACGAGCATCCCCAGCACGAGGCCGCGTCTCATCGAGTCAGACCTTTCCGCGCCGCAGCGCAGCGGCGAGGCCCACCCCCGCCGCAATCAGAAGCAGCGCGCTCGGCTCGGGCAGGGGGATGCCCGTGACGATGCCGATCTGGTACTGGGGGAGGATCAGGGTCTGGCCCTGCTGCGTGAGGGCCTGTCCGACGACGTGGTGCATCAGGAAGGTGTTCGTGTCCTGCGCGCCGAGGTCGCCGAGAAACACCGCCGGATAGAAGTAATCGGTCCCGCCTGCAGAGGCGTCGAAGATCGCCCATTGGCCGCCGGACTGGAGGTCGATTCCGACCTTGCTCGGCGTGTAGGTGAGCGGGGTGAGAAACACGAGCCAGGCATCGGAGAGGTTGCCGTCCGAGCCGTTGGTCACGCTCCAGCGCGACATCGCCGTGTTCGGGTTCGAGACCGACGGCGAGCCCACGATGTGACTGCTCAGCACGTCCGGCGCCGGGACCACGATGTCGAAATCATTGGCCGGGACGATCGAGGCGCCATGGATCACCGAGAAGCCCGCGGTCTGCGCCGAGCTCGCGCTCGAGGCCGAGATACCGAAGCCGCCGCTGCCGCCGAACAGCACTGGAAACGCGCTCGCAGAGGTGACCCACAGACCCACCGCTGCGATCGCCAGCGCCCGAAGTCCCGCTCGAGCTCTGCCACTCATCTTCAATCCCTCCAACGCTTCCGAATTCAGTCCAGCAACGGGCGATCTTTCGAAGAATGCGCGAGCTCGCTCGCGTCCGGAGTGGCGCCGCCAAAGCCTTGGGTGACGCAGGACGAAGCCCGTCCGAGTCCGCGTCATTGTTCGCTTCAATGCACGTCGAATGCAACCGGACGGCGAAGCCGCTGATGGATCTCGCCGTTGCCCGCGGCCCGCGCCGGATCGAGCGCTCCCGCGCGTTCGAGCCAGTCCAGAAACGCGAGCATGTCGCGATCGGAGAGCCGCACGCAGCCGAGCGACACCGGCTTTCCGACCAGGATCGGATTCGCCCCGCCATGCAACGCGAAGCCGTCGCCTCGCAACGGAATCTTGGCCACGCCCATCGGGCCGTGGTCCGAGGGATCGATCGGCTCGGCGCCCCAGGCGCGGGCTTGCGTGCCCGGCTGCCAGCCCGGATGGCGCACCACCTCGTGCGGCAGATAGTGGCCGGACGGGCTCGGGTGCGCCGGCGAGCCGGTCGCGACCGGGAGCGTGAGCGACTCGTCGGGGTGGCGTTCGTCGACCGCCACCAGCTCGAAGCGCGCGAGGTCGACGCGCACGCGTACGCCCGGATCGCGCGCGGCACCGACCGAGGTCAGCGCCGCGACGACGGTCAAACGTCGAAGCCAGACCCCGCGGCCCCTCATCGCAGCGTCGGAAGTGTGAGCGATCGCACGCGCGCACGAAAGGCTTTGCGCGCTGCGCGCGAGCTGCCGGTCAGAGCTGCGGCGGCCGCAGCCGGACGAAGAGCTGGAAGCCCCAGCCCGTGCGGTGGCCGTAGGCGGGCTCGAGCCCCGGGTCGAACACGTCGAGCTCGAAGGCTCCGCCGACGCCGGGCACGAGTGAGTCCCAGAGCGGCTCGAAGTCGTACACGTATCCCACGGTGAGCGAGCCGATGTCGAACTGCTGGCTGGCCAGTGACTCGCGCAGCGCCAGGTCGTGGCCGGTCTTGCGCACGTACTCGATGCGCGCGAAGGGCGTGTGGTGCTCGTCGAGCTCGACGTTGGTCTCGAGCAGGAACGCCGGCGTCGCGCGCACGCCGTCCTCCCAGTTCTCGCCCCAGACGAAGCTGGTGGCCACGTTCCCGGACGCGCCGATCGGCACGTCGTGAGTCAGCGAGGCGGTCACGCGAGTGACTCCCACGTCGGGCTCGAGCCGTTCGGGGCTCTTGAGCCGCCCGCCCGAGACCTGCAGCGAGAGCTCGGGCGTCGGATTCAGCGTCAGCCGCGCCGAGTACGAGTCGGGCGTGCGCAGGTCCAGGTCCCAGCGGTTCGCGTCCGGCTCGCGGCCGTTGAACCACGAGCCCTCGAGCTTGCCGAAGCGCGTGAACAGCCCGCCCGTGACCACGCCGAAGCTCACGTGCGTGGAGTCCTGCCAGTGGTGGCCGAGCGGCGCCAGCGGATCGGACATCGCGGAGCGCCGGTGCGGGAAGGCGGTCGGCCCGAGCGCGGGCTCGCCCGCGGGCGCGAGATAGAGCTCCCAGCCGACGTCCTCGGTGAGCGGGTGGCGGTACTGGGCGGCCAGCTCCATGAACAGGTCGTGTGGGTGCTGCAAGTCGTGCAGCGGCTGGCCACCGAGTGACTCACCGCTCTGCAAGAGCAGCGGGTAGCCGCCCCGCCCCACCGTCGCCGGCTCGAGTGACAGCATCGCGCGCAGGCCGAGCTGGCCGCCGCCGAGCTTGCGCTGCGCCATCAGCATGCCCCAGTTCGTCGAGAACGGGGCGTCGTCGCCGCGGCGCGTGGCCTGGAAGTCGTAGCCTGCGAAGAGCAGTCCGTGCACCATGAACATCCAGTCGTGGGCCATGAAATGGACGGCGTCCATGGGCGTCGTGTCGGGCTGCCACGACGTGCCCGACGCGTTGCGCGCTTCCGAGATGCCGAGCGGGCCCTCGAACATCGGGCTCATCGACGAGTCCGCCGCGAACGCAACGCATCCTGCAAGCGCGGCCCCGAGCGCGATCACGGCGGCGAGTGACTTCACCCCGCCCGGAAGCTAGCAGACCGCTAGCCCACTCCGGACGGATCGCTCGGGTTCGGAGCCGCGGGGCTCGACGCGGGCGGCGGTGGCGGCGGCGGCGTCCCGCGCGGCGGAGCTGGCGGACGGAGCGCGCCCGGCACCGGCACCCGCGGCGGGGACGGGGCCGGCGCATAGGCGGGAGCGTCCGTCGGCTGCGACGGCGCCAGCTGCTGGCCGTGCACCGGCACCTGCTCGCCGTTCGCGTACATGCACTGCACGTACGCCGTGTCGTAACGCTGCTGCAGGGCGTAGCGGGATTGCTCGGCCGCGGACGCGCCGGCGGCGGAGCCGACCAACAGGCCGGAGCCCGCGCCGATCGCGGCGCCCGCGCCCGGGTCATGAGCCGCTACACCAAAGAGTGTACCTGCAGCAGCGCCGACCGCGGCTCCGATCACGGCGCTGGAAACGGCGCTGTCGCTCGCCGCTTGCGCGGGGCTCACGCCGGTTTGCTGCGCGGCGAAACCGCGGCACATCGCATCATCGCTCTGGAACTGCGCAAAGTTCTTGCCGCTGCCCGGCAGGGCCATCACCGACGGTCCGCTGGGCAACGGGGTCACACAGGCGAGCAGAGCGCTCACCAGCCCGCCGAGCAGCGGGATCCGGGTCCAGTGAGTCATGACGGTGACTCCCTGCTAGGGCTGCGGCTGCGGCGCGACCGGCACCCAGGGCTGGTCACAGGTGGGCACGGTCGGGTAGTAGCCGTTCGCGCTCGGGCAGAAGTACCAGTAGCCCGACGGCAGCGGCGTGGGCGCCTGCACGTACGCAGGCGGAGCCGCTACGGCCGGCGGGTAGTAGCCGCCGTAGTAGGGCGGGTAGTAGTACGGGTAGCCGTACCCATACCCGTAGTAACCGGCTCCGTACCAGCCGGGTCCCCAGTACGGGAAGCCGCCGATGCCGAGCACGACCGACGTTCCGCCGTGCCAGCCACCGCCGTGCCAGCCACCACCGCCGTGCCAGCCACCGCCGCCGTGCCAGCCACCGCCACCTCCGTGAGACCAAGCCTGGCTCGAAGCTGCCGGCAGGCAGATCAAGAGCGCTACCGCTGCAAAGACTCCGAGGATCGATTTGCGCATCTGCGCACCTCCCTTCCCCGTTCTGGCGCAACTCTTTCGACGCCGGAGCGCCCCGGAAGATGCGCGATCGGGGTTCAAGCGAAGCGACGCACTCGCCGATTCGGCTCCATGAGCTTCTGCATGGATATCGATCGCAAGTTGCATCCAGTTTGCCTCGCCCTGCTATGGGTTGGAACCGGCATCTGGGCTCTGGGTTGTGCGACCCCGAGCGTGCGCTTCCCGCCGCGCGTCGACCTTGCGCGCCTGGGCACGGTCGGGATGGTGCAGTTCGCGAGCCCCGGCCGCGCCGAGCTGGGCGCCGACACCTCGCGCCAGTTCCTGGCGAGCCTGGAATCGGCCCAGCCGGGGGCGCCGGTGCAGGAGCTCGGCGACGCCAAGCGCTTGCTGTACGACCTGGGCCGGCGCGAGCTCGACGCCGAGGCCGCGCGCGCGCTGGGCGAGAAGTTCCACGTCGACGCGCTGATCGTCGGCACGCTCGAGTCCAAACGCAGCTCGGCGGCCGGCCCGGCCGACTCACACTCGAAGTTCTCGAGCTCCGGCACCGAGCTCCAGGGCCTGTTGCACGCCCAGATCTTCGACACGCACACCGGTGCGATCGTGTGGAATCACGTGGTGCGCGCCGAGGCCGAGATCTCGGGTGCAATGCAGGACGACCTGGGCGCGATCGGTGCGGACGAAGCGCAGATGCGGCTCGCGACCCGTCTGGCAAAGAAGGCGAGCGCCGACTTCCAGCCGCGCACCGACTGAGTCAGCGCGCGGCGCGAATCACCTCGGCGACCCCGCCGAGCTCGAACGCGAGCGCGGCGACGATGTCGTCGAGCGCGATCACGCCCACGCAGCGTTGGCTCGGGTCGACCACGGGGATCCGCCGCACACCCAGCTCGCGCATGGTGTCCAGAACGAGCGAGACGTCGCGGTCTTCCGAGATGAATGCGGGCTTGTCGGTCATGATCTCGGCGACCGCGACCGCGCCCGCCTCGGCGCCGGCCGCCATCACGCGCAACACCAAGTCGCGGTCGGTGACGATCCCGATCGGGCGATCGTCCTCGATCACCACCAGTGACCCGACGCCGGTGTCTCGCATGCGCTGCGCAGCCTCACCGCAGCTCGCGCGCGCCGAGATCGTCTCGGGCTCGCGCCGCAGGAACTGTGCGACCTTCATGACGTCCTCCTAACCGTGAGCTCCAGGCCAGCTGGCCTGGATCGAACGTAGATACTCGACCAGCGCGGAGATCTTGGCGCGGATCGCCGCTTCGCTGGCTTCGCCACCCGAGGGCGTGCGGAACGCGCGGCCCCAGATCGGCATGTCCTCGGGCCCGTGCGCGCGCACCTTGCGCCGCCCGTCGATGATCTCGCGAATCTCCACCTCGGGGAAATCTCCGCCGCGCCGTTTGGCGATCTCGGTCAGATCCGAGGGTGTGTCCGTGAGGATCGCCGCCAGCGGACCGTCGCCTCGGCCCTTCGGCCCGTGACAGATCGCGCAATGCTCTTGATAGAGGTCGCGCCCCGCCTCCTCCGTCGGCGCGGACTCGGCGCTCACCACGCGCTCCGCGCCGATCGAAGACGCTGCAATCACCACCGCCACGATCCAACCATGCTTTCGCTTCATCGAGCGCGACCTGGTGCAACCGACATGCCCCCCGGCGTTCGCTCACGCTCACGCATGCGTCCCGTCGCCGAGGCGGACTGTCTCAGTTGGTGACATGCTGCCCCACTTCGAGCTCTCGATGGCTGCGCAAAACGTGGTGCGGCCTGGCACAACAGATGCTCAAGCAGCCGAGCCCAAGAAGGAGCCCACGCATGAAGACGCCCAGAGGACACGACAAGTCACGCCGCCCACACGACGGACCCCCGGCGGCGGCCCGGGTCGAATATCAGCGCGACCCGTACGGCGGCCCCGCGAAATCTGGCGCCGAGAAGCCAGCCGAGCCCGCGGTGTGTCCGAGCTGCAAGGCGGTGTTTCGCGATGGCCGCTGGGCTTGGCCCGACGTCCCGCCGACCGTGCGCAGCGACGCGCCCCTCTGTCCAGCGTGTCAGCGCATCCACGATCACAATCCGGCGGGCGAGGTTCACATCTCGGGTGAGTTCGCGCGGGCGCACCACGACGAGATCCTGGCGCGTGTGCGCCACATCGCCGAACGCGAGTCCGCTGAACGCCCTCTCATTCGGATCATGGCCACGGCGGAGCAGAACGGCGAGCTGCGGATCACCACGACCGATGCGCACCTCGCGCACGCGATCGGCAAGGCGCTGCACGACGCCTTCAAGGGCAATCTGCGCGCGCCCTGGGAGAAGGAAGGGACACTGGCGCGCGTGCGCTGGGAACGCTGAGTTCCGGCTCGGTTGACAAAGTAGATGTCGGGTAGAAAATCTCGGCCGAGATGCCGCGAAGTGAAGATACCCGGCGGCGGCTGGCCTTCCTCGAGCTGGGCGACGACGATCGCCGCAATCTCACCAAGCTGCGGCCGCTGCTCGAGAAGCACGCGGATTCCTTCGTATCCGCCTTCTACCGGCATCTGCTGAGCTTCGAAGCCACGCGCAGCTTGCTCATGGATCCCGAGGTCGAGCGGCGGCTCTTGAACAAGCAGCGCGAGTATCTGCTGTCGCTGGCCGATCCCGAGCTGACCCCGGAGTATCTCGAGCAGCGGCTCGCGATCGGCCGAACGCACCTGCGCGTGGGGCTCGAGCCGCGCTGGTACCTCAGCGCCTACGCTCTCTATCTGCGGCTCCTGATCCCGGCGATCCTCGACCACTGGCGCCAGGAGCCCGCCGTGGCCGAGCAGATCATCGTCTCGCTGGACAAGGTGCTCATGCTCGATGCGCAGCTGGCGATGGAGTCATACATCGCGCGGCGCGTGCGCGCGAGCGAGGACCTCGCATCGATGGCCACGATCGTGGCGGGCCTGGCGCACGAGATCGGCACGCCCATGAGCGTGATCCAGGGCCACGCCGAGCTGCTCGAGAGCTCGGTGAAGGACGAGGCGGGCCGGCGGCGGCTGGCCACGATTCGCGAGCAGATCGACCGGATCGCCCAGATCGTTCAGACGGTCCTGAACATGGCGCGGCCCGCGCGGGGCGAGCCGATGCCGGTCGAGCTCGTCGGCCTGGCGCGCGAGACACTCGCGTTCCTGGCCGAGAAGCTGCGCGCGCGCGCAATCACTCCACGAATCAGCGCGGCCGAGCCCGTGACGCTGGTCGGCGATCACGACAAGCTCGAGCAGACGCTGATCAACCTGGTGCTGAACGCGGTCGACGCCATGCCCCGGGGCGGGACGGTCGAGATCGCCGTCGAGCGCCAGGGCGCGCACGCGGAGCTGCGCGTCTCGGACAGCGGCGACGGCATGAGCGAAGAGGTGGCTGCCCGCGTGTTCGACCCGTTCTTCACCACCAAGCCCACGGGCCGCGGCAACGGACTCGGGCTCGCCGTGGTGCGCGGAATCGTCGCCGACCACGGGGGTTCGATCCGAGTCACGAGCGCCCCGGGTAGAGGCACCACCTTCACGATCGAGCTGCCGCTCGTCGAAGCCTAGTCCGAAGCGCCCCGGTAGTCCGGCGCGTAGGCGGCGCGCAGCAAGTCACTCTCGGTCAGCAGCGCGATGGCCTCGAGACCGGTCGCGTTCGGGCGCACCACCACGAGACAGCCGATCTTGCGCCCGAGCATGCGGCGGGCGGCCTCGCCCAGGGTCATGCTCTCTTCCGCGGTCACGACTTCGCGCTGCATCGCGTCGCGCACCGGAATGGCGCGCAGATACTCGAGCCGCTCGCGCGGCCCGGCCGACTCGAGCTTCGACAGACTCGCGTACAGCACGTCGCGGTGGGAGAGCATGCCCGCCAGCCGGCCTTTCTCGAGCACCGGCAGGTGGCGGATCCGGGCCAGCCGCATGATCCGGTCGGCTTCGAGCAGGCTGTCTGCGGGCCCGATCGAGACGAAATCGCGCCGCATCAGGGCCGAGACGGGGCGCTGGGCTGGGTCGGACATGGGCGTTGTCGGCTTGCAGTCGTCGTGCCGCGCCGTGGCCCCCAGCTGCGGCGGTTCCAGCTGAACGGAATGTGCCGACTTGCCACACTGAGGCTTATTATCTCATTCAATGGGCCGCGGGAGCCGCATTTCGGGCTTCTCATTCGGGCACGGCGGCTGCTCAGGGGAAGTGCACGATGTCCATGGCTCGATCGGTCTTGGTGGTGGATGACGAGCCCGCGATGCGGGAGATGTTGCTCTCCATGCTGGAAGCGGAGGGCATCCAGGCGGTCGCTGCGGGCTCGGCCGAGGAGGCGATCGACGCCTCGCGCGATAGTGAGTTCGACGCGGTCGTGTCCGACATCCGGATGCCCGGCAAGGGTGGCTTGGCGCTGCTCGACGAGCTGCACGAGACCAAGCCCGAGACACCGGTGATCTTGATGACGGCCTTCGGGAGCATCGACTCGGCCGTCGATGCCATGCGCTGCGGCGCGTTCGACTACATCACCAAGCCCTTCAAGCGCGGTGCGGTGATTGCGTCGCTCGAGCGCGCGTTCGAGCGCCGGGCGCTCGAACGAGAGAACCGGCAGCTGCGCCGCGCGCTCGACAAGACCACCGCCTTCGGTGACTTGATCGGGGCGAGCCCCGCGATGCACGAGATCTTCGCGCTGATTCGCAAGGTCTCGGGCAGCAAGTCGAACGTGCTGATCACGGGCGAGAGCGGCACCGGGAAAGAGGTCGTGGCGCGCACGATTCACTTCACCGGCAGCCGCGCGCGCGCCCCGTTCGTGCCGATCAACTGCACCGCCATGCCCGAGGGCCTGCTCGAGAGCGAGCTGTTCGGTCACGTGCGCGGCGCGTTCACGGGCGCGCACGTGGCCAAGCGCGGGCTCTTCGAAGAGGCGGCAGGCGGCACGCTGTTTCTCGACGAGATCGGCGACATGAGCCCGGTCCTGCAGAGCAAGCTGTTGCGCGTGCTGCAGGACCAGGAGATCCGCCCGGTCGGCGGCACGAAAGCGGTGCGAGTCGACGTGCGCGTGATCGCGGCGACGAACAAGGATCTGAAGCGCGAGATCGACGAGGGTCGCTTTCGCCAGGACCTGTTCTACCGCCTGAACGTGATCGCGCTGCACATTCCGCCGCTGCGCGAGAGACTCGAGGATCTGCCCGTGCTGGTGCAGGCCTTCCTGGCGCGACACGCGCCGGGCAAGGACGTGCGCGTGAGTCGCGAGGCGTTCGCATTCCTGTCCCGCCAGCCGTGGCACGGCAACGCGCGCGAGCTCGAGAACGCGATCGAGCGCGCGCTGCTCCTGGGCGACGGGCGCGAGCTGCGGGCCGAGGACTTCGCGCCCGGGACCGCCGAGGGCGCGCCCGTCCGGGCCAGCGAGTCTGGCGCGGGCGACTGGCTCGACGTCGCGCTGCAGCGCCAGCTCACCTTGCACGACCTGTGCGAAGAGTACAGCGAGCGCGTGCTGCGCTCCGTTCACGGCAACAAGATGCGCGCGGCAAAGCTGCTCGGCGTGAATCGCCGCACGCTCTACCGGCGCAACGAGGCGCGCGAGCGCCAGCAGTCGCCCGAATCCGAACACAAACAGGAGAGCTGACCATGGAGATCCGGAAGATCCTCGTGCCGACCGATTTCTCGGCGAACGCGCAGGTGGCGCTCGACGCCGCGGTCGAGCTGGCACGTCCGCTCGGCGCCTCGCTGCACCTCCTGCACGTGATCCATCTTCCGGTCCAGATTTCGCCGATCGAAGGCATGTCGTTGCCCGTTGCCTACTGGGAGGGTCTTCGCCGCTTCGCCGACTCACGGCTCGCGGAACAGAAGGCCAAGGTGGTGGCGCAGGGCATCGCCTGCACGACGGAGTCGATCGAGGACATCGCGAGCTTCGCGATCTCCGAGGCCGCCAAGCGCCAGCACTCCGACTTGATCGTGATGGGCAGCCGCGGACTCACCGGCCTGAAACACTTCGCGCTGGGATCGGTGGCCGAACGCACCGTGCGCGCGGCCGAGTGTCCCGTGCTCACGGTGAAGCACGCCGCGAAGCTCTCGGAGCTGAATACGATCCTGGTGCCCGTCGACTTCTCCGACCCGTCCGATGCGGCGCTCGCGCTGGCCAAGTCGATCGTCCGGCGCTTGGGTCGCGGCCACCTGATCCTTGCGCACGCCTACTACATCCCTGCCGAGCTGCAGCAGTACGTGATGCGCAACGACGGTTTCGTGCAGCGCATCTCCATGGGAGTGAGTCGCGAGCTCGACAAGCTGGTCGCGGCGCTGCGTGCGGAAGGCATCTCGGCCGAGAGCGCGACCGTCGAAGGCACGCCCGAGCGCGTCATCCAGGACTTGGTGCACAGCAAGAAGGTCGACCTGGTCGCGCTGGGCACGCACGGCCGGCGCGGTATGTCGCACCTGATGCTGGGCAGCGTCGCCGAGCGCGTGCTGCGATTCTCCGAAGTACCGGTGCTGACGGTCCGGGCCAAGCCCGCCCAGAGCTGAGCGAGTCATGAACGTGGGGGTGAGAAGCGCGCTCGCGCTGGCGATCTCGGTGTGCGTGCTGGCGCTCGCGGCGGCGGAATCGCCGGCGCCGTCTTCGGCGGATCCGGCGACCCGTGCCGCCATGCACGAGATCTTCGACGCGC
Source organism: Myxococcota bacterium (assembly GCA_035498875.1). Classification (GTDB taxonomy): domain Bacteria; phylum Myxococcota_A; class UBA9160; order SZUA-336; family SZUA-336; genus VGRW01. Next base: position 61,427 of record DATJZP010000107.1, read on the forward strand.
TGGCCACGATCCTGCCGCACGCGGTGGCCAGCAACGAGTCCACCGCGCCCGCGGATCGCGCCGCCCTGCGCTCCGCCTTCGACACGATCGCGGCGCGCGCCGACTCGCTGCGCACTCACTCGGGCGCGAGCGACGCCGGCTTCGCGTTCCTGGGCGAATCTCTCGCCGCCGACGCGCGCGAGGCGAAGCGCCGCTTCGACGGCGGACAGTACTTCGACGCGCGCTTCGAGGCGGCGCACCTGGTCGACGCCTGCATCGCCTGTCACTCGCGCCTGCCCTCGGACCACGACGCGCCCTTCGCGCAGAAGCTCGTGGCCGGAATCGACGCCGCGAAGCTGCCGGTCCACGACCGCGCGCGGCTGGCGATCGCGACGCGCCAGTTCGACACCGGGCTCGACCTCTACGAAGGGCTCCTCTTGAGTCCCCCGCCGCCCGACGGCGATGGCGCCCGCGCGCGCGACCTGGTCGAGTATCTGATCGTGGCGGTGCGCGTGAAGCGCGATCCCGCGCGCGCGGCGAAGCTGCTGACGGCGCTGCAGCAGCGCGCGGCCACTCCGGAAGACACGAAGCGCCAGATCGGGCCCTGGCTCCAGAGCCTGAAGAAGAACGGCCACGCGCTGGACGAGGCGCCCTCGCTGGCGCGGGCGCGCTCACTCGTCGACGCCGCGCGCCGCGCGCGCGAGGTGCCGTTCTCGCGCTCGGGCCTGGTCGACGACCTGCTCGCCTCGGCGATCCTGCATCAGCTCGTGGCCCAGCCCGGGCTTGCGACTCACGACCGCGCGGAGGCTTACTACCTCTTGGGAATCACCGACGCCCAAGTTCGCTCGTCACCCTGGCTGTCGGACGCGGCCCGCTATCTCGAGACCGCGATCCGCACCGAGCCGCACTCGCCGCTCGCACAGCGCGCCTTCGACGTGTACGAGGACATGACGCTGCTCGAGTGGACGGGGGCGATCAGCGCCGAGCTCCCGGAAGACGTGAGGCTCGATCTCGACCGTCTGCGCGCGCTGGCGGCGCCCGCGCCGGCGAAGTGACTCGCCGGGTCTGCCGAAGCAGCTAGAGCCCCGGCTCCTCGGCGTCGTGCGCGTGGCCGATCGCGCGGCGCAGCTTCTCGTCGAGCTTGCTGCGGTCGAAGATGACCTTGCCCGAATGCACCGCGTGCACGGCCTCCCGCGACACGCGGAACTCGCCGGCGTTCTCGACGTACACGATGAGCTGCTTGGGAGTCACGTCGCGGATCGCGCCGAACTCCTCACCGCCGTCGCTGGTGAAGGCCTGGTAGCCGGGCTCGATGGTCTGAGACATGGGGGACCTCGCTTGGTGCTCGAATTGTAGAGGCTCAGTCGAGCTCTGGGCGCTCCGCCAGCGGAGCGCCCAGCGAGAGCGCGCGGCGCGGCGCGGGGCGAGTGAGGAACTAATGAGACCTCGCTTACTCCATGGCATTTCCGTGGTGACACGTCCACTGATTGCGCAGAGTAGCCGCGGGGTGCCAGCCCGTTTTCTTCTCTCGTGCTCAGGGGATAGCCGAACTGCGCCTGTACACTGATTTCGACGGTACCGTCGCGCAGCAGGACGTGACCGATGCGGTGCTCCGTCGCTTCGCGCCGGAGGAATGGGAGTCGATCGAGAGCGCCTGGCGCTCTGGCGAAATCGACGCTGCGGCCTGCATGCGTGCTCAGATCGCCTTGATCGACGCGTCCCGGGCCCACCTCGACGCATTTCTCGACCAGGTCGAGCTCGATCCGGGCTTTCCGCACTTCGTGGCGTGGTGCGCCGAGGAGCGCGTGCCACTCTCGATCGTGAGCGACGGCGTGGACTACTTCGCAAAGCGAATTCTCGAGCGGCACGGGCTGGGTCATCTACCGCTCTTCGCGAATCACTTGAGATTCGAGGCGCGCCGCTGCGCGCTGAGCCACCCCTGGCGGGCGCCGGAATGTCGCGCAGGCGCCGGCGTCTGTAAGTGCGTGATCACCGCCGCGGACTCGACGGACGAGACCGACCTCCTGGTCTATGTGGGTGACGGCCGGTCCGATCGCTGCGTGGCGACATCGGCCGACTTCCTGTTCGCCAAGGACGACCTGGCCGCGCACTGCCGGAGCCAGCGGCTCCCCTACTTTCCGTTCCAAACCTTTGATCAAGTGCGCGAGACGCTGCTCACGCTGGATCGGCGGCCGAAGCGCCGCGAGGACGAGTGTCTCGCATGACCGACCCGCTCTCCGAGGGCGACCTCCGCCAGCTCGAGGCGCGCTACTGCTCGCACGGAGACACGGTCCACTACCTGCCCGAGCCCAAGTTCTTCGAGCGCTGCGAGGGCAGCTTCCTGTACGACCGCGAGGGCCGGGAGTTCCTGGACCTGCAGATGTGGTACTCGGCCGTGAACTTCGGCTACCGCAACGAACGTCTGAACGCAGCGGCGCACCGCCAGCTCGACCGCCTGCCTCAGGTCGCCTCGCAGTACCTGCACAGCGAGAAGGTCGAGCTCGCGACGCGCATCGCGCGCTACACCGAGGAGAAGTTCGGCGGCCCGGGCCGGGTCCACTTCAACGTGGGCGGCAGTCAGGCGGTCGAAGACGCGCTGAAGCTGGTGCGGAACGCGCGCGGCGGGAAGAGCCTGATGTTCGCGTTCGAGGGCGGCTATCACGGCCGCACCCTGGGCGCTTCGGCCATCACCTCGAGCTACCGCTACCGCCGCCGCTACGGTCACTTCGGCGACCGCGCGCAGTTCGTCCCGTTCCCGTACTGCTTCCGCTGCCCGTACGGCAAGAAGCGCGACGACTGCGGGCTGTACTGCGTGAGTCAGTTCGAGCGCCTGTTCGACAGCGAGTACAACGGCGTCTGGGACCCCAAGGCGGGCGAGTCCGAGTACGCGGCGTTCTTCGTGGAAGTGATTCAGGGCACGGGCGGCTACGTGATTCCGCCACCCGGCTACTTCGAGCGGCTGCAGGCGGTGCTCGAGGCGCGCAAGATCCTGATCGTCGACGACGAGATCCAGATGGGCTTCTACCGCGCGGGGAAGCTGTGGGCGGCCGAGAACTTCGGCCTGCGCCCCGACATCGTGGTCTTCGGCAAGGCGCTCACGAACGGCCTGAACCCGCTGTCGGGTCTGTGGGCGCGCGAGGAGCTGATCAACCCCACGCTGTTCCCGCCCGGCTCCACTCACTCCACATTCAACGCCAATCCCATGGGCACCGCCGTCGGGCTCGAGGCGATGAAGCTGATGAGCGAGGTCGACTACGCCACGCTGAGTCGCGAGAAGGGCGCGTACTTTCTCGCGGGTCTGCGCGAGCTGCAGAGCCGCCACCCCGAGATCGGCGACGTCGACGGCCTCGGCCTCGCGCTGCGGGTCGAGATCTGCGAAGCCGACGGCCGGACGCCCAACAAGAAGCTCGTCGACCGCATGGCCGCCGAGGGCCTGAAGGGCGATCTGGCCCTGGATGGCCGCCTGTACGGACTGGTGCTCGACGTGGGCGGCTACCACAAGAACGTGCTCACGCTCGCGCCGGCGCTCACGATCACGCGCGAAGAGATCGAGCTGGCGCTGCGCCTGCTCGACGCGCTGCTCGCGCGCTGCGCGGGCGCATGAGCCGGGTCGGGTCGTGTTCCAGACGGGACTCACCCTGGCGCTGTTCGGAGTCAGCATCGCGACGTTGATCGGGCGCGAGCTCTTCTTCAAGCTGGCCGCCGACCAGACGTCGCAGCGCGGCGCGCCGGCGGCGCAGTCTTTCGCGCGGCCGGCGTTCTGGGCGGGCGTGTTGACCGGCGCGACCGCGATCGTGGCCTGGGTGGCCGTGTTGCAGCGCGCGCCGCTCGCCACCGCTTATCCGATCGTCGCAGCCACGTACGCAGGCGTTCCGATCGCGAGCGCGCTCCTGTTTCGCGAACGACTCACCCGGATCCAGATCCTCGGCACCGGCTTCGTCATCGCAGGCGTGGTCTGCGTGACGATCGCCGGGATGTGAGCGGCGCCGTGCCCGCCGGAATCGACTACGGCTTCAAGCTCAGCGGCTCGACCGGCAAGGGAGTCCTCTTGATCCACGGGCTCACCGGCGCGCCGGCCGAGATGAAGTATCTCGCGCGCCGGCTGCACCGGCGCGGCTTCAGCGTGCACGCGCCGCAGCTCGCGGGTCACTGCCAGGACTATGCGGCGCTCTTGCGCACGACCTGGCACGACTGGCTCGCGTCGGTCGAGGCCGCTCATGCCGCGCTGCGCGCCGACGTCGACGAGGTCTACGCGGCGGGAATCTGCGTGGGCGGCGCGCTGGGGCTGGCGCTGGCCGCGAAGCAGCGCGCGCTCAAGGCCGCCGCGGTCTACTCCATGACCTTCCGATACGACGGCTGGAACATGCGGCGCTGGTACGACGCCGCTGCTCGCCTGCTCGAGCCGTTCGCGAACCTGCCCGGGGTGCGGCGTTTCAGCGTCGGCGAGCCGTATCCGTACGGACTGAAGGACGAGCGGCTGCGCGGCGCCGTGGAGCAGTCACAGGGCGGCCTGATCGAGGGCGCGCTCGACCGCCTGCCGTTCGGAGCGCTCTACCAGATGCACCGGCTCGCCCGGCACGTGGAGCGGGTGGGCGCGGGAGTCACCCAGCCGGTGCTGCTCCTGCACTCACGCGAGGACGACATGAGTCATCCGCGGAACGCCGAGCGGCTGCGCGCGGCACTGGCCGGGCCCGTCGACCTGCGACTGGTCGAGGACAGCTATCACATGCTGCACGTCGACAAGCAGCGCAATCTGGTGGCCGACTGGACCGCGCGCTTCTTCGGTGCGGGAGAGCCCGCTTGAGCGCGCCCGCGCTCGCGGTCGGCTCGCGCACGCCGCGACAGCGGCTCGCGCAGTGGCTCCTGTGGGTGGCGCTGCCGCTCACTGCGCTGGGCTATCAGGTCGCCTCGAAGCTCGTGGCTGACGCGCTGCTCGGTCAGGACTGGAGCTGGCTGCTGCTCGCGCGCGCGCTCGCGATGCCGACCCTGTGGACGGCCGTGCTCTGCGAGCTCGTGGGTCTGGGCGCCTGGATGGTGATCCTGTCCGAGATCTCGCTCAGCGCCGCGTTCTCGATCTCCGCGCTCAGCTACGTGCTGGTGATCGCCGCGAGCTGGAGCGTGTTCCGCGAATCCATCAGCGCGCTCCAGCTCGCCGGGGGCGCGGCGATCCTTTTCGGCGTCTGGCTGATCGGCCGCGCGCCGGACGAGAGGTGACTGCCATGGCTGCAACGGAGACGGAGCTCTTGGAGATCATGGCCGAGGAAGCGATGGTCGACCGCTCGGCACTCACTCGAAGCGCCGTGTTCACGGAGCTGGGCTTCCAGTCGCTCGACGTGGTGAGCGTGTTGTTCGAGATCGAAGGCCGCTACGGCGTCGTGATCGAGGAGGAAGACATGCCGCCGGTGACCACGGCGACGACGCTCGGCGACGTGCTCGACTTCCTGCTCGGCCGCATCAACGCCGCCGTGGCCTAGAGTCGCGCGTGTCTGGCCGCAGGCAGGTCGCAGTCACGGGCCTTGGCGCGATCTCCGCGCTGGGTCACTCGGTGGCCGAGAACTGGAAGACGGTCTGCGAGCCGCGCTCCGGCATCGCGCCCCAAACGCTCGATGCCGGCCCGCACGGGCCCGCGCCGCAGACGCTGCCGCTCGCGCGGGTCGCGCCCGGGTACGAAGCCCCGGTCGAGGCGCACCTCGGCCGGCGCGCGTGCAACGCGCTGGATCCTTTCGCGGCGCTGGCGCTCTGTGCCGCGTTCGAGGCGCTTGGCGATGCGAAGCTGCTCGACGCCGCCGAGCTCCGACGCCGCGCGGGCATCGTGCTGGGTCACGGCTTCGGCGGCGGCGAGGCACTCGAGAAGGCCTTCGCGCGCTTCTACGGCGACAAGACCGCCCGCGTCCATCCCACGACCATCCCGCGCGCGATGATGAGCGCCGCAGTCAGTGCCGTCGCCATGTCGTTCGGCATCCGCGGTCCCGTGTTCGCCACGTCGAGCGCGTGTGCGTCTTCCGCGCACGCGATCGCGCAAGGCGCCGCGCTGATCGCGCTCGGCCAGGCCGAGATCGTGATCGCCGGCGGCAGCGAGGCGATGGCCACGCCCGTCTCGATGGCCACCTGGCAGGCGATCCGCGCGCTCGCGAGTGAGACGTGCCGTCCGTTCTCGGCGCGGCGCGACGGCCTGGTGATGGGCGAAGGCGCCGGAGTGTTGGTGCTCGAGGAGCTCGGCCACGCGCGCCGGCGCGGCGCGACGATTCACGGCGAGCTCGTCGGCGTGGGCATGTCGTCCGACGCGCACGATTTGACGCAGCCCGCCCTCGACGGCGCGGTCGCGGCGCTCTCGCAGGCGAGTGAGTCCGGTGGCCTGTTGGATGCCGAAAGCGTGCTGATCTCGGCGCACGGCACCGG
>DATJZP010000108.1:0-4292 GCA_035498875.1 Myxococcota bacterium
GGCTCGATGCCGGTGCCGTCGTCGGCCACGTCGATCTGGGCGCGGCCGTCCTCGCCGACCGTGGTCGCGATCCGGATCGTGCCGGACTCGCCGATCGCGTCGGCGGCGTTCAGGAGCAGGTTCAGGAACACCTGCTCGAGCTCGCGCGGCGCGCACTCGAGCGGCGGCACCGGGTCGGCGTAGCGCTCCACCGTGACTCCCGAGCGCAGCCGCGGCCGCGCCATGCGCAGCGCCGAATCGAGCAGTGGCTCGAGCTCGGCCATCTCGCGCCTGCCGTCGTCGGCGTGGGTGAAGCGGCCGATCTGCTGCACGATCGAGGCGATGCGCTCGATCCCCTCGAGTGACTCGTCGATCAGCTCGGTGCCGTCGGCGAAGACCCCGCCCTTCTCCTGGGTGTCGGCGCGGCCCTGGAACAGCTCGGCCGCGTTCGACCAGTACTCGCGCAAGAGCAGCATGTTCGAGCGCACGTAGGCGGTGGGATTGTTGACCTCGTGCGCGACGCCAGCAGCGAGCTGGCCCACCGCCATCATCCGCCCCGACAGCACCAGCCGGCGCTGCAGCGCCTCGATCTCGCGCAGGTCGCGCACCACCACCGCCAGGCCGGTCTCGAGGCCGCGGCTGTCGCGCAGCATGCGCGCGCTGACCGACACCGGGATCCGCTCCGAGTTCGGCCCGAACAGCCAGGCGCGCACGTCGACGACCTCGCGCGGCGGATCGAGCAGCGGCAGCGACAGGATCTGGTCGATTCGGAGTGACTCGAGCTGGTCGAGCGGCCGGCCCAAGATGCGCGCCAGGCCCTCGTTCGCGGAGCGGATGTGTCCGTCGAGGCGCAGCAGCGCCAGGCCTTCCGACAGCGTGGCGGTGATCTCCGACGCGAACGTGCCCGGCGACAGGATCGAGTAGCCGAAGCGCGAGAGACTCCAGGCCAGCATGATGCCCATGATCGCGTAGGTGGTGGTGGAGAGCTGGACCATCGGGTGACCCAGCCAGGGGAAGACGGCGTCGGTGAGTCCGCCGACCAAGAGCAGCGGAAAGATGCCGGTCGCGATCGCCAGCCCCTGACTGCGCTCGGTCTCGAGCTTGCTCGCGCCGTAGGCCTTGGCCGCGACCACCAGCGCGCACACCAGCACGCCCATGGTCACGTGCAGGCTGAGCGGCGCGATCGGGCCGCTGGCGTAGGCCCAACCCCAGGGCATGCGAAACACCTGGCTGCACACCCAGGGGGTGGTGTTGTCGAGGATCACGATCGCCGCCGACCACGCGAACAGGTACGGCAGCGCGCGCCGGAACAGCGGCGCCGGGCTGCGAGTCACTTCCAGGATGAAGTGCGAGACCAGCGGCGGCATGAATGCCCAGCCCAGCGAGGACAGCCGGATCAGCCGGGTCGCGAACTCCGGCGAGTCGGTGGTGCTCCACAAGAGCTGCAGCGAGCTCCAAACCGCGCCCGTGTAGAGCAGGAGCGCCGCCGCGCGGTTGCCGCGGTCGTCGGGGTCGCGCGCCAGGATGATCGTCGCGCAGACCAGGAGCGCGCACAGATCGACCAGCTGCAGCAGCGTGAACAAGAGACTCATGCGTCCGCGGATCGGCAGCGATCCGTGTAGACTTGGGAAAACCTGGCGAGGGAGTCGGTCGTGTCTTCGGAGCTGGTCCGGTTCGAGCTGCGCGAGCACGTGGCGGAAGTGACCATTTCGCGGCCCGAGAGCCGCAACGCGCTGAACTGGGAAGCCTACCGGCAGCTCGAGGCGGCGTTCCGCAGCGCGCAGAGTGACCCGGAGGTTCGCTGCGTGCTGCTCACGGGCATGGACCCCGCGTTCTGCAGCGGCGACGACGTGAAGGAGATCATGGCCGGGCCCGCGCGCGAGACCACCGTGGCGACGCTGCGCCAGGTACGCCCGCGCGCCACCCCGGCAGCGCTCGCGGTGCTCGAATGCGACCGTCCGGTGGTGGCCGCGGTGAACGGCCCGGCCGTGGGCTGGGGCATGGATCTCACGCTGTTCTGCGACATCCGCATCGCCTCCGAGCGCGCGAAGTTCGGCGAGCTCTTCATCAAGCGCGGCCTGGTCTCGGACATCGGCGGGCTGTCGCGGCTGCCGAAGATCGTCGGCCCGTCGAAGGCGGCCGAGCTGCTCTTCACCGGCGACGTGATCGACGGCAAAGAGGCCGAGCGCATCGGCCTGGTCTCGCAGGTCGTCCCGCACGAGTCACTCTTGCCGACTGCGCGCGCGCTCGCGGACAAGATCGCGGCGAACCCGCCGCTGGCGCTGCGCTACATGAAGGAAGGGCTGCGCCGCGCCCAGCTGTCCGAGCCCGCGGAGCTCGGCGGCTGGGTGAGTCAGACGCTCGGCATCCTGTTCCAGACCGAAGACCACAAGGAAGGCGTGCGCGCGTTCCTCGAGAAGCGCGCGCCCGAGTTCAAGGGGAAGTGACTTCCTGGGACGCGCGGATCGCGCTGCGCATCGCCTCGATCGAACGCACGTAGGCGATGAACAGGAGCACCGCACCGACCGCGATCGGGAAGCCCAGCCCGATCGATGTGAACAGGTCGTACGCGCCGTGCAGGAACACGGCGATCACCAGGCCCGCGAAGATCAGCGCGCGGCGCCGCGACGGCGTCTCGACGCCGAGCGCGATGAACTGCGCGCCGATGCCCGAGAACACCGCGTGCAGGAGCGGCAGCGTGATCAGGCGCGAGAGCTGCACCACCACGTACACGCCCAGCGGCATGTGCCCGCGCGCCACCGTCTGCGCGTAGAACATCGAATAGGCCACCGCCTCGGACACGCCGAACGCGAAGCCCGAGACACAGCCCAGATAGGTGATCTCGCGCACCGTCCCCGGCTCGCGGTTGCGCACGAAGATCCAGAGCAGCGGGATGGCTTTCACGACCTCCTCGGACGTGGCCACGCCCAGGAACGTGCCGATCGCGCGCTTCAAGAAGTCACTGTTCTGCGACGCGCCCGCGAGCTGCCGCATGATCGGGAGCTGATAGAGCAGCACCACCAGGAACACGCCCGTGATCGAGGTGAAGAGCGACACGCGCACGATGTCGAGGATGCCGATCTTCTCCGGCCGCACGAACAGCCAGATCACGAGCCCCCAGGTGGTCGCGAAGTAGATCGCGAACAGGTAGGTCACGTCGCGGAAGTCCGAGCGCGCCAGGTTCGTGAAGCCCACCAGGAACAGCGGGAACAGCGTGAAGAACAGGAACCACTGCACGCTGCGGATGCTCCACGGGCGGTCGCTGCGCCAGATCGAGATCGGCACGAGCGTGCTCCAGCCCAGCCGCGAGAGCTGCGACAGGATGCCCTCGTGAGTCACCCGCACCGACTTCGGATCCGCGCTCACGCGGGAGAAGACTAGCAATTCGGCCGCTGGAACCCGCCGCCCCGCTGGTTCAGAATCGCCCCATGAAAGCCATCGTCTACCACGGCAAAGAAGACTTCCGGTACGAATCCACGCCCGACCCGAAGATCCTGAACGAGAACGACGCGATCGTGCGCGTCACTCGCACGGCCATTTGCGGCTCGGACCTGCACCTCTGGCACGGCGGTCTGCCCGAGGGCATCGGGGCGGCCGGCGGGTTCGCGGTGGGCCACGAGTTCCTGGGCATCGTGGAAGAGGTCGGCCCCGGGGTCACGGCCGTGAAGAAGGGCGACCGGGTGCTCACCTCGTGCACGGTCGGCTGCGGCCACTGCGCGCTGTGCCGGCGCAACGTCTTCAGCGGCTGCCAGGTCATGACCGCGGGCGGCGGCGCCACCAACGTGTTCGGCTTCTCGACCGCGCTGCCGGGCGGCCAGGCCGAGGCGGTGCGCGTGCCCTACGCCGACACCAACCTGTTCCAGGTGCCGCCCGAGATGTCGGAAGAGCACGCGCTCTTCCTGACCGACATCCTGCCCACCGGCTACATGGGCGCCGAGTTCGCTGAAGTGAGTCCCGGCGACACCGTGGTGGTGTTCGGCTGCGGCCCGGTCGGCACGTTCGCGCAGCTCTCCTGCCTGTTGCGCGGCGCCGCGCGCGTGATCGCAGTCGACCTGGACGACGGCCGGCTCGAACGCGCACGCCAGCTCGGCTGCGACGCGGTGAACCCGACCAAGGTGAATCTGGGCGAACGCGTGCTTGAGCTGACTCACGGGGTCGGCGCGGACGCCGCGATCGAAGCCGTCGGCCGCGAGGACCTGATCACCCAGGCCGCCATGGTGACTCGCCCGGGCGGGCGCGTGGCGGTGATCGGCGTGCTGGGCGGAATCACGGCCACCCTGCCCTGGTTCCTCTTGTTCATGAAGAACATCTCG